>NZ_AP027262.1:1062500-1662500 GCF_036322605.1 Erythrobacter sp. Dej080120_24
TCGCAAAACCCGCGTGCCGCATCGTCGCTGTCGGAGAATGGAAATTTCTTCATCAACCCGTCGACATTGATCACGGCATTGTTGTCGAAGCGCAGGAAACCCATCCCCGCCGGGCTCCGCTTGGCAAAGCGGATCGTGTAGACAAAGTGCGGATCGTACTCCCGCGCAATCTCAAAGCCCGCCTGCATGGCTTCACGCAGGCGCGCCCTGTCGACACAGATCGCGGCGTTGAAGGTTTCGATCCTGAGCGGCCCGATCTTGCGCGGCTTCCACTCCTCGGTAATCTGGCGCAGCGAAACTGGCGCACTTGAAGCTCCGCCGCCATTCGCCAGCGATTTGCGGAACGCAGCGAATACAAGTTTGGGTACATTGATGAGGCCCCCAACCCCAGCCGCCTCGGCCGCATCATCAGAACTTTCGCCTGTAAGAACACGGCGGTGCGCCGCATCAACATCATCATCGAGCGCCTGAGTCAGATAGTGCTGGGCATTGCCCGGCGATGCCGCCTTGTGCGCGGGCGCCGGTTCCGACCCGTCACGCCAGTAAACCGATTGCATGACATCTGCATCCGGTCCCGCATTCGGATCAAACGTAAGTTCGTAGAAGACCGGCGAGCCGTTTCCGATCGATCCAGTCGCGGCGGCGAAATTTCCAGCGGCGACATGATCCCACCAGCTGGGTGCAAGTGGCACACAGGCCTTGGCCCAGGAAAGAGTGAAACGGGGGACGACCTCAAGCAAGACCACGTTGAGGTATCCGAGCCCCCCGAGATGGACGATGATATCCTTGAACCGATGATCATGCCCGCGCCCGCCCAATTGCGCTGCAAAGCTAGGTGAGAGCACCGGATTGGCCGGATCCTCAATCCAGTGCGTATGATCCGTCCCGGCAACGAAAAGCATGCCCCGCACATGGGTTTCCAGCCCGGCTTCGTTGAAGAACGAACCATGTGTACCGGTCGCGATTGCTCCTGCAAGCGACTGGCCCTTGTGTGATCCGGCAGTCATCAGCGACATGCCCTTCGCATCCAGCGCGTCCATCAGCGCCGAAAGTTTCGTCCCGCCAGCTGCCAGCACAAAGCGCGATGCATTGTTCGCGTGCTCCGGCCGGAGCATCTCCGGCTTCAGGAACCAGACGACGCCGTCCTTGTCCGTGTCGATCACAATTGCGCGATTGGGAAACAGATCCGCCTGCGACCAGGTGGAGCCGAGAATTGCGACGCGACGTGACCGCCTTCCCAGACCGTCAAACAATTGGCCGAGTGCGGCATTCCTGTTGCGAATGTCGGTTAGCGGATCAGTGGGAATGCGCGCCTTGATGTTACAGATTTCCCTCGCATCGCGCCAGCGCGTGCGGTGTTCATCCTGCCAGCGTTTGCCGTGTTCCCATTCAATATCGATCATCGCGCCCCTCCCTCGCAGCGGCAGTTACCTGCCCGCAGGCGCCAGATTGTTGATTTTTCGATATTTTGCAAAGCCGAAATGCACTTTTGGCCTTGCTGCTGGCTTTAACAGCGGCACCGCAGCGGCGAGGCGCCTCAGCTTTCCCGGACTTTCGCGAGGAAGCGATCCACCTGCGTTCTCAGCGTGCTGGCCTGCTGTTCGAGCGCAGTGGAACTGTCGAGCACCTGGCTCGCGGCGGTGCCTGTCGAGATCGACAATTCGCGCACTTCCTTGATCGTACTCGCCACTTGCTCGGTTCCTCGTGCGGCAAGGTCGATGCTTCGGGCGAGGTCTTGCCCGGCCACCGACTGCTGATCCACCGCACTGGCAATGGATACCGCAGTGCTTTCGAGCTGCTGCACTTCGGCTGCGATCGAGCGCAATGCGCTCACGCTTGCCCCGGTTGTATCCTGCATGGTGCGGATCTGTTCGGCAACTTGCTCGGTCGCCCTGCTCGTCTGCATGGCGAGTTCCTTGACCTCGCTTGCTACGACAGCGAAGCCGCGCCCGGCTTCCCCGCCGCGTGCTGCCTCGATCGAGGCGTTGAGCGCCAAAAGGTTGGTGCGCTGTGCGATCGTCTGGATCAGCTCGACGATCTGGCCGACCTGCTGTGCAGAATCGGCAAGGGCGGTGATGGTCGCGTCGGCTTCATTGGCGGAAAGGGTCGCCTTGCGTGCCAGTTCGGCCGATGAAGCCGCCTGCCGGCTGATCTCTCCGATCGACATGGCGAATTCGTCCGACGCGGCGGCGGCTGCTGTCGCTCCGGAATTCGCTTCCTCCATCGAAACTGCGACTTCCGAGGTCCGATTGCTCGATTGTTCGGCGGTAGCTGCCATCATCGTGGCAGTCGCCTGAAGCTGGCTCGACGCGCTCGCCACGCCGCTCACGACATCGCCCACAGTCCGTTCGAATTGATCGGCGATGTTGCGAAGGGCGCGCTCGCGTTCCAGCCGCGATTCCTCTTCGACAAGGCGCAGGCGCGTCTTTTCCTCAAGCTCGCTCTCTGCCCGGCGTGCTCTTTCCTTGTAGAGTTTCTCAAATTGCACCCCGGCGCGGCGCATGCGTTCGGTCACGTCAGCCAATTGCCCGTATTCGTCGCTGCGATCCCGGTGCGGAACGACGATATTGTGTTGACCGGCGCAAATGCGGCCAAGGCAATCAATGAGTTGTTGCGAAGTGCCGATCACATCCTTGCGGATCGCCCTGAACAGGAATCCTGTCAAAACCATGCTGGCGACTACCAAGCCGACCAGAATGTAGCGCAAGGTATCGATCGATGCCGCAGCGCTGGAAAGGCTTTCCTTGCTACCTGTGCCGACAGAGGCACTGATAATGCCAAGACTGATGAAAGTCGTCGCGACCGTGATCCCCACGATGGCAAAGGGTGCGCCAACCGTCAGCAGCACTTTCTGATTGGTGCTGCGCTGCCGAAACCAGTTGGTCACCGCATCCGGCTTGTCCTCATACACGAATGCGTCTTCGGCCACTTCGCGGTATTCCGGCTCGCTCTCAAACTCGAAACCGGGTTCCAGCTTGTCATGTTTGCTCATGCTGCCTGTCCACCTGATTGTTCGCACCGCTCGGCACATTGCTGTGCGATCAGTGTGTCGATCTGCTGTGCGGGCATGGCCTTGTAATAAAGCCATCCCTGAATCTGGTCACATCCAGCGAGCCGAACCATGTCGGCTTGCTCAATGGTTTCCACCCCTTCGGCCGTCACGCCCATCTTGAGCGCGCGGGCAACGGCGATGCTTGAAAGCATCATGGCGCGGCTGCCGTCGTCCTCGCCTGCCTGCACCACAAGGCTGCGATCAAGTTTCAGCTTTTCGAAGCGGAACTGGCGCAGGAAGCCGATCGAGGCGTAGCCGGTACCGAAATCATCGAGCGAAATGCGCACGCCGAATTTGCGGATCACATCCAAAGCCCGTTCAGCCACCACCGGGTCCAGGACCAGACAGGTTTCGGTCACTTCCAGTTCGAGCAGATGCGGAGGGAAGCCGGTTTCTTCGAGTATCTCGCCCAGCTTGATGGGGAATTCCGGGTTGCGCAGCTGGGCGGCGGAAATGTTCACGGAAAGCGTGATGCCATCCCAGCGCAGGGCATTGGTCACCGCCTCGCGCAGCACCCACAAGCCGATCGGATTGATGATGCCTGACTGTTCGGCAACAGGAATGAAAATGTTCGGCCCGATCTTCTTGCCATCCCGGCGTTCCCAACGCAGCAGCGCCTCGACTGCGACAATCCCGCCCTTGGCCGCATCGACGAGCGGCTGGTAGGCGAGCGAGAATTCCCCGTTGGCAAGCCCGGCACGCAGTTCGTCTTCAAGCTCGCGCACGGCTTCGCGGCGCTGGTCGAATGTCTGGTTGAACCAGGTGCAGCGCATTTTCCCGCCGCGCTTGGACATTTCCATCGCTACATCCGAACGGCGCAGCAGCTCCGAGGATGGCAGGCGATCCTCAATTGTGCTGCGGGCAAGGCCGATGCTGGCGCCCACCGCGATCTGCCGATGGCCCAGCGGAACCGGAGCCTGCAATTTTTCGAGCAGGGTGCGGCACATGCCTTCGAGGATGGTGCCCGCAACCTTTCCGTGAGTGACAGCGCAGAACTCATCCCCGCCCAGACGATAACACTGCGCTTCATCGCCAAAAACTTCGCGCATTTCCTGCGCGCATTGCCGGATCAACTGATCGCCAACGGCATGGCCATAGTGATCGTTGATCTGCTTGAAACTGTCGAGGTCGATCAGCGCAATGGCGACCTCTTCGGCGCTTTGCGAATGACGATCGATGTCGGCGTGCAGGGCGCGGCGATTGGGAAGCTGGCTGAGCGGATCCATCACGCCGAGCGTTTCCAACTCGCGGACATTGGCAAAGCCGCTGCGGCTCAACAGGAATATCGTCGCCGCATAAATCAATGCTCCGGCGATCAGCAGTCCTTCCGGGGCGGCAAATTCCAGAATGTCGCTCGCCAACACCACGAGTGTGATGAGCGCGAACACCAGTGAAACGGTGGCGAGAGGAACCAGCACCAGCCCGATCGGTGTCAGGCGCATGGGTTTTCTCGGTTCGGGCACCATGGTTCCTTCGGTTGCGCAATTGAGGAGGTCTGCGAAGGAGCAATTCCTAAACGGCAACGGCTAATGAAGGGTAAAATCCGCTAGTCCTAAAGCAGGAAACGGGGCGGTATTTGTTAAGCCTACCGTGCCGTCATTGCGTTCACAGGCTCGGTTGCCTCGCGCAGTTCATAAATGCTCATGCGTTTTGGCGAGGGCGTAAAATCACGGGTCTGGCCGATAACGGTCTCTCCGGCGCCAAGCATCAGGAAGCCGTCCCGCGCGAGCGCGGCTGACAGCCGTCGGAACGCGGTCTCGCGATTTTCCCTTTCGAAATAGAGCAGTACGTTACGGCACAGGACGAGGTCGAAACGCTGCCGACCGGGCGGTTCTGTTAGGATATTGTGCTGCTGGAAGCGGGTGATCCCGCGAACATGATCGCGGATCTGCCAGCCGTCGGGCGTCTCGTCGAAATGACGCAGCATCTGCGCAACGCCCAATCCGCGCTGGACCTCGAACTGGCTGTAGAGCCCGGTGCGTGCGGCGCGGATCGCCCGATGCGAGACATCGGTGCCGAGGATGTCGATTGTCCAGCCAGCCCAGCGATCCTTCTGGTCTTCGAACAGCATGGCAAGGCTGTGCACTTCCTGACCGGTGGAGCATCCCGCGCACCAGATCGAAATGCGCTTTGTATGCTCGCGACGACGTGCCAGTTCGGGGAGGATGTCTTCCGGGATCTGGTCGAAGGCAGGTTTGTCGCGAAAGAAGTAGGTTTCGTTGTTGAGCAGCGCCTCGACAACTTCGGTCGCTAGATCGTGATCGCTCGCGCGGCGGCGCGGTTCGTCCAGCAGGCAGACGAGCTGATCGACATTGCTGATCCCGTGTTCGCGAAAGATGCCGGCAAGAGCAGTCGGCACGCGCCAGCGGCGGCTTTCGGTCAGGTGCTGACCGGTGCGCGCGGCCAGCAGATCGGCGATGATCTGGTAGGAGGCCTGGCTCACTTCCATCGACGCGCCTACGCCCGGACAGCCGCGGCGCCTGCGCAATGCGCGGACGAAAATTCGGCCATGATCGCCTCACCGAGCGTTTGCGGCGCAGCGATCATGCTCGTCAGCCCTGCCTTGGCGACGGCACCGGGCATTCCCCAGACGGCGCTGGTATCGGCGTCTTGTGCCCAAATTGCGCCTCCGGCTTCAACCAGAAGCTGTGCCCCTTGCAATCCGTCACGTCCCATGCCCGAAAGGATCACGGCAAGGGCACGGCCTTCATATGTGGTCGCTAGGCTGGCCAGCATGGGATCGACCGAAGGCAGGCATCCGCTAGCCGCCCTTTCGCTGACAACCCGTGTGACCACCCTGTCGCCCACGCGCCGTACCGTCATGTGTCCTTCGCCGCTGGCAATCACGATTTCCCCTTGGCGGATCTCGGTGCCTTCGGCGGCGATGCGGGTCGGCCTGCCGCTTGCGACTTCAATCTGGCGAGCGAAAACAGGAATGAAGGAGGCGGGAAGATGCTGGGTGATCAGGATCGGCAGGTCGAGAGCCGGTGTCAGCGCCCGAAGCATCACGTTCAGGGCGTGAATGCCCCCGGTCGATGCCCCTATGGCGAGAATTTCAGGCCGCTTCGAGCGTCGCTGGCTGGTGCGAATCCCGACCGGCTCACGTGTGCTCGCGGCATTGGTCTGATCACTTGCGGTATCGGGGATCGAGGTCCCGAGAGCGCGGATCTTGCCGAGCAGCTGGCTGCGGTAATCCTCGTTGAAGCCGCCTGGCCGGGGCTTCAGCATGGTGTCAGCGGCGCCCAGTGAAAGCGCCTCCACCGTGGCATGTGCGCCGTCTTCGGTGAGCGAGGATACCACCATCACCTGCGCATCAGGTGCCGCGGCAAGGATGTCCGGCAATGCGACCAGGCCACCCATCCCCGGCATTTCCAGATCGAGCAGGATTACATCGACGGCGGCGTTCTTCAGCTGCGCGATGCCGCGCTCGGCGCTGGAGGCGGTGTCCGCCACCACCATTCCCGGATCGCTTTCGACCATCCTTTTCAGGACAGTGCGCACGGTCAGCGAGTCGTCGATCAACATCACCCGGATCGGATCGGCGGCTGGCGCCGCGTTTGCGCCTTCCGAAACCGGCGACGGCCTTCTCAGCAGCCGGGAGTGATGATCGCCTTGTGGGCTCACGCGAAGCCGACCAATTGCAGTTTGATCTGAAGCGTTTCGTGATCGAACGGCTTCATCACATATTCGTCCGCGCCCGCACTGATCGCTTCGCGGATATGCGCAACGTCATTTTCGGTGGTGCAGAACACAACCTTGGGCTTGTCACCGCCGGGGCGCTGACGCAGCTGGGTGATGAATTCGATGCCTGTCATTACCGGCATGTTCCAGTCGAGCAGCACGACGTCGGGCATCGACGCCATGCAGGCATCCAGCCCTTCCTTCCCATTCTCGGCCTCGCCCACGGCAAAGCCGAGCGTTTCGAGAATGTGTCGCGATACCTTGCGGATCACTCGGGAATCATCGACGATCAGACACGTTTTCATTAGCCACCCTTCGATCTTGCCCGATGCGACATGGCACCGGACAGGTCGGTCTCTTCAACGGTACAATCGGCAGCGTTACCCGCAGAAGGTAAGTTTTGGATTAAGCCGCAGCTCCGATTGGATCTGGTCCTGCGATCAAGGCCGCGACGTCGATCAGCAGCGCCGGCCCCACGCGCGTTTCGATCAGCCCTGTCGCCACGCGCGACCATTCCGGGCCAAAGCCGCCCGGAATTTCCTCCGGCTGGCCCATGCCCGATGTGATGTCCTCGATCGCATCGATCAGCAATGCATAGGAGTATCCCGAGATGCTGACGACAATCGCACGGTTGTCGGTCGCCCAGTGATCCGGGTCGAAACCGAGCGCACGGCGGCAATCGATGACGGTCAGCGCCTGGCTTCGCATGGCCGTGATCCCGGCGATGAAATCCGGTGCCCGCGGGATCGGAGTAACTGCGGCGATCTCGATCACCGATTGCACATCATGCGCATGCAAGGCGCACCGGCGTCCGGCAATCTGGGCCATGACAAGCAGATCGTCCATTATCGCGCTCCCATCGTCTTGCGCGCCTGCCTGAGCGCCCGGATCAGTCCATCGCGATCATAACGATAGATGGTTTCAGCGGCATCGGGGGCTTCCGGAGCATCGCGCAGCCGGATCACGGGTGATCGGAACTCGACATCAAGCGCGGCTGCGGCTTCGTATTCATCGTCGAACCAGATCGCCACATCTTCGTGGTTGTCGGCATCTGAAGCGACTTTGTACCCCGCGGATGCAACCAGCGGAGCGAGTATGCTTCTGGCCCAATCGCTGTCGGGCAAACGGCACACCGGCTTGGCTGCCGCTTCGGCTGGCTTGCTGTGCCGTGCGAAGAGTTCATGGCCGTCCAGCAGGGCGACAGTCTGCCCGTCCACCAGCGTGACGGCTTCGACCAGTGGATCGTTCGGTTCGGGTTCCAGCGCGCCTTCGAGCAGGGCCGCGTCATCCACTTCGCGCACCGCATGAAGCAGCTCGCACGCACCATCGGTGAGACGCAGGAGCCGGATTTTCTCCGCCGGAACGGGGCCATCGGGCAATCCGACCACCGGCAGGATTTCGCCTTCGATCACTGCGCGCGAGGTGGAGCCGGACAGGTCGAGGGCGCTGGCAGGTGCGGTCTCAATCCGCTGCACAAGTTCAAGCCGGATCGCGCAGCGGCGACCGTCGAAATGGGTGAAGAGCATGGCGCGCTGCACTTCGGCGGCTGCGCTCTCGTCATCTTCTTCAAAGGCGCGCAGCACGCGGCTTTTGGCATCGGAAACAAGATCGTGGGTGGCTGCGATATTGGTCACATCGAGCAAGAGCACCGGTCGGCCATCATCGAGCAGGCTCGAACCGGCGTAGAGCCCGGTGCGCATCACGGCCGGAGCAAGCGGCTTGACCACGATATCGCCATGCGAATGGATGCGATCGACCGCCAGCGCGAACAGATCACCGCTGGCGAGACGCAGCATCACCATGATGTGCTGCCCGTCGGCAAGATCACCCGTGGGCAGGCCCAGCACGTCAGTCAGCATCAGGCACGGCACGCGCACACCGCGGAAAGTGACAAGCGCGGTTTCGCCAACGCGGGTGAAGTCCAGAGCCTTGGCCGATGCGTGGATGATTTCCTCGACATAGCTTTGCGGGATGGCAAAGCGTTGATCGGAAACTTCCACCGTCAGTCCGGCAATGATGCTGAGCGTAAGCGGGATTTGCAGCGTGAACAGCGTGCCCACGTGATTGCTGCTGGATACCTTGATGCTGCCGCCGACCCGCTCCAGATTTTCGCGCACCACATCCAGACCGACGCCGCGGCCCGAGACGTTGCTGACGGTTTCGGCAGTCGAAAATCCGGGTTGGAAAATCAGCTGCAAGATCGCCTCGCGGCTCATTTGTGCTCGTTGATCAGCCGTGATCAGGCCTGTCGAGATCGCCTTTGCGGCAATTCTTTCCTCGTCCAGCCCGCGCCCGTCATCGCTGATCACGATCGAAATCGTATTGCCCGATTGCCGCGCGGCAATCGACAGCATGCCGATCTCGCGCTTGCCATTGGCAAGCCTTTCGCCGGGCTTTTCGATCCCGTGATCGATCGCATTGCGAATGATGTGGGTGATCGGGTCGCGGATCGTTTCGATCATTTCGCGATCGAGTTCGACATCGCCGCCTTCGAGATCGACCATCACCTGCTTGCCAAGCTCGCTCGACAGATCGCGAACCAGGCGGGGTACGGCGCTGAACAGCGTTTCGATGCGCTGCATCCGCATCCGCGTGATCGCGTCGCGAACATCGGCAAGGATTGTCGTGAGCCGTTCGAACGGGCCGTCGATTGTCGGCTGGGTCCCGGCCTGACGCAAGCGGTGAGCCAGATCGTTGCGGGCCAGCACCATGTCGGAAACCCCGCTCATCACCCGGTCGAGCAAGTCGACGGGGAGCCGGATTGATCGCTGGGCGGCAACAGGTTCGGCGCGTTTCGCGAGCGTCGTTTCGCCGGTTTCGGGGTTGAAGTCATCCAGCAGCGCGCTGGCGGGGGCATGCGGCAAGGCGGGCGCTTCGGCGCCCGGCTGCAAGGCGGCGATCAGTTCATCATCGCCACCCTCGGGAAATTGCTCGCCTGCCTCGATCGCATCCACCATGGCGACAATCCGGTCGATGATGGCGAGAACCACGCTGACGAGGGCGCTGTCCGGTTCGCGTCGTCCTGCCCGGCAATCGGCAAGCGCGTCTTCGGCTGCATGGCTAAGCGCGGCCAGGCGTGGAAAATCGAAGAAGCCGCAATTGCCCTTAACCGTGTGGACAAAGCGGAAAATGGTGTCGAGCCGCGCGCGATCCGCCGGATCAGCTTCCCAGGCGACGATTTCGCCCGTGCTTGCTTCCAGCATTTCGCGTGTCTCTGCGACGAAATCCGCCAGCAGGTCATCCATGACGCCTGTGCCCCTTCTTGCGTGAGGTTCACCTATGGCGACAGATGGTTAACGAAGGCCTAGCGCGCCCTATCTCGCATGGCGCAGTTTGATGGCGTAGGTTACCAGCAGAATGCCGGTGACGGCTCCGAACAGATTGGCGGCGAGTTCCGCCGAATAGATCGCGGCGCTGCCCCAGCTGCCAACCAGCAGCCAGGCAAAGGGCAGCATCACCAGAAATACCCGCAGAGCGGATTGGGTCAGCGCGAGTGAAGCTTTGTCGACCGCGTTCAATATCCCGTTGGCGACGATCAGGATTCCGAAGCCTGCATAGCCCCACGCCGCGATGCTGAGATACAGCGCGAATTCGCTCGCGACGTCGGCATCCTCGGTAAACAGGAAGGCCAGGAATTCGCCGCCAGATACCATCGCCAGTGCAATGCAGAGGCCCCAGACGATGCAGAAGCCGAAAGCCCAAAGCGCCGCTTCGCGCGCCCGGTCGAATTCGCGCGCGCCCCAATTCTGTCCGACGATCGCGCCGATCGAGCCGGACAGCGCCAGCAGCGGCACTGTGGCAAAACTTTGCAGTCGTCCGGCGGCTCCGAACCCAGCAACGGCCGCCTCGCCTTCGAGCGCCACAAGCGCAGTCAGGATCGACAGGCCGACAGGGTTGATCGCATTCGAACAAGCTGCAGGGCCGGTCACCCGCAGGATTGAAACCGCTGGATCGATCGGGCTGCAATCGCGCAGCAGACCAAAATCGAGCGGGATCTCCGCCCGGCGCATCAACACCATCGCCATGATCGCACCGAACGCCCACCCGATGACGGTCGCATAGGCCGCGCCGACGATGCCCAATCCTTCGAATCCGAAAGCGCCCGTAATCAGCAGCGGATCGAGCACCCAGTTGGCTGTTGCATAGGTTATGCTGACAAGGCTGGTCTTGCGCGCTTCGCCCTGTCCGCGCAGCACCCCGTTGAAGCCCATGATCGCCAGGATCAGCGGAAAGCCCAGGGCAAAGGGCTGCATATAGGTGCGGATCAACGGCAGCAGGTGATCGGGGGCGTTCATCAGCCGGAACAACGGATCGTGCAGCGTGAACAATGCCAGCGCCATGATCGCGCCAACCAGCACTGCGAAAACGATGCCGAAATTTGCCCGGCGGGCGGCGCGTTCGGGGTCTTCCTCACCCAGCGCACGGGCGACAACGGAATTGATGCCCACCATCACCCCCACGCCGAGCGAAGTCAGCGCCACGGAGATCGGAAAGATGAAGGAGATCGCCGCCAGCGCATCGCTGCCCAGCTGGCCGATGAAATAGGCATCCACCAATCCGATCGACATGATCGCGGCGACCCCGATGACCGCGGGCAGGGTCTGCCCGATCAGATGCCCAGTGATGCTGCCCTGCGTCAGCTTGGCGCTTGCTGATTTGATAGGTGAGGAAGATTGCTGGTTCATCGAGACTGCGCGGGTAGCCGCAGCCCGGCGGCAAGGCAAAGCGAAATGCTTGTGCAGCCCCCGCGTGCCATGCGATAGGCAGAGACAAGAATTTCAGGAAGGAGAGGGATTCCTCATGGCAACCCAGCTTAAGCCCGACAGCAGCCTCGAAGGTAAGGTCAGCAAGGAAGAATGGCAGGCCCGGCTCGATCTCGCCGCTTGCTATCGCATTTTTGACCACCTCGGCTGGTCGGAATCGATCTACAACCACATTTCCGTCGCGGTTCCGGGTGAGAAGGATACTTTCCTGATCAACCCGTTTGGCCTGCTTTACGATGAAGTGACCGCTTCGAACCTCGTCAAGATCGACGTCGAAGGCAACAATGTCGGCGGTTCGCCCTATATGGTGAACAAGGCCGGCTTCACCCAGCACGCCTATTTCCACAAGCATCTGGGCGACCGCGCGAATGCGATCTGCCACGTCCACACCACGGCGACGATGGCCGTTGCCAGCCACAAGGACGGCCTGCTGCCGACCAATTTCTATGCCTGCAATTTCCAGAACCAGATCGGCTACCACGATTTCGAAGGCGTGACCGTGCGTCCCGAAGAGGGTGAGCGGCTGGTGCGCAATCTCGGCAACCATTCGATCCTCATGCTGCGCAACCACGGCCCGGTGGTGATGGACCGCACGATTCCGGGCATGTTCGTCAAGATGTGGGCGCTGCAACGCGCTTGCGAAATCCAGGTCGCGACCCTGTCGCAGGGTGCGGCCAACATCGTCCCGCAGGAAGTCGTCGATGTGCACCAGCGCGATCTTTCGGTGATGTCCGGGCAGGGCGGTTCCGGCCTGTTCGATTTCGAGGCGTGGAAGCGCCGGATTGACCGGATCGACAGCAGCTGGCGCAACTGAGCCGGCTCGCCAGACAGCTAGGATAGCGCAATGCCGCGCATGACGATCAACGATCGGCCGGTCGAGTTCGATCTCGACCCCCAGATGCCGCTGCTCTACGCGCTGCGTGAGGCGGCGAACTTTACCGGGACAAAGAGCTGCGGCGGCGGCGATTGCGTCGGCGCGTGCATGGTGATCGTCGATGGCACGGCCTTGCGATCCTGCCGCATCACTCTGGCCGAGGCGGAAGGGCGCCTGATCACCACGATCGAAGGGCTTTCGCGCGATCGCTCGCACCCGATGCAGCAGGCGATGGTAGCCGAACAGGCGATCCAGTGCGGCTATTGCACTCCCGGTATCGTGATCGCCGGTGCCGCCTTGCTGGATCGCAATTCCGCTCCGACCCGTGCCGAGATCGAGGACGCGCTACAAAACCTTTGTCGCTGCGGCGTCTATCCGCGCTTGGTGCGGGCGGTGCAGCGGGCCGGCCGGGTAATCCAGCGGCGCGAAAGCATCAGCGCCGCGCCCGCTCCTGGTATCGAGGCGGCAGACGCGGCGCAGCGTGTTCCCGCGCTGAGGGCTGTCCCGGAGCCTTCCGACTCCGGGGACTGACGTTCCTCAGAAACGTCCCGTAATCGTGAACCGCGCGTTGAGCGGCGGCGCCACTGTCAACTCATTGGCAGAGTGGGCGTTGGGGAAATACAGTTCGTCAAACAGGTTTTCGACATTGACCTGCAAACGCAGGTTCTCGTTCACGCCGTAGAACACCGCCATATCGACCCGCGCATAGGACGGCAGCGTCGCCGTATTGCCGTTGTCGGCAAAGCTTTCGTCCTGCGCCGTAAGGCCAAGCCCGAAACCAAGCTGATCGGTCGCCTGGAAGTTGTTCCAGATCGAGAACATGTTCTCAGGCAGTTCGCGCAGGCGCCGCCCGGTCGGGCCGGTACGGCTTTGCTGTTCGCCGTCGAGATAGGAATAGCCGGCCGAAAGGAACCACCAATCGGTGACCTGCCCCTGCAACTGGGCTTCGAAGCCGCGGATCTTCGAATCGATGACATCAAGCGTGCCCGGATTGTTGTCCGCAACTTGCGGTGATGATTGCTCGATCTGGAATACCGCACCCGTCAGCGCGAGGCCGGGGCGGATGTCCCACTTCACCCCGGCTTCGAGATTGGAGAAGGTATCCGGCTCCAGTGCGTCAGCCGGTGGGTTGATATCGGCAAACTGATCGCCCGAACGCGGCAGGAAGGTTTCCGAATAGCTGGTGTAAATCGAAAGGTTCTGCTGCGGCTTCAGGATCAGGCCGAGCCGAGGGGTGATCTCCTCGTCCTTTCGGGTGCGAACCGCTCCAGTGCGATTGTCGAGCACGGTGATTTCGAAACTGTCGAACCGCGCGCCCAGCACCACCCGGATCCATTCCGCCAGCTTGATCTCGTCCTGGATGTAAGCCGAAACTACCGTCAGATCGGCTTCGGTGTCGTCATTGAGCGCGGTGAACGGGCCGCGGGTTGTACGTCCGTCTGCCGTCGTGCCGACGCCTCCGCGCAGGGGCAGCGGGCGAACTGCCGGGAAGAATTCGACATCGGTGCGGCGGCCATCGAGCACTGCCGTGTCGAACACCGGGTTGAAGCGATCATTGTTGTTGCTTGTGTCGATGAACTCGCCACCCACGATCAGCGTATGCTCGATCCCGCCAGTCGCGAATTCACCGATCAGATTTCCTGAAAGCACGAGATTCTGGCGCTGCGTCGTGTCGATATAGCCATCCATCGCCACAACATTGGTGGCGGGGTTGTAGCCGACTGGGAAATAGTTGGAGTAAACCTTGTCGTAGTCACCCCACGAAGCGGTGAGATTGCCCTTCAGATTGTCCGAGAACACATGTTGCAGCGTGCCGCGCAGGACATGGGCCTGGAAGGTGGTGTAGTTTTCTTCCGGGTCGCCGAAGGTAATGTCCTTTAGGCCACGAACCGGATCGCCGTTGTCATCGGTGGGGATGCCGCGATCGATGAAGCGTTCGTGATCGATATATTCATAGGCGAGATCGATGGTGGTGCGATCACCCAATTGTGCGCGGAAGGTGGGGTTGATGGCGAATTGATCACCGTCGAAGAAATCGCGGTGATTGTTGAGATTCTCATAGGCTGCGTTGATCCGCAGCGCCGAGTTCTCACCCGTGGCGAGGTTGACGTCCGCCCAGATGTCGAAGGCGCCGAAAGTGTCGACCGAGGTGCGGAAGCCGGTGAAATTCTCGCCGATGACACCCTTCTTGGTCACGCGATTGAGGATGCCGCCGGTTCCGCCGCGTCCGAACAGCAGGGCGTTGGGGCCCCGCAGGATTTCCACCTGCTCAAGATTGTAGAGACCGCGATAATATTCGACGTCATCCCGTACCCCGTCGACGAAGAAGTCGGCGGTGGACCGGACGCCCCGGAACACCACGGCATCGCGGTGTCCTTCGCCCTGCGAACTGGTGACACCGGGGGTGTAAAGCACGATGTCCCCGATTGAATCGAAGCCCTGCTGGATGATCTGATCGGCGGTGGTGATGCTGAGCGATTGCGGGACGTCGATGATCGGGGTCGGCGTCTTCAGCGCATTCATTTCGTTGGAATAGAGGACATCGCCGGTGACGACGATATTCGGTCCGCGATCGGCTGAATCCTCGGCAGAACTTTCCGCAGCGACGCCGCTACCTGCTTCGGTGGTTTCCGCGAGCGCGGGGAACGCCATTGCTGCGCAGCCGAGCAAGAGAGCGGTGCGGGCGAGTCGATAGGTCATCGGTTGTTTTGCAATCATGGAGGGGGCGCTATTGCAACCTATTCGCAAGTGCAAGGATGTTTTTGAGAATAATTCGCATTTCAAGCTTGTGTGGCAATTCTGCCGAGCCTTACCCTGCGCAGGCTGCTCCTGCTTGATCGACGGTGCGGCTTGCGGCAGGGCGCACGCAAATCGAAACGGAGACACAAGAGATGAAGGCAACCATCTGGCACAATCCCAAATGCGGTACTTCGCGAAAGACGCTGGCGATCCTTGAAAACCTTTCGAAGGTCGATCTGACGGTGGTGGAATACCTCAAGGACCCGCCTTCGCGCGAAAAGCTCGCGCAATTGTTCGCTGACGCCGGAATGACCCCGGTTGAAGGGTTGCGTCTGCGTGGCACCGATGCGGAGGAGCGTGGCCTGCCGCAAGCCGATGCAGACACGATCCTTGATGCGATGGTCGCCGATCCGATCCTGATCAACCGCCCGCTGGTGGAAACGGAAAAGGGTGTGGCGCTGTGCCGCCCGCAGGATGAAGTGTTGAAACTTCTGTAGCCGCGTCAGTTCCGGTCGCGGGTCAGATCGCGGTCGGCCTGCAAGGCGAACCAGCCGTGGCCGAGCACGATCAGGCATAGAGCGACGATCAGCCCGAAACCGAGCCAGTCGGAATGGCCATACAGCCATACGCCCAGTGCCGGAGCGTAGATGTAGCTCGCCCCTGCTAGCGACGCGACGATGCCCGATGCCTGACCCTGCTCCGCGCGGGTAACCGCGAGCGACGTGCCCGCCGTGGTCCCGGGCCGGAACAGGCCAAAGCCGAGCGATGCGATGGCGTATCCCAGCGCGATCATGTGCAGGTCGCCCGCCACCCCAAGCAATATCGTCCCGACAGCCGCCGTTGTTATGCCCCATAGCGTCGCGGCGCGCGGCCCGAGGTCGAAGCGCGGGATCAGGCCCCATTGCGCAACCAGCGTGGCAAGCGCACCGGCCATCAATACGAGCCCGACCGGCCCCGCACCAAGTTCGGGTGTCGCCCTCAGGCCCAGCCGGTCGAGCACCAGAAAGCCCGAAATTCCCAATACCATCGCTTGCGCATGGCCGCCAAAGAACCCGGCGATGATCCAGGGGCGCAGGCGCATGTCACGCCAGCCAAGACGGGGTGGCTCCTCGCCTTCCTCTGGCTCTAGCGAAGCTTGCGGATCGCTCGGCGCACCCGAACCGCTCGAATAGGGTGCGGCCAGCCCGCGTGCCGCAAATTGCGGTTCGTCATTGGGCAGGCGCCAGCGCAACAGCAGCACTGCCGCAAGCCCGATCGCGGCAAAGCAGATGAACGGCCCCGTCAGCCCCAGCCCGAGGAGGGGCAGCACCATCAAAGGCGCCAGTGCCGGACCGATAACCGTGCCGAGCCCGAAGCTGGAAGCGATCAACGACAGCGCCTGCGTGCGCTGGCTGCGCGGCGTGCGCGACGCGACATAGGCCTGCACTGCCGGGGGCGCTGCGCTTCCGAAACCGCCATAAAGGCTGCGCGCCGCGGCAAATGCGATCAGCGCCCACAGCGCGGAAAGCCAGCCCGAAAGTCCCGCATAGAGCGCAAGTCCGCAAAGCAGCATCGATACGATGAAGCCGGTCAGACCCACCGCCATCATCGCCTTGCGTCCGCGCTTGTCCGAACGCCGCGCCCAGATCGGAGCGCACACCACCCACAGCAGCGCAGACCAGCTGTAGGCAAGGCTGATCCAGACGTCGTCTACCTGCAGCGCGGTGCCGATTGACGGCATCACCGATTGCATCGCGGTGTTGCCTGCCGCTGTCACCAGCATGACCGTGAACAGCAACGCCATGCGCCCGCCCGAAATCGGATTGGCGGCGATGCTTTTCTTATCAGGCGGGGCGTCGGCTTCGGCCATCAACAATGGCGCTAGGCCAGAGTGTCCGTGCTTTCAATCGGCGATATGACGCAGGCCCTTCAATCGAAGGTTTCGATATCCACCTTGGATGCGCCTGGAGCAAGCTGGCGGTGGATTGCGGCCACCACGCACAGGAACAGGCCGCCGACGATGGCGCTGCTGAGGCTTGAGACGAACCCGGCTCCGATGCTGGCAACAGGTTCGCCGAACGCGGCCAGAACTGTCGTGAAGACAAGCGTGACGACCAGCGAAACCAGCCCGACCACAATCAGCAGCACGAACAGGAAGACGAAGATCAGCAGCGAATTGCCTTTGGTCAAAGCCCACGAACGCTTCATCACCGAAATCGGATTGAGATCACCCTCGATCCCGATGATCGCCGGGATCAGGATGAGCTTGATCGAGGCATACACCGCCGCGACGAGGACGATGATGCCGACCAAGATCCCCAAAAACGGGGAGATAAGCACGGCGCCCGTGACCAGCAAGCCGCCGACCAGACCGATCGCTAGGCCGAAGATCAACTGCGTGGCCAGATAGATCGGCGCACCGCGAAAACCGGCCTTCAAAGCGTCGCCCACGGTTGGATTGCCGCGTTCCGCAAACAGCGCCAGCACCGCAACCGACCCGACATAGGCGGCAAGGGTCGTCGCCAGGAAATAAGGCCACCCGGTCGCATATTGCTCCTGCAGTGTTTCCATCATCGCCTTGAAGGCGGCTTCGGGATCGCTGCCTCCGGGGGCGGGCGGGGGCGCCGGATTGGCGACTTCGGGGACAAGCAGAGTGATCGCGAAACTCGGCAGGAAATAGAACAGACCGACTATTGTGGTGAGAAGCCCGAAGTTAGAACCGATCAGTCCGGTCGCATCCGACCATGCCTTGCCCATGTCGAGTTTCACTTCAGATCCCTTCTGCTGTCGCCGAAACCAATGCCGCCTGACGCGGCCGGATATCCATGGATCGGCGATTGACCCCTTGATTAGCGCGTTCAATGCCCCCACGCAGGGTCAATGGCAAGCATTGCACTCGATTTGACTGATCCGCACAACGTCGAATGGCAGCGCGAAAGCGCGCCGGTCGGATACACTGCGGCGCTGGAAGCTATGGAGGAACGCGCGCGGGCGATCTCTGCGGGTGAGGCAGACGAGTTGATCTGGCTGCTCGAACATCCGCCCGTTTACACCGCCGGCACCAGCGCGGATCCGGCTGAACTGGTCGATCCGCGTTTCGAAGTGGTCGAGGCAGGCAGGGGCGGGCGCTACACCTATCACGGGCCGGGCCAGCGGGTCGGATATCTGATGCTGGACCTTGGCAAGCGCGGCAAGGACGTGCGCTGTTTCGTCCATGCCATCGAAGGCTGGGTGATCGACACTCTGGCCACCTTCGATATCGAGGCATGGCGCTGCGAAGGGCGCGTGGGCATCTGGACGCAGGATATCGACGGGCGCGAGGCGAAGATCGGCGCAATCGGCGTCCGGGTCCGGCGCTGGGTCACGCTGCATGGTTTTTCGGTCAATCTCGATCCCGACCTGTCGCATTTCGGCGGGATCGTGCCTTGCGGAATCGACGAATTCGGCGTCACCAGCATGGCGCGGCTTGGCAAATCGATCACCAGCGAGCAATGGGACCAGGCGCTGATCGGGCAGGCTGGACGTTTCCTCGGCGCGCTGGAAACCGCCCGGCAAAAGGCATGTAGCAAATGATCCGCAAACTGATTCCGATTTCGCTCTTGGCCACGCTGGCGCTCGCCGGGTGCGGGGATGAAGCCGCCGGCGATGGCGAAGCTGTGGCGACCGGGGGAGAGGCCGCCGGCGAAGTGCTGGGCGGGACGATCAGCGACGACATGCTCCCGCTGGAGGAACTGACTTCGACATCGCCTCCGGCGGCGCGTCAATCCACCACCACCACTGTAACGACCAGCACTGATGGTGGAGAGACTTCGGTGGAAACCACCATCACCACCACCAACGACCCAGCGGCCCCCGCTCCGGCGCCGCCGGCACCACCGGCGACACCCGAGGGGTAAGGGGATTATTCCGCCGCTTCGGACTGTTCCTGTTCGAGCGTCGGATAGTCGGTGTAGCCTTCGGGAATCGGGAAGTACCAGCTCTTGGGCACGTCCTTGTTCGGGTTCCAGTGTGCCCCGGCCGCGATCCGCTTTTCGAGATCGGGGTTCGAGATATAGGGGCGGCCAAAGCTCACGGCATCGCACTTTCCGCTCGACACATCGGCGTCGGCTTCCTCTGCGGTGTAATCCGAATTGAGGATCAGCGGACCAGTGTAGATCGAGCGGATCAGCGGGCTCTGCTTGGGCACATCGGTCTGGCCGAAAGTGCCGTCCGGCCCCGGTTCGCGCAGTTCGACAAAGGCAAGGCCCAGTTCCTCGCACACCTTGGCCGCCGCGCCGAATGTCGCGGGCGGGTTGCTATCGTCGGTCCCTTGCGAATCGCCATTGGGTGAAAGGCGGATGCCGACCCGGTCCGCGCCCCAGACATCGATTATCGCTTCCAGAACTTCGCGCATGAAGCGGGTGCGATTTTCCGGGCTGCCGCCGTATTCGTCGGTGCGCAGATTGGTCTTGTCGCGCAGGAATTGATCGACAAGGTAGCCGTTCGCGCCGTGCAACTGCACACCGTCAAACCCGGCCTTTTTCGCGTTCTCGGCGGCGCGGCGATAATCGCCAATGGTGCGCTGGATATCCTCATGCGTCATGGCGCGCGCGGTCGCGTATTCGCTTTTGCCCTGCGGCGTATGTGCTTCGCCGGGAGCCTTGGTCGCGCTGGCGGAAAACGGCGGTTCGCCGCCGAGGAAATAGGGGTGGACGATGCGCCCCATGTGCCAGAGCTGCATGACGATCAGGCCGCCTTCCTCGTGCACCGCCTTGGTCGTCGCCTTCCACGCTTCGGTCTGTTCGTCGCTCCAGATGCCCGGAGCCGATGGCCAGCCCAGCCCTTCGACGCTGATACCGGTCGCTTCGGTCAGGATCATGCCCGCGCCTGCACGCTGGCGGTAATAGGTCGCCATCAGATCATTGGGCACGAACATCGGATCGGCCGCGCGCCCGCGGGTGAGCGGGGCCATGAAAATGCGGTTCTTCGCTTCGAGCGCGCCCATCTTGAGCGGCTGGAACAGAGCGTCATGCATGTGAGGAATTCCTCCGGTTGGGTTGCAATTGGCTATTCACTTGGCGGCGATGGGCTTAAGGCGCAAGGATGGAAAATGAGGGGGCCACCCAAGAAAAGCTGTTCAACGTAAAGGCGGCGCTTTTGCTGGCGGCGTTGCTTGGCGGCAATTTCGCGCTGGCGCTGGGGCCCTGGCTGGTCCGGCTGACCGATACCGGACCGGTAAGCGCGGCGTTCTGGCGGCTGTTTCTGGCGCTGCCGTTCCTCGTGCTGTTTGCGCGGTTTGCGGGGCAACGCCTGACGGGGATGCCGCGCCGCACCTATGCGCTGGTGGCGGTGGGGGCGTTGGCCTTTGCCGGGGATCTGGCCAGCTGGCACATTGGGATCGGGATGACGCGGCTTGGCAATGCGACGCTGTTCGGCAATGCCGGGTCGATCATCCTTTTGTTCTGGGGCTTCATCATCGCGCGCATGCTGCCGCGCGGGCTGGAATGGCTGGCGATCGTATGCGCGCTGGCCGGGGCAGGAATATTGCTGGGCCGCAGCCTCGAAATTTCGGCCGAGACTTTCGCCGGGGACCTGTTCTGCATCACCGCCGGATTGCTTTACGCGGTCTATCTGCTGACGCTTCAGGGCGAAAGAGCACGCTTCGGATCGTGGAGCCTGCTGGTGTGGGTCAGCATATTCGCCGCGCCCGCGCTACTGATGCTGGCGATTGCGCTGGGCGAGCCGGTGTGGCCGACCGACTGGACCCCGGTGGTGGTGCTGTTCATCACCAGCCAGCTGATCGGGCAGGGGCTGCTGGTCTATTCGCTCGGCCACTTCCCCCCGCTGATCATCGGGCTTGCGCTACTGACCCAGCCCGCGATTGCGGCAGTGATCGGGTGGAGCGTGTTTGGCGAAGTGCTGAGCGGCCTCGACATCGCCGGAATGGTGCTGCTGGGCAGTGCGCTGGTGGTGGCGCGGGCAACAACGAGGAAGGCGGGGCCGGGGATGGTCACAACGTCAATCCAGCCCTCCCCGCCACCCCAGCGAAAGCTGGGGTCTCTGGCCCCCGGCGACGAGGCCAATCAATGAAGCGAGGCGGTCATGTCTATATCATGACCAACAAGCGATATGGCGTGCTCTACATCGGTGTCACCGCCGACCTTGCGGCACGCGTTGCCCAACATCGCGAAGGGACAGGTGGCGCGTTCACGTCGAAATACAAATGCAACTGTCTCGTTTACGTCGAAGAGTTTGCAACCATCGACGAAGCTATCGCCCGTGAAAAAGCAATGAAGGCGTGGAAGCGCGAATGGAAGATCGAAGCGATTGAGAAGCAGAACCCGTCTTGGGATGATCTCTATCTCAAACTGCTTTCCTAGCCGCCAGAGACCCCAGCTTTCGCTGGGGTGACGACGAGGGCTGACGTGACGATCAAAAGAACACGTCATGCCAGCGAAAGCTGGCATCTAGGGCAATTGTTCAAGAACCCATCTGAAACCAAGTCATGCCGCTGTTTGCAATTTCTTCGGGGAGGCGATCCAACTCCGAAATCTGATCGAGATACATCGTCGGATTGGGCTCGCCATCGCATCGTTGCCCTAGCAGCGGTTTGAGTTCCGCTTTGATAAGTTCAACGGCAGCGGCTTCGGCCGCCGCTTGGGATTCGCGTTCAATAATTCGGTTGGCGAAGAATCCTAAAGGCCCCTCCGCCCCGTCGATAAGGCGCGAAGGAAAATTGGCCCCTTCAATTATGACTGAATAGACGGGCACCGCCTCAATCCCCCTTGAACGGCACCTTGCCCAGATCGCCCATGCCCACTGTGCCGCTGGCCATTTCCAGCATCCGGTCGAGGCTCTTTTTCGCTTTCAGGCGGATGTCTTCCTCGATCTCGATGCGCGGTTCCAGATCGCGCAGGGCGGTGTACATCTTCTCCATGGTGTTCAATGCCATGTAGGGGCAGATGTTGCAGTTGCAGTTGCCGTCCCCGCCGGGCGCGCCGATGAAGGTTTTTTCCGGCAGCGCCTTTTCCATCTGGTGCATGATGTGCGGCTCGGTCGCGACGATCAGCGTATCGCCCGGAAACTCCTTAGCGAATTTCAATATGCCGCTGGTCGATCCGACGTAATCGGCGTGGTCGATGATCGCGGGCGGGCATTCCGGGTGCGCGGCCACGGGTGCGCCGGGGTGCTGCTCTTTCAGTTTCAGCAGCTCGGTTTCGCTGAAGGCTTCGTGGACGATGCACACGCCCGGCCACAGCAACATTTCGCGGTTGAACTTGCGCGACAGCCAGCCGCCAAGGTGGCGATCGGGGCCGAAGATGATCTTCTGCTCGGGCGGGATCTGCGACAGGATCGTTTCCGCGCTGGAGCTGGTGACGATCACGTCGGACAGCGCTTTCACCTCGGTCGAGCAGTTGATGTAGGTCAGCGCGATGTGATCGGGGTGCGCTTCGCGGAAAGCCTTGAACTTTTCGGGCGGGCAGCTGTCTTCGAGGCTGCATCCGGCGTCCATGTCGGGCAGCACCACGATCTTGTCGGGCGACAGGATTTTCGCCGTGTCAGCCATGAACTTGACCCCGCAGAACAGGATCACGTCGGCGTCGGTTTCCGCCGCCTTGCGCGACAGCTCCAGACTGTCGCCGACGAAATCGGCAATGTCCTGAATATCCGGGGTCTGGTAATAATGCGCGAGGATCACGGCGTTGCGTTCCTTGCGCAGCCGGTTGATCTCGGCCAGCAAATCGTCGCCGGCGGGAACTTTGGTTTCAATGCTCATGCGTGATCCCCGATAATCATCTTGCGCCCGACATAGGGATTGATGCGCCAGAATTCGAGCAATTTTCGTGCCTCCTGTGGTAGCGTGCTTGGGGGGAGAGCGAGATGTACCAACTGAACCTTACGCGCGCCTATTGCCCGGCGCAGGCCGATACACCCTATAGCGAACGGACCATCGAAGAGGTCCTGCGTGAACAGGCGGCGGTGCGTCCCACGGAGAAAGCCCTGCGCGAACTGCTTGCCGACGGAACCATCGGACGCGAATGGAGCTATTCGCAGCTGCTCGGTGATGCGGAACGATGCGGGCGGGCGCTGGCCGCGCGGCACCCGGCGGGGACGCGGATCGCGATCATGGGCGGCAATTGCCCGGAATGGGTGCTGGTCCAGCTGGGAGCGGCGATGGCGGGGCTGACGCTGGTGACAGTCAACCCCTCGTTCCTTGCCCGCGAAGTGCGGTACGTGCTCGAACAATCCGGGTCGGGCGCGGTCTATTACCAGCCCAATGTCCGGGGCAGCGCGCTGCGCCCGATTGTCGATGAAGCGGCGGCGGGCCTGCCGGCGCATGATCACGTCATCGACATCACCGATCACGCCGAGCTGTTTGCGGGTGAAGGCGATGGAGTGCTGCGCCCTACCAAGCCGCACGACATCGTGATGATCCAGTACACTTCGGGAACCACGGGCTTTCCCAAAGGCGTATTGCTGCACCAGCACGGCCTGGTCCAAAGCAATTTCGATGTGTTCACGCGGTGGAACCTTGCCCCTGGCAAGACTGTGATGTGTCCTTTCCCGCTGTTTCATACCGCCGGCAGCGCGGTGTGCGTGCTCGGCACGATCGCGCACGGCGCCACCTTGCTGCTGGTATCTGTGTTCGATCCGGGTGCGGTGGCAAAGGCGATCGAACGGGAACAACCCGAAGTGCTGGGCGGGGTCGCCACGATGATCTTTGCCATCATCGAAGCCGCGCGATCCACCGGCACCGACGTGTCGAGTGTCGAAACCGTGATCAGCGGGGGTGCGACGGTCCAGCCTGCGCTGAACAAGGCGGCGCAGGACACCTTCGGCGTGCCGATCCTGATCGTCTATGGCCAGACCGAAACCTCGCCCGCGATCACTGCCGCATGGCCGGGCGACACCGGCGCGGAATTGGTCGAAACGATCGGTCAGCCGTGCAGCCATATGGAAGTGTCAATCCGCTCTCCCAAGGACAATTCGGTGTGCGCCGTGGAGGAGCAGGGCGAAATCTGCATGCGCGGATACAACATGATGGTGGGCTATAACGACAATCCGAAAGCGACCGCCGAAACGATTGATGCCGACGGGTGGCTGCACACTGGCGATCTCGGCAGCATGAGCGCGCGCGGTTATGTGAAGATCACGGGCCGGGTGAAGGAGATGATCATCCGTGGCGGGGAAAACCTGTTCCCGGCCGAAATCGAAGCCGCGATGCTCGAACATCCCGCCGTCGCCGAGGTCGCGTGTGCAGGGGTGCCGGACGACAAATGGGGCGAAATCGTCGCCTGCTTCATGCGGTTGGCGGAAGGGGCTGCACGGCCCACGGATGACGAATTGAAAGCGCATGTGCGCGCCCGATTGTCCCCGCAAAAGACCCCGGCGCATTGGGTGTGGATGCAGCAATTCCCGCTGACGGGTTCTGGAAAGATTCAAAAATTCCAGCTGGCGGAGGACTTTGCAAAGGGGCGGATCGAATAGCGAATGGCTCCGCCCCTCGCGGCCGGGGTCACATTGTGAAACCGTCGGGCAGGAAGGGCTCCATCGGGCGTTCGGCACCCGGAGTGCCATCGACGATCCACTCTGTCACGCTGATCCCGAATTGGCTGTATCCGACCACCATCGATACCGCGAAGGTCGCGACATAGGCGCCTAGGCCCCACCAATAGGCGGGATGCACTTCGCCCCGGCTGCGCTTGTCGGCGATTATTCCGATCACCGGCCAAATGAAGGTGACGAGCGTGGTGATGAGCCATGAATTCGGGATCATCAACGGCAGGGGCAGCAATCGACCAAGGCCGGGGCCGGTCAGGATCGCCATCGCGCACAGCATCAGCCTTCGGTGCCATCCCGTATGGCGGCGCTGTTTCAGTGACCAGAACGCGAGCCCGCCAAAGCACCACAGCACAGCGGTGTTGCTCCAGAAAAATTCGCTCTTGTGAAAGAAGAAAGGTCCGCCGTTACGCTGGATGACGACGACCATGATCAACGTGCCTGCCACCAGCATGGCCGGGATCAGCAGATAGGCCGTTTTGCCCAGCCGGGCGTGCAATGCGGAATTGCCGGACCCGATCAGAATATGCTGCGCAAGGTAAAGCGCGACCCATGCGCAAAAGATGATGCCGTGCAGGTGAAACGGCCATGGCACTGCAAAACTGGACCGCCCAAAGCCCAGCTGGACCGAAAAGCCCGCGACGATCACCAGCGACATCAGGATCGCCATCACCGTGAAAAATCGCGTGTCTGAAACCCCGGATTGCGCCTGCGCGCCCAAATTGGCCGATGTTGCCACTGAACCGAACCCCCCGATTTTCTGCACCCGTCGTCAGACTAGGCGCAATCCGAAGCATGGGTCAATCCGAGCGCCAGACCCCGTCCTGTTGCACCGCGAGCCCGCGCTTTTGCAGGTCGATCAGATGCGCGCTGACGCTCATTTCGGCGGCCGGGATAAGGCGTTCATCAAGTCCCTTGTACATGTCGGGGATGAATTCGGAGATGGGCCGCGCACGCTCGCGCATCAGCCGCAGGATCTGGTTTTCGCGCTGGCGGCGATGGCCGATCATGCCGCGCACCAGTTGGCGCGGTTTCTCGATCGCGGCGCCGTGGGCCGAATGGTACACGCGGTCTTCACGCGCCAACAGCTTTTCGAGGCTGGCCAGATAATCGCCCATGTCGCCATCGGGCGGAACCACGACGCTGGTGGACCAGCCCATCACGTGATCGCCGGTGAACAGCGCGCCGCTTTCTTCAAGCGCGAAACACAGGTGATTGGAGGTGTGGCCCGGTGTCGCCACCGCTGTTAGCGTCCACCCGGTCCCGCGCATGGCCTCGCCATCCTCCAGCACCCGGTCAGGCGCGTAAGTGGTGTCGAAGGCTTCATCCGAGCGCGGCAAATCGGTGCTGAGCGAAAGCGGCGCGCAGCCGACCACGGGCGCGCTCGTCAAATCCGCAAGCGGGATGGCGGCGGGGGAATGATCGCGGTGCGTATGCGTGCACATGATCGCGGCGAGCCCGCGCCCGCCAATCGCTGCCATGATTGCGTCGATATGCGCTGCGTCGCTGGGGCCCGGATCGATCACCGCGCAATCCGGCCCGTCGCTCTGCCCGATCACATAGGTCTGCGTGCCCGTAAACGTATAGGGCGAAGGATTAGGCGCGAGCACACGGCGCACCAGCGGTTCCAACTGCTCGGCAAGCCCGGTGGGCCATGGTTTGGGAGGGATTTGGGCCATGCCCTTGCATATGGTGGAGAGGATGGCACATGTCACGCCTCAGAAAAGAGGAGTGTGATGAGCGACTACATTCTAGTCCTTGATGAAGGGACCACGTCCACCCGCGCCATGCTGTTCGCCAGCGACGGGGTGCTTGTCGCCAGCGCGCAGGAAGAACTGACGCAGCATTACCCGCGCTCCGGCTGGGTCGAACATGACGCAACCGAAATCTGGGCCAAGACGCTGGAATGCGCGATGGAGGTGATCCCCAAGGCGGGCGGGGGGGCTTGCGTTGCCGCAATCGGCATCACCAACCAGCGCGAAACCGTTGTCGCATGGGACAAGGCAAGCGGAGAGCCGCTGACCCGCGCCATCGTCTGGCAGGATCGCCGGACTGAGCCGTTCTGCGCGGAATTGCGCGCCGCCGGGCACGAGGCCGAAGTGCAGCGCCGCACCGGCCTGCTGCTCGATCCCTATTTCTCGGGCACCAAGATGCGCTGGATGCTCGACAATGTGCCAGAGGTCAGGGCAGCCGCCGAAATGGGAACGCTCGCCTTTGGCACGGTCGAAAGCTGGCTGATGTTTAAGCTGACCGGCGGCGATCATGTCACCGATGCCAGCAACGCCAGCCGCACGCTGTTGATGGAGCTGGCCGGGGCCGGTTTCGACCACGGGCTGTGCGATCTGTTCGGTGTGCCGCATTCCGCCTTGCCCGGCGTGGTCGACATGTCGGGGGAACTGGGGCTTACGGCCGAAGGGCTGTTCGGACGGCGGATTCCGATCACGGGTCTGGCGGGCGATCAGCAGGCGGCAACCATCGGGCAGGCGTGCCTTGCTCCGGGAGAGACAAAGGCGACCTTCGGCACCGGGGCGTTCGTTCTGACCAATCAGGGTTCGACAATCCCGCAATCTCAAAACCGGATGCTGGGCACCGTGCTGTGCCAGATCGCTGGGCAGCGCAGCTACGCGATCGAAGGGTCGGTGTTTGTCGCGGGCAGTCTTGTGCAATGGCTGCGCGATTCGCTCGGCATTGTCGATGTCGCCAGGCAGACCGAAGAGCTGGCGCGCTCGATTCCGTCGAGCGGCGGGGTCACCATCGTCCCCGCGCTGTCTGGCCTTGGCGCGCCGCACTGGAATGCCGATGCGCGCGGCGTGATCACGGGTTTGAGCTTTTCCAGCGGCAAGGCCGAATTGGCGCGCGCCGCGCTGGAGGCGATGGCGCACCAGACCTATGATCTCGCGCAGGCCTTTGCCGCCGATGGCGCGCCCTGGGGCACTCTGCGGATCGACGGGGGTATGGCGGCCAACGACTGGATGGCGCAGGATTTGGCCGACATGCTGGGATTGACCGTCGAGCGGCCCGGCTTTGTCGAAACCACCGCGCTGGGTGCGGCGATGCTGGCGGCTGCGGGTGCGGGGCTTTACACTGATCTCGACACCGCTGCGCAGGCGATGCGCGGGGATTTGACCGCCTTTAGTCCGGCAATGGATGACGATGTGAGGCAGGAAAGGCTGACGCGCTGGCGTGCCGCCTTGGCTGCGGCCTAGCCCAAGTCTTTCAGACGCCGTTCCAGACGGCTGTGAATCGCGCGTGCAGGCGATGCCATTTCGAAACCGCTGCGCCATGCTTCGTCCAGCCGGGCGATTCGTTGGTGCAGCTTTTCGGTTTCGTCGATCAGCTCTTGCGTTTCCGGCTCAAGCAGCGCGAGCGCAGCCGGATCGGCCTTGCGATCGGGGGGCAGGGTGCCGTGCTGGCGCACCTGACGCTCGCTCAGTTCGCCGGAGAAAAAGGCGCGCTGGTTAAGCAGCCATGCAAGGATGTGCATCATCCTTGTGGTGGTTTTCAGCCCTTCGGTCGAAAGCGCGATGCGCACTTGCGATTCTTCCCCCGCCTCGGGCTCCCGAGTGCCGAGCGCGAAAACGGCGCGCACGTCATCGGCCAGCACCAGTGCTTCGGTGTAAAGCGCCTCGATGATCGGGCGAGAGAGATTCGTCATGCGGGTCATGCCGGTCCGGAGCTATGCGCCATCCGCGGACTTTACCAGCAGCCTATGGTTACTATCCCGGCAGGATTTGACCCCGTCCCGTCCCGGCACATTAACCGTCCACAACTTACGCGTTAGCTCCGTGTCCGCAGCGTCGCCAGACCCGAGGATATCGCACGCCGGATGGCGCGCGCAAAAACTTACGCGATAATATCGGGCAGCAGCGTGTCTTCAATGATCGCGATCTGATCCTTCAGTCGCAATTTGCGCTTTTTCAGGCGGGCGATTTGCAACTGATCGGTCGATCCCGCTTCGGTCAGAGCGGTGATGGCCGCGTCCAGATCGCGGTGTTCGGTGCGCAGCAGTTCTAGACGCTTCTGGAGTTCCTTTTCATCCATTCCGTCGAAACCTGCCTCAAACCGTTTCAGTCAGCGCCACCATGCGGCAAAAACCGCATTGCCGCCATGCCGCATTGCTGTTTGTGCGCATCATATGACGCGCGATCGTTACGCAATGCCCCGCAGTTTCACTAACGCTTCGCCGCAGAATTGCGCAGGGGCACCGATTCACTTTTCCGAAGGGGTTTGCAAGCACTCTCGTTTGTGATCAGATTGTGATCTGCGGCCCGGCCGCTGATGCCGAGTCGCTCCCCGGGGGCAGCCCCCCGCTGATGAAAAGGAGAATGCATATGGCATCGTCACCCGCATCTGGCGCAGCTTCGTCTCACCTGAATGCTCTCCAATCCAAGCACGCCGGCCTCGAAGCCCGTCTGCGCGACGAAATGGCTCGGCCCGTGCCCGATGCGGCCATGATCCAGCAACTCAAGAAGCAGAAACTGAAGCTCAAGGAAGAGATCGCACGCTGTTAGCGGCGTCCGTTTCCCCTTTCTGCGATGAACCGTGTTGCAAGCGGCTTTGCTTTTGCGCGCCTGAAAGTTTAGGTCCATGGCGATCATGAGCGCCGCCGCTTCCGCCCGTCAAATTCTCACCAGCCTGCACGAAGTCATGGCTTCGCGCCTGCACGCGCAGGGCAAGCTGGATTCGGTCGTCGAAATCATCGGCGAAAGCCTGACGAGCGAGGTGTGTTCGATCTACCTTCTGCGTGAAGGGATGCTGGAGTTGTTCGCCACCCGCGGCCTGAACAAGAGCGCGGTGCACGTGACACGCATGGCCATCGGTGAAGGGCTGACCGGAACGATCGCTCACAATATCGAGACGCTCAACCTCGCCGAAGCCAAGGCGCACCCCGACTTCAGCTACCGTCCGGAAACGGGGGAGGAAAAATTCCACTCCTTCGCCGGGGTTCCGATCGTCTACCGCGAGCGTGCGGTTGGCGTGCTGTGCGTGCAGCATGTCGAGCCGCGCCGCTATGAAGAGGTCGAGATCGAAGCACTCCAGACCACGGCAATGGTGCTTTCGGAACTGATCACCAATGCCGATCTGGTGGACGAGGAGGAGGCGCTTGGCCTGACTGCCGCGCAGCAGGGGCCGCAAACCGTCACCGGCCTTTCGCTGGTGAAGGGGCTTGCCGCCGGAGTCGCCGCCTATCACCAGCCGCGCGTCCAGATCACGCAAGTCATGGCCGAGGATGTCGAGGCCGAACGCCAGCGCGTGTATCTCGCCTTTGACAAGATGCGCGAACAGATCGACGGGCTGTCCAACCAGGCCGAATTCGGCATTGGCGGCGAACACGAAGAGGTTCTCGAGACCTACAAGATGTTCGCCTATGACGAAGGCTGGTCGCGGCGCATCAATGAAGCGATCGACAGCGGCCTAACCGCCGAAGCCGCGATCGAACGTGTGCAGCAACACACAAGGATGCGGATGCGCGAGATCGACGATCCGTTGCTGGCAGACCGGATGCACGATCTGGAAGACCTTGCAAACCGGCTTTTGCGCATCGTGTCGGGCCAGCTTGGCACCGCCGCGCAGCAGGGTTTGCGCAAGGACACGATCCTGATCGCCAAGAACCTCGGCCCGGCGGAACTGCTCGAATATGATCGCCGCCGGCTCAAAGGCGTGATCCTTGAGGAAGGATCGCTCACTGCGCACGTCGTGATCGTGGCCCGCGCGATGGGAATTCCCGTTCTGGGCCGCGCCAATCACGGCAAAGGCGGATTGCGCGGGATTGTGCGCGATGGCGATGAAATCCTGCTGGATGCGACCGCCGCAAATGCGACGGTGCGTCCTTCGCCCCAGGTCGCCGATGCCTTTGCCCAGCGTTTCGCCAAGACCAAGGAAAAGCAGGCGGCCTATGCCAGCCTGCGCGATGTCGAGCCCTTCACCCGCTGCGGCACGCGGATTCAGGTGATGATGAATGCGGGGCTGCGCGATGACATGGCCTCGCTGGCGATGACGGGCGCGGACGGGGTGGGTCTGTTCCGCACCGAATTCCAGTTCCTCGTCTCCGCCACCCTGCCGCAGCGCGAACGCCAGCTGAAACTCTACCGCGACGTGCTGGATGCAGCGGGAGACAAGCCGGTGATCTTCCGCACGGTGGACATCGGCGGCGACAAGTCGGTGCCCTATCTCGCCTCGCGCATTGCCGAGAATGACGAGAATCCGGCGATGGGCTGGCGTGCGCTGCGACTGGCGCTGACCCGCGAAGGGTTGATGAAAGCGCAGGCGCGCGCGCTGATCGAAGCGGCGGCGGGCCGTTCGCTTTACGTGATGTTCCCGATGGTGTCCGAGCCGTGGGAATTCGACATGGCCAAGGCGGTTTTCGACGACCAGCTGGCATTCCTGCGCGCCAAGAAGAAGCGCGTGCCCGAGGCGATCCATTTCGGCGCGATGCTCGAAGTTCCGGCGCTTGCAGAAGTGCTCGACCTATTGCTGCCCAAGCTCAGTTTCCTGTCGGTCGGCACCAATGATCTGACACAGTTCCTGTTCGCCGCCGATCGCGGCAATCCCGCGCTTGCCGAACGTTATGACTGGCTCAGCGTGTCGATCATGCGGTTCCTGCGCCGGGTCTCGCAAAGCACCGTCGGCACCAATGTCGATCTGGGCGTGTGCGGCGAAATGGGCGGGCGCAGGCTGGAGGCGCTGGCGCTGCTTGGCATCGGTTTCCGGCGACTTTCGATCACTCCGGCGGCGGTTGGCCCGATCAAGGAACTGGTGCGCAAGGTGGATCTGGCGGAGTTGACCGCAGCGATGAACAGCTGGCTGGCCGAGCCGGGAATCAACCTGCGTCAGGCCTTGACCGATTGGGCGGCGGAGCGCGAAATCGAAGTCGATTGAGCGGCGCAAGCAACCGGTCACCCTTGTCAAAAGGCAATCCGCCTATCGAATCCGTCGATTTTGGAGCTAATCCTTGACAGCGGGTAAGTCGGCAAGCTTCATGGCAATTCACTATAGATACAAAAAACCACGTTAACGTGGACAGGGTCATGGACAGCGAACAGGACAGCACCGGCGAAGAGCCGACCGATCTGATGGAATCGGAGATCGCCAGCATCGGCGACAGGCTGCGCAATGCGCGCGAGGCCAAGCGGCTGGACGTGGCGCATATCGCTGCGGAAACGCGCATTCCCCAACGCCATCTCGAATCGATCGAGGCCGGGAAATTCGATGACCTGCCATCGCGCACCTATGCGATCGGCTTTGCCAAGACTTACGCCCGTGCAGTCGGGATGGACCCCGCCGAAGTGGCCGAGGCCGTGCGCGAGGAGCTGGCCGACGGCCATTCGCGGGCATCTGCTCTGGCCGGCGGAATGGAGCCGGGTGATCCGGCCAAGTTGCCGTCAGCCGGGCTCGCGTGGTTCGGCGCGATTGCGGCGATCATCTTCGCTGTCGGTCTGTTCTTCTTCTACAACACCTATTTTGCCGCCGGGACGGGCCCGGCTCCGCTGATCGCCGAAGCCGAGGAAAGTCCGGCACCCGAACAGGTGCCTACGCAAGCCGGCGCAGCAGGCGATACGGCAACTGCCGCCAGCGCCGCCCCCACCGGAGGCGAAGTCGTCTTCACGGCAACGGGCGAAGGCGCGTGGGTCCGCTTCTATGAAGAGGGCGGGGAACGCCTGTTCGAAGGGGTGATGCAGGAAGGCGATACCTATTCCGTGCCCGCCGACGCCCAGGATCCGCGCCTCAACACCGGGCGGCCCAACCTGCTGACCATCACGATTGGCGGGAAAAGCGTTCCCCCGATCTCCGAAGACATGGTGCCGGTGGCCGATGCCCCTGTATCCGCCGCGGCCCTTCTGGCGCGTACCGATGACAGTGCCAATCGCGCCAGCGCGAACTGATTGATCCGGCTTGCAGCCGATTTTTGCTGCACATTCCCCGGTTTAGTAGCTCTGCGGGGTCGACTTGTCAGTCGGCCTTCGCCAGAGATTCTGCTCACGTTCAGGCGTGCGGCCCGATGATCGGTCACGGATCAGGACGCAAGTAGAAGAGAGGGAGCCAGTCCAGTCATGAACCCTGCCAAACCCTTCAAGAATCAGCCCCTTGCAATCATCGGGCGTTCGGTCCCGGTGCTGGGCGCGTTGGTCGCCGCGGCAGTTGTGGCAACCACGCCGATGCCAGCCGCCGCGCAAGACAATGCCGAAGCGCGCCTGCGCAAGGCCGAGGCCGAAATCCGCGCGCTCCAGCGTGCCGTGTTCCCCGGCGGGGACGGGCGCTTTTTCGAACCGCAGATCACCGCCAACGGGACCGCGACAGGGCCAACCGTTTCGACCGCGCCTTCCACCACGGCGGTGACGGATATTCTCGCCCGGCTCGACGCGCTCGAATTGCAGCTGCAACGGCTGACCGCTCGCAGCGAAGAGACGACCAACACGATTGCCGGACTTGAAGCGCGTGTCGTAGCGCTCGAGACTGCCGCCGCCGCCACGCCTGTGGTGGTTGAGGAAGAAGTACGGAGCGCGACCGACATGGGCCCTGCTGCTGTCACTAGCCGTACCCCTGCAACCGCTCCGGCGCAGCAGACGGCTCCTGCGGCAACCGGGCCAAGCGCCGAACGCGTGGCCGCGGTGCAGGCGATTGCCAAGCCGCAGACCGAAGACGCAGGCGATGACGAATATTCCTATGGCTTCCGCCTGTGGAACGCGGGTTTTTATCCCGAAGCGCGCCAGCAGCTTGCCGCGTTCGTGGAACAGTACCCCAATCATTCCCGGCTGACCTTCGGGCGCAACCTGTTGGGTCGTGCCTTCCTTGACGATGGCATGCCCGAAGAGGCTGCGCGCTGGTTCCTGCGCAACTATCAGGCCGATCGCACCGCCGCGCGGGCGCCCGACAGCCTGCTGTTCCTCGCCGAAGCGATGATCGCGATGGACGATACGCGCCGCGCCTGTATCGCTCTGGCCGAATTCGGGGATACCTATCCGGCGATTGCATCGGGCCGTCTGGCCGATCAATATGCCAGCAACCTCGCCAAGGTGACCTGCCAGTAGGCACGGTGTGATTTGAGCTGGGCGATTTGAGCAGGAAAGGGGGCGCCGATTGATACGCCGATCACCCTGGAACGGATCGATCCGGATCTGATTGCGCGATTTTCGGGCGCGGTGGATACGCTGTGGCCGGAAGACGAACGCGAAGGCCCCTTGGGTCTGGCCGTGTCCGGCGGGCCGGACAGCCTTGCCCTGTTGCTGCTCGGTGCAGCGGCGTTTCCGGGAAGCATCGCTGTTGCCAGCATCGATCATGGCCTCAGAGCCGAAGCCGCAGAGGAAGTCGCTCTGGTGGAGCGGGTTTGCCGCGAACTCGCCGTCCCCTTCACCTCGATAAGGGTGTCGCTGGGGCCGGGCAATCTGCAGGCCCGTGCGCGTGAAGCCCGATATGCGGCGCTGGTTCAATGGGCCGAAGCGGAGGGGCTGGGGGCGGTTGCTACGGCCCATCACGCCGATGATCAGGCGGAGACTTTGCTGATGCGGTTGGCGCGGGGCAGCGGGCTGGCCGGATTGGCCGGCGTTCGGGCGGCGACAGTCATGCCTGCCAGCGAAACCCCGCTCATTCGTCCGCTGCTTGGTTTTCGAAAGCCGGAATTGGCCGCGATTGTTGCGACTTGCGAGATCACCCCCGCGTTTGATCCGTCCAATGAAAATCCCGCATTCGACCGGGTTAGAGTGCGCGAACATCTGGCCGCGCATGACTGGCTTGACCCGCTGGCTCTTGCAGCCAGTGCGGGACATCTGGCCGAGGCCTTGCGCGCGCTCGAATGGTATGCCCAGCTCGACTGGGAGGAGATGGTCGCGCTGGAGGAAGATGAGCCCGTTCCGACCTATCGCTATTACGCCAATGTGCCGCGCGCGATTCAGGTGGAAACGGTCTGCCGGATCGTGGCCGCCTTGGGCGGGCAGGTCAGCCGCAGCGAGGCCGGACGGGCGGCTGACCGGTTGTGGCGGAGCGAAAATGCCTCACTGGGCGGAGTGCTCGCCACTGCCGGAATCGAAAAGGTCGAAAAGATCGGAGTAACCGTGCGCGTCTGGCGCTTTAGTACCGAGCCGCCGCGCAAGACCCACTAGGCCGGGTGAGGCCGTGGGTCAGGACAGGATCTTGTCGCCCACACCCACCATCTTGCCACGGGTGATCACGACGCGATCACCGCGACGCGCGATTTCGAACAGCTTTTCGGCGAAGGGATCAGGCACGCCGATGCAGCCATGCGAGGCATAGCCATTGGCGACGGGCGAACCGTGGATCGCGATGCCGTCCCACGTCAGGCGCAGCGTCCAGGGCATGGGCGCGTTGTTGTACTTCTCGGAAACATTGTCCTTTTCCTTGGTCAGGATCGGGAAAGTGCCGAGCGGGGTCGGGTGATCCTGCGTGCCCAGCAGAGCCACCGCAGTGCCGATTTCATGCCCGTCGCGGAAGACGCTGATCACGCGCGCGTCGAGATCGACGGTGATGACAAGCTTGCCATTGGCGGGTGCGCGGGATTCGTCCCAGAACCATTCGCCGTAACGGATGGTGCCTTCGATCGGCAGGATGCTCTTGATCACGAAAGGATCGTCGGAGACGGCGGTACGGGTCGGCGCAACGGCAGGGGCCGGAAGCGACTGCACCTGCGGGCGCGAGATCATGCGTGCGGCCGGCCCGCGGGCGGGAGCCTCTGCGATTGCGGCAGGATTGACGCTGGCGGCCTGCGGCAGGCTCGGCATGTTGACTTCGCCAACCGTGGGCGGAGGGATCAGCACGACTTCATCGATTGCGATCGCGTAAGATTGCGGCAGGCTGGGGTCGTAAACAAGCGATTCCCCGCCCGTGGTCGGGTCGATGGCGCGGATTTCGTTCTCGGCTTCGGCGGCGACCTGCGCTGCGGCGTTGGCGGCATCTTCAGGCGTGGTCTGCCCGACGGCCAGTGTCGCACCGCCGGCGATCATGGCAAGGCCGATGGCAGCAGCTTTGCGCGCATTGCTGAAGAGCATATCCGAAATCCCCTTTGTCATTGAAAGCAATATGCCGATTCTCCGGCTTAACCGCCAGTGACTATGGGGTGCGCGTCCCTCCTAGGGACGGTGCAGGGGGCCAAAAGTTAACGCGGGGCTTATCGGCCCAACGCATCACCCATGCGCGCCGAACTGGTTGGCGATGGCAACCGACAGCCGCAGCATCAGCGCATAGGCGCGCTCGATCGGGTTGATGTAGTCGCGGGCGATCTGCACGTACCCCTCGATCGAGCCGTCGGGATATTCGGCGGGCGCGTCCATCGCGAAGTCGCTGGGCGAAGGGAAATGGGTGGGGAAGGCCCGGCGCAACTGCGCGAGCGCATCATCCACCCGCAGCGAAAACACCATTTCCAGCACGTCTTCGCGGCTGATGTCGTTGGCGCGGCTGAACACCGGGACGGACACCGCCTTCAGGAACATGTGCTGCATCAGCGCCAGCCGCAATGCTTGCGCCGCGCCGATCATCCGGCGGGTATCCTGCAGCGCCAGCGATTGTTCTTCGGGCGGGAAATGATCGAGCAGCCGGTGGAGCTTCAACGCATCGACCCTGAGGCGCGAGGCAAGGCGGCGGTAAACGCCGGTACGATCGTCCTTGGTCAGATATTCCGCCAGAACCTCGCACGCCGCCGACAGATGCGGCTCCGTCCCGCGATAGGGCCGGCTGGCCCAGTATGCCGAATTGAACAGCTCGCCATGCGCGGCCACCGTCTTGATGCTGGCAAGTGCATTGGATGCGCGCGCGAGCCGCAGCAATTGCTGCCCGCGCTCGCTTTCGGCCAGCAGGGCGGCGACTTCTTCGTAATTGCCGTCCGCCGCACTGCCGATGCCGGAGATGACGTTCACCGGATAGCCCAGCTGTTGCAGGATCGCATTGTGCGGGATCGCGCGGATCTGGCGCAGGTTCATGTCGCGGTCGGCGGACAGGTCGGACTGGCGGCGCGACACGCGGCTGCCGGTGGAATTGAGCAGGCCGAGGCCAAAGGCCGTGACCGCCCGGCTGTAAGTCGCGCTGCGCAGGTGCCGCCGCTGATGCGCGCGGATTGCCCGGTAGAAATCGAGGCTGATGTCTGTCCGTGTGTAGAACGGATCGTCGTTTTCGGGGCTGCTTTCCGGGCTGTCGGTGATGATCCGGGTCAAGGTGGCGCGAGCAAGATCGGGATTGGCAAAGGCCAGATAGCCGTCGCCTCCCTGAAAGCTGACCTCGGGTTCAAGCGCGACCCCGACGCGGGCGAAGCGGCTCCGCGCCCAGGCGCTCATCGGCCATGCGAGGCGATCGGCAAAGCCCGAAGGATGCGCGCCGCGGCCCATGCTTTCGCCGTGGGTGTTGAAAATCAGCGCGGCGACATCGGTCAGCCCGTGCCGTTCCATCGCCTGAGCCAATCGCCCCTGAAGACGCTCGATTGCGAGGCTGGCGGGGATCTGCCCGACAAAGCGCCCCGCATCGGAAAAGCCCGTCTGGATGCACACCCGCCCGCGCAGCCGCGCGTAATCGCGATATTGGGCTTCCGCACACAGCGCCTCAAGAAAACGACCGCCGTGTTCGAGCGCGCTTTCGGTTTCGAACAGGGGCGAGACATCGACCTTGTCCTCGATCCCGAACAGCCGCGCGAAATACAGCGCGGAAAGGATGGTGGAGGGTTGTTCGCATTCCGCGATCAGCATCCTAATCGGCGTATCCGCATCGATATGGCCAAGGATCTGCGCCATCGCGAGGAATTGCCGGGTCGCGGTGGAGCTTTCGATGGCGAGGCTGGCGAAATTGGTGCGCCTGGGGCTCACTTCCTTCAGCATCTTGCGCAGCGTCGCCATCGCGCCCTTGCTGGCAAGATCAAGTTCGGGGTTCTCGTGCAGATGCGTGCGGATCGCATTGTGCAACTGCTTGGCGTTCACGCGGAAATGCACATGGGCCATGCCAAGGCCGTCGGCGCGCATGGCCGCCGCCAGCGTCAGCAACGACGCCGCCTTGCCGGTGTCCTCTGCCGCTTGCGCCTCGTCCTCAAGCTGCGCGATGATCGCCGCCAGCGAAGTCAGCTTGGCCGGATCGTCGGCGGTCAGGCGATTGGCGGCTTCCGACAGGGCCTTGGGCGAAGTCAGGTCGCCGCCAAAGTCCGCCGCGCTGCGGGCCGCGTGTTCACATGCGGCATTGAGCGTCCCGATCAATCCGTGCGCGGGATCAATCGCCGCCAGTTCATCGGCATAGCGCGCCAGCCGATCAGCCTTTTCCGCGAGGCGGAAGCGGATCGAGGTGTACCATTTGATGTCGGTTCGCCCGTCCATGTCGTAGCCGACCCATGTGGCGAAGCGGAACGGCAACGGGCGCAAGCCCTTCCACTGGTCCGGCCAGCAACCGGCGGCGTGCAGCATCGCCTCGCGCACGATGTCGCGCCGCGCGTCCTGCGCATGGGCAATCGCCTGCATCGCCTGAGCGTGTTCGTAATCTAGCGTGACAGACGGGCGCTGTTCCCCCGAAGCGCACACTTCGCGCCCGATCTCGCTGCCCGAACTGGCGGCAGCGGCCACGGCGTCGGTTTGAGCCGGGGTCAGCAGGAAAGTCGGGTGCGCGGTGAAAACGGCGTGCAGGCGCGGGGTTTCCCATTCGGCCCGGAACGCCTCGAAATCATCCTTGCCCAGCCGTTCCTGCAAGGCGGCGCGATTGGCGGCGGGCGCAACCGCACCGACCAGCCTTTCAAGCCGCCGGGCGCGAGCTTTCAGGCTCGAACACTCCAGTTCCTCCACCAGCCGTTCCACCGCGTCGAGGTCCATCACTCCGCCTTCGAGCGCGCGCGACACATCCAGCCCCAGCTGGAACACCGGATTGAACAGCGGCGTTTCGCGGGTGCGGGCGTGAAGTTCCTGCAAGCGTTCGCCCAGATCGGATACGGTGTTGAGCAAGAGCGTCATTAGGCGGGCCTGTCGAAATGGGTTTGCGCAAAGGCCGCGGCTGCGCCGAGCAGGCCGGGTTGCGGATGGGTGATGAGCTTGACCGGGAGACTCGCCATCAGACCGGCAAAGCGCCCCTTGGCGCGGAACCTCTCGGCAAAGCCAGATGCAAGCAGCGTTTCACGGATGCGGTATCCCAGCCCGCCCGCGATCACGACGCCGCTTGCGCCCTGAACCAGCGCGATATCGCCCGCCACTGCGCCCAGCGAGAGGCAGAACCGGTCAACCGCAGCGGCGGCAAGGCTGTTTTCGCCGCTGACACCGGCGGTCCAGATCGCGACATCGTCAAGCTCTACGACAGCGCGGCCTTCGAGCGCGGCGAGCGCTTCGTAAATGTCGACAATCGCCGGACCGGACACAACCCGTTCAGTCGAAACGCGATTGTGGCGCTTGCGCAGGCGGGCGAGAATTGCGTCCTCGATTGCGTCGAGCGGGGCGAAATCGCCATGCCCGCCTTCGGTCGCCTGCACCCGGTAATTGCCCGAAGCATCGCGCCAGAAATGCGCAACGCCCAACCCGGTGCCGGGGCCAAGCACGCTGATCGTGCCGTTGGCGGGAAGATCGGTTTCAGGCCCGGTCAGATGCAGGAATTCTTCCGCAGGAGCGCGCGCGGCGGCATGCGCCACCGCTTCGAAATCATTGACGATCAGGTGCCGCGAACAGCCCAGCTTTTCCCGGATCAGCGGCGGGCGGATGATCCAGGGGTTGTTGGTGAAGCGGATGATGTCGGGCTTGATCTGCCCGGCTACAGCCATCGCCACATCATCGGGCAGGGTGCCGCCCATGCGTTCGCGGTAGTCCTCCCACGCGGTCTGGAAACTGGCGTGGGTTTCGGTGTGGAGCGTGGTCGGCTCGCTCAGTTCGATCGAGCCGTCGGCGCTGATGGTGGCGATCGCAAAGCGGGCGTGGGTGCCACCGACATCGACCGTGACGATTTCGTGCGTTGCCCCCATCCCGTTACAGCCCCGCAGCCGCGAGCATGGCCGATGCGCCTTGTTCCGCGCCGTCAGCCTGATCCTGCATCATGCGGTAAAGCTCGCGCCCGACGCCCCATTGGAGCTGCGGATCGGGCGCGGGTTCGCGGCTGGCCAGATCGGCGGTGGTCGAAAGCTCGCCGGTTTCGGCGCAGACTTTCACCATGTCACCATCGCGCAGATATGCGAGCGGGCCGCCACCCTTGGCTTCGGGTGTGATATGGATCGCGGCGGGCACCTTGCCGCTGGCGCCCGACATGCGGCCATCGGTGACAAGCGCGACGCGATACCCCTTGTCCTGCAACACGGCGAGCGGCGGGGTGAGCGAATGCAGTTCGGGCATGCCGTTGGCGCGCGGCCCCTGGAACCGCACGACCACGACCACGTCCTTGTCGAGCTCGCCCGCCTTGAATGCGGCGACGACATCGGCCTGATCCTCGAACACGCGGGCCGGTGCCTCGATCGTCCAGCGTTCCTTTGCCACGGCGGAGGATTTGAAGCAGGCGCGGCCCAGATTGCCGGTGAGCAGCCGCATTCCGCCATCGCCCAGAAACGGGTCGGATACGGGGCGCAGCATGGTGTCGTCGCGGCTTTCCTCGACGCGGGTCCATGCCAGCGCCTCGTCCTGCCACACGGGCTCCCCGCGATAGGCGTCGAAACCTTCGTCCCACACCGTCAGGATGTCGCCATGGGCAAGGCCCGCGTCGAGCAGTTCGCCGATGACATAGCCCATGCCGCCTGCATGGTGGAACTGGTTCACATCGCCCGAACCATTGGGATACACCCGCGCCAGCAGCGGCACGACGCTCGACAGTTCGGCCATGTCCGACCAGTCGATCCGCACGCCCGCCGCGCGCGCCATGGCCGGAATGTGGATCGCGTGATTGGTCGATCCGCCGGTGGCGAGCAGACCGATCACCGCGTTTATGATCGCCTTTTCGTCGATCACCTGCGCCATCGTGCGCGTGGTCGTGCCCGAAAGCTGCGCGATGCGGTGTACCGCCGCACGGTCCAGCGCCTGACGCAGCTTGGTGCCCGGCTGGACGAACGCCGCGCCCGGCACGTGCAGGCCCATCATTTCCATCATCATCTGGTTGGAATTGGCGGTGCCGTAGAACGTGCAGGTGCCTGGCGAATGGTATGACGCCAGCTCGCTTTCGAGCAGCGCATCGCGGCCCACTTCGCCGGCTGCGTATTTCTGGCGGGTTTCCTGTTTCTGCTTGTTCGAAATCCCGCTCGGCATCGGGCCTGAGGGCACGAAGATCGCGGGCAGGTGGCCGAACCGCAGCGCGCCGATGACGAGGCCGGGCACGATCTTGTCGCAAATGCCCAGGCACGCGATCCCGTCATACATCTGGTGCGACAGCGCGACGGCGGTTGCCATGGCGATGTTGTCGCGGCTGAAGAGCGACAGCTCCATCCCGTCTTCGCCCTGAGTCACCCCGTCGCACATCGCCGGGGTTCCGCCTGCGACCTGCGCGGTCGCGCCGACTTCGCGGGCGTAGATCTTCATGCGATCGGGGTATCGGCCATAGGGCTGATGCGCGGAAAGCATGTCGTTATAGGCGGTGACGATGCCGATGTTGGGGCCGCGCCCCTGCTTCATCGCATCCTGATCCTCCAGCGCCCCGGCAAAGGCATGCGCGAGGACGGAGCAGGAAACCTGATCGCGTTCGGGGCGCCGGTCGCCTTCGCGCTTCATCAGTTCGAGATAGGCGCTGCGGCTGGCGCGCGAGTTTTCGATCACCCGCTGCGTCACCTTGTGAAGGGTATCGTGAAGACTACTCATGCCACGTTACTCCGTCGCGTTCGGTCAGTGCGATCGCCGCACTCGGGCCCCATGTGCCGGAGGTGTAAGTCTTGGGCGTGACGCCGTTCGCTTCCCATTCGGCGCGGATCGCGTCGATCCATTGCCACTGCGCCTCCACTTCGTCGCGGCGCACGAACAGCGTCTGATCGCCCTTGATCAGATCGAGCAGCAGCCGTTCATAGGCTATCCGGCGCTGCCGTTCGGCGAAGGCATCGGGCATGGAAATCTTGAGCGGAACCTCGCGCAGCCGCACGCCGTCCTGATCCAGCCCCGGCACCTTGGCCATGAGCGACAGGGTGATGTCCTCTTCCGGCTGAATGCCGATCAACAGCTTGTTCGGGCGCAGGCCCGCGCCTGTCCCTTCGAAGATCGAGTGCGGCACACAGCGGAACTGGACGAGGATTTCGGTCACGCGCTTGGGCAGGCGTTTGCCGGTGCGCAGGTAGAACGGCACGCCCTTCCAGCGCCAGTTGTCGACATGTGCCTTGATCGCGGTGAAGGTTTCGGTGCCGGACGGCTTGCCCAGTTCCTCGTCATAGCCGGGGACGGCTTTCCCTTCGACCGCGCCAGCCCGGTATTGCCCGGTGACGGTTTCCGCCGCCTTGGCCGGGCGCAGTGCGCGCAGCACTTTCACTTTCTCATCGCGCACCGCCGTCGCGTCGAAACTGGTCGGCGGCTCCATCGCGACCAGCGCGAGCAATTGAAGCATGTGGTTCTGCACCATGTCGCGCAGCGCGCCGGCATCGTCGTAAAAGGCCACGCGCCCTTCCAGCCCGACGGTTTCGGCGACGGTGATCTGCACATGCTCGATCACATTCGAATTCCAGATCGGTTCGAACAGGATGTTGGCAAAGCGCAGCGCGAGCAGGTTCTGCACCGTCTCCTTGCCCAGATAATGGTCGATCCGGAAAATCCGTTCTTCGGGGAAGGCCGCCGCCACCGCGTCGTTGATTTCGGCGGAGGTCGCCAGATCGGTGCCGAGCGGCTTTTCAAGGCACATCCGCACCCGGTCCCCCGTCAGCCCGGCGTGTTGCAGCCCCGCGATGGTGGGGCCGAACAGGCTCGGCGCGGTCGACAGGAAGATCGCCAGCCCGCCTTCCTCTCCGCTGCGCCCGGCATCCGCCACTTTCTGCGCCAGCGCGTCAAAGCCTTCGATGGTCGAGGCGTCGAGCTGCTGGTAGGACAGGCGATTGAGGAAGGTCGCCATGCTGCCACGCCTGTCGGCCGGCAGGAATTCTTCCAGCGCCTCGCGCGCCATGTTGCGGAATTCCGCGTCGTTTATCTCGCTGCGGGCGGTGCCGATGATGGCGAGATTTTCGGGCAGCAGCCCGTCGGCGTCGAGCGCGCACAGGCTGGGCAGGAGCTTGCGCCGGGAAAGATCTCCGGTCGCGCCAAACAGCAGCAGACGATCTGCAGCGAAATCACTCATCATTATCCCCTCTGGAAGCGCGCAATTGTTAACGTTAACATGGCCGCACTTCAATACGATCCTGTCTCTAAATGCCGATCCCGCAATCAGGCTTCAAGCGTTACTTCGACCTTGCTCGCTTCGAATTGCATCGGGGCGAAGCTGGTGATGAAGCTGACGTCGGCGGCATCGCGCCCTACCCCGATGATCGCGGCATGGGCGAGATCGGCCATGCCGGTCGCATCGACCAGATGCCAGGATCCTGCCTCGGCCCCGTCCGTGCCTTCGGGATTGGCGAGATACACAGCCGCCACCGCATGAAAATCCTGCGGCGTCACTCCGGGAGCATAGCATGCGACATAGCGCGCAGGAATGGCCGCCGCCCGCGCCAGCGTGACGAAGAGATGCGCGAAATCGCGGCAGATGCCTTCATGCGCGTGGAAAGTATCGGTCGCAGTGGTGGCGACGGTGCTGGAGCCGGGCACGTAGCGGATATTGCCATGGATCCAGTCCCGGATCGCTGCCACCCGCGCACCGCCGCGCAGGTTGCCGAAAGTCTGGTCGCTGAATTCGACGAACTGGCTCGAATGGCAGTATCGCGAATCGAACAGGAATTTGACCACCGGTCCGGGCAGGCGATGCGGCGGCACCGCGTCGAGCGTGGCCAGATCGGCCAGCTGCCGCTGCGAGGCGACGCGGGCCTGATACTCCACCTCCACCCGGCCTTCGGCATGCAGCCAGATGCGGGTGCCGATATCGTCCTGCGCCGAAACCCGCGAAAGATGCGCCGCCGGGCTGATATGGGTCGCAGCATCGACCACTTCCTGCCCCGGCATATCCGCCGCCTCGAACTGCAACAGCACCGACGCCGGATGCGCCAGCGCAAAGGAAAAACGCGAGGATACGAGGACTGTCATGGCCGCGCGCTATAACAGCCCGGTGGCGGTTGGGTTACAGCAATTTGCCCTGCTTGCTCGTATCCCCCGCAGACGGGCAATTTTCCTACTGCCTGCGCGGCTGGTAATTTGCGGGCATGGTGTTGTGCCCGATCCCCTCTGCCGAAGGCCCTTCTTGCGCCCGAAAAGGGTTACACCTGGCCGTTCGAAAAGTGACACTTTGCGCGCGCAAGAGTGACGCTTTTTGCGGCTTGGGTGACACTTTGCGCCGTCTGGGTGACACATCGCGGGCCAATGGTGACACTTCGGGCCGCAATGGTGACAGAACGGAGGTTTTTTCCCTTGGACCGTGTTCCACCTGTTCCACCCTGTTGGGAATCAGGGGAGCCGGATCAGGCCCCGTTGATCACCCCGAACAGGTCGTGCGCGTCGGCATCCTCGATCCGGACATTGACGATGTCGCCCGCGCTCAGCGTTGCGGGGACATTGCGCAGATACACCGCGCCGTCGATCTCGGGCGCGTCGGCCTGACTGCGGCCGGTGGCGCCGATATCGCCATCCTCATCCGGCTCGCCGACTTCGTCGATGATCACGGGCAGAGTGCGTCCGACCTTGGCGGCAAGCTTGGCCGCGCTGATCCGCTCGGTCACTTCCATCAGCCGGGCGTAACGCTCTTCCTTGATCTCTTCGGGCACGGGATCGGGCAGGTCGTTGGCGGCGGCGCCTTCGACCGGTTCGAACCGGAATGCGCCCACCCGGTCAAGCTGGGCTTCCTCCAGCCAGTCGAGCAGATAGGCGAAGTCGTCCTCCGTCTCTCCGGGGAAGCCGACCACGAAGCTGGAGCGAACCGCGATGTCGGGGCAGATCGCGCGCCAGCTCTTCAGCCGTTCGAGCACCTTTGCCTCGTTCGCGGGACGCCGCATCAGCCGCAGGACATTGGGGCTGGCGTGCTGGAACGGGATGTCGAGATAAGGGGTCAGCAGCCCCTCTGCCATCAGCGGAATGACCTTGTCGACATGCGGATAGGGATAGACATAGTGCAGCCGCACCCACGGCGGCGTGCCGTCAGCGGTCCGCAACTGGCCCAGTTCGCGGGCGAGATCGGTCATGTGCGCGCGGACCGGGTTGCCCTTCCAATCGCGCTCCTCATGCCGGATGTCGACGCCGTAAGCGGACGTGTCCTGGCTGATGACAAGCAGCTCTTTGGTGCCGGCGGCGACCAGCTTCTCCGCTTCGCGCAGCACCGCGTCGATCCGGCGGCTGGCCAGCTTGCCGCGCAATTGCGGGATGATGCAGAAGGCGCAGGAGTGATTGCAGCCTTCGGAGATCTTGAGATAGCTGTAATGGCGTGGGGTGAGCTTGATGTCAGGCTGCGGGATCAGGTCGACGAACGGACCTTGCGACGGGGGAGCATGCTCATGCACCGCGGCCACCACATCCTCGTACTGGTGCGCGCCGGTGACGGCCAGCACGCTGGGGTGCGCGGCGCGGATCGCGTCGGCTTCCTCGCCCATGCAGCCGGTAACGATGACGCGGCCGTTTTCGGCGATGGCTTCACCGATGGCGGCAAGGCTCTCTTCCTTGGCGGAATCGAGGAAGCCGCAGGTGTTGACGAGCACCACGTCGGCCCCGGCATAGTCGGGGGACATGGCATAGCCGTCGGCGCGCAGGCGGGTGAGGATGCGCTCGGAATCGACCAGCGCCTTGGGGCAGCCGAGGCTGACCATGCCGATGCGCTTCTGATCGGCGAGGCGCGTGGGAGGTGTGGAGGGGGTGTTCATGATGGCAGCGCCCTTACAGCCGTTTGTCCGGGCGCGCCAGAGCGAGACGCTTTCCTGCGCTCGCGAACAGGCGTAAACCGATGCGCAGTTGAGGGAGAGGGATTATGAACGACTTTGCATTGTGGCCGGTGCTGGCCGGGACCGCCGCGTTCTTCGTGGTTGGCGCGATCTGGTACGGGGTTCTGTTCGGCAAGGCGTGGCAACGCGCGGCGGGCCTGTCGGACGAGGCGGTTCAGGGCGGGAACATGGCGCTGATATTCGGCCTGACGTTCCTGTTCGAAATGCTGATCGCGATGGTGCTGTGGCACCTGATCGCCCGCACCGGAGCGGCGCCGCATGTGGTGATGATGATGTCGGTCGGCTTTGCGCTCGGGATCATGGCCCCGGCGATAGGGATCAACTATCTCTACCAGCGCAAGAGCGGGCTGCTGTTCGCCATCGACGTCGGCCATTTCGTGCTGGGCATGGCCGCGATGGGAGGGGTGTTCCTGTTGTTCCTCTAATCCCCATCGCCGTTGGTGTGGCCGTTTTCTGACGGCACGATCTCGACGATGATGTCGCCGGGTTGGAGTTGCTCGCACTCCTCCTCCCAGAAGCCGATGGCGCGGCCGTTGCGGTAGATGCGAAGGCCCCGGCCGCCGCTGGAAAGCTCGCCGATCGAGCAGCCGCACTCGGCCTCTGTCACTACGCGTTCGACCAGCTGGACGCGGCCTGAAACGGAGGCGAGATCGGCAAGGTAGTCGGCGATATGCGGACCGTTGGCGCTGCCCGCCAGCAACAGCCCGGTAAAGCGCACCGGGTTGATCACATTGGTCGCCCCGGCCTGCCGCGCCAGCAACTCGTTGTCGTCGGCGCGGACCACGACGCTGATGGGCACCTTGGGCGCGAGATGGCGCACGGTCAGGACGATGAGGATGGAGGTGTCGTCACGCCCGGCGGATACGAGGACGTTCTTGGCCTCCTGGATCCGCACCGCTTTCAGCGTCTCGTCGCGGGTGGCGTCGGCAACCATCACGTTGACGCCCAGCTTTTCGGCTTCGTTAAGGCGCTCTTCGCTCGGGTCGACGACCACGATCTTGTCGGCATCGGTGCCGCGTTCGATCAGTTCCTCGACGCTTTGCGAGCCCGATACGCCATAGCCGAGGACGACGACATGGTCGGAAAGCTTTTCCTGGATACGGGCCATGCGCCACTTCTCCCAGCTGCGTTTGATGATGAAATTATAGGCGGTGCCCACGAAGATGAAGAGCACCGCAAACCTGACAGGCGTCACGATGAGCGCTTCAACCAGTCGTGCGCGATCGGTGACCGGAGCGATATCGCCAAAGCCGGTCGTCGTGATCGAGATCATGGTGAAATAGACCACGTCGAGGAAGCTGACATGGCCGTCATGATTGTCGACAAGCCCGTCCCGGTCGATCCAGTGGATCAACACCACGAGCAGGATCAGGAGCAATGCCGCACCAAGCCTTATGCCCAAATCCGCCCAGACCGGTACCTTCACTGCCCTGCGCAGCGGCTGGAAGCCTTTCTTCGCAGGTTGTTTCCCGCGCTGCCGGGTGAAGGATTTGTGGGTTTCGTGCTGCACCATCCTTGCCCCGCCGTCAGCTTTCGAACCGGCTCGCGATGGTATCGATGCTCGAATAGTGGGTCAGGTCAAGTTGCAGCGGGGTGATGGCGACATATCCGTCGTCGATCGCCTCCAGATCGGTGCCGTGATCAAGGGTGTGCTCGATCGCGTGCAGGCCGAACCAGAAATAGCGTTGGCCGCGCGGGTCCTTGCCTTCGACGATGGAGCCGCGCGAGTAATCGTGGAAGCCCTGACGCACCACGCGAATGCCCTTCACACCGGCGGCGGCACGCGGCGGGAAGTTGATGTTGATGAGCGTGCGTTCGGAAAAAGGCGCGTCGAGCAGCGGACGGATCACCTTCGCCCCCCATTCCCGCGCCGCGTCGAATTCGGTGTCGGTCCCGCGGGTGTCGCCATTGTAGACCTGGCTGAGCGCGATCGAGCGGACCCCGGCAAGCGCGCCTTCAATGGCGGCGGAAACGGTGCCGGAATAGGTGATGTCGTCGCCCAGATTGGCTCCGCGATTGACGCCGGAAAGGATCAGGTCAGGCGGGTTGTCGAGCACTTCGCGCAGGCCCATCATCACGCTGTCGGTGGGCGTTCCGGTAACAGCGAAACGGCGATCCGCGAACTTCTGAAGGCGCACCGGACGGTTGAGCGTCAAAGAGTGCCCTGCGCCCGATTGTTCCTCCGAAGGAGCGCAAACCCATATGTCGTCCGAAAGCTGGGCTGCGATCTCTTCAAGCACGGTGAGGCCGGGTGCGTGATAGCCATCGTCATTGGTGATGAGGATGCGCATCAGTTTGTCGGCTCCAGACAGGACACCCCGCCCATGTACGGCGCGAGTGCGTCGGGCACCAGCACGCTGCCGTCGGCCTGTTGATAGTTCTCTATCACTGCCACCAGCGTACGACCCACGGCAAGGCCCGATCCGTTGAGCGTATGGACAAAGCGCGTGCCTTTCTCCCCCTCGGGCCGGTAGCGCGCATTCATCCGCCGCGCCTGGAAATCGCCGGTGTTGGAGCAAGAACTGATCTCGCGATAGGCGCCTTGCCCCGGCAACCACACTTCAAGATCGTAGGTCTTGCGCGCACCAAAGCCCATGTCGCCGGTGCACAGCAGCATCGTGCGATAGGGGAGTTGAAGGGCTTCGAGAATGCCCTGAGCTGCTTTGAGCATGCGCTGATGCTCGGCTTCGCTCTCTTCCGGGCGGGTGATGCTGACCAGCTCGCATTTTTCGAACTGGTGCTGGCGGATGAAGCCGCGCGTATCGCGCCCTGCCGCACCCGCTTCGGAGCGGAAGCATTGGGTGAGCGCGGTCAGCCGCATCGGCAGGGCCGCATCATCGACGATCTGGCCCATGACACTTGCGGTCAGCGAGACTTCGGAAGTGGGGATCAGCCAACGATCATCGGTGGTGCGGAAGCTGTCTTCGGCAAACTTCGGCAGCTTGTCCGTGCCGTACATCGCCTCGTCCTTGACCAGCACGGGCGGGGCGCATTCGGTGTAGCCGTTCTCTCGCGTCTGATGGTCGAGCATGAACTGCCCGAGCGCGCGGTGCAGGCGGGCCATGTCTCCGCGCAGGAAGGTGAAGCGTGCGCCCGAAAGCAGTGCGCCCGTTTCGAAATCCATCCCCAGTGCAGGCGCGATGTCGGCGTGTTCTTTCGGCTCGAAGTCGAACGCGGGCTTTTCGCCCCAGCTCGATACCTCGACATTGCCTTCCTCGTCCTCGCCATCGGGAACGTCATCGGCGGGGATGTTCGGGATCAGCGCGAGCGCGTTCTGCAATTCCGCGCCAACCGCTTTCTCCCGTTCTTCGAGTTCGGGCATCGATTGCTTGAGCTCAGCCACTTCGGCCTTCAACGCTTCGGCGGTTTCCTTGTCGCCTTTGCCCATGGCCGCACCGATCGCCTTGGAGGCTTCGTTGCGGCGGCTTTGTGCCTCTTGCAGTTGGGTGGTCAGCGCGCGGCGCTCTTCGTCCAGCGCGAGGATGGCCTTTGCAACCGGATCGGCTCCGCGCCGCGCCAGTGCCTTGTCAAACCCTTCGGGATTGTCCCGGATCAAGCGGATATCATGCATGGCCGCAGCCTATGCCTTGAACATATGACGATTGAAAGGGGTGATGCGCCGGCCTTGGAAAAGGGCCTGAAAAAGGGAAGGCGGCGAACCAGCCAACTGCCAGTCCGCCGCCTCTTGGAGAGCCCGATTGGGCGGGGATCAGAAGTTGACTTCAGCCGTCACGAACACGCGCCGCGGATCGCCGTAGAAGCCGGTCAGCGTGCCTTCGCGGCCCAGTGTCGAGATGAAGGGCGAACCCGGCGTGCCGTTGCCCGCGACGAAGTTGTAGCCTGCGACAATATATTCCTTGTCGAACAGGTTCTTCACATGCGCGCCGATCGAGAAGCGGCCTTCGTCGTCGGTGTAGATCAGGCTTGCATCAACCAGCACGAAACCGTCCTGATCGAGGAAGGGGTTGGGCACTTCGAACTGGCTCGCATCCGAACGCAGGCTGGCAAGGCCGATGAAGTCGACCATGCCCGATCCTGCCGGAATGCCGAGGTTGAAGCCCATGTGCGCGGTGATGTCCGGCGTGTTCTGGAACACACGCTGATCCGCCACATCATTGCCGAACGCATCGATGAAGGTGTCAAAACCGGCGTCGAGATAACCCAGCGACCAGTTGACGCTGAAACGGCTGCCTTCGCCGGCGAAATCTTCACCCACCAGCGCGTTGCCTTCGAATTCGAAGCCGTTGACGTCGGCGCTTGCCGCGTTCGAGGTGATGCCGATGAAGCTGTCGTTGACGCCATCACCATTGGTGTCGACCCCGACCGAACCCGGAATCTGGACGTTGTCATACTGGCCAAGGAAAGCCGCGACCGAGACGTTCAACCGGTTGTCGAGCAGCGATGCCTTCCACCCCAGTTCGAAACTGTCGACCGTTTCCGGTGCGAAACGAAGGAATTCGAACTGATCGTCGAAATCCCGGTCGCCATCGCCATCCAGATCAGGCGCCGCGGAGGTCTGGCCGCGCGGGTCGAAGCCGCCGCCCTTGAAGCCCTGCGAGTAGGTGAAATAGATGTTGTGGTTGCGATTGGGCTGCCAGCTGATCGAGGCGCGCGGGTTGAAATCCTTGAACGTCTCGCTGCCAAGGAAATCGCTCGTCACAGCAATCGGAATGGCCGGGCTGTTCGGAACGAACAGATCCGAGAATCCGCCGATGAAGGTGGTGCGCAGGACGCGGCTGGTGCGCTTGTCATTGGTATAGCGTCCACCCAGCGACACGCTGATCGTGTCGGTCAGTTCATAGGTGAAGTCGCCAAAGAAGCTGTAGGTTTCGGTGCCGACATCACCCAGCGTCTGGGCGTTGAGGCCCGGCAGGCCGATCAGCGCGCCGGTGTTGGCAAGCAGCACGTCGAAAGCGGTGAACGCGTTGGCATCAAGGTAGTAGAAGCCGAGTACGCCCGACAGGCGGTCGCCTTCGTAGAGAAGCTGCAATTCCTGGCTGAATTGGTCGTTCTCGTAAATCGCAGGCACGTCGAGGTCGCCTGCGGGGAGGCTGTCAAAGTCGATTGGCGTGGTCGATTTGTCTTCGCGATAGCCGGTGATCGACTTGATCGTGATCGTGTCGGACAGCTCCAGAGCGATGTTCAGCGCGCCGCCATAGGCTTCGACTTCCTGATCGACGATGTTGAGGCCAGCACGGGTGTCGAACACATTGTCGAGCACCGGTGCACCTGTCAGCAGGCCGGGGATCAGGCGATGACCCTGACGGGCTTCGCTGTTGTCCTTGATGTAATCGCCCGAGAGACGGACAAACAGCGGGCCGTTGTCGAATTCGATCGTGCCGCGCGCGGCCCAAACGTCCTTGTTGTAGTTTTCCGTGCCCAGCGTCAGGTTGTCACCAAAGCCGCCGCGCGAAAGCCGCGCGCCGCTGGCACCGATTTTCAGGCTGTCGCTGATCGGGGTGGAAGCGGTGATGACCAGATCGGCCTGATCGTAATTGCCGTAGGTCCCGCGCACCGAAACGCTGGTTTCGTCGGGCAAGGCGGCTGTCACATACTTGATCGCGCCGCCGATGGTGTTGCGGCCGTAAAGGGTGCCCTGCGGCCCGCGCAGCACTTCGATCCGCTCGACATCATACACATCGAGCACGGCGGCCTGCGGGCGGTTCAGGTAGACGTCGTCGATATAGAGGCCAACCCCTGCTTCGAACCCGGCGACCGGATCCTGCTGGCCGACACCGCGGATGAAAGCGGTGAGGGTGGTGTTGGTGCCGCGGCTCACTTCGAGCGTGATGTTGGGGACTTGCTGGGCGACCTGCGTCAGTTCGAGGATGCCCTGTTGCTCCAGCGCTTCGCCAGTGAGGGCGGTGACTGAAATCGGCACGTCCTGCAGTCGCTCTTCGCGACGACGAGCGGTGACGATGATGCCGTTGCCCTGTGTTTCCTCCGCCCCGGTCCCGTCCGCAACCGAGGTGTCTTGTGCAGCAGCCGGCGCGGCGAAGGTCGCAATGGCGGCACAACCCGAAAGCAGTAGCGCACGTCCGCAAATCGCATTCATATTCATCGCTTGTCTCTCCCAAACCCAATCTGGGGATGCTCAATATTGAAAGTTGAACCAACTTTCAAGTTCCGTCTTGTGCGCTGCCTTCATTTTGCCTAGGCGTGCAGTTGAGGGGATAGAGGATGGACTTGCCCAAAGGCACCGAGACAAAGGTCGAAGGCCAAAAACCGGCATCGCCCACGGGCGAGGACAAGGCCCCGCGAACCGAACGCGGTCGGCGCACCTTGCGCAAGTTGCTGGACGCGTCAGCGATTGAGTTCGGCGAGAAAGGTTTCCACGAAGCCTCTGTAAGTTCGATCACCCGCCGTGCGGGCGTCGCGCTGGGCACGTTCTACACCTATTTCGACAGCAAGGACGCGCTGTTCCGGGCGCTGGTCCAGGACATGAGCGACAATGTGATGAGCAGTGCCCGCTCGGCGCTGTCAGAGGATATGAGCGCGCTCGAGATCGAAGAAGCGGCTTTGACCGCGTTTCTCCGCTTCGCCCGTGACCACAAGGAAATCTATCGCATCATCGACGAAGCCGAATTCGTCGATCCCGCCAGCTATCGCAGCCATTACGAAACGATTGCCGCGCGCATCGGCAATCGCCTCAAGGCAGGTGCCGAAAAGGGCGCGTTCCGGGATGATTTGGGTGAGCTGGAGGCGTGGGCCATGATGGGCATGAACGTCTTCGTCGGCTTGCGCTATGTCGTCTGGAACGAGGGCGCCGACGCGCCGAGCCCGCAAGAGGTTGCGCGCGGCGTAAACCGCCTGCTGGCCGAAGGGATCGCCGCGCGCTGAGGCACGGCGATCCTTCTTCGCGAACTTAGCTGGCAGCGAGCATCACGCCAGACGACGCGCCGGAAAGCGCACCTTGGGCGACGTCCAGCTTGGCCGGGCGGTCTGCTCCGGGATAGGCGGTCGCCAGCAGTTCCAGCGCCTTGGCAATGCGATCATGCAGCGCCTTGTTGTCACTGCTGATCGCGGCTGACGAGGCATCGAACAGGGTCTGGGCGGTTTTGAAATAGCCGTAGCCATCCAGATAGGGTTCGTATGCGTCGCCTTCAGAAGCGCGGGCATACATCGCCACCGCGCGTTCGATCTGGTCAGCGATGATCCCGCCTGCGACCTTGCTTTCGCTTGCACCATTGTCCGGTGCCTTTTGTGCAGCTGCGCGCAGGGCGGCAATGATGGCATCGTATTTGGCGTTGACCTCAGCCACGCTCGCGCCTGCCAGAGCGGCTTGCGAAGCATCGCTGAAAAGCGGTTTGAAATCGGCGACACCCAGTTTGGCAAACACCGGGTCCATGTCCAGCAGCACTTCGGAAACGGGATGCGCGAACATCTCTGCTGCGGCTTCCGTCTTGCCGGCGGCATATGCATCACGAGCGGCAATCACATGCGCTTCTGCTACGGCGAGAGCGGAGCCGTAGACCACCGGATCGGTGCTGGCTTCACCCACGGAGACGCCGCCTTCGCCGCCTTCGCCAGCAGCGCCTTCGCCTGCCTCGCCGCCTTCTCCGGCTTCGCCGGTGGCGGCGGTCTGTGCGGCCTCACCACCTTCGCCGCCCTCTCCGGCCTCACCTGAACACCCGGCGAGACCCGCTCCCGCCAGTGCGGTTGCAAGACCCAGCGCGGCCCATGTTTTCAGCTCGACTTTCATTTCGACTCCTTGGGGATATAGTCTGTGCCGCGCAGGCATACTCGCACCTGCCGTTTTTGCAATTCATTATCAAGAAGCAGCCATGATCATCAGTGTCACAGCCATCTCCGACCCGAATGTCCTTACGCAGATCAAGCAAGCAGTCGGTGGCCTGTCGTGGCGCGACGGGCGCGAGACGGCGGGGGCCGTAGCGCGCAAGGTCAAGCAGAACGAACAAGCGATCACGCATGAAGGTGCGGGTAAACAGCTGCGTGATCGGCTTACCCCGCTGATCTCCGAAAACGTGGTGGTCAAGGCGGCTGCTCGACCCCGGCGGATCAGCGCGCCCATGATCAGCCGCACTGCCGACGGGGGGCACTATGGCGCGCATGTCGACAATGCGATGATGGGCGCGGCCAATGCCCGCATCCGCAGCGACATTTCCTTCACCCTGTTCCTGAGTGATCCGGACGAATACGAGGGCGGCGAACTGGTGATCCATGCAGCGGGCCTTACCCAGTCGATCAAGGGGAAGGCGGGCGAGCTGATCCTGTATCCTTCCACCAGCATCCACGAAGTGCGTCCGGTGACAAGCGGCGCGCGGATCGTGTGCGTCGGCTGGATCGAAAGCATGATCCGCGATCCCGCTCAGCGCGAAATGCTGTTCGATCTGGAAAACCTGCGCGCCAATCTGCGTCAGAAACTGCCTGACGGTTCGCCCGAACTGCTGACAGTGGACAAGACCGTGTCGAACCTGATCAGGATGTGGGGGCAGCCCTAGGCGGGGATTTCGGCTTGCCCGCCTGCTTGCTCTGAAGGGTAAACCAGATGATCAGCCCCACGCCGACAACGCTTGGCCCGGCCCAGATCAGCGGGTTGAAAACATGTTCGGGCACAAGCCGGATCAGCCCGACTGACATGAACGCGGTATAGGCCGAAATGCCCATGCCAATGAGCGCCCGGAAGTGTTCGCCGACATAGGTTTTGGCAGATGGGTCCTTGGCGCGCCAAACATACAGTTCCTGAATCGCCATCGCGACCACGCCCAATACAGCCACTGCGATCATCAGCGCATTGCCGACACCATAGCCGTAGTATCCGCAATACAGCGCAGACAGCACGACTGCGGCCATCACCAGTTGGTAGCGCGGACGGCGCAGCGCCTTTCGATGGCGCGCATGTTTGACAACGCTGAGCCCGTAATCGGCAAAGCCGATGGTGAGCAGGCCGAGATAGATCATCATCCACCCGAACAGTCCGTCGAACAACTCGCGATCCGTGAATGACGGGATGCGTTCTTCCGGGCCGAACAGCGACAGCAGGCCCATCACCACGGCCAATCCGCCTGCCCCCATGAAGCCATAGCAGCACACCTTGCCCCAGTTGCGATGGTTCCTTGCGCCCTTTCGGGTCACGATCGGCCCCCAGAACGCGATGATGCCGGTGGTGCCGGCAATCACGTGGAGGACGACAAGGAATTCGAACAGGTGCATCGCAAACGGAGTGTACAACAAATGTGACGCTCTGCAATGTTAGGTAGGCGGATCACAACATCGCTTCGACCGTCGCATCGCTGCCGGGTTCGATCCGTTCTCCCTGCCATAGCCGGTAAAGCCGGTTGCCAAGCAAGTCGCCGGGGCCGGAGGTGAATTGCGGATGGCCGAAATGGGTCATCACCTCGTGCTGACGTTCCAGTGCGCGCCGATCCTGAGCGACGACTGGAGCGAGGAACAGGCGGATCGCGGCCTGCTTCAGCCATGCCGGTGCCAACCCTTTCGGCGTGGAGAACCGCGCAAAAGGGGTGAAGCTGTCGTTGGTCGCCGGGGTGAAGATGGCGGTGACGCACAGCGTCAAACGGGTTTCCCCTTCCCAGCGGGCCTGCACCGTTGCAGGCGGATAATACCGCGAAACACTGTGTTCGCGATCCCGTTCAAGAAAGCGGGACATGATGCCAAGGTCTGGCTGGGTCTGTTCAATCACCATGTCGATCCCGTCGCCATGGCTGTTGACGATCAGGTTCACGGGCAGCCGTCTGTCGCGTCTGCGGATAAAGCAATGGTGCAGATGATTGGTGTGGAACGGGTCCATCACGTTCTCGATCGCGTCAAAGGCGCGCCCGCGCCATGTACCCTGCTGCCACCAGAAATGATCGAGTTCGGGGTTGCCGAAGTCCGGCGGCAATTCAGGCGTGATCGAGGCATCTTCCGACAGGGTGACAAAGATCGCGCCTTGGCCTTCCCACAGGCGCAAGGCGTCGGCGCGCAGGCGCTGGTCTTGCGATGTCTCGGCAATGCAGCCCGGTACCGCTGCGCACGCACCGTCAGGATTGAACCGCCAGCCATGGTAAGGGCACTCCAGCCCTCCGTCGTGAACCCGCCCGTCTGAGAGCGGGTAATTGCGATGGGGACAGCGATCGATCAGGGCGCCCAGCCCCCTTTCGCTGCGAAACAGCGCGATTGGCGTGTTGCACAATGTGACCTTGCGCACCTGATTGCGCTTCACGTCGCGCGACAGGGCAACCATGTGCCAGGCTTCGGCAACGGCCTTCGGAAAGCTCATTGGTCAAACTCCTCGCCGTTCCATTCGATATCATGGGTGGTCGCGGCGGTGGTGCTGATCCCCTTTGCCAGTCCGGACAGGGAGAATTTCGCCGAATCGACCATGGCTCCAAGGAAAGGCATGCGGTCCCCGGGTCGCGAAATCGCATCCCTCCCATTCGCCAGACAGGCGCGCCATTCGCTGACCCTTCCGCTTGCGAGTGCGTGTGGCAGGCCAAACGCGACCATTGCCGGGCCGAGATAGGCCGTGCGTTGAACTCCGGGTGGCAGCGACGCTCCATCGCCGATTGCCCGCGCCAGCGCGCCGTCACCAGCCAGCAAGTGTACCCCGCTGGTCGCACGCGGATTGCATTCGATGATCATCGCCTCCCCCGCTTCGTCAAACATCACATCGCACCCGAACTGGCCATGCAGTTGCCCGCCGCGGGCCAAAGCTTCGGCAAGGCTGTGCAAGTGTTCTGCCCGCGCCTGCGACACAGGCTCGAAAGCATAGGAGGCGCCGCCCTTCAATCGCCAGCGCGAACCATAAGCGGCAAAGGCGCAGAGCGTGCCGCGATGGGCAATGAAATGCAGGCTCGCCTCGTCCCCCCTGATCCGGCGCTGTGCCATCCAGCCATCGTCAATCGCGTCCGCCAGCGCCGCCAAGCTGCGGGCGTCTGGCCCGATCAGGGTCGAGCCGCCAAACCGGGTGAAGCGCGGCTTGAACACCCATTCGCTGCTGTCTGCCATGAATTGCTCAAGATCGGCGGTTGAGCCGACAGCGATGCTTTCCGGGGTGGGTAGCCCCCAAGTTCGCGCCGCCTGTGCAAACAACAGCTTGTCATGCAACTGGTGCAGCGTTTCCTGTGGCGGAGCAAAGAGCCTTTCACCCAGCGCATCATGCATCGGCGCGGTGGCAAGGTGGAAGATTTCCTCGCAGGTAGGCACGACCAGATCGACGCCGAATTCCTTCACGGCTCCCGCAACCCAACTACGGAAAGCTGCCCCTTCCTGCCGAGGGGAGGGGTAGCGATGGTGCCGGATATCAAGTGAAGACCAGCGCGCCATTCGCGAAACAGTGCTGTCAGCGAAATGCACGTGCCAACCCGCACCGCTGAAATCACGCGCAATGTCGAGTGCCGCGGCAGAACGAGCGCCTGTGATCAAGACCGACCTAGTCGTCACGCCACACCACCTTGCGCCGCTTTGGCCCATCGTGACCGCCAAAATCGGGCCGGTGCGCCGTTTTGACGCGCGCCAGATCTTGCAGGCGTTCGACCGCCTTTTCTGCAAGATGGCTGGGTGCGTTGCTTCGCGTGCGCAGGGTAACGCTCCGACCGCCGGCAAAGGCTTGCCAATCGTGATCGCATCCCAGCACCGCTTCCACCGCCTCGATTACTTGTGGAGGTGTGACGGTGCGAACGGCGAACCGCCACAAGTCTTGTACGCGGCCCTGCGGCGGGCGAATGATGCGGCCGCCATATCCGCAGGGGCATGTGCCATCTTCAAGCTCGACATAATCGTCCAGACGCAGGCGGATGATCGGCTGGCTCAACCTGCGCAGGTCGCTGATGATCAGGCGAAATCCCTCAGTATCCGGAACAGGCTCGAACTCGAACTCGATCGCTTGTTCGTTGAGGTGAAGCTTGCCATGCCTGCAATCGGCAGCAAGGAATCCTTCGGTCGCCTGATAGATGCCGCGGGCGCGAAGCCCGAAGGCTTGCGCGATGCAATCCCGTTCGCATTCGCTCATAGGTTCGCTACCCCAGAACAGATGTTGCAGCGATGGCAGTCGGAGGCCCGACCGGGCAAAGTCGAGCAATCGGTGCGGCGGGGCGATCAGGATTGTGGGATCAAACCGGGCAAGCCGCTCGATTGTCTGATCGACCGGAGCGGCCAGCGGAAAATGCTGGAAGGCAAATCGGCTTGAGCCGACATCGCTGTAAAGCGCGTTTCCGGCGCGCAGGTGCAAGGCGAGCCTTTGTCGCTGTAGCAAAGCGCGGGCGGGCAGCAATCGGGCAAGGCTTTGCCCGATATAGTCAGCGCGTTCTGCCGCACTGGCCAGGAAAAGCCCGCGAGCGCCCCCGCCACTGCCGGTTGACCAACCTGCTGAAATCCTGCCGGTCGGACGCCCTTGCTCAGCCCGGTCAGCCAATACCGCAAGCGTTTCGTGATCGAGCCCAAGCGAATTCCACGCGCCGTAGTCCTCGCGGATTTCCCGAGGTTCGAGAACGGGGAAATCGGTGATCGGCTTGCCTGAGCAAGAGGCTAGCGCCGGGGTCCGGGCAAGTGCCGGCTGCAATTCTTGCCATTGGTTTGCGCGAGAGCGGGCCAGTTGCGCAGGTGACGCGCGCATCTGCCGCTTGGTGCGCAGCCACGATCCGGCGATCAGATCAGCTCTCATCGTCTTGAGGCGAAGCTTTGGCACACGCCTGTTGCAGCAGCGTGTCTGTCGCATCGTGCCGAGGTGAGTAGCCGAGCAACCGGTTCGCACCGCTCAGGTCGAAGGTTTGCGAATAGGCGAGGGTTGCAAAGGTATAGCGCGTCAGCACCGGCTCGCTCTCGCTTCGTGCAAGATGAGCGATGGTTTCGGCAGCATGGGCGATCGCTTTGGCCAAAGGGAGGGGGAGGTCGACCAGTTTCGGGCGTGCCCCCAATGCCGCGGCCAACCTTGTCGCGAGGTCGCGAACCTTGATCGGCTGACCTCCTGAAATGTTTATCGCATGTCCGCCTATGGTCTCGGCGCGCTGTTCCGCTTCGCAAATTGCCCATGCGGCATCGCGCAAGTCTGTCAGTTCGATCAAGGCCTGACCTCCGCCCGGCAGCGGCATTTTCCTGCGCCGCGCCAACTGAGCCAACTTCGGAAGGATCACGCGGTCGCCCTCTCCCACCAGTGCGCGAGGACGGATTGCGCAACAGCGCATCATCGGTGTCGAAGATGCTAGGACATGGCGCTCCGCCTGCAGCTTCGTCTCCGCATAGTAATTCAAAGGCTGTGATGCGGGCGGGTCATCCTCTGTGATTCCGACGCGATCTTCAAAACAGGCGTGGATCGAAGGGGAGGACACGAAGACGAACCTTGAGACGCCTGATTGTCTGGCCGCTTCGATCAGGCTCATTGTGACAGTCAGATTGGCGCTGACGAAATCATGGCGCGGCCCCCAGCTGGCAGAAAGCGCGGCGGCGTGGATCACGCTGTCGCAGCCTTCAAGCAAGGCAGGTATGTCGCTGCGCCCATCCTCCAGATCGCATCGGACGAAGCGGGCCCCGGCGTTCTCCAGTGCGGGTTGGCCATGTACTGATCGACCTGTCGCGGTCACTGTGTGGCCTCTGGCAACGGCTTCCCGCACTAGAGCCATGCCAAGGCCGCCGGTTGCGCCGGTGATCAGGATGTGGCGCGGAGTCAAATCCGGATCACCATTGCAGTCGCACTGATCCCGGCGGCCGTGCCGAGGAGCATGATTGTCGAGCCCGGTCGAACCGCTCCCGTTTCCAGGGCATGAGCCAGCACGGTCGGGATGGATGCCGCGATCTGATTACCTGTTCGCGGGAATATGTTGATCACACGGTCCGGTGTCGGCTCAAACAGGCGCCGGACGTGCTCTACTCCCGGTGCGCTGGCCTGATGGCAGATCACGCAATCGATCTGTTCGCGGTTTACACCGGCGTCATCCAATGCCTGCTCGATCACTCCGGGCAATGCCTTGGCTGCGGCCTTGAAGATCCCGAAGGCATCCATTTCGAAATAGGAGCCGGCGATCAGCGCATCGTACCCTTCGTTGACCCGGAGCCTTGTGCCGCCAGACCGCAATTGCGCGAGGCTGTGGTGCGCACCATTCGTTACGCTCGCGACTGACAGCATGCCTGATGCCTGATCCACGCAAGCTTCGATGGCGATCGCTGCAGCGCCATCGCCAAAGATTGAGCGGGTTTTCGGGTTGGCGGGATCAAGCCCGGCGGAAGCGATGTCGCTTGCGAAGATCAGCGCGCGTCTCCATCGGCCCGTGCTGATGCCCAGCGCGGCAACGTCCAGTGCGGCAACAAATGACAGGCAGGTCTGGTTGACGTCGAAGCAGGGCACGCCCGATTTGCCAAAGCCGAGGCGATCCTGAACCAGAGCCGCCGTCGAAGGTATGGGCTGTTCCATCACTCCACAGCCGCCAATGATCACGTCAGGCAACTCAGCGCCCCAGCCTGCGCGATCAAGCGCTTGCCTTGCGGCATCAGCTGCCATCATGCTGGTGGTTTCATCGGCTTGAGCAACGTGCCGCGAAACAATCCCGAATTCGCGTTCTGTCCAGCCCGGAGCATGGCCATGGCGAGCGTCCAGATCGCTCGACAACAGTGTCGTTCGAGGGAGGTGCGAGCCCCAGCCTGCAATTCTGAACGCACTGATCACCAGTCTGCCTCCAATCGATTCGCTATATCACTGTCACATAATTGAGCGGTGTTCAATTAATAAATAGACAATGTTCAATTTATCGCTTATCCACCATCTTCATGGGAAGACGTTCCGATCATTCACCTGAGGATTTGCGTGAACTGCTTGTGTCATGCGGACACGAACTGATGGCAGAACGCGGCTTCGCGCGATTTTCTGCAAGAGAAGCGGCGCGGCGAGCAGGTTACTCCGTTGGGACGATTTACAACGTGTTCGGCCAACTCGACAGCTATCTGCTGGCGATCAACAGCCGGACATTCAGGGAATGGGCTAGTTCGCTCGAATCCGCGCTTGAAGCGGCTCCGGCAGATCGGGCAGGTCGGATCGAAGCTCTGGTGCGTGCCTATTTCGACTTTGCGGACAAGAATCGGAACGCCTGGATGGCGATCTATGATCACCGGATCGACAAATCGGTGGCTATTGCGCCAGAGGATGAGGCGGCGCGGGATGCCTTGACCGGAATAGTCGATCGCGAAGTCGCTGCGACGCTGGACTTCGCCGACCGAGTGGACACAAGGAGCCTTGTGCGTTCATTGATTGCGACGGTTCACGGGCATTGCGCGCTCTGGCTTTCAGGCAGTTTTGCAATGCTGCGCGAAGAGGATCCCGCAGGCCTCGCGATTGCGCGAGTGCTCGAAATCATGACTTACCACCTTGGCCACGGGGCAAGTTGAATTAGGCTACTCGTGCCGCAAGGCATCAATCGGATCGAGTTGCGACGCGCGGCGCGCCGGATAGTATCCGAAAACGATCCCCATGCCGGATGCGAACAGGAAGCTGATGACGTTCACCATGGGATCAAAGACAAAGGGCACGTCGATCAGCCCGGCAATCAGGACTGATGCGCCGAATGCGAGCAGCAGGCCGACAATCCCCCCGAATGCGCACAAGACAACCGCTTCCGTCAGGAACTGGAGCCGCACTTCGCGTGCCAGCGCCCCGATTGCCAAACGGATGCCGATCTCGCGCGTCCTCTCCGTGACTGAAACCAGCATGATGTTCATGATGCCTATGCCGCCGACCAGAAGGCTGATCGAAGCAATCACTGCGACCATCGCGGTAAGCGCGCCTGTGACCGCGCCCAAGGCATCGTTGACCTGAGCGGTGTCGATGATGTTGAAGTCGTTGGGTTCGTCGCCTTGCAACAGACGCCGCTCGCGCAGAAGATCGACAAGCGAGTCCTGAATGACAGTTGCGGAATAGGCGGTGTCGTAACGCAGCACGAAGTAATCGAGTGAGTCATCGCCTCTGAAACGCCGTTGAACGGTCTTCAGCGGCATCATCACCGTATCGTCATCATCAGCGCCGCCGCCGCCCTGGCCGCGTTCCTCCAGCACGCCGATGACGGTGCAGGGCACCTCGCCAAGCCGCATTTCCTCACCAACAGGACTGACATCCGGCAAGAAGATGGCCTCGCGAACCTTCGGGCCAAGCAGGCAGACGTTCTGGCCTGCGGTTTCCTCGCTTTCGGTGAATGGCCGCCCTTCGACCACTTCGATTGATTGGGCATTGAGGAAATCCCGGTTCGCCCCGGTCACGCGCGTGTCCCAGTCCTGCCCGTTGTAGAAAGCTGTCGCGCTTGCGCCGACATTCCCGGCTGCGACTTCGACACCGGCAATCTGTTGTTCCACAGCCTGCACATCGTCGAGCTCGAACCGCCGGATTGCCCCGCGATCGGTGCGCACCGGAAAGACGATGAAGTTGCTCGCGCCGAGCGAGGATATTTCTTCCTGTACCGATGCCGTCACGCCGTTGCCCAACGTCACCATGGTCACCACTGCTGCGACACCGATGATGATCCCCAGCGTGGTGAGGATCGACCGCATCAAGTGACGCCGGATTTCACGTAGCGCGAGGAGAAAGGTTGCTCCCAGCATCAGGCCTGTGCCTCCATTCCATCGAGGCTGCGCGCCCCGCGTTCGGTCCGCTCAACCAGACCATCGCGGAAATGGATCACGGTCTTCGCGTAAGCCGCCATTTCCTCTTCATGTGTCACCATGATCACCGTGATGCCGTCGGAATTCAGTTTGCGCATCAGTTCCATGATCTCGATAGACCGTTCGGTGTCGAGATTGCCGGTCGGTTCGTCAGCGAGCAGCACGTCAGGCCCGGACACGAGCGCGCGGGCGATGGCAACGCGCTGCTGCTGCCCGCCGGATAGTTCCGCCGGAGTGTGCGAGGCCCATGGAGCCAGCCCGACTTGGTCGAGCGCATGCATGGCCGCTTCGCGCCGGACGCTTTTCTTCTCACCGCGATACAATAACGGCAGCTCGACATTCTCAAGCGCCGTCGTGCGTGAAAGCAGGTTGAAGCCCTGAAAGACGAAACCGAGGTACTTGCGCCGCAACAGGCTGCGCTGGTCACGGTCCATTTTCTGGACCTCGACCCCGCGAAAACGAAACACTCCCCCTGTCGGCACATCAAGACAGCCGAGGATGTTCATCGTCGTCGACTTGCCTGAGCCAGACGGTCCCATGATCGCCACGAACTGACCACGATCGATCGTCAGGTCGACACCCTTCAACGCCTGGAACGCCGCCGGGCCGGTTCCGAAGACCTTGGTTATGCCTTCAAGTTCGATCAGGGGTGGTTCGCTCATCCGCCCTGAGCCTTCACGCCGGTCACGACTTTCATGCCCGGTTCGAGATCTTCAGATTCGACTGCCGTCATCCGCCCGTCGCTGCGACCGGTAACCACGTCGATTGCTTTCAGCATACCATCGGCCTGAAGAACCTGAACCTTTTGACGGCTGCCCACACCGATCGTCGCTTCCTGTTCCTGCTGTTCAAGCCCGAACCGGACGCCAAAACCGCCTCCTTCGCTCTCGGCTTGCTCAGCCGGACGGTAACGCAGCGCGGCATTGGGAACGAGCAACATCTTGCCCGTCGACTGGGTGGATATCGTGGCAGTCGCAGTCATGCCAGGGCGGAGCAGCCCTTCGTCGTTCTCGACGATCAGCCGCGCTTCATAGCTGACTACCGAGGCGCCGGCCGCAGCGGCTGCTCCGGCCTGTTCATTGACGGTATTGCCCGAAGCAAGGTCTACCCGTTCAAGCGTGGCGGGGAACCGCCTGCCGGGATAGGCATCGACCGTGAAGGTCGCTTTCTGTCCGGCTTCGACCTGTCCGACATCCGCTTCGTCGATCGAGACGCGCAGTTGCATGGAAGACAGGTCCTCCGCGATCACGAACAGCGTGACGGTATTGAAAGCGGCGACAACCGTCTGTCCGACTTCGATCTGCCTCGCGAGCACCACGCCCGTTACCGGCGCCCGGATGACGGCACGGCTGCGGGTTGTCAGGTTGGCGCCCAAGGTCGCCTGAGCGGCATCGATATTTGCACGCGCCGAAGCAATCGACGCGCGATCGCGGGCTACGGCCGCCTCGGCCTGATCAAGCTCGATCAATGACGGCACCCGACCGCCTGAAAGCTCGCGCACTTCCTTGAAGCGGACAAGCTGGGCGTTGCTTGCCTCGAGCGCGGCCTGCGCCTGGACGAGGCTGGCCCTAGCAGCATTGAGATTGGCGCGAGCCTGAGCGATCTGCTGATCGATGATCTCGGTGTTGATGACCGCGATCACTTGCCCTTTTGTCACCCGGTCATTCACATCGACCAGAACCTGATCGACCGGGCCGGTGACTTCCGCGCCCACCGTGACCTGATTGGTGGGACGCAGATTGCCCGTCGCTGTCACAGTGAGATCGAGCGATTTCTCCGTCACCTCTTCGGTGATGTAGCTGGGTTCATCCTTGCCCCCTGCACATGTCGATACTGCCAAAATCAGGATCAGGATGATCAGGGCCGGGAGCCAGAACTTCATCCAGCGGCGCCAGCGCGGACGCTCCTTCACGCCGAGAAATTCCTCGACGCTTGCTTCCCCATCGGGCGTTGTCGCCGTTTCATTCATTGCCCGTCATTCCCTGTTTGAAGATTATCGCTCTCGGCCATGCGCCAACCGCCGCCCATGGCCCGCGCCAGCCTGACAAATGCCGTGGCTCGCGCAGCTTCCGCCGCAATCTGTGAAGTCTGAGCGCCAAGCAGCGCGCTTTCGACATTGAGCAGGACCTGAAAGTCGATCAGCCCTGCCTGGTACTGGCTGCGCCCAAGGATGGCGGCGTTGCGCGCACCATCGCTCGCTTCGATCAGCGCCTCAACACGGCGATTGCTTGCTTCCAGATCGACCGAGGCGGTTTCCACTTCTTCGAGCGCGGAAAGGATCGATTGCTGCCACGCCGCCAGCGATCCTTCCGATACTGCTCGCGAGGCATCTATCCTTGCCCGGGTGCGCCCGGCATCGAACAAAAGCTGCGATACATTGGCGAATACGTTGCCGGTGATGATTTCGAACAGGTTTTCGATTCCGAACGACGATGTGCCGACAGTGCCGGAAAGCCGAGCCAGCGGATAAAGCTGGGTCCGGGCAACGCCAAGCCGTTCAAGATCGCCTGCCAACCGTGCTTCGGCCGCGCTGACATCGGGTCGCATCCGCAAGATGTCGGCAGGAGCGGTAATGGCAATGTCGGATGGCGGGGTGGGGACCGATTGGGGCGCGGCGAGAAGCTTGCGGTAAACCTCTCCCGGTGGCTCGCCGATCAGCGTCGAAATCACGTTCGCGGTTGCCACCAGATCGCTCTCGAACTGTGGGATCGAGGCCGCCGTTTGCGCCCGTTGCGTGCGGGCCTGTTCGACATCGAGGCTTGACACCAGCCCCGCCTGATTGCGCCACATGGCAATCTGCAGATTGTCGTCCTGATTGGCGAGCGAGGCCTTGGCTATTTCCAGCTGTGCCGCAATTGATCTTGCGGTGATTGTCTGAGTGGCGACTGTCGCTACAATGACGCGTTCGACATCGGATGCGGTAAATCCCGCCGCCTCCAGATCGGCGCGGGAAGCGTTGATCGAAGAACTGATGCGTCCGAACAGATCCATTTCCCACGACACATCCGCGCCGAGCGAGAACTGGAATTCCTCGACCGCCAGATCGCCGACATCGCGGCCTACCCCGCCACTGGCGGATGCAGAGGGAAGTCGTGCGCCGCGTGCTTCGCGCAAGCCAGCTTCGGCAGCGCGCAATTGCGCCGCTGCCTGAGCGATGTCGAGGTTTTGCGCGCGCGCCTTCGCAACGAATTCATCGATCAGAGGATCGCCAAGCAGTTGCCAATACGAAGCCATCGCGATCTGCTGCCCCTCGGCTTCAGCGAAAGACCAGCGATCGGGCAGCGGCACTGCCTGCTCGAGGCGAGGGGGCTCCTGTCCCGGCAGCGCGCAGCCTTGCAGACCGGCAAGGCTAATCAGCGGCAGCGCCGCGAATGCGGCTTTCTTGCGTATATTCAACGCCGACATGCGACCCCCTGTGCTTCTGCCAGAACCCTTTCAGCCCACCTTGGCATGCCAAGCGAATTAGGCAATCCCGAACCCGGTCGTTCGCCGAAGTCTGTCTCACGCTGATCGAGTTGGGGGCGGCTCCTCCCCGCAAAGCATTGTCGGGAAACACGCAATTCAAAAGGCATTGGACTTATATAACGCGATCTGCGGCGATTGATGCCGTCGGAAGTCTTCCCGGCGCCCCTGACATCATTATTGATCGCAGCCATCTTTCGCTTTCTTCGGGATGCTGTAATTAGCGCGCATGCGGCTGCGCCAGATCGAAGTCTTCTACCATGTTTATCGAGAGGGCTCGATCAGCGCTGCGGCGCGCAAGCTCTATGTGTCGCAGCCGTCTGTCAGCAAGGTCCTGCGGCATGCGGAGGACCAGCTCGGGTTCTCGCTGTTCGAACGGCGCAAGGGGCGGCTCTATCCGACAGAGGCGGCCAAGGAGCTGTTTCGCGGTGTCAGCGACATCTATGACCGGGTCGGCGCGCTTGATCGGACGGCGGGCAATATCCGCAATCGCAAGGGCGGACATCTCAGGCTCGGAGTCCTGCCTTCGCTCGGGTTTGCAATTGCGCCGCCATTGGTCGCAGCCATGCGGCGCACGCATCCGCATATCACCTTTGACCTGGCCACAATCCACACCGACGAAGTGACCCCGGCGCTCCTCGAAAAGCGGTTCGACCTGTGCATTGGCTTCGATAATGAATTTGATTTGCGGCTAAGGTGCCGGACGATCAATGCCGTCAGCCTCGTTGTGCTTGCTCCGCCCGGCGTTTTTCCCGATGATATCGATTGTCTGGAGCCGCATGTCCTTGAAGGGCGTGAGATGATTGGCCTGCGCGACAGTGGGCCGGTTGCCGACCGGATTTACGACTATCTGGAGCAGGTCGGCGTGGAACCGCGTGTGGCGATCTCTGCCCAGACTTATTACATTGCGGCAGAGCTTGCGAAGCTTGGCGCAGGTCTTGCCATCGTGGACGGTTTTACCGCGAGGCGGTTTGCCGGACCTGACCTGAAGGCCTACTCCCTAATGGGAGCGCCAACCTTGCCCTTTGTAACGGTCACGCTGGCCGATGCGGAGGATACCGCATTGGTCGAAGCGAGCCACGAGATGATGGTCGAACTGTTCGCCTGACGCGCTTCCTGCACAGGCGCAAGACCGGAAAATCTGCAGAAAATCCAGCACACGAGCGAGGCCGCCGCGCTGCGCGATTAGACTCGCCGGCACCGTGCCGGTTGTCGGCGCCGGCTGGTGAGCGCGGTATTCCTTGCCTAAATCCATAACGTAAAGCTATGACCCTTTAAGGACAATGTGTGGCAACTCTGTTGCGCATTTTTCCCTTTTGAAGTCTAAACATATCAAGTTTGCTCGTGTTGCCGCAGGGGAATGGCCGCACGAACATCGCATGATCGCAAGGGGCAAGACATGACAAACGGATCGCGGATTTTCACGCTGCTAGGCGCTTCGGTTATAGCTTTGGCGAGTACGGGGGCTAATGCCCAACAGGCCGAGGGTGAGCAGGCGTCTCCCTTGACAGCGCAGCAGGAACGCCGCGCAGCCGAAGAAGGACCCGTGATTGTCGTTACCGGCACCCAGATTCAGGGGGCCAAGGTGGATGATGTGTTGCCAGTGACGATTGTGGGCGAGGAACTGATCGAAAGCATCGATCCAGCGTCCGGCGACGAACTCTTCCGGGCGATCCCGCAGGCTGGTTCGGTGGAGTTCAACGAACAGAACACGTCGGGCGGCGTGAATGGCGCGCGCGGAGATATCGCATCGATTAACCTGCGCGGGCTTGGCACCGGCAACACGCTGCTGCTCATCAACGGACGCCGGATGCTCAACAATCCCGGCTTCCAGACCGAATTGTTTGTCCCGGTGGTATCACCCGACACTAATACGATCGCACCGGGCAGCATTCGCCGGGTCGAAGTGCTGCGCGATGGTGCTTCCGCCGTTTATGGAGCGGACGCGGTGGCGGGCGTGGTCAACACCATCCTGCGCGGCAACCGCGATGGCGGATATCTCAGGGCCAACTATCGCGCCTCTGACGGCACCGGCCTCTACAGCTACCAACTCGACGGAGGGCTCGGTTTCGATTTCGCTGACGGACGCGCCAACTTCACCATTTACGGCGGCTATTTCTACGAAAACGGCATGCGCGCCACCGAGCGCGACTACGCCGCATCTAGCGATCTTCGTCCGTTCCTTGTCGGCACCGATTTCGAAGGTGATACCCAATTCGACAACCGCTCGATCAATTCGGCGTGGGGCGCTTTCGACATCCAGGGGTCGAGCGCCACTTCGTCGCGGACCACCGTGCTGCGCGACGACGACTTTAATCTGAAGCCCTGCTCGTTCTTCGGCCCCTCGGGCCAGCCCAGCGACGGTCGCTTCCTTGATCTGGGCAACGGTATTTGCGCCGACAACGGGGGCACGATCGACAGGAGCCTCAGGCACGATATCGGAGCCGATCGGTTCCTGTTCTCGCAAAAGGAACGGATCAACGTCCAAACCTTGTTCAATTACGAATTGAGCGACGCGGCGGAATTCTATTTCGAAGGTTCCTACTATCGGTCCGAAAGTTTCCGCGAACGTGAGGCCAGCACCATGCTGTCGGCAGTTCCAATCGGGATCGAAGCCACGGCATTCTGGAACCCGCTCGGCGCGACGACACTTGCCGATGGATCGCCCAACCCGAACCGCATTACGAATGGCCTGGGCCCGAACGTGACCGATGACGGTCGCGCGCTCCTGATGGAAGACTACCGCTTCATCGATGCGGGTCCGCGCCTCGGCTCTGTGACGAAGGATGAATTCCGCTTGGTCGCAGGACTGCGCGGCGAGTTTGGCGGATGGGATTACGACACCGGCTTCCTCTATGCGCAGGCCAATACGACCGACCTGACGCGCAACCGTGTATCCAATACTCTGCTGCAAGATGCGATCAATCGTCGCGATGCCAGCGCGTACAATCCTTTCAATGGCGGCTGTGTGCCAAACGGAAATGTGGGAGCCATCCAACGCGATTGCACACCCAATCCGCAGTCGGTGATCGACTCGATCACGATCGACGTTTTCCGCGAAGGCGAGACCACGTTGGCGCTGGCGGACTTCAAGGTTTCGCGTCCCGACCTGTTCGAAATGCCTGCCGGAGGCGTTGGCATTGCCGCGGGGGTCGAGTTCCGCCGCGAAACCTTCGAGGATGATCGCGATCCGCGCCTTGATGGCACGATCACTTTCACCAACGCTGTGAATGGCGACTTCTTCGGTTCGGACGTGCTCGGATCCAGCCCTTCGCCTGACACCAGCGGCAGCCGCGAAGTCTATTCGGCCTTTGCCGAAGCGCTGATCCCGCTCGTTTCCGATGACATGGATATCCCGCTAATCAACGAGCTGGAACTGCAACTTGCCGCCCGATTCGAGGATTTCTCGGATTCCTCCAGCGCATTTGTGCCGCGTGCCGCGCTCGCATGGCGACCGGTCCGCGATATCCTGCTGCGCGGGGCTTGGTCGCAAGGGTTCCGTGCTCCCAACCTGGTGCAGGTCAACGACCAGGGTACCACCCGCTCGAACTCGATCACGCATGTGGTCGAGTGCGTTGCCGAGATCATCAAGGGGATTGAGGACAACGTCGATGACTGCGGCACTGTCGGCACGATCGATTTCCGCGAGGGCGGTCGCGATCTTGAACCGGAGGACACCGAAAGCATCAACTTCGGTGTGGTGCTGACCCCCAGCTTCATTCCCGGTCTGACGATCACCGCCGACTATTGGCAGGTCAAGCAGGAAGGGCTGGTCGGAATTTTCGGCAGCGAGAACAACCTGCTGCTCGACCTGCTGCTGCGGTTCAGCGGCGAGACCAATCCCAATGTCATTCGCGACGCGCCGACGGCCGATCAGATCGCGCTGTATGACGGTACGGGGATTCTCCCCGCTGGCGACATCCAGCAAATCCTCAACCCCTATCGCAACTTGGACGAGCGGACATCGGAAGGGGTCGATTTCAGCGTCATGTATGAATTCGACACCAGCTTTGGTGCCTTCGATGTCCAGGTGAATGCCGCACGTCTGATCGGCTTCGATCAATCGGCAGGCCCGATCGCCGACAGGCTGTTCAATGAACTGACGCCTATTCTGCAGCAGATTCCCGAGCTTTCGACAGCGGATGTGGGTGCGCTTCAGCCGTTCGGCTTTGGGGAATTGCTGGAGATCGACGGGCGTCCCAAATGGCGCTTCAGCGCGGCGGCAGGCTGGGAAAGCGGGCCAGTTCGGGTCAATCTGTTCGGTCGCTATGTCGGCCAGGTTTTCGATCCCAGCGGTACGCAGGACGATACGCTGGCGTTCTTCCGGGTGGATGACTGGTTCACGATGAATTTCGGCATCAGCTACACGATCGAGAACGACACCGCGCTTGACGGAACGCGCTTGCGCTTCGGCATCAACAACCTGCTCGACGAAGACCCGCCGCTCGCGGATGAAAGCTATGGCTTCTACGGCAGCCTGCATAGCGCGCGCGGACGGCAATTCTCGTTCGACATTCGCAAGAATTTCTGATCGATATGACAAGGTCGGGGGTGCGCCTCCCGGCCTTGAAACCCCGGTCTGATGAAGGGAGCAGGGGCATATGCACTTGCGAGTGATTTCTGCCGCCTTGTGTGCGGTCTTGGCTGCTGTCTCCGCTGGGGCCTCCGCAAACTATGCAGCCCCTGTGTCGCAGGATGATCTGACCTGCGAAACGAACATTGCGCGCATCGATCAGGACTTTCCCGCCGGGGCTTTTTCGCGCTGCGAAACGCCGGGGAAACGCCGCTTTGCCATCACGATCGCACCGGAAGACCAAGGCGATATCAATTGCAGCGCGTGGTACGCGTTCAGGGTAACGCCAACGCGGCGCGCCCGGATCACGATCGATCTTGATTATGAAACCTGCGGGCACCGATACTGGCCCAAGACCAGCAACGATGGCGTGAACTGGACTCCGGTATCGCCCGATCAGGTCAAAATCTCGGGAGAGCGCGGCGACAGGAGCGCGAGCATCACCCTGCGCATCGGCGACCAACCGCTTTTCGTAGCCGGTCAGGAAATACTCCCGCCATCGGTCTATGACGCTTGGCTGGACGGGTTTGGGGACAAACCCTTCCTCGCCAGAAGCCTGCTGGGCCGTTCGGCAGAGGGGCGCGAGATCGAAATGGTCAGGATGGCGGGGGAAACCACCGGCCAGCGCGAGACAGTGGTGTTGATCGGGCGTCAGCATCCGCCGGAGGTTACGGGGGCGTTCGCCATGTTCGCCTTCGTCGAAACACTGGCGGAAGACAGTGCCTTGGCGCAGGCCTATCGTGCGCGGTTCGAGACGCTGATCGTTCCATTGCTTAATCCGGACGGCGTGGTGAAAGGCCATTGGCGTCACAACACCGGCGGAGTCGACTTGAACCGTGACTGGGGTCCTTTCACCCAGCCTGAAACGCAGCTGATGCAGGGCCTTCTCGATACCGTCGCAGCCGATCCCGCTCGCGATCTGCGCGTGCTGATCGATTTTCATTCGACCAATCGGGATGTGTTTTACACCATCCCCGACGAACTGCCGACCGACCCCGAACTGTTCACGCGCAAGTGGCTTGATCTCTATCAGGAACGGATGCCGGGATATGAGGTGGAACGCGACGCGCGGCACGAAGTCGGGCGACCGATCTCAAAGGCGTACACTTACGACACCTATGGCGCGCCGGGGATCACCTTTGAAATCGGCGACGAGACCGATCGGGAATTAATCAGGCGGATCGGGCGTGAAGCTGCGATTGCTATGATGGTGACCATGCTGGAAACGCGGCTTCCGGCGCCTGCTGACGAATGAGGTGCCCTTCCGGCTTGTCGGCGGCTGTGCTTGCGACGGTGATGCTAGCTTCTTCCGGGTGTCGCGGCGTCGACGATTTAGCGATTACTACCCCCGCAGAGCCGACCGAGGTCGACACCATTATCGCGGGCGGAATGGTGTTTGATGGCACCGGCGCGACGGGACGATCTATCGACATCGCCATTCTTGATGATCGCATTGTCTATGTCGGTGAGGATGCCGATGCGCGGTTCCGGGCACGCAACACCATTGATGCAGTCGGACTGGTCGTCGCGCCCGGTTTTATCGATCCGCACACCCATGCCGACACTGATCTCGTGTCCTCGGATGCGGATCGCCGCGCAAACAAGGCCTATGCCTTTCAGGGGGTTACGACCGTTCTGGTCGGCAATGACGGCTTTGGCAACTACCGTATTGCCGACATGGCGTCTGCGGCGATTGAGAGCGGGATCGGTACCAATGCCGCGTGGCTCGTGGGTTTCGGAGCGGTGCGCGAGGAGGTGCTGGGAAGGGTTGACCGGGAGCCTGACGCTGCTGAACTGGCACAGATGGGCGCTTTGACCCGGCAGGCGATGTGTGAAGGGGCCTGGGGGTTTTCGACCGGGCTGTATTACGTCCCGCAGAATTTCGCGAAGACCGAAGAGGTCGTCGCGCTGGCCCGCATCGCTACCGAATTCGGCGGCTATTATGACACCCATATGCGAGACGAGAGCACTTACAATGTCACCGTTACCGGGGCGCTCGCGGAAACGCTGCAGATTGGCCGTGAAGCCGGGCTGCCTGTGCACATCGCGCATATCAAGGCGCTTGGCCCGGCGGTGTGGGGCCATAGCGAGCGGATGATCGCCATGATCGAGGAAGCGCAGGCCAGCGGGCAGCGCGTCAGCGCCGATCAATATCCGTGGGAAGCCTCCGGCACGCGCATTTCCAACGCTCTTGTGCCGCGTTGGGCGCTGGAGGGAGGGCTTGAAGCCTTGCGCGAGCGCTTGGCCAAGCCGGAGCAGAGACTGGCCATCAGGCAGGGCATTGAGGAAGCGATCGAGCGGCGTGGCGGTGCGGATCGGTTGCTGGTGACCGGTGCACTCGGGGAAGTGGAAGTCGAAACCGGCAAGACGCTGGAGCAATTGGCTCGCGATCAGGGCATTGCCCCGGCTGATGCGGCTATAGCCGTGCTGCGAACCGGCGATGCTAGGCTGGCATCGTTCAATATGAACCCTGATGACATCGCCGCTTTTGCTGCGCGCGAATGGGTCGTCACCGGCTCTGACGGATCGACCGGACACCCGCGTAAATACGCGAGCTTCCCCAAGGCCTATCGCGATCTGGTGGCTGACGGCGGCGTTATGGACATGGCCCGCTTTGTCCGGCGCAGCAGCGGACAAACGGCGGATATCATCGGACTGCAAGGGCGAGGGTATCTGAAGCCGGGATACTTTGCCGATGTCGTGGTGCTCGATCCAGAAAGCTTTGCGCCTCGCGCCACCTACTCGGCGCCGGAGGAGCTTTCGAGCGGGGTTGTCCATTTGCTGGTCAATGGCGAAGTGGTGATCCGAGGTGGGGCACACACGGGGCAACTGCCCGGTAGGCCGCTGCTCAAACCCGCAAGCTGCGCCTCCTAGGCATCCAGCAGCTTTGCCAGCCTATCCCCAGACCCCATCGCCAACGTCCAGCCCAGTGCTCCGTGACCGGTGTTGATCGCGATTGAATTGCTGGCGCGCTTGATGATCGGTTTTGTATCGGGTGTGGCGGGCCTGATCCCGGTCCAGAAATGTCCGGCGCGTTGGTAATCGCCGCCTTCAGGCATGCAATCCTGCGCCGCATCCACCATCCACTCCATCCTTAGCGGATCGATCGTGGTGGTGGCATTGCCCAGCTCTGCAATCCCGGCGACCCGCATCCGGTCCCCCAGATGGGTAAAGACGATCCGGCGCTTTCCGTCCGTCACCGAAATGCGCGGTGACCCATCCACCAGCGGCATCTCGAAGGAATAGCCCTTCATCGGCTGGATCGCCTGTTTGTGGCCCAGAGGCGCGAGCAGGCGATTGCTCCATGTCCCCGTCGCCATCACGGCAACATCGCCGCGCAATTCTTCGCCCGTGGCAAGTGTCACCACCGCCTCTGCACGTTTGTCAGCCAGATCGGCGACTTCGGCATTGAACCGCATCGCGACCCCGTATTCGCGCGAAAGAATGCCTTTCATCGCGCGGCAGAACAGCAGCGGGTCGCCCACCACTTCGGCCGGGGTCGATATTGCCGCGATGGCAGTGGGATCAAGATTGCCGAGCGCCGGATCAAGCTGGCGCAGTTCCTCACGCGGGAGGATGTCCTGTTCAACCCTTTTCGTCCGCTTGAGATCGCGCACCATGCGCGCCCGGTCGATTTCCGCCTGCGAATAGAGCAGGTGGATCTTGCCGGCAACGCGGTGCGAAAATTCGATTTGATGCTGATCGCAAAGCGCATCCATCGCATCGCGCGATTGCAGGGCAAGTTCGAGGATATCCAGCGTGTTCCTGCGAAACCGGGCTGCCGTGCAATTGCGTGCAAACCGGGCAAGCCACATCAGGTAATCGGGGGCGAAGCCGATGCCGAAACTGACTCCGCCCTTGCCGCCCATGATCCGGGGAAGCGCCGCCATGGTGGCAGGGCTGCCCAAGGCATCAGTGTAGCAATAACTGAGCTGAGCGCCGTTTGCTTGGCTGGTGCCCATTGCCGGGCCCGCTTCGCGGTCGAGCAGGGTTACGCTCCACCCCCGGCGTGCCAGTGCATAGGCGGAAGCGACGCCGATCACACCGGCTCCGATCACGATTGCTGTGCGTGTCACCCTGTGGCCTTGTTCCCGTTCACAAAAGTGCAGCTTGCCGTGTTCAGTGCGTTTACACCATGAACGATTGACGCGGTCACCATAAATGCGATCTATGGTGAAAAGGACAGGGCGAGGGTGATGAAAGGCTTGATGACGCGCGGTTTTCGCGCATGTGGATCTATCGTCGCATCGCTGGCTTTGCCGGGTGCGGCCATGGCCTGTTCCCCCGGATCGGTGCGGGGCCTGTTCGAATATGACGGGCAGACCCAGATCATTCTCGATGTCGAAGCGGCGATGGCCCGCGCGCAGGCGCGTCATGGCGTGATCCCGCAGGAAGCCGCAGACGACATCAGCAGCAAGGCGCGGGTCGAACTGGTACCCGAAGAAGCCTTCGATGCGCAGTACGATATCGTGCAGCATCGCATGGTCGCGCTACTCAAGGTCTGGCGGGAAGCCCTCGATCCCATGGGCGATCAATACGTCCACTACGGTGCGACGACCGTCGATATCTACGGAACCGCGACGATGCTGCAGGTTGATCGGGCGATCGAGATGCTCGACAACTGCCTTGCCGAAAACATCGCTGCGATGACGCAGCTGGCGCAGGATCATGCCCAAACCCCGATGATCGGACGCACGCTGGGGCAACACGCCCAGCCCATCACATTCGGCAAAAAGGTAAGCAGCTGGATCGGCGAATATGCACGCCATCGCCAGCGGCTTGCGGAATTGCGCGCCCGGGTCAGGCGCTCCGCAATCCTGAAGGGCGCGGTGGGTAATTATTCCGGGCTGGGAGACAAGGCCATCGCGGTCGAGGCGTCCTTTGCCGCCGAACTGGGATTTGACCCGCCATACGCCGCCGACTGGAACGGGACGCGCGACGTGCTGGCCGAATATGGGCTCGTGCTTGGGCTGATCGCCCGTTCGCACGAGCGGATCGGGCAGGAGGTGTTCTTGCTGATGGGTACCGATATCGGCGAAGTCAGCGAAGGGCAGGACGATGGCGTCGTCGGGTCAAGCTCGATGCCGCACAAGCGCAACCCGCAAGTCCCCGAACGCCTGATCCATGCGGGCCGGACCATCCCGCGCCTTGCCGAAGTGCTGGGCGATGATGTCGTCAATTTCTTCGAGCGTGACAACACCTCGCGCCCGGCGCGCGTGGTCGAGGAAATCTCGATTGAATCGGTCAGCACCGCTCGTGCGCTGACCGGCTTGCTCGCAGGTCTGGAAGTCGATTCCGCGCAGATGCTTGAGAATATCCAGAAGACGCGCGGTTTTGCCATGTCGCAGCGCATCGCGTTTGCATTGGCTGATCACATGCCGCGTGTCGATGCCGAGGCGCTGGTCAAGGAGGTGATCGAGGCAGCGTACACCAATGACGTCCCGTTCATTGATGCACTGCTGGCCGATCCGCGCGTGACCCGCCATCTTGATGCGGGCGCCCTTGAGGGTTTGATCGACCCTGCGAACATCGAAACGCCCGCCATCGAACAGGTAAGGCGCGTCATTGCCGAAACCGGCGAAACTGGAGCCGAACAATAAGCAACTCAGCAAATCTGCGCCCGGCCTCGCTGGTCTGGGGCTTTCGCCTTGGGGGAATTGTCCTTGCCCTGATTGTTCACACGCTGTTGGGCGGAGCGGACATGTCGGGCGATGCCCGCGCGGTTGCCGCCATCGCGACGCTGATGGCGTTCTGGTGGATGACCGAGGCGATCCCGCTGGCGGCGACGTCGCTCTTGCCCATCGTCCTGATACCCGCGCTCACCGCGCGCAGCGTCGGCGAGACGACGGCTTCCTATGCCAGTCCGATCGTTTTCCTGTTCCTTGGCGGGTTCCTGATCGCGATCGCGATGGAGAAATGGGAACTGCATCGGCGGATTGCCTTGCTGACCCTTCGCCGCGTCGGGGTTTCGCCGCGCAGGATCGTGCTGGGGCTGATGCTGGCAACCGGGTTCTTGTCGATGTGGGTTTCCAATACCGCGACGACATTGATGATGCTGCCGATCGGGTTTTCGGTGCTGGCGCTGGTTTCGGGACGGGGCATGTCGGGCGGCGGCGATGCGCAGGCCCAATTGGCGCAGGGTGCCGGAGGCAATCCGGAGGTCGAGAAATTCGGCATCTGCCTTGTGCTGGCGATTGCATGGTCAGCGAGCATGGGCGGGCTGGGCACGCTGCTGGGCAGTCCGCCCAACGCGATTATCGCCGGCTATGCTGCGGACGAACTGGGTGTCGAGATCGGATTTGTCGAATGGATGCTGCTGGGCGTCCCGCTGGCCTTTTCCTTCATCCTGATCGCGTGGGTTCTGATGACGCGCAGCCTTTATCGTTTCGACCTTTCCGAAATTCCAGGAGGGCGCGAACTGATCAATGGCGAGATCGCAAAGCTGGGCGCAATGAACCGGGGCGAGCGTATGGTCGCTATGGTGTTCGCGGGGGCTGCGGTGCTCTGGATTGTGCCGGGCCTGCTTTCCGGGATTCCTGCCGTCAGCTCAGCGGTGCCGTGGCTGGGCAGCCTTGACGATGCCGCGATTGCCATTGCCGCTGGCCTCGCGTTGTTCTTCCTCCCGGCTGAAGGCAACAGCCGGATGGTGCTTGAATGGAAAGATGCAGAACGCGGGCTCCCGTGGGGGGTGTTGCTGCTCTTCGGAGGCGGCCTCAGCCTTGCGGGAGCTGTCGCGGGTACGGGGCTGGATGACTGGTTCGGCATGCAGGTGTCGGGCCTTGCGGCGCTGCCGGTGATCCTGCTGATCGCGGCCGTTGTCGCCATCGTCCTGTTCCTGACCGAGGTGACCAGCAACACCGCCACAGCCGCGACGTTCATTCCTGTGCTGGGCGGGGTTGCATTGGGCATCGGGGTTGATCCGATGGGGCTGCTCGTTCCGGCGGCATTGGCGGCGACCTGCGCCTTCATGCTGCCCGTCGGTACACCGCCCAATGCAATCGCATTCAGCACGGGCGCCGTCACCATCGGTCAGATGGCACGCGGCGGATTGGTGCTGAACCTGATCGGGATCGCCCTGATCACCGGACTGGTCTATCTGCTCGGCGGCTGGGCGATGGGATTGAGCTTCGGCTGATCTATTCGATCAGGTCGGCTGCCCCTTCGGCAATCCCGCTGTTCGAATGCGCAACCCCTTCGATCACGCGCAACTGCCAGCCGAAGTCCCAACCCTTGTCCTGCGCCAATTGGCTCGCGCTGGCGAAGAAGTTCTGGCCGCGCTCGAACCGGTGGCGTCCTTGGCGCATCGCCTCGCGGCTGCGATTGAGCAGGCGGTGCCGGGCATCATTGTCCTGATCGCCAAGCAGCACCACGACATCCTTTGCCAGCGCCGCCTGCAGCCTTGCGTCGTTGACCGGTGTGCCATCGAGACCGAACGGAAACGCTATCGCACGATCCGGGAATGTGTACCAGCCGGCATTGGCAAACAGGAACCGCTTCGCCCGTGCCTCCGGCATGAAATACATGAAGCGATGGACAAATTGCGACCCTGCCGAATGACCGTAAAGGGTGTAGCCGGTCTGGGTGCCGCCAAGCCGCGAGACCACTTCGTCGAACAGCGGCTCGATAACCGAAAATGTCCACTGGGCACGCGGTAGCGGCTGGCCGTTCTCGTCGAGTACGCTGCCCATGTTGTATGCGCGGGCACCGGGGAAATCCTCGTTTGAAAAACCCGGTGCGATCACGATGAAGCCATGCTCGTCCGCCCCGGCCACCCATGCGTCGCGATAATCATCGGGATTGCGGCTCGCGCCGTGCATGATGATTGCGATCGGTGCGCTGCGCGGATCGATCCTGTCGGGTACATAAGTCCAGACAGGAATAGACGGGCCGCCCCAGTCTGAAAATTCGAAACGGCTCTTGCCGACTTCCAAAGATGGAAGCTCGGCGGATACTGCGATTGTTTCTGAAGCAGCCTCACGGGCATGCAATGGTGCAGAGCAGGCAAGGGCAAGCCATGCACAAGTCAATGCCGCTCCCAATTTGCGTGACAGCGTTTTTGGCATTGCCCACTCTCCCAACCCGAACAACTCCACGGTCTGCCCATTGGCTTGAGCAAGCTGTGTCAGGTTGCAAAGGCCGGGACAAGCGCGATCATAAGGTTAGGCGTCGGGAAGCTGGCCCATCAGTTCGTTGGCAACATCGGCAAAGCGCGGATCCTGAGCCAGCTGTTCGTAAAGCGTGCGGGCAATCGCGTGGTTCCCCAGTGCCGCCTCCGTCTCTGCTTCCAGCAGAGTTGAAGCGGGGAATTCACGCTTCCATTCGGAAGGCAACGACTGCAGGATTTCCCGCGACTTGGTCCAATTGCCCTTGATCGCACTGAGGCGTGCCGAGGCAAAGCGCAATTGCGGGAACTCCGGATGCCGCGCCAGCGCTTCGTTCAGCGCAGCTTCGGCTTCGGGCAGTTGCATCAGGTCAAGTCGCAGTCCGACGACATTGGCGCGCGGAATGGCGAAATCGGGATGGGTTTCGACCACCCGTTGGTAGGTTGCCAGAGCGCCCTCGAGATCGCCCCCGGCAATCAGGCTTTCGCCTTGCACCAACTGCGCTTCGTAGTGATCGGGATCAGCCGCCAGTGCATCCGCGATATGGAGGTCGGCCGCTTCCCAATTCCCTTCCCAAGCCGCGAGGCGCGCGGCTTTCGCGTGAAGGTCTGCCGATTGGGGGTGACGCCTCAACGCTTCGTCGATCAAGGCAATGGCCTGATCATTCTCGCCTTCCTCCATTGCCGCCCAGACCAGCAGCAGATCGCGTTCTTCGGCAAGAGTGGGATAGCCCGGCCATTGTTCGATCACGTCGCGCGCTTTCCAGGCGTGACCTTGCAGGATCAGGGAACGCGCGCGCAGGGTCAGCCATTCGGGAGTTTGTCCCTGTTGTGCCTCAAGTTCGCGCAAATAGCGTTCGGCGGAATAGCCATCCCCCAGTTGAACCATGACCTTTGCCAGCAGCGCCGCATTTTCCGGCGTGGCTCCTTCGTGATCGCGTAGCGCCAGAAGGCTATCGCGAGCATCCATGAACCGGTTTTCCGTGATTGCGGCTTCGATCTCGGCCATGCTCGCGGGCGGAGTTTCATCGCAGCCGCCAAGGATCACCGTGGCGAAAAGGAGCAATAGGGCAAATTGTCTGACCATGATGATCCCGCCATAGCCGCAAAAGGTTAGCGGTCGCTTTCAAACAAAAAAGGGAGCCGGATCGGCTCCCTTTCTCGTTCAGCAGTCAGATTGCCACAGTTCAGGCTTCGGACTTTGCTTTCTTGCGTCGGCGTCCGCCAAGTGCGGCTGCCGCGCCGAGACCGAGGATCAGCAGCGTGCTGGGCTCGGGCACCGGAGTGCCGCTGGAGCCGCCCGAGGTTGAACCGCCGGACGTCGAACCGCCAGAGGTGGAACCGCCCGAGCTCGATCCGGTGCCGCCCGAACTGGTCGAGGTGCCGCCAGAGGTCGAAGTGGTGCCGCCCGATGACGAGGTCGTCGTGGTCGAACCGCCCGAAGTCGAGGTCGTCGAACCGCCGCTCGAAGTGGAGGTCGTGCCGCCGCTGGTCGAAGTCGAGGTGTAGCCGCCGCTGGTCGAGGACGAAGTGCCCTTCTTCGACGAACCCTTCTTCGATCCCTTCTTGGAACCCTTCTTGGCGTCGCCGCCGGTCGTGCTGCTGCCATAATAGCCGCCGCTGCTCGAGCTGCCTGCCGAACCCTTCTTGGATCCCTTCTTGGAACCCTTTTTAGACTTCGACTTCTGAGCAACCTCATCGAGCATGTCGAGGGCGTTGAAGTTGCCGTAGCCTTCGATTTCACCGAAGTCGCTCATGGTGATGCTGCTGCCGGTCTTGGGCAGTTCCGCCGCATGGGCAGGCATTTCGATCCCGGTTACGCTCATTGCAAGCGCTGCACCGAGGAACGAGGTTTCCTTCAAACGTTGACGTTTCATCTGACTTACCCCCAAACGCCTTTTCGGGCGTTGAAACTGTGGCTGTTGGTCTCGTGTTGTGTTGACTGACCTAACGGTATGCCGTCCTCAAGCGCTCAGAATGCCGCGTCTCATTACGGGGCAAACACGTACCGCAATCGTTAACGCCGCTCAGGCTGCGATCCGTTTCGCGAAACGGAACAGGTCGCGGTGCTGTTCGGGCACCTTCATTCTTTCGCTGTCGCTGATCCCCATCGCTGCATGGGATTCAAACGCCAGCGTGTCGTGGAACCACGGCATGGTGTAGGTGAAGTAGAGCAGCGGTCGTCCGTGCGAGGCGCGGCACGGCATGCCGCCATGATATGTCCGATAATCGAACACCAGCGCGCTGCCGGCCTTGGTATAGAAGATGTGCGGATCGCCTTCCCACTCTTCATCCTTGGCGGTGGTGTGGGTGCCTTCCCACAACTGGGTGCCGCCTGCTTCCTCGTCGAGATCGATCAGCGGGATCAGGATCGTCGTTGCATAACAGGGCACGTTGGCATTGCCCGCGTCGGTGTTGAACAGCAGCGGGTGTTCACGGTGCACATGCTGCATCCGCGCACCTTCGTAGGTGGTGACCGAACCGAAGGCGTGCAGAACGGGCTTTTCGCCCATGACCCGCTGTAACGTGTCGAGCAGGACCGGGTTGGCATAAACGCCCGGATTGTCGAACGGCTCCTGCAGGCGGATCGGCACGGTAAAGCGCTTGTCGCCGACGTTGTTAGGCTTGCCCAGCTCGCTCGATTGCCAGTCGCTGACCCTGTCATCGAGAGCGCTGCGCAATTCAGCGACAACATCGGCGTTCAACAGATCCTCGATCAGCACGACGCCGCGATCCGCAAGCAAGTGGGCCGCTTTGGACACCACCTTGGGATCGCGGTTCGACACCGTCAGATGCGCATAGCTTGTCGTCTCACCCTGCGCCGGAGCTGCAGGAGCTTCCTCGAACTTGTCGGCGATCATGCGCTGGGCAGGGGCGAAATGGGGATCAAGCTGCGCGGCCTTGCGAGCCGTTGTCTCCGCGCGATCCTCGTCACCGAGGTTGAAGAACGCCAGCGCCAACGCGAACAGGCGCGGGGCGCTTTCCCCGAACTCGCGAATTGCATGGTCCATCAATTGCAGCGCCTGCGCGTGGTACTCGAGCCGCAACAAGAGCTGCGCCACTCCGCAATCGAACTGGTTTTCCGAACCGTCCGGGAAGTACGCCCGGTACGCCTCCATGTAGGTTTCATAGAGCTGCGCCCGGTCGATTTCCTCTTCACCCTGTTCAATGTTGAACAAGAGGTGCGGAATGCAAGCGGCGGCGACATCGGGATCGAATTTCGAAAACCGGATCAGCGCCATCGCCTGGCGGATCGACATGTCTTCGGCGGTGTTCTCGATCAGTTCGATGATCTCGTGCGCATCGTAAGGGTTGAAGTCCTTGAGCAGCGCCAGAGCGGTCTCGCGCGTGCGTCCGAGCGAAAGCTCCTGCCACTTCTTCTTGCCGGGCAGCGACAGCAGGCTGCAGCTGAAATTAGCATCCTTGTGGCGCTGCGACTGCATGTCGCCGCCATAGGCCCGGAACATTTCGCCGAAGATGTGCAGGTTGGTGTAATGCGCGAAATAGGTGTCGAAGATGAGCGGGCTTTCCAGCTCGAACTCCGATGGATCTGAATAGGCAAGATCGCCAGCCAGCAGCAGCAGTGGCGTGTCGCGATCGAGAAACTTCTCGATGAATTCCATGCAGATTTGCGGGACGACGACATGGAAATCGCCCGGACGCTTCGCATAGCTGTGGATCGCTGCGTCGATGATCGGATGGCCGGTCGGCGTATCGTCTTTGATCGGGCGGCTCTGGAAACGCTCGCTGATCGACTGGAACGAGGTGATCGGCCGGTCGAGGAACTTGCGCTCGGTCGATTCCGTCTGGACGAAAACCTGTTCGATCTGGTGGTTCTTGATGCGGAACATATTGGCCGCGATTGAATCGAACAGGTAATTGGCCACGATAATGACCGGACGATCCGCGAAATCGGCGGGTTTGAATTCGCCATCCGCCTTGCGGATCACCGGATCGGGTTCGATCAGAAGCTGCGCAAAATCCAGCACGCCGCTTTCCACCAGCGGCGCAAACCGGTCCTTTTTGCGCCAACCTTCAATGTTCTTTTCAGAACCGTCGGTGAGCAGATAGGTGAATTCGGGGCAGGGATCATCGTCTGAGAAGTGGTAGTTGAACAGGCGATTGAGGAATTGCCAGGCAAACCGGCCGCTGCCGCCGCCCAATTCGATCACCACCGGAGGCTTGCTGTTCCCTTCCACCATCAGCTCCTTGAAAAAGGATGCGACGATCGAGGCATAGGTATCGGCACAAAAGGCATTGGATGTGCTGCGCTGGGGCACGATCTTGTTGGACCAGGCGGCAGGGCCGGCTTCCATGTAGAAACGATGCAGCAGCGACCAGACGATGGATTCATCAAACCGCGTGAACTTCTGAACGATTGGCATGTGCCAGCCCCCAATCTTAACCAGTGGGTGAAAGGCAGACGGCCTATCTACGTTACACCCGACACTCCCTTCCTTAACGTTGTGGCGTAAACTATTCGTAAGCAGACCGATTGGTGAGGGCGCACGTGCAACACCTGTGCTTTTTCGCATTGCGCGAAAGACAGGGAATCAACCATTTCCCAAGCGGTAACGTCTGGGCTAGTGTCTGAGCATTGAAGTGCAGCGATAGGGGGAATTCGTGAGCGACAACGCGCCTGCCGATGGCAAGGCGACCTCCATTTTCCTGAGCTATTCGCGCGCCGACCAGCAGCAGATCCTACCGCTTATCTCAGCTTTGGAAAGCCATGGCTTCGATGTCTGGTGGGACGGATTGCTGAAGGGGGGCGACCGCTTCCTCCAGGTGACCGAAAACGCGCTGGAAACCGCCGACGTGGTGCTGGTGGCGTGGACCGAGACTTCCGCCAATTCCGACTGGGTGCGCGACGAGGCGACACGGGGACGCGATCGCAAATGCCTTTTGTCGATCACGTTGGACGGCACAGAACCACCGCTTGGGTTCCGACAGATCCAGTATCTTGATGTTTCGGGCGAGGGCGACGTGCCCGATCGTCCGGGATTTGCCCGGGTGCTGGAAGCTTTGGGCAAGGCGGGAACAGCACGACCTGATGTACCGGCTGTGGCTTCAGGTGCCGTGCCAGTGGCTCCATCACGAGCAGAACCGGCGGTCAGCCGCCGCGCTGCCGTGATCGCCGGTGGCGCAGCACTGGCGGCGACGGCCGGAGGGGTGGTGGCATGGCAGACCGGGGCGCTGGACCCACTCTTCGGCAGCATTGATGGACGTCCAAACAGCATCGCGGTTATGGCGTTCGAAAACCTCTCGAACGATCCGGACCAGGAGTATTTTTCCGCCGGGCTGGCCGAAGAATTGCGCAGCATCCTCAGCCTGAACCGGCAGCTTTCCGTCGCCGCTCAGACATCGTCTGACAAATTCGCGACCGGTGATCAGACGGCAAGCGCCATTGCTTCCGCGCTGGGCGTTGCCAATGTCCTTGAAGGAAGCGTGCGGCGCGCAGGCGATCGTTTGCGTGTCAGCGTCCGATTGATCGACGGAGCAACCGATCTCGACGTCTGGTCGGACGTGTTCGATCGCGAGCTTGACGATGTGCTGTTGGTGCAGACCGAAATCGCGACCCGGGTGGTGGACTCGCTGCTCGCCAGCATTGCTGCGGGAGATCCGGCCGGGACGGCGCGGATTGGCGGTACCAACAATTCAAAGGCTCTCGATGCCTACTTGCAAGGTGCTGACCTTTACAATCGTGCGGAGGGAGACGAAGCCTCGGATCGGGCCGCACTTGAGGCGCTCGATCAGGCGATTGCGATCGATCCGGACTATGGCGCCGCCCATGCCATGCGATCGCGAGTGCTTACGGCGGTTGGCAATCGCCATGCATCGGGGGAGGAACTGAAGGCCTATTACCGTCAGGCAATGGAAGCCGCGCAAAGGGCAATCGAACTCGCTCCCGATCTTGCCGACGGACACGCCGCTCTTGGTTCGGCCTTGGCAAATGGCCAGCTGGATATGAGTGCGGCCAGATCGCCTTACGAACGCAGCTTCGATCTCGGGTACGGCAATGCGCGGATATTGATGAGCTATGCGTTGTTCGCGTCGTATATCGGTGCCTTCGGCAAAGGCCGCGATGCGATTGCCCGTGCCGAACGGCTTGATCCTCTCAACGCGCCGGTATTTCGCGCCGAGGCCGTGCTTGAATTCGCCGCAAGGGATTACCTAAAGGCGGCTGACGCGGCACGGCGTTCGCTTTCGCTTGATGAAGGCACCAGCATTGCAAATCGCATTCTCGGCGACATTGCCCGCTTCGAAGGACGCAATGACGAAGCCCGTGTCTTCTATGAAAGCGAGCCGAGCCTGCTGTCTAAGCTGGCCGGGCTGGCCATGCTTGAGCGGCAGTCTGGCAACGCCGAACCAGCTGAGCAGGCATTCGCAGCCATGATCGAGCGTTATGGCGATAACAGCCTCTACCAACAGGCCCAGGTGCTGGCCCAATGGGGCAAGACCGAAGAGGCTTTGGCGGTGCTGGAGCGTGCCTATGCAGCAGGGGACGCGGGGCTTGTTCTGTCGCGTTCGGACCAGAATCTCGATCCTGTTCGACAATCGCAAAAGTTTGAGTCATTACTGCAACGTCTCGGTTTTGGTTGAGACGAGGAAACAGGGGTAACTATGAAGAAGAATATCCTGATGACCGCCGCCATCGCGCTTGCGACTGGGCTGGCGGCTTGCGCACCGGCTGCGGAAGAAGCTGAAGCGCCCGAAGCGACCGAAGTTGTCGAAGAGGCCGCCGAAGCTGAAGCACCTGCGGAAGAAGCGGCGATGACCGGCGAAGAAGCCGCTGCGACCGAAGGTGAGGGCGAAGGTGATGGCTCGCTGGATCCCGAGGGCAACCCGGTTGACCAGTAATCTGCAAGCTTTGACTTCGCGTTGCCTTCGCTGGCGGAGGCAATGCGCTTGAATTTCTTGCGCGATATCCAGAGGCTCGGAAGCTCGCTGCTTTTGGGCCTCTGTTGTTTTGCCTGCCTCAATTTGATCGCGCTGCCAGCGGCACACGCTCAAAGCCCGCAGGCAAATGCCGAAGCCGCCTATGCTGCCATTGTCGAGGAACTGTGGGAAGACGAACAGGCGGAATTTCAGCGGTTCTACAGCAAATTGACGCCCGAAGGCGTCGCCGTGTTTTCACGGGTCATAATGCGCATGGACGAGGGGCAGCGAGGCACTCTGGCCCTGAAACTGGCCCGTTCGCCGACTGAAACCTCGAACAGCTTTCTGGCGCTGTATGACGGCTTCGCGCCTGACGAATTCTCCGGCGCCACCGCGCGATTAAGACAGCAGGGATACGAGAAATGGGACATCCTTCTGGCCGCGCTCGCCGTTGATGGCCCCGATGCCGTACGGCTTGAATTTGACGAGGCCCAAACGGCGCGATGCGTGGGTGTGCCTTACCGTGACGAATTCGGAAACCTGCCAGAGGATTATGAACCGCCAGAAGGTGCGAACCTGTGCAGCGAGGAGATGACGAGGTTTCGAAACACATATTTCGATACCACGCGAGCGCTGACTCGTGGGTACGTGCTTGGGGCAAACGAAGCGCTTTACCAGGCGCAGTTCATGCTCTTCGGGCCGAGCACCGAAGCCTACAAGACGGATGACGCGCGTCTTCAGCAGCAAGAGCAATACGGGCGGCCGCTGGAAGATTGGGAAATCAATCACACCTGCGGTGCCGTATATCTTGGAGACCGGTTCGTGCTGACCGCGGCGCATTGCGTGGTGACCAGCCTCAGCAATGAACGGTTCTTCGCCGGTCGCCGGGTGCGGCTTGGCACGCATTCGATCACAGGCATGGATAACATCATTCCGATCCGTACTGTCGTGACTCATGCAGGCTATGATCCCCGGACACTGAAGAACGACATCGCTCTGATCCAATTGGAGCACGCCCCGCGTTCGTCGCGCGTTACCGAGGTGATATTGCCGTCATCGCCGGACTATGTGCCTGAGCCGAATAATCTTCTGATGAGTGGGTGGGGTTACATGAAGCCGACGGAAAGCACGGACAATCCGCGCGCTCTCGACGGAGAGTTTCAGGCAAAGGCGGCGGAAACCTTGCAGGGTGGGAGGATCCAGGTCTTTTCGGTCGATGTGTGCAAGAACAACCGGGTCTTTCGTCGCAACCGCATTCGCATCCAGCCAGGCCAGCTTTGTGCAGGTAGCCGGGTGGGGGTCGACAGTTGCCGGGGTGACAGCGGCGGCCCGGTGGTCGAAACGCGGAGCAACACGCTCGTCGGTCTGGTGTCAGGCGGCAAGGGTTGCGGCCTTTTCAACACGCCCTCGGTCTATGTCGATATCGCCTATTATCTCGACTGGATCGAACGGGCCAAACGCCTTGCTCTCAGGTCTGCTGCCCAGACACGGCGCACCGCTCCCTGATCATGGCAAAAACCGGGGTCGGCACGCGCCCCACGGTTGGAATGCAATCACGAATTGCGTATCGATCCTGATCAGCTTGATCTGACCAGTCATTCGAGGTGCTACACCATCCCTGAAGCAAGCCAACTGGACAAGTCGCAGAACGCGGCTCCTCCGCTTCCGTGTGTCTCCTTTGCGATAGGGGTCACGGGCCACAGCGCCGTTCACAAGTCCTTTCCGGCTGACCCGACTGCCTTGGGGCAGGCGCTTGGCGAACTGTTCGCGCTGATCCAGCATTTGCTCGAACGGCGGCAGCAAGCGGTTGGTGCATCACACTTGTGCAGAGCCCGCCTGCTGACGCTGCTCAGCGACGGGGTCGATCATCTGGCGGTTCAGGCCGGATTGCGGCGCGAATGGGAATTGATGATCCCGCTGCCTTTTGGCCGTGCGCTTAACACCGCGATCAACGCGCGGCCGGAAAGCGCGTCTGATGCCAGGGCGATATTGGCAGGCAAGGTTGCATCAGATCCCGCTGTCGCAAGCAGAGCGGGAACCATCGCCGCGTTGGCCGATCGTGGCGTCCTGTTCGAACTTGCCGACCAGGACGAGCGCCTGACCGAACTGTTCCTGCAAACCCTCGATAACCCGCAAGACGCCGCTGCGGTTTCGTCGCTGGCATCGGAAACCGGGAGGCGCACAGCATTGGCCGGGCGCGTCTTGATCGAGCAGTCCGATCTGGTGATCGCCGTCTGGGACGGACTTACGACTGCCAATGCAGGAGGCACCGGCCACACCGCGCTTGCGGCGTTGAGGGAAGGGGTGCCCGTGTTGCTGGTCGATCCCGTGCGTCCAGATCATTGGCGCGTGCTGCATTCGCCAGAGGAACTTGTGGTTCGTCCCAAGGTCTTCGACAAAGAAGAACAAGCGGCGCAGCTTGCCGAGGCGATCGGAAACGCCATTGCCGCGCAACGCCCCGGCGGGGATCAGCTGGCCAATCCGATCGCGGCGCTGGAGGCTGAGAAATGGCATGATCGCAGTTCGATTGGCGGGCACGCGTTTCGCCGGGTCGAAGCCCTGTTCGGTGAGACCGGTTGGGGCCGCAAGCTGGCTTCGATAAGGCGCAGCTATGAACGCCCCGATGCCATTGCTGCGGGAAGTGGGCAGGCACTGCTGTCCACCATTGCAAGGCTGGCACCGGACAATGATCAGATCGGTGATGCAATCGCCAGACAAATCCTCACGCGATTTGCGTGGTTCGAGGCGGTTTCTTCGCGGCTTTCCGATTTTCATCGATCCGGCATGACGGTCAACTTTGTGCTGGGTGCATGCGCGATCATCGGTGGCATTCTTTACCTTCCGCTGGTGGAGCCGGGGCAAAAATGGATATTCGCCGGGATCGAGCTGACCTTTCTGCTGGCCATCCTGCTGAACACCGCCGCCTGTCGCCGTCTGAAGCTGCATCAGCGTTGGTTCGAAACGCGGCGCGCAGCGGAATATCTGAGGCACAGCCCGATGCTATGCGTCATGGGTGTAGCGCGCCCCTCCTCCGCCTGGCCAAGGGGGACAGGCACCTGGTGGCCCGAATGGTATGTGCGCAACTCGGTGCGTGCCGTTGGGCTGCCGCGCGCCGTCGTCGACAAGGCCTATTTGCGGCGAGCGCTTGAAGCCTTGCGCGATCATCACGTCGATCCACAGCGTGATTACCACCGCGCCAAATCGCACAGGCTGGGCCGCGCGCACCACGGGCTGGACGTGCTTTCCGAGCGGCTGTTCGTCAGCGCGGTTTTCGTGGTCGCGATCTATCTTGCGCTTGCGGCGCTCGCGGCTCTTGGGACAGTTGATCCGGACTGGCTTGCCAAGGCGGCGAAATGGTTCACCGTGCTTGCTGTCGCGCTACCGTCCTTGGGCGGCGCGCTCGCGGGAATCCGCTATTTCGGCGATTTTGAACGTTTCGCCGAAATTTCCGAAGTCACGGCAGAGCGGCTCGACATAATCGCCTCCCGGATCGACGCCTTGCTGGCGGCACCGGACAACGCGCTGAGTTATGCGCTCGCATCCGAAATCATGCGCGCAACCGACAATGCCGTATTTGCCGAGATTCAGGCTTGGCAATCTGTCTTCAGCGGCAAGATCATTGCGGTTCCGGCGTGAGTGCAGAGGGGGTTGATGGCGGCGCACGGCGCGTGCTCGTGGCCGGGGCAAGCGGGACGATCGGGCGGGCTGTCGTCAAAGCCCTGGTCGAACAGGGGCACGCGGCCATCGCCTTGCTGCGCAGCGGCGCGGATCAACCGGCCGAGCTGGCAGGGGCGACAATCCTGCATGATGACTTGAGCGATCCATCGGGACTTGGCCGAAGAATGACGGAACATCGCGTCGATGCCGTCATCTCGTGCATCGCATCGCGCAGCGGCTCGCCCAAGGATGCCGAGGCGGTGGATTTTCGTGCCAATCTCAACCTTCTCAATGCAGCCGAGCAATCTGGCGCCGATCACTTCATCCTGCTTTCCGCTATCTGCGTGCAGCGCCCGCTTTTGGCCTTTCAGCACGCCAAGATCGCGTTCGAACGGGCGCTTAAGGCGTCAGAGATCGAACACACGATCGTGCGCCCGACGGCCTTCTTCAAATCCTTGTCCGGGCAGATCGACAGGGTGCTGGCGGGAAAACCATTCCTGATTTTCGGTAATGGTGAACTCACCCGTTGCAAGCCGATCAGCGATGCCGACCTTGCTCGATACATCGTCGATTGCCTGCATCTTCCCGAGCGGCACGGTGCGACCTTGCCGATTGGCGGGCCGGGGCCTGCCATCACTCTCAAGCAGCAGGGTGAATTGCTGTTCGAGGCGGCGGGTATTGAGCCGCGCTTCCGGTCTGTCCCGGTCGGGCTGTTCGATGCGGCGGCGGGCGTTCTGTCGCTGGGTGAGCGTTATTCCGACTGGTTTGCCGAAAAGGCCGAATACGCCCGCATCGCACGCTATTACGCGACCCAAAGCATGCTGGTGCTTGATCCGGTGAGTGGAGAATACAGCGCCGAGGCGACCCCCGCATTCGGGCAGGATACGCTCATCGAACACTATCGTTCGCAAATCGCAGCGCGCAAGGGTACGGGCGCGCAATGAGCGGGGACGGGTTGTTCTTGACGCTTGCAAGCTGCGCATTCTTTATGGCGCTGGTCGGCTGGATCAGCTGGGCAAAGACGCGCGGGACGGCGGAGACGAGGGACGGCTATTTTCTCGCCGGGCGGGGGCTGACCGCGACTTTCATCGCCGGTTCGCTGCTGCTGACCAACCTGTCCGCAGAACAACTGATCGGGCTCAACGGCTCGGCCTATGGCCATAATCTGTCGAGCATGGGGTGGGAGGTCACCGCCGCCGTTGCGACCATCGCCATGGCGTTGGTGTTCCTGCCGAAATATCTCGCCGGAGCCTTCACCACTTTGCCGCAATTCCTGAATGACAGGTTCGATGCGGACGTGCGGCGTATGTCGGTGCTTCTGTTCATGCTGGGATACGGCCTCGTAACCATTCCCAGCGTGCTCTATTCGGGCTCGCTCGCGGTGATCGCCTTTTTCGATATTCCCGCGCTGACCGGCCTTGGGGATTTCAGTGCGCTGGTCCTGACGGTGGTGCTGATCGGCGTGATTGGCGCGATCTACGCCGTATTTGGCGGGCTGAGGGCGGTCGCGGTGTCGGATACGCTCAACGGCATCGGGCTGCTGATCATCGGTATTCTGGTGCCTGTGCTTGGCCTGATGGCGCTGGGCGATGGCAGCTTCGCGCAAGGCCTTGCCCGGCTCACCACGCAGCATCCGGAAAAGCTCAACGCAATCGGCAGTTCCACCGATCCGACGCCGTTCGGCACGATCTTCACCGGCATGATCTTCGCCAACCTGTTTTACTGGTGCACCAATCAATATGTGATCCAGCGCACGCTCGGCGCGCAAAGCCTCGCCGAAGGGCAGAAGGGCGTGCTGCTGTCGGGATTCTTCAAGATCTTGGTGCCGTTCATGATGATGATTCCCGGAGTGATCGCTTTCCACCTATACGGGCCGGGGCTGGGCAGCATCGACGAAGCCTATCCGCGGCTGATACGCGATGTCCTGCCCGTCTGGCTTTCGGGCTTCTTCCTCGCCGTGCTGCTGGGCGCTGTGTTTTCTTCGTTCAATTCGCTGCTGAATAGCGCCGCGACGTTGTTCGCGCTCGACATCTATGCGCCCGCGAAATCCACGCCTGTCAGCGATGCAGAGCTGGTGCGTGTGGCAAGAATCGCGAGCGTCGTGATCGCGGTGTTCTCTTTCGCTATCGCGCCGCTGCTTTCCTTGGCGGCGGAGGGGCTGTGGCAGGTGATCCGCATCTTCACCGGCTTCTACAACATCCCGACCATAGTGATCGTGATCGTCGGGCTGTTTACCGCAAGGGTTCCGGCGCTGGGTGCGAAGATCGTCATCGTATTCCACGTGATCGCCTACGGCCTGATCCGCTTCGTCTTTGACGAAGTGATCACGCTGCATTTCATCCATCTTTACGCGGTTCTGTTCGTGATCGAGGTGGCGATCATGCTGGTTTGCGGCTGGCTGCGGCCTCGCGAGGAGGCTTGGCGTTTCACGCGCGCGGAGAAAGTCGATCTGACCCCGTGGCGCCATGCGAAGCCTGCCGCCATCACGCTGTTCAGCTGTGTCGTGGCCACCTATCTGCTGTTTTCCCCTGTGGGGCTCGCCTCGACATCAGGCCCGGGATTGTTGTTCGGCATTCTGATTTCGGCGCTGGTGCTGATCAACGCATTGGTCTGGATCGTCTCGGCGAGGCGAGCGGCCTAGGCAATCAGGCTGGCGAGCACCCGACGCTTTCCTTCGAACGGGCGACGACCGTGCATCACAACGAAATTATCGACCAGCGCGACATCGCCCGCCTGCCATGCAAGATCGTAAGTCAGCTCGTCAGCAATCGCGATCGGGCCTGCCATCTGTTCTGCGGTGATCGGTTCACCATTGCCCAGAGTGATCGAGCGGTTGGGATCATTGCGGCTGTCTGCCCAACCCCTGAAGGCGGCGATCAACTGGTTGAAGAAACTTTCGCGTCCCTCGCCGACATCACGAATGGCAGGGAGGACAGGCGTGGTCGCCCGCAGGCTGTCGTCTTCGCGCCATTCCCACTGGTATCCGAGCTCGCTCAGCCGGCGTTCCGCGCCTTCGCGGTCGGTCACGCTGAGCGTGCTGGGCCATGACCGGCCCTGGCCCGATCCCGCGTCATCGCTGCCCGGCATGACGTTGGTGTAGCGTACGCCCTCGGTCCGGACGGCATCATAGAAGTCGCGATGTTCGGCGCGGATGCGGTCCAATACCCAATCCGAACGGCATAGAGGGGTCGCGCCGCCTTTTTCAGCGGCGATCTCGCAATAGAAAAACAGCTTGGCCGGATAGAGCGGCGTCTGCGCCATTTCGTGATGGAGGAAAATCTCTGTCGTCGGTGGTGCTTCGTTGGCGGTGAAGACGCGCGGCGTGACATTGGTGCGCACCGCGTTGGAAAGCGAATCCTCATAGGTGAAGCCCGTCTCCCCATAGCCCTCGATCGCGGCATCGAAGGCCAGCGGATCGGGCACGTCGAACCCGCGAAACAGCAGCGCACCCGCATCGGCCAGTGCGGCATCGACTGCACTCTTGTTGGCGTTCAGGAAAGCGGCGAGATCGCCTCCGCCTGGAATGATGCCCGGAAATTCTGATGTCTGCATGTCAGTCATAGATTGGATGGAAGGTGTTGAAGGCGGCTTCGGCAAAGACGCCCGGATCGTTGAAGCGGCGGTTCTGGTTGAGCGCGCTGATCGCGGCCATCTCGACCGCGCTCAGTTCGAAATCGTCAATGTCGACGTTCTCACGCATCCGCTCGGGCTTTGAAGTCTTGGGGATCACTGCCGTCCCGCGCTGCACACCCCATTTCAGCAAGACCTGCGCCGGAGTCTTTCCATGCGTTTGGGCGGCCACCATCACCGGCGCCGCACCCAGCAGGCTTTCGCCGCTGTCGGCCATGCCCAACTCGAAATAGCTTTGCGCTCCCAATGGAGAAAACGCCGTCACATCGATGCCGTATCCGCGTGCACAGCGGATCAGCTTTTCCTGCGTGAGATAGGGATGCGCCTCGATCTGGAGCATCGCGGGCCTGATCGTCGCATAGCTCATCAGATCGTGGATCAGCGCTGTATTGTAATTGCACACGCCGATGCGGTTCACGCGCCCTTTGTGCACCAGCGTTTCCATCGCCATCCAGGTTTCCTGCAGCGGCACGGGCGCGCGCTTCATCACCGGATCGGGCGCGTCCGGATCGTGCAGCCATTCGGGCGGATAGCGGACATCGATCGGCACATATTCGAGCGCGATCGGGAAATGGATCAGATACAGGTCGAGATAGTCGAGCCGCAGGTCGGAGAGCGTCTTGCGGCATGCCTCCTCGACATGTTCGGCGGCGTGGAATGTGTTCCACAGCTTGGAAGTGACCCACACTTCCTCACGCGTCACAAGCCCTTCCGCCATGGCTTGCGACAGGCCTTCGCCGGTTTCCGCTTCATTGGCGTAATCGGCTGCGCTGTCGAAATGGCGGTATCCGGCACGCACCGCCTCGACCACGCTCGCGGCGGTGTCTTCGCGCGGGATCTTCCAGAGGCCGAAGCCGATGCGGGGCATTTCAGGGAGCATTGGTTCTCAGTCCTCGAATTGGATGTCGACAGGCAGGCCGGTCGCGATGCTTTGCTGCGCGGCGGCGCCCATCACGACGGAGCGATAGCCGTCGGATGCGTTGATCAGCGGTTTTGTGCCATGAACCAGCGCATGGTGGAAATCGCGCAGCTGGAAATAGGTTGCGCCATGATGGCTTCCTGCGTCGAGCGCGTCTTTGGGCGTTTCGACCTTTTCGGGCGCGGGGCGGACATAGCTGGCGATGCGCTGCCCCTTGTCATTGACGGCTCCGGCGCGCGGTGCCCATGCGATGGCACCGCTGGGCAGCTTCACTTCCAGCTTGCCCACCGGGCCGACGGCGCTGATCTCTTCCTGCTCCTCAGACCCTTCGGCGAACATGCACAGGTCGAGCATGGCCCGCGCCCCGCGCTTGAAATCGACCAGCACAAACGCGTTGTCGATGATGTCGGGCACTTTCCCGTCGTAGCGCTCGTCGAGATGGTTCACATCCTGCCCGCCGCTGGCAAAGACGCGCACGGGTTCGTCCTGAAGGATGTGGCGCATCAGGTCGAAGAAGTGGCAGCATTTCTCAACCAGAGTGCCGCCGGTGTTGCGATTGAAGCGGTTCCAGTCGCCGACCTTCACCAGAAACGGGAAACGGTGCTCGCGGATGGCGAGCATGCGGATATCGCCTGCCTCGCCCGAATGCACCCGCTCGATGAAGCGCGTGACCGGCGGCATGTAGCGATATTCGAGCCCCACCCAGAACAAGGACGGATGCTGCTGTGCAAAGGCCACCAGATCGCGCGCGTCCTCCACGCTGGTGCACATCGGCTTTTCCAGAAGGACGCCATGCCATGGCTCGATATGCTGGCGCACGATGGCGTGGTGAGTGTGATTGGGCGCGGCGATGATCACCGCGTCGGGGCACGTCATCGCCAGCATTCCTGCGGTGTCCGCCCATGCGCCCACCGGATCGCTGTAGGCGCCAACCTTGTCCCCGTTTGCCCGCAGTTCTATGGACAGCGCCAGTGCGGCATTGCGCGATCCTTCGTCCGGGTCGGCAATTCCGAGCAGCTTTGCACCGGGGACCAGCGCCAGATTGCGCATATGTTCGCGGCCCATCATGCCGCAGCCGATGATGGCGTAGGTCTTGGTCGCGTTCATTGGGGCAACGCCGTAATTGAAACGCCTGCGGGGTCAATAACTTCGCCTGTCGGATCGAAGGTGATCGGCCCGGTCGAATAGTTGAAGGCAAACAGATGCGTGGCGCTGCGTCGGACGCGTAATCCTTCGGGTAGCGGAAGGAGCTCGATCCGGGCTTCGTCCGCGATGCGGGTGATCAGCTGGTTTAACAGAGTTCCGTCCGGCCAAGCGGCGAGATAGCGGTGATTGCCATGCGCAAACACAACGCCGCGTCCGTCCTCCAACGCGAATTCGGGGGCAAGCTCGCTTGTCACATCTTCCCGCCAGCGCACGATGTTCCAGCCTTCGCCGGTTTCGAAAATCCCGTCGCGCAGGCTTTCGACGCGGGTGACGGTGACAGGGATCAGGTCGCGCAATTCGCCGGGGGGCAGGCCTTCGGGAATGCAGAAACTCTCGCTCTTGCTGCCCGATCTGGGGCCGATCAGCACCGGGCAAGTGAGGGTCGAGAGGCGCGATACAAACCCCTCCGGCACAATCGGCAGGGTGGGTACGAAGACAGCGCGGTAGTCACTCAGATCGGACCTGGGCGAAACAATGTCGATTTCCAGCCCGAACCCTCGGAGCGCGGAATACCATTCGTAGACAAGCTCCAGATAGCGGAAGCTGCGCCCCTGCGACTGGATGCCGCACACCCATGCGGCCTCGTAGGAAAACACCAGCGCCACCGGAGCCTTTGCGCATTGCTGCGGGCCGATCTGGTTAATGATGTCGGCTGCGGCGCGTGCTTCCCCGGCGGCTTCGGCATCGCTGCTGTCAGGCCGCAGCAGGCCGGCGTGCATCTGTTCCTGCGCGAACGGAGCCTGCCGCCAGCGGAAATAGCTTGTAAATTCGGCACCGTGCGCCATCGCCTCCAGCGTCCACAGCTTTACCATGCCGAGCAGCGGTGCGGGGTTGAAGCGCGCCCAGTTCACCGGGCCGGGTTGCTGTTCCATCACGCCCCAGCGGCCATTGGAACAGCCGCGATAAAGATCGTGATGGAAGGCCGCGATGTCCGGGTGGCCTTGACGCAGGTAGGCGTGCTTTTCCGCGTCGGAGAACCAGAACTGCTCAAGAAAGCCGAGCGGATAGCTGTCCCATGTCGCCACATCGAGATCGCGTCCGACATCGTGGTGATCGAACTCGGTGAAAAAGCCCATGAAGTTGTGAGTGATGTCGCGCCCCGGCGAATGTTCGCGCAGGATGTCCACCTGGTCCCGGTTGAAAGCCACGACCTCGTCCGAGGCAAAGCGGCGATAGTCGAGCCAGTGCGTCGGGTTCGCCTCGGTCACGGTCAGATGCGGTGGATCAACTTCGGCGAAGGAGCGGTATTTCATGCTCCAGAACACATTGCCCCATGCCGTGTTGAGCGCATCGATGGTGCCATAGCGCGCGGCCAGCCATTCGCGGAAAGCTGCCGCCGCCGCGTCGGAAAAGCTCAGCACCGTGTCATGGCAGCCATATTCATTGTCGGTCTGCCACGCCGTGATTGCGGGGTGCTGGCCATAGCGCCGGGCTATCGCGTCTGTGATGCGGCGCGATTGCTCGCGATATCCGCGATGGCTGAAGCAGTAATGGCGCCGCGATCCGAAGCCGCGCGGGCGGCCCTGATCGTCCACGGCAACCATGTCCGGCATCGAATCCACCAGCCATTTGGGCGGTGTAGCGGTGGGCGTGCACAGCACCACTTCCAGCCCTGCCGCATGCAGGGTTTCTATCGCCCGGTCGAGCCAGCCCCAGTCGAAACGGCCCGGCTCCGGCTCGATCCGGCTCCACGCGAATTCGCCGATGCGAACCATAGACAGCCCCGTTTCGCGCATCCGCCGGGCATCGTCCGCCCAGATCGCCTCGGGCCAGTGTTCGGGGAAATAGCAGCAGCCCAGCTTCATGCGGAAACCTTCTCCAATGCGATCAACCAGGCGGTTTCGGGATGGGTGAGGGGTAGGGCGATTCCCTGTGTCATCAGTGCCCTGCCCGAAAGCGTGAAGCCGTCGCGCCAGTGACGCTTGTTCGGCAAGTACAACGCCGCCTTCTGCGGCCACGGAAGCAGCAATTTGACCCGGTATTGGGCTTCGGGATCAAGCCCCTTGAGCCTAACCGGCGCGGCGTCGAATTCCCCCGAAAAGCCGGTCTGCGCGGCAAGGGCAAGGGCGCTGGTGTCGCCCACGACAATCTGTCCGTAAACGGCGGGATCGGGGTGATCGAGGAAATGCAGATCGCCCGAATGCAGCACTGCGCGCCATTGCTTGTAGAGCGCGATATGCGCCTTCAGCACTTCGCGCTCCGCCTCGCTCATCGCGCCCGGATCGGCCTCCACCGCCATGTGCCCGAACAGCGCGACCTTGGCGCGGAAATCCATGTCCGTTTGCCGCCCGGTGATCGGATTGGGTGAAGGGCCGACATGATTGCCCAGCACCTCCAGCGGCAGGAATTGCGACCAAGCACGCATGATGCGAACGCGCTCTATCGGATCGTTGTTGTCCGACGGCCAGACCCGCTGGACGCGCGACAGCACGCTGAAATCGATCCGCCCCCCGCCGCTTGAACAGCTTTCGATCTCCACCGCCGGATGGGCGCTGCGCAGCCGATCGAGCAGGCGGTAGAACCCGCTGACCTGATCCGATTGCCGCGCGCCTGCAGGGAAGAGGTCGCGGTTATGATCCCATTTGAGATAGGCGATGGGATGATCGCGAAGCAGCGCGTCCAAACGCTCGAACAGATAATCGCGGACCTCTTGCCGGGTCAGGTCGAGTGCAAGCTGGCCGCGCATGGTCGGGCGATCACGCCCTTCGAGATGGAGGCACCAGTCGGGGTGCGCGCGATAGAGATCGCTTTCGGGAGAGACCATTTCCGGCTCGACCCACAGGCCGAAATCCATGTCCAGCGCGTGCACCCGTTGGATTAGCGGATCGAGCCCGTGCGGGAAGACATCAGCCGACACGAACCAGTCGCCAAGGCTGCTCTGGTCATTGCGCCGTCCACCGAACCAGCCATCGTCCAGCACGAAGCGTTCCACGCCAATCTCTGCGGCGCTTTCAGCCAGCGCGATCAGGCCGCTTTCGGAAAGATCGAACGCCAGTGCCTCCCACGAATTGAGATGCACCTTGCGCGGCCCCCAGTTCGGCCGTCCGCGCAGGACGTGTCCGCGCGCATGGCGGTGGAATGCATGGGCGAGCTCCGACCTGTTCTGACCCAGCGCAAACAGAACCGGCGGCGCGCCAAACGCGCCTTGCGGCTTGATAACCTCGCCCCCGTCAGGAAAGGCCGCTCCCATCTGGAGTATGGCGCGTCCGTCTGCCGATCCGATATTGTCGCATTCGATCCGGGTATCGTGATCCTCGCTTGATGCGAGATGGAACCCCAGCACTTCTTCGCCACCGTCGGCGTGCAGCAGCAGCCAGTTGCCGCCGCCAAATCCGGGCTTTCCCCCGGCAGAGCGGCGCGCAAATCCGTTGGGCGCAATCGGCTGGCGGCTTTCGCGCATTTCGCCGGCCCATCTCCCGCTGAATGCGGTGAAGTCGGCAAAGCGGCGCGGGATCGGCATGCTGATCGAGGCAAGCCGTTCAAGCACAATCGGCTCGGCATTCTCGTTCCAGCCGTCGCTGTCGCAGAATACTGTATCGCTGCCCTTTATCGCCCAATGCGTCGACAGGTGGATATTGGCCTGCGTATCGGCAAATCGGCAGGTAAGCTCGCTGCCTTCGTGGAACCAGGAAATCAGGCGCAAATCGGTGTGCAGTGGCTCTCCCGAAATATGGCGGAAGCTGGCCGCGGGGCTGCCCTGCCAGCCATGGCCAGCTTGCGGGACGATACCCGGCACAGGCGGCGTGTCAGCCTGGTTTTCGTGCCGCCCACGCATGGTGGAATGAGCGAGCGCGGCAAGATCTTCACCTTCTGGCAGGCGCGCGCCGAGGTAGACGACATCCGCCGTCCCGCCTTCGACCAATGCAAAGACCAGCGTTATCGCGGCGCCATCGAGCCGCACATGGTGCACGCCTTGGGTCAAAATGATCGTCCCGCCCTCTTTTTCCTTCCCTCGTGCAGATGCGAAAAACCGCACTTGCCCGCTCGTTGGCGTTCGGCTCTAACCGCGCAAACCCCGTGCGCAAAGCGGGGAATGCGAGAGGGGCGTAACGATAACATGCTGAACCAGCTTCCCACCACCAGTGCCGTGCAGATCGGTGTCGCGATTGTCCTTACGGCATTGGTCGGTCTTGCCACCTGGCTGACGATCCGCCGCGCAAAGCATGACGGATCGAAAAAGGATGTTTTCCTTGCAGGCGGGGGGCTTAGCTGGCTGTTCGTCGCGGGCTCGATCACGCTGACCAACCTTTCGACCGACCAGCTGGTGGGCATGAACGGCAACCAGATGGCGTTGCTGGCGTGGTGGGAAATCGCCGGATTTGCGGGGCTCCTGATCCTCGCTTTCGTGTTTGTGCCGATCTATTATCGCAACAACTGCACCACCGTGACCGAGCTTCTGGAAAAGCGTTACAACGGGCGGAGCATCCGCACGCTGATTTCGGCGCTGTTCCTCTTCGGCAATATCCTGATCTACCTGCCCGCCGTGCTGTATTCGGGCGGCACATTCATGCAGGCGCTGTTCGGCGATCAGATCCCGGTGCTGGCTTTCGCTGCGGTTCTGGCGGTGATTTCGGCGGCCTACACGATTTTTGGCGGGCTGCGCGCGGTGGCGGTGATGGACACCTATTCCGGCATCGGCATCCTCGGCCTTGCGCTGCTGATCGTGGTGCTGGCGTTGGCGGCGGTTGACTGGAACATCACCGATGGCGTCCCGGCAGAGCGGCTGACCATGATCGGCGGGCCGGACAGCCCGATCCCGTTCCACACGCTGTTCACGGGTATGATCTTCATCCAGATATTCTACTGGTCGACCAATCAGAACATCACCCAGCGCGCGATGGCTGCGCCCACGGTCAAGGAAGCGCAGAAGGGTGTGCTGGCTGCCGCTGCGATCCGTATCCTGATCGTGCCGCCGATTGTCGTCATCCCCGGCATCGTCGCTTACAAGCTGTTCGGCGATGTCGGCGATGCGGCATACGGCCAGCTGATTGCCGAAGTGCTGCCGCCGTGGCTTTCGGGCGCGTTCGCGGCGATGGTGGCAGCGGCTGTCATCACCACTTTCAGCGCTGTGCTGAACAGTTCGGTGGCGCTTTACTCGGTCGACTTCCACGAACAGTTCGCGGGCGAGGTAAAGGATCACTGGAAGCTCGCCGCGGCTGTATCGGTGCTGCTGACACTCACATCAATCATGCTGGTGACGGTCTATATCGACGCGGCCAGCGCCGATCCGACCGAATTCAGCATCATCAACCTTTTACAGCAATTGAACGGTTTGCTCTCAATGCCGATCCTCAGCGCCTTTGTCGCCGGGCTGTTGTTCCGCAATGTCGAGGCTCCTGCCGCGATCGGCGGGGTGATCTGGGGTGTGGCGCAGTATGGCGGGTTCACCTTCTACCTTCAGCCCGAAGGATACATCGCGATGCATTACATCGACTTCATGGTGGTGACGCTGGTGACGAGCGTGATCGCTGCGCTCGCGGTTAACCGGGCGATGGGCAACCGGGCGCAGTTCGTCGGCTTCAAGCGGCGTGGCGAGGCGGCGGCGTGAGCCTGGATTTCTCGAAGCCCCACCGGCGCTACAATCCGCTCACCGGTGCGTGGGTGCAGGTGTCGCCGCAGCGCATGGGCCGTCCGTGGCAGGGGGAGGAGAGCGAACCCGATCCGCCGCCACCGGCCTATGATCCCGCGTGCTACCTGTGCCCCGGCAACACCCGCGTCGGGGGCGAGGCGAATCCGGATTATTCGGGCGTCTACGTCTTCGATAACGACTTCCCCGCGCTGGAGCAGGACGGAGCCGCGCCGGAGCGAACATTTGACCCACTGCTGCGCGCGGAGACGACCAGCGGCACCTGCCGGGTCATCTGCTTTTCGCCCGATCATTCAAAGTCGATGCCCGAACTGGCGCCAGGCCAGATCCGCGAGGTGATCGACGTCTGGGCGCGGCAGAGCGAGGAACTGGGGCAATCGCACGCCTGCGTGCAGGTGTTCGAGAACAAGGGCGCGATGATGGGCTGTTCCAACCCCCATCCGCATGGACAGGTGTGGGCCAACTCGCACGAGCCACATGAACTGCGCACCGAAGCGCAGCAACAGGCCGCCTACATGAATGAGGAAGCCCGTTCGCTGCTGATCGACATTGCCGAACGCGAGGCGCGCGAAGGCGAGCGGGTGGTCGAGATCAACGATCACTGGATCGCCATCGTCCCGTTCTGGGCGGCCTGGCCGTTCGAGACGCTTTTGCTTCCGCGGTTCGGGGTTCAGCGGCTGCCCGAACTCGGTGATGCCGAGCGCGACAGCCTCGCTGAAATCCTCAAGGCATTGACGACGCGCTACGACAATCTGTTCCGCACCATCTTTCCCTATTCGATGGGCTGGCATCAGGCCCCTTTCGAGGACAAGCCGCTGAAGTGGTTTCAGCTCCATGCCCATTTCTACCCGCCGCTGCTGCGCTCGGCATCGGTACGCAAGTTCATGGTGGGATACGAAATGCTGGCCGAGGCGCAGCGCGACCTGACTCCGGAACGCGCGGCGGAAATGCTGCGCAGCGTTAGCGGGACCGAGCATTACCGGGGCGAGCGATGAACCACCGCGAGCAATTGCTGGAGCGCGTGCGCGCAGGCTTTCGCGCGGCCTATGGCGAGGAGCCGCAGGCGATCTTTGCCGCGCCGGGTCGGGTCAACCTGATAGGTGAACACACCGACTACAATGACGGGTTGGTGCTGCCCTGCGCCATCGACCGTGAAACGATGATCGCTATCGGGCCGGGCATAGGGGACATGATCGAAAGCGTTGCGCTGGATTTGGGCAATGAGCGCGACAGCTTTTCGCTGCGTGAACCAATCGCGGCAACGCAGGTCGAATGGGCCAACCATGTGCGCGGCGTTTCCCGGTTCCTTTTGGAAGGCGGCCACCAGATCGCCCCGGCACGGGTCGCGATTGCCGGCAATGTTCCGATCGGGGCGGGTCTGTCCTCTTCCGCATCCCTAGGGGTGGTCTCAGACCTCGCTCTCACGGCTTTGGCAGGAGCAGCCGCCGCGCCCGAAACGCTCGCAAAAATAGCGCAAAGGGCCGAGAACGAGATGGTCGGCACGCAATGCGGGATCATGGATCAGATGGCGTCGGCATGCTCGCAATCGGGGCATGCGCTGATGCTCGATTGCCGCGACCTCAGCTTTCGGCACATCGCCATGCCGCGCGATCTGGCGCTGGTGATCATCGATAGCGGGGTGCGGCATTCGCTCGGTGACAGCCCCTACAACGAACGCCGTGCCCAGTGTGAAGCGGCGGCGCGGCATTACGGCGCGGCTTCTCTGCGCGATGTTTCGCCCGAGCAACTGGTAGCCGAAAGAGGCAATCTGCCCGACCTCGAATTTCGCCGTGCGCGCCATGTCGTCAGCGAAATCGCACGGGTCAGCCAGTTCGCCAGCGCGTTGGAGGCTGCCGACGCTGCGCAGATTTCCGGATTGATGGCGGACAGCTTCCGATCCTATCGGGACGATTTCGAAGCCTCGGTTCCACCAGTGGACCGCCTGTTCTGTTTGATCAGCGAGGTGCTTGGCCAAGACGGCGGCGTCCGCTTGACCGGCGGGGGATTTGGCGGGTCGCTGGTTGCCCTTGCGCCACTTGACGCCGTCGAGGCAATTCGCAAGGTTTCGGCCCCGGCGCAGGTCGGCATTTTCAAGCCGTCCGCCGGTGCGGCCAGAATTGCCTAGGGCGCTTGGCTCACTCAGCGGATTTACACATATAAAAATATCTTTATGTGTCGTGCGCGATGACTATCGACGCGCTGTTCAAGGCTTTGGCTGATCCCACGCGGTTGCGCATTGCGCGGCTGCTGTCGGCCATGGAACTTGCGGTGGGTGAACTGGCGCAGGTTCTGGGGCAAAGCCAGCCGCGCGTTTCGCGTCATGTCGGAATTCTGTGCGATGCCGGTCTGGCAGAGCGCCGCCGCGAAGGCAGCTGGGTGTTCCTGCGTGCCGCCAGTGGTGGCGAGGCAAGCGGCCCGGTGCTTGCCGCGCTCGACCAATTGCTGGCCGCTGCCGAACGGGAAAGTCCGGAATTCGCGGCAGTTTGCGAGGATGACCGGCGCAAGCTTGCAGCAATCCGCGAGGCCCGCGAGGTCAATGCCGAAGATTACTTCGCCCGACACGCCGAACAATGGGACGAATTGCGCGCGCTCCACACCCCGGACATTCAGGTGGAGGAACAACTCGCCGCAACGCTTGGCACTGCGCCGCTCGGCGTGGTGCTCGACATCGGTACCGGCACTGGGCGCATGGCCGAACTGTTCGCCTCTGCGGCGGAGCGGGTTGTGGCGCTCGACAAGAACCTTGAAATGCTGCGGGTTGCGCGGGCAAAACTCCAACATCTGCCCGCATCGCGGGTGGAACTGGTGCAAGGCGATTTCGCCGACCTGCCGTTCCCCGCCGCCAGTTTCGACACCGTGCTGCTGCATCAGGTGCTGCACTTCGCGCAGGACCCCGCCTTGCCTCTGGCCGAAGCTGCGCGGGTTACGCGCCCCGGCGGGCGGATCGCTATTGTCGACTTCGCCGCGCATGATCGCGAAGACCTGCGCGATCGGCATCAGCATGCCCGCCTCGGTTTCTCCGATGTCCAGATGAATGACTTGCTGCAATCAGCGGGCTTCACTCCCGGTGAACCGATCACGCTCGAAGGCGTTGAGCTGATTGTAAAGATCTGGATCGGCAATCGCAGCACCTCCTCCGGTGCCGAAGCCGCAACCCCCATTCAGGCCGCCAACAAAGCGACATCATGACCCCGACACTCGATCAACTCCACGAACACCGCACCGCTGTCGACACGCCGCTGTTTTCGGGCCTGCCCGGAGATGTCGCGGTGAGTTTCGAATTCTTTCCGCCCAAGAGCGAGAAGATGGAGGCGCAATTGTGGGACGCGGTGCAGCAACTGAAGCCGCTTGATCCAAGCTTCGTCTCGGTCACCTATGGTGCAGGGGGCTCCACCCGCGAACGCACGCACGCAACCGTCGCCCGGATCATTGCCGACGCGAAGCTTCCGGCGGCCGCGCACCTGACCTGTGTCGGCGCGTCCAAGGCGGAAATCCGCGAGGTCGCGGAGCATTATTGGGAGGCAGGCGTTCGCCACATCGTCGCGCTGCGCGGTGACGCAGGCGAGCCGGGCGCGCCCTTTGTCCCGCATCCCGAAGGCTTCGCCAGCGCTGCCGAACTGGTGAAGGGGTTGAAGGAAATCGCCGATTTCGAGATTTCGGTGGCCGCCTATCCCGAAACCCACCCGGATGCCGATTGCCCGCAGGCCGATATCGACAATCTCAAGCGCAAGCTGGACGCGGGGGCCACCCGCGCGATTTCGCAATTCTTCTTTTCCGCCGATACCTTTTTCCGGTTCCGCGACGAACTGGCGAAGAACGGGATCGAGCAGCCGGTTCTGCCCGGTATTCTCCCCGTCACCAATGTCGCGCAGGCGCGCAAATTCGCGGGAGCTTGCGGAGCGCAAATCCCCGAGTGGATGGATGGCCTGTTCGAAGGGCTCGACGAAAGGCCCGCCGCACGCCAGCTTGTCGCTGCCACGGTCGCGGCTGAACTGTGCCGCCGCCTCTACGCCGGGGGCGTGCGCGATTTCCACTTCTACACCCTGAACCGGCCTGAGCTCGCCTATGCGATCTGCCACATGCTCGGCAAACGGCCCAAGGGAGATGCCCGATGACACTCACCCCAAGCGAAGCGCGCCAGCGGTTGAATGCCGCGGCGCAAGAGCGCGTGCTGATCTTTGACGGCGCGTTCGGAACGCAGATTCAGGAGCGCAAGCTTTCCGAACAAGATTATGCGGGCGATCTTGGACTTCCCGCCGACCAGAAGGGCAATAACGACATCCTCGCCCTGACCCGGCCCGATGTGATCGAAGAAATCACGCGCAGCTATTTGGAGGCGGGATCAGACGTAATCTCGACCAACACCTTTTCCGCCAATCGCATTTCGCAAGCCGACTATGCGGCAGAAGATCAGGTCGCCGCGATCAATATTGCTTCGGGCAAGATCGCGCGGGCGCTGGCGGATGAGTATGCGGCCAAGGACGGCCGCCCCCGCTTTGTCGCTGGCGCAATTGGGCCTACCAACAAGACGCTGTCGCTGTCCCCCGATGTTGAAGACCCGGGCTATCGCGAGATCGATTTCGACGAGCTGACCGCCGTCTACAAGGAACAGGCCGCCGCGCTGGTGGAAGGCGGGGTGGATTTCATCCTCATTGAAACCGTGTTCGACACGCTCAACGCCAAGGCCGGGATCATGGCGGTCAAGCAGCTGGAGGCGGAGCTAGGTCGCGAAGTCCCGGTGATGATCTCGATGACGCTCACCGACCTTTCGGGCCGCAACCTGTCAGGCCACACGGTCGAGGCATTCTGGTATGCGGTGCGGCACGCAAAGCCTGTCACTATCGGCCTCAATTGCAGCTTTGGCGCTGACCAACTGCGCCCGCATATCCAGTCGCTTTCGGCGATCGCGGACACACTCTTGATGGCCTACCCCAACGCCGGATTGCCCAATGAACTGGGCGAGTATGACGAGCTGCCAGACACGACCGCATTCCTGGTGCGGCAATGGGCAGAAAAGGGTCAGGCCAATATCCTTGGCGGGTGCTGTGGTTCGTCTCCGGCGCATATCAAGGCGATTGCCGAAGCGGTGAAGGGCTTGCCCCCTCGCGCAATTCCCACACCCGAAACCGCTATGCGGCTTTCCGGGCTTGAAGCATTCGTGGTGGCGGCCTGATTTCCATGAACCAGCAAGCATCAACCGCCCGCTTCATCAACATCGGTGAGCGCACCAACGTGACCGGCTCGGCCCGGTTCAAGAAGCTGATCATGGCGGATGATTACGCCACAGCCGTCGAAGTCGCGCGCGACCAGGTCGAAAACGGCGCACAGGTGATCGACGTCAACATGGACGAAGGTTTGCTCGACGCGGAACACGCGATGACGACCTTCCTCAAGCTGATCGCTGCTGAACCTGATATCGCGCGCGTGCCGGTGATGATCGACAGTTCCAAATGGGACGTGATCGAGGCAGGGCTGAAGTGCGTCAGCGGCAAGCCGATCGTCAATTCGATCAGCATGAAGGAAGGCGAGGCGCCCTTTCTCGAACAGGCGCGCAAGTGCATGGATTACGGCGCAGCCGTCGTCGTCATGGCATTCGACGAAGTGGGGCAGGCCGATACCAAGGCGCGCAAGGTCGAAATCTGCAAGCGCGCCTACGACCTCCTCACCGGCATCGGCTTTCCGCCCGAAGACATCATCTTCGATCCCAACATCTTCGCCGTGGCGACGGGGATCGAGGAGCATGACCGCTATGGCCTCGACTTCATCGAGGCAGTACGTGAGATCAAGGCGCTGTGCCCGCATGCGAAGACAAGCGGCGGGCTTTCCAACCTGTCCTTCTCCTTCCGCGGCAATGAAACCGTGCGCCGGGCGATGCATTCGGTCTTCCTCTACCACGCGATCCCCGCCGGGCTCGACATGGCGATCGTCAATGCGGGGCAACTCGACGTCTACGACACGATCGACCCGACCCTGCGCGAGGCGTGCGAGGACGTGCTCCTGATGCGCCGCGCGGATGCGACCGAGCGGCTGATCGACCTCGCCGAAAGCTACAAGGGCAAGAGCGTCGCCGACGAGAAGGCGGCCGAGGAATGGCGCGGCTGGCCGGTCGAGCGGCGACTGGAGCACGCGCTGGTCAAGGGCATCGACGCGCATATCGTCGATGACACCGAACAGGCCCGCGCCGCTATCGCGGATCGCGGAGGCAGGCCGATTGAGGTGATCGAAGGCCCCCTGATGGACGGCATGAACGTCGTCGGCGACCTGTTCGGCAGCGGCAAGATGTTCCTGCCCCAAGTGGTCAAATCCGCGCGCGTCATGAAAAAGGCGGTCGCGCACCTCATCCCTTATATCGAGGCGGAGAAGGAACTGCTGCCCGAGGCCGAACGCAGTTCCAAGGGCACGATCATCATGGCGACCGTCAAGGGCGACGTGCACGATATCGGCAAGAACATCGTCGGCGTGGTGTTGCAGTGCAACGGCTATGACGTAGTTGATCTGGGCGTGATGGTGCCCTGGCAGGACATCCTCAAATCGGCGAACGAGAACAAGGCCGACATGATCGGCCTGTCGGGCCTGATCACCCCGTCGCTCGACGAGATGGTGACCGTTGCCGAAGAAATGCAACGAGCCGGGATGAGCATGCCGTTGCTGATCGGCGGGGCGACGACCAGCAAGGTCCACACCGCGCTCAAGATCGATCCGAATTACGAGGGTCCGGTGATCCACGTGCTCGATGCGAGCCGAGCGGTCGGTGTGGCTTCAAAACTGCTGTCGGATACCCAACGGGACGCTTTCGTTGCCGAGGTCGCGGACGAATACACCCATGTGCGCGATGCCCGTGCGGGCAAGGCGGAAAAACAACTGCTGTCGCTGGAGGAAGCGCGCGCAAATTTCTACGACGCCTATCTGTCGGACAAGCCGGCCCCGCCCGAAAAGCCGGGTGTGCATGTGTTCGATGACTGGTCGCTCGCCGATTTGCGGGAATATATCGACTGGACGCCGTTCTTCCGCGCGTGGGAATTGCACGGCAATTATCCGGCGATCCTTGAAGATGAAATCGTCGGTGAAAGCGCGCGCAGCCTGAAGGCGGATGCCGATGCCATGCTCGACAAGATCATTGGCGAAAAATGGCTGACCGCGCGCGGCGTTTGCGGGTTCTGGCCGTGCGCGCGCGACGGCGACGATGTGACGATCCACGATCCCGAGGGCGAAACGCACACAGTCCTGCCGTTCCTGCGCCAGCAGATCCGCAAGAGCCGGGATCGCGCCAATATGTGCCTTGCCGATTTCATAGATCCCAACGGTGACTGGATCGGCGGGTTTGCCGTCGGCATTCATGGGATCGAGCCGCATTCCGCCCGGTTTCAGGCGGACAAGGACGATTATTCGGACATCCTGCTGAAAGCTCTGGCGGATCGCTTCGCCGAAGCCTTTGCCGAGGCGCTGCATCAGCATGTCCGCACCGATCTGTGGGGCTATGCTCCGGGCGAACATCTCACCAATCAGGCGCTGATAAAGGAAGAATATCGCGGCATCCGGCCCGCACCCGGATATCCCGCTTGCCCCGATCATTCGCTGAAGCCGATCCTGTTCGATCTGCTCGATGCCGGGACAAACGCCGGATTGAGCTTGACGGAGAGCTTTGCGATGTGGCCAACCGCTGCTGTCAGCGGGTTCTACTTCGGGCATCCGGAATCGCAATATTTCGGCGTGGCAAAGATCGGGCGGGACCAGCTCGAGGACTATGCGCGGCGCCGGGGCGTCGATGTCGCCACTGCCGAGCGTTGGCTGCGGCCCAATCTCTGAATGCTCACGAGCCGAGAGCTTCTTCCTGCCAGACTGTCGCATTTTTTGCGTAAGTTGACATTAACCAAATTTCGCAAGCTGGCGTTGGCGATATAAGGTCCCGGTCTAGAACATTGCCGCCTCAAAAGGCCCGGAAAGTCCCGGAATCTGAGGCCAAACGTTCTGGACGTGTTATTAAGTTTCTCGACTCGGTGAGATTCGCGTCAGCGGTTTCAGACTGAAAAGGTTAACGAGTGTGTGGGCTGTCGCTTGGCCGGCAGGGGGGGTTGAGAATGCTACGTTTTTCCGCGGTAGTTTTAGCGCTGGGTCTCGGCGCCGCCGCAAGTCCGGCTCTTGCACAAGACCTCGTGCATAAACCGATAAGTCCGACCTTTGGCGGCAACCCCTTCAATTCCAATCACATCCTTGGCATTGCCAACGCTCAGAACAAGACGCGCGATCCCGATGCCGTGGATCGAAAAAGCCAGTCGAGCATTTTTGCGCGGCAGCTTGAATCGCGGCTGCTCTCGGCCCTGTCTACGCAGATTGTGGATGCGATCTTCGGTGACAATCCGCAGGAGCAGGGGACGATCACCTTCGGCGGCCAGACCATCGAATTCTTCCGCTCGCTCGATTCGGTCACGCTGATCATCCGCGACGACGACACCGGTGGAGAAACCCGGATTGTCATTCCTCTCTTGATCGAGGTGCACTGATGCGTTCGTTTGCCAAGATTGGCGTTGCGGCGGCACTCGCTCTTGGTTTGAGTGGCTGCATGAGCGTTGGGCAGAGCGGGCGCGATCTGCTGCCTGAGCAGACCAGCCTCGCATATTTCCCGAAGAAGACGCAGACGCAGAACCTGCTCAACCAATCGTCCAACAGCTTGGCGGGGGCAATTAGGGGCGTGACCATGCGCGATCTTGCCCGGCGCCTTGCCCTGATAACCCCGGCCTTCGCGATTGCAGCCGGGGGCGCATCGGGCGCGGGTGCCTCATCATCCGACACCCGCGCATTGGCGCTCAATGTCATTGAGAGCGGAGACCGGGTCGAAGTCGAGCTGATCGCCAATTCGCCGGTGACGCAACAGGTCGAATACGAGATCGAACTGACCGGCAGCTCGCACGCCCGCCATCGCGGCAGCACGAGCATTGCGGCGGGCAACAGGCAGGTGCTCTCCACCTTGAAGACCGATGTCGGCGACGGCTGATGCGCGACCGTTTCGGTAAGCGAAGCGAGCGGCGCGCGATATACGCTGACAGCGGGCGACTGCGCCTAGGGCGGTCCCAGAACGCGGCGAAAGCGCGTTTTTCGCAAAATTATTTCCACTTTGCCCCACGGCGTGATTGACGCGCCATTTCGCATCCGCAACATGGGATTGTCTGCCGGAAGTGATTCCGGTGTCTTTCGCGGGAGAGACTGGCCCCTTGCGGGGACTCGGCGCCGAAGGAGCAACCGCCCCGGAAACTCTCAGGCAAATGGACCGCGATAGACCATAGGCACTCTGGAAAGCGTCTGGGACTTCGGTTTCGGACCACCGAAGGGGAAGGCCCGGTGGCGTTTTCGTCACATGGCTAAGCTCTCAGGTCCACCCGACAGAGGGGGCAGGAACAAGGCGTCGTTGCGGCGCGTTGGTTTACCTGTTTCGGGGACTGATTTTTGAGCGACGATCACGACATTGCAGAGGCTTTCGAAGAGCTGCCGCTGGAGAAGCTGCCGCTTGACGCGTGGCATCGCGCGCGCGGGGCGCGCATGGTGCCCTTCGCGGGCTATGAAATGCCGATCCAGTACGCCGGTGAGCATGGCGGGATCGTGGCCGAACACAATTGGACACGCACGAATGCGGGCCTGTTCGATGTCTCGCACATGGGGCAATTGCTGCTGTCCGGCCCGGATCTCGACTCCGCTGTCGAAGCGGTCTTGCCGATCGATCTTTCGACGCTGAGGCTAGGTCAGCAACGCTATTCGCTGCTGCTCGATGAAGAGGGCGGGGTGCTTGACGATCTGATGGTCTCGCGCTGGCCCGACGCGTTGTTCCTAGTGGTCAATGGCGCGACCAAGTGGGACGATATCGGCAAGCTGAGAGAGGCGCTGCCCGATGACATCACCCTGCATCACATGGACGAACACGCGCTGCTCGCCTTGCAGGGGCCGAAGGCGGCAGACGCACTCGCCCGCCATGCAACAGGCGAATATCCTCTCTCGGCGCTGACCTTTATGAAGCTCGGTCGGTTCCAGATCGCAGGCCATGATGTCACCATCGCACGCGCCGGATACACGGGTGAGGACGGTTTCGAGATTTCGCTGCCTGCCGAGGCGGCCGCCGAAGTGGCCGAGCTGCTTTGCGGTGAACCCGAAGTCCAGCCGATTGGTCTGGGCGCGCGGGATTCGCTCCGGCTCGAAGCGGGTCTGCCGCTTTACGGACATGACCTGTCGCCTGACACCTCGCCGATCGAGGCGGGGCTGATTTTCGGGATCAACAAGCGCCGCCGGACTGAAGGCGGCTTTCCGGGCGCGGACCGCATCATCCGCGAAATCAACGAAGGCACGGCACGCAAATGGGTCGGCCTGAAGATCGACGGGCGCATGCCCGCGCGCGAAGGCGCGGAAGTGTTCGCCGGAGCGGACAGCATTGGCACCGTCACAAGCGGCGGCTTTTCGCCAACGCTCGGCGCGCCGATTGCGATGGCCTATGTCGCTACCGCTCATTCCGCGCCCGGCACCGCGCTTGAAATCGAAGTGCGGGGCAAGCGCCTCGCTGCGACCGTATCACCCATGCCGTTTGTCCCGCATCGCTATTACAGGGGGAACTGACCAATGCCGCGTTACTTCACCGATGAACACGAATGGATCGAGATCGAGGACGATGTCGCCACCGTCGGAATCACCGATTATGCTCAGGAACAACTGGGCGATATCGTCTTTGTCGAACTGCCCGAAGTGGGCGTGACGTTGGACAAGGGTGGCGATGCCGCCGTGGTCGAAAGCGTCAAGGCGGCGAGCGACGTCTACTCCCCGATCAGCGGCGAAGTGACCGAAGGCAATTCGGCGCTCGAGGAAGAGCCCGCACTCGTCAATACCTCGCCTGAGGAAGACGGCTGGTTCTTCCGCATGACTGTGGCCGACGCCAGCGAGCTCGAAGGGCTGATGGACGAAGCCGCTTACAAGGAATTCGTCGCCAACCTCTGATCCGGGAAATCCCCTCCGCCGTGTACGGAGGGGAAAGGAAAGACATAGAAATGCGTTACCTCCCTCTCACCGATACCGATCGCGCCGACATGCTGGCGAAAATCGGCGCGGCTTCGATCGACGATCTGTTCGTTGACGTGCCTGCCGTGGCGCAGCTGGACGGGCCGATCCGCGACCTGCCGATGCACGCGAGCGAAATGGCGGTCGAACGCCATATGAAGAAGCTCGCGGCAAAGAACATGGTGGCAGGGGAGGTGCCGTTCTTCCTGGGGACAGGGGCTTATCGCCATCATGTGCCTGCCAGCGTAGACACCATCATCCAGCGCGGCGAATTCCTGACGGCTTACACCCCCTATCAGCCTGAGATCGCGCAGGGCACGTTGCAAGTGCTGTTCGAGTTCCAGACGCAGGTCGCCCGCCTTTATGGATGCGCGGTGGCCAACGCCTCGCTCTACGACGGATCGACCGCGTGCTGGGAAGCGGTGGCGATGGCGACCCGCGTGACCAAGCGCAAGCGCGCGGTGCTTTCGGGCGCGCTCCACCCGCATTACGCTCAGGTGGTGAAGACCATGGCGCATTTCACCGGCGACGATATCGCCGATGCACAGCCCGCGATCCAGACCGAGCCCGACCATGAAGGGCTGATCGCGCGGATCGACGATGAAACCGCCTGCGTCGTGGTGCAATATCCAGACATTCTCGGCCGGATCAGCGATTTGACTCCGGTTGCTGAAGCCGCGCACGCCAAGGGCGCGCTGCTGGTGGTGGTCAACACCGAACCGGTCGCGCTCGGAGCCGTCCGTTCGCCCGGCGAAATGGGTGCGGATATCGTCGTGGGCGAAGGCCAGTCGCTGGGCGTCGGCCTGCAATTTGGCGGGCCGTACCTCGGCCTGTTCGCGGTGCGCGATCCCAAGCACGTGCGCCAGATGCCAGGCCGTCTTTGCGGCGAGACCGTGGATGCAGAGGGCAAGCGCGGCTTCGTGCTGACGCTGTCCACCCGCGAACAGCACATCCGCCGCGAAAAGGCGACCAGCAACATCTGCACCAACAGCGGGCTGTGCGCGCTGGCTTTCAGCGTCCACATGACGCTGCTGGGTGAAAAAGGGCTGCGCGAACTGGCGGCGGAAAACCACCGCCTTGCCTGCCTCGCGGCGGACCGGCTGACGAAGATTCCGGGCGTGAAGCTGCTCAACGACGCCTTCTTCAACGAATTCACCCTGATGCTCGACGGGCGGCCCGCGCGCGAAGTGGTGCGCGATCTGGCGAGCCGCGGCGTGCTGGGTGGGGTGTCGCTCGGGCGGCTCTATCCCGGTGTCGAAGCGCTGCAACAGGCGCTGCTGGTGGCGGTGACCGAAACGACCACGGAAGACGATATCGAGGAATTCGCCGCGAAGCTCGAAGTGCTTGTGAAGGAGGCCGCATAATGAACGCGCCCAACAAATCCGGCTGGAAGCCTGAAATGGTCGTTTCCGAAGACGGCATGCACAACGGCCCCGCCACCACCACCGGCAACCGCGCGCTGATGCTTGAAGAGCCGCTGCTGTTCGAAATCGGCCATCCCGAAACGACCGGCGTCGACCTGCCGGAACTCGATCCGTCTGCGCCGAACCGGCTGGGCGGGCTGGCGCGCAATGACGCGATCGGCCTCGTCGGGTTGACGGAACCGGAAGCGGTGCGCCACTACACCCGCCTGTCGCGCCAGAACTACGGCATCGACCTGGGCTTCTTCCCGCTCGGTTCGTGCACCATGAAGCACAACCCGCGCCTGAACGAGAAAATGGCGCGCCTCCCCGGCTTTGCCGATATCCACCCGATGGCGCCGCAGCAGAGCGTTCAGGGTGCGCTGGAGGTGATCCACCAGCTGGGCGAATGGCTGTGCAAGCTCACCGGAATGCCGGCTGTCGCGATGAGCCCCAAGGCCGGCGCGCATGGCGAGCTTTGCGGTATTCTCGCGATCCGCGCGGCGCATGAGGCGCGCGGCGATGCGCGTGAAGTGGTGCTGGTGCCCGAAAGCGCCCATGGCACCAATCCCGCCACCGCCGCTTTCGCAAATTACCGGGTCGAGGATATTCCCGCGACGCCCGAAGGCCGCGTCGATGTGGCCGCGTTGAAGGCGCGGCTTGGTCCCGATGTGGCGGCGGTGATGATCACCAATCCCAACACCTGCGGCCTGTTCGAAAAGGACTTCCGCGAGATCGCCGATGCCGTTCACGCGGCGGGCGGTTACGTCTATTGCGATGGCGCGAACTTCAACGCGATTGTCGGCCGGGTGCGTCCGGGCGATCTTGGGGTCGATGCGATGCACATCAACCTGCACAAGACATTCTCCACCCCGCATGGCGGGGGCGGCCCCGGCTCCGGCCCGGTGGTGCTGTCCGAAGCGCTCGCGCCGTTCGCGCCGCTGCCCTTCGTGCGCAAGAGCGAGATAGGCGAGTTTGAACTGGTCGAAGAGGAAGCTCGCGAGGAAACCCGCGGGCAGACCTTTGGCCGGATGACGGCTTTTCACGGCCAGATGGGCATGTTCACCCGCGCGCTGACCTATATGCTCAGCCACGGTGCCGACGGGCTGAAGCAGGTGGCAGAGGATTCGGTGCTCAACGCCAATTACATCCTGCGCAGCCTTGAGGACGTGCTCCACGCCCCCTTCGCGGCCAGCGGCCCGTGCATGCACGAGGCGCTGTTCGGGGACAAGGATTTCGCCGAGGGGCTGACGACGCTTGACCTTGCCAAGGGGCTGATCGACGAAGGCTATCACCCGATGACGGTGTATTTCCCGCTGGTCGTCCACGGCGCGATGCTGGTCGAGCCGACCGAGACGGAAAGCAAGGCGACGATCGACCAGTTCATCACAGCCATGCGATCACTCGCCGAACGCGCGCGGGCAGGGGACCAGACCTTGAAAGAGGCACCCTATTACGCACCGCGCAGGCGGCTTGATGAAACCGCCGCTGCGCGCAAGCCCAAGCTGGCCTACGAAGCGGATCGAAACGCTTGAGCCGAAACGCCTTCCGCGCCGCGATCGCCGCCCTTTGTGGGCCATTGCTGATCGCGGCGCAAGATGCGCCTCAGGCTGACGTCGAAGCCCCCTACACCGGCCCTCCGGCGGACGAGATCAATTATCCGATGCCGCCGGAATGGGCCTTCGTCCATTTCCGGGGTTATGAGCTGGATTTCGAGCCGGGCGACTTTTCCTATATTCGCGGTGCCTATCCGGAATCGACCGCGCAGGAACAGGCGCAATGGCGCGCGCTCAGCGAATGGCTGGACCAGTGTGAGGCGGTGGCGAAATTCAGGCTGAGGGCGGAATTGGCGGCGCTTGGCATTCCTCGCTTCGATCCGGCGTTTGTCGCTGCGCCCTACCTCTGCCGCCAGGTGCCAACGCCGCAACGCGCCTTCACGGAAGTGACCAGCCATGCCGAGATCGAGGCAGCGCTGCCCGCCGCACGGCTTGTCTATCAAACGCTGATTGCCACCAGCAACGAAGCGATTTCAGGCTTCACCGTGCGTCCTGCCGGTTCGGAACCGGTTCAGGCGGTGTCGTCGCCGGGGCTTGCTGACGAGATCATCGCGGATGCACTGCGTTGGGAGTTGCTGCTCAACGTCTTTGAATGGACCGAACCCGGATATGGTCGCGAGCCCCAGCTTCGGCTGTCTCCCGATGAGATCGAGGTGCTGCATGCGATGGTCTATTCGCAGCTTGTCTTGGTCGAAACGCTGAATGTTAGTTCGCTCAAGGATACGATCGCAGAGCAGGGCTGGCCGAGCATATCTGACGTCGGCAATTACGCCGCGACGAAGGCGTGGCAGATCGCCTACAACACCAACAACCTCGCCTTTCAGGTCGAAGCGGTGCGGGCGATGGAGCCGTTGCTGGACAGCGGCGAAGTGGAAAAGCGCCATTATGCGATGCTGTTCGACCTCGTGCATTTCCTGACCACGGGCAAACAGCGTTACGGCACGCTGGAAAGCTGCGTTGACGGACGGCTGGTTACGGACCCGGTCGAGGATGCCGTCGGGCTTGATGCGCGGAGAGCCGGGATCGGGCTTCAGCCACTGGCTGAACGCCTCGACTGGCAGCTCGACTGCTAGTCCTTTGCTTTTGCCTCGGGCTCTACCACGAGCCGGATCTGGCTGAGATTGAGGATCGCGACATAGAAACCGATCACGGCAAGGCTGCTTGATCCCAGCATCGCAAAGGCCGCGCCCTTTGCGCCATTCCAGTCAATCGCGACATCCAGCAGCAGCAACGCGAGCACCGTCGGTACTGCGCGCACAATGAAGGCTGTGCCCGCGCGCCCGGCGCTGACCAGCAGCGATTCAAGGCTGGCTCCGACCAGTTCGACTGCGCCCGCAATCGCCAGGATCACCATCGCCCAATAGAACGCGCCGAATTCCTCCCCGGCAATCAGTGCCAGACCCCAGCGGCCAAAGAACAGCGCCACCAGCACGGCGATGACACCGCCGACCAGCGCGATATTGGCCATCCGCCGCGCCATGACGATGGCATCGTCACGTGCCTGCACCAGCTCGGGCAGGATCGCTTTCGACACGGTTTGCGCCAGCGCGATCAGCGCCTGACCCAATTGGCTGGCGACGCGGAAACCGCCGAGCAGGGCGGCTCCGCCAAAAGTGCCGACCAGCAGGATCATCACTTGTTTGCCCGCAATCGTCAGGCTGCCCGAAAGATTGGTGGACCAGACAAACCGCCAAGCATCGGGGTGCTTTTCCGGAATGCGCGTGAGGCTGAGCGCGGACAGATCAATCCGCTGATCGCGCGCGGCGGCGAACCACAGGGCTGCGGCCACCGCCACTTCGGACACGGCATAGGCGAGGATGAAGCCGGCGACGGTCGGCATGAACAGCCAAGCCAGCACTGCGCCGATGGCGCGAATGATCGGCTGCACCGCTTCGGCGGCGGTGGCGGTGGCATATTTGAAATTCATCCGCAGCAGGCCGGTGGGCGTCGCGCGGATCGAAATCAGCGAAACCACGCAATAGCCGAAAGTCAGCCACAGCAGGTCGGCCGGAAGCGGCAGCCAGTAATGCGCCGTCCACATCACAACGGCGGCAATGACGGTGCCCATCGCCACCGAAATCATGTCGAGCGCGATGGCAAAGCCAGTTGCGTCGCGCAGGTTTTCCTCGCTTGCTTCGTCGCCATTCGCGCCCCAGCGGACGATGAACTGCCATGTCTGGAAATTGGCGATGCCCGTCACCGCCTGCCCCAGCGCGACGATGGCGGCGAAATAGCCGAAATTCTCCAGCCCCAGCGAACGCGTCGCCAGCGCCAGATAGACAAGGCTGAGCACCGCGTTGATCCCGCGCCCGCCGAGCAGCCAGCCCATATTGGTGAAAAGGCGCTTCATCGTGCGCGGAGCCGTCCCAGTTTTAGCCTTCGCGGCGCTTGAGGATACGCTCGGTCACGCCGAAAGAGCGTTCCTCATCGACATCGATGGCGTAATGCCCGTCGGAAAGCTCAATCGGGACCAGCTTGAAGCCGAACCGTCTGGAAACCTGTTCGAACAGCTTTTCCTTTGAACCGGTCCCGAGGCGGAAACGGATCAGGTTCATCAGGCCGAACGCCATGATGATGCGGCTCGGGAACTTCATGAACTGGCCGCCCTGACGCATGATTTCCGCCGCGCCCAGCGCATCGCGATTGCCGATCCAGTACATGTTGCAATTGGAAAAGCCGCCGTCGCGGAATTCGTAAAACCGCTTTTGCCCGACAGGATCGGCCGCGATCACGTCTTCCTTGCGCGCCAGACCTGCCGAGACATCAGCCCCGGCGGCGATACATTTCGTCACGAATTCGGTGTAGCCTTCAGGGGTGACTAGGCAGTTGTCTGCGGTGGTGATCAGCAGCGGAAATTCCGCGCCCTCCGCCCCTGAAAAGACGCTGTCGACAAGGTTGAACTTGCCTTCGGCAAAGGTCAGGCGCCCTTGTTCGATCAGGGCTGCGACACCGGGCAGGGCGGCGATTTCATCGGGCTCGTGCGCGACGATGCGGATCGCGCCGACCTCAGGGCATTGCGCAACTGCGCGCACCACGCGCTCGACCATCGGCACGCCGTTCACCGGCACCACGGCCTTTTGCGAAACGCCCGCTTTTTCGGCCAGCGGATCGAGCACGCCCGAACGCTTGCCCGCCATCACCAGCGCGGTAACCTTTGTCTCTTGTGTCATGGGCGCGCCTTTAGCCGCAAACTGCCCTGCGCGCAAAGCAAGGAAGGGCGCGCCTTGTGCAACTTTTTCCTGCCGGGCAGAAGGGGCTGAATGAAGATCGTTTTCTCACGCAAGGGTTTCGACAGCAGCGCGGGCGGCGGGCCTTCGCCGATAGTCGATGGCCGCCCTGTCAGCCTGCCGATCCCGGCGGGCACGGCCAGCACCACCAGCTATGGCGATCTGGGGCTGGGCGATCATGCCGTGCGGGCGAGCAAGGGGCGACTGGACGCGGCTGACCTGTGCCACCACGATCCGATGTTCCGCTCTGACGGCACCTGCGTCTTCGGCCAGCACAGCGCCGCGCAAACCCATCTCGAAGGGCAGGGCGTGGGCGTGGGTGATGTCTTCCTGTTTTTCGGCCTGTTTACGGAGGAAGCAAGCGGGGAGCCGCATCACCGCATCTTCGGCTATCTGCGGGTCGAGGAGATCATCCCGCTATCCGCCGGAATACCGGCAGAACTGGTCGAAATGGCGCACCCGCACGCGCTGGCGCTGCACAGCGCCAATGACGTGATCTGGCGCGGGGAAGGACGCACCGCCGCGCGCGCCAGCGATTCCTTGCGCCTTACAGTCCCCGGCGGTCCGCCCAGCCTGTGGCGACGGCCCGACTGGCTTAAGCGCGGGGGCCTGTCCTATCACGACCGGGCCGATCGCTGGATCAGGGGCGGCGAGGGTGAAAAGCGGCTGCGCAGCGTTGCACGCGGTCAGGAATTCGTCGCCGAAATCGGGCGCAGGGCAGCACCGCGCGAATGGCTCGACGCGGTGCTTGCCGAAATCAGAGGGTCTTGATGATCCCGGAGAAATCGAGCGCAGCGTTGTCCTTGGCGAATTCCTCGTAAATCTCGCGCGCGTGGGCGCCCAGCGGGGTGTTCGCCCCGGCTCCTTCCGCCGCTTCCATCGCCAGCCGCAGGTCCTTGAGCATTAGCCCGGTCGCAAAGCCGCCCTGGTAATCCTTGTCCGCCGGGCTTTCCACGCCCACGCCCGGCATCGGCGTATAGGCGTTGAGCGACCAGTTGTAGCCCGAGCTTTGCGAGCTGATCTCGTAGAATTTCTGCGGATCTAGGCCGAGCTTCTGCGCCATCTTCATCGCTTCGGCGGTGCCGATCATGGTGATGGCGAGGAGCATGTTGTTGCAGATTTTCGCGGTCTGCCCTGCGCCCACCGCGCCCGCATGGATCACCGCCTTGCCCATCGCTTCGAGCACGGGCTTTGCCGCGTCAAAGGCATGGACTTCGCCGCCGACCATGAAAGTCAGCGTGCCGCCCGCCGCCGCGGCAATGCCACCGGACACGGGTGCGTCGACCATCTTGTACCCTTGCGCATGGGCCGCCTCGGCCACTTCGCGCGCGGTCGCGACATCGATCGTCGAACAATCGATCAGCACGGCGGTGTGCGGTGCGTGGCCGATCACCTCGTTTTCATAGACCGCTTTCACGATGGCGCCGTTGGGCAGCATCGAAACCACCGCATCCACCCCTTCGCAAGCGGTCTTGGCGCTATCGAAGGCTGCGCACCCGGCTGCCTCTGCTGCTTCCCGCGCCGGAGTGCTGAGATCGAAAGCGCGCACGCTGTGGCCCGCCTTCACAAGGTTCGCGGCCATCCCGCCGCCCATGTTGCCGAGGCCGATGAAGGCGATTTTCATGATTGTCCTCTCCGTTTCAAATAGCGCCCGAGCGCCGCTGTTGCGAGCGCCGGGACCGCGGCGAACCCGCCAAGCAGGGCATAGATCGACAAATCCTCGCCGCTAAGGCTCCAGCCGCGCGATTGGGTCGACTGTTCAGCCACCATCAGACCGAGCGTGACCAGCAGGAATATGCCGAGCCCGATCCACCACACCCTTATCCCGGTAAACCGGCCCAGTGCCACGCCCAGCAGCAGGAACAGGCCGACGAATATCTCGAGAAAGGGTGACCAGTTCATGGCGGTTTAACGCCCCTTCCACTGTCCTTCGCGCTTTTCGATGAAGGCCGCCATGCCTTCGGCCTTGTCCTCGCTCGCGGTGAGGATCTGGAAGATGCGGCGTTCGACGATCAGGCCCTGATCCAGCGTCATTTCGAACGCGCTGTTCACCATTTCCTTGTTCGCGATCGTCGCCATCGGCGGCATTGCGGCGATGGTGGCGGCGGTCTTCAGCACTTCGGTGATGAGGTCGGCCTGCGGCACCACGCGCACGATCAGGTTTGATCGTTCGGCTTCCTCGGCGCTCATTATTCGGCCCGTCAGGCACATTTCCATACTCTTGGACTTGCCGATGGCGCGGGTCAGGCGCTGCGATCCGCCCATGCCGGGGGCGACGCCCAGCTTGATTTCCGGCTGGCCGAATTTCGCATTGTCGGATGCAATGATGAAATCGGCCATCATCGCCAGCTCGCACCCGCCGCCCAGTGCGAAGCCGTTGACCGCCGCGATCCACGGCTTGCGGGTCTTCTTCACGATTTCGCTGGTCCAGGGGGAGAAGAAATCGTCGAGATAGAAATCGGCTGCGGCCTTCTCGCTCATCTCCTTGATGTCGGCGCCTGCGGCAAAGGCTTTCTCGCCCGATCCCGTCAGCACCGCGCACAGCTGCGAAGCGTCGGCCTGATAGGCGGCGAAGGCGTCGATCAATTCCTCCAGCACCTTTGAATTCAGGGCATTGAGCGCCTGCGGGCGGTTGATCGTCATCAGCGTGACGCCCTTTGTCCCGCGGGCATCGGTTTCGACGGTGATGGTTTCGTAGCTCATAGGGGTTTCCATTCTTCCTTTGCCGGGAGCGGCGCAAAGATCGCGTCGAGCAATTCTTCGGTCACGTCCTCGGGTGTTGCCGGGTTCCATTTGGGATCATGGGTCTTGTCCACGATCACCGCGCGCACGCCCTCGGCAAAATCGGGGCGGGTCAGCACGCGGCTGGCGATGCGGTATTCCATCGCCATGTTTTCGGCGAAGCTGTCCAGCGTGAGGCTGGTCGCAAGCTGGCGCAGCGCGACCTTGCAGGTCTGCGGGCTTTTGGTGCCAAGCGTGTCGCGCTCCTTTTGCGCCCAGTCGTCGCCCGCTTCGATGGCGGTTTCGAGACTGGCGAGGATGTCTTCGTAGGAATCGCTGGCAAAATGGCGCGCGATCTTCACCGCGTTTTCCTCGATCCGGGCCTTGGGCGGGGTGCCGACCGGCTCGGACAGGATGCCCGCGATCCGATCCGGGTGATCGTGGATGCGCGCCTTGATATCCTCCAGCATGGCATGCGGCACGTAATGCGTGGCAAGGCCGGTCCACAACGCCTCCGCCCCGTCAAGCCGCGCGCCGGTGAGCGCGAGGAACTGGCCCAGCCGCCCGCCAAGCCGCGAAAGATACCAGCCGCCGCCGACATCGGGGAACAGGCCGATCCCGGTTTCGGGCATGGCAAAGCGGGTGTTTTCGGTCGCCACGCGATATTTCGCCGGCTGCGAAATGCCCACGCCGCCGCCCATCGTCACCCCGTCCATGAAGGCGACCACGGGCTTGGGATAGGTGAACAGCTGATGGTTCAGCTGGTATTCGTCGTGGAAGAACTTGCGCCCCAAGGTGCCGCCATCGTTCAGCGCCGAATTGCGCAGGAAAGCGATATCGCCGCCGGCGCAGAATCCGCGCCCGTCGTGATGATCGATGATGATCGCTGCAATCGCATCGTCCTTTTCCCACTCGGTGAGAGCGGCGGACATTGCGTGGCACATTTCCAGCGTCAGCGCGTGCAGGGCCTTGGGCCGGTTAAGCGAGATATGCCCGATGGGGCCGTTTATGCGGGTGAGAACGTCGTCGGTCATCAATTCGCTTTCGGTTCGATCAGGTCCCAGCGATTGCCAAAAGGATCGCTGAACACCGCAACGGTGCCATAGGGCTCGTGGCGGGGTTCTTCATGGAATGTCACCCCTGCTGCCGTAAAGCGGTTATGGCAATCGGTGAAGCTATCGGTTTGGAGGAAAAAAGCGACCCGCCCGCCTGCCTGATTGCCGATCGCGGCGCGCTGCGCATCGTCGGCAGCCTTGGCGATCAGCAGCCTCGCTCCGCCGCCACAAGGCGCGACAACGACCCAGCGTTTGCCGCCGCCCATCTCGGTGTCTTCGGCGAGAGTGAAGCCGAGCGTGCCGACATAAAAGGCGATGGCCGCGTCGTAATCGGGGACGACGAGCGTTGTCATGGCAATGGTTTCGGTGGTCATTCGAACACTTCCTGGATCGATTCAATTTCCTTCTGTGGAGGGAATAAATGCCATGCAAAGAACCAGTATGCTCCTGAGGCCACTATTGCTGCGACCAGAAGGGCTATCATTTGCTCCGTTGTCCAGCCCGATTGAGCGATCAAGGCAAGAACTCCTAGGCAGGAGCCAGCACCAAGGCTTAGGAAAAACCAACAAGGGCCTTTTCCCCATCTTTCCGTCGCGATGATTGCCGGAACGGCAACCGGGGTGCCAAGGATGCCACCTCCTATCCAGAACAAAATAGTTCCGAAAAAGACATCACTCGCTTCGACCGTCTCCATAAGGGAGACGAGAAACATATGGATGGCTGCACCAAGGAACGAAGCCACAGCGTAGGCTAGCAGCGGAACGCGAACCCTCAACCGTCAAACCTCACTGCCGCAGCAAATCCCGGCCCACGATCATTCGCATCACCTGATTGGTGCCTTCAAGGATCGAATGGACCCTCAGATCGCGCCAGAAGCGTTCGATGGGGTAATCTTTCAGATATCCGTATCCGCCGAACAATTGCAGCGCGTCATTGACCACCTTCGATCCGTTATCGGTCGCCAGACGCTTTGCCATTGCGGAAAAGCGCGATTTGTCGGGCGCATTGTCGGTCACCTTGGCCGCCGCCAGATACAGCAGCGCGCGCGCCGCCTCCAGATCGGTGGCCATGTCGGCGAGCATGAACTGGGTGTTCTGGAAATCGGCCACCGGCGTATCGAACTGCTTGCGATCCTTGGTGTAGGCCACGGCTTCATCAAGGCACCGCTGCGCCCCGCCGAGCGAGCACGCGCCAATGTTCAGACGGCCGCCATCAAGGCCCATCATCGCGAAACGGAAGCCTTCGCCTTCATCGCCCACGCGGTTTGCCACCGGCACGCGCGCGTCCTCGAAAATCACCTGCGCGGTGGGGGAGGCGTTCCAGCCGAGCTTCTTCTCGGGCGCGCCAAAGCTGACGCCGGGCGTGTCCTTGTCCACCACGAGGCAGGTGATGCCCTTGGTCTTGTGATCGCCGGTGCGGACCATGGTGACGTAAATGTCGTTGACCCCGCCGCCCGAAATGAACTGCTTGGTGCCGTTCAGCACGTAATGGTCGCCATCCAGAACCGCGCTGGTCTTCAATCCCGCCGCGTCCGATCCGCTGCCCGGTTCGGTAAGGCAATAGCTGGCGATCTTGTCCATCGTGATGAGATCGGGGAGGTAGCGGTCTTTCAGCTCCTGCCCGCCGAACTGGTCGATCATCCATGCAGCCATGTTGTGGATCGAGATGAAGGCGGATGTGGTGGGGCAGCCATAGGCCATCGCCTCCATGATCAGCGCGGCTTCAAGCCGCCCAAGCCCGATCCCGCCCGATTCTTCCGAAACATAGATCGCGCCAAAGCCAAGCTCTGCCGTGCGCTTGATCACGTCCTTGGGGAAGTGGTGCTTTTCATCCCATTCGCCCGCGAAAGGGGTGATGTTGTCGGCGGTGAAACGCTGCGCCATTTCCTGGATCGCGAGCTGGTCTTCGGTGAGTTGAAATTGTCCTGTCATGGCGAGCGGTTTAGCCCGTGGCGCAGCCATAGAAAAGAGCGTGCCGCCTCGTTTGTTTGATAGGCAATGATCGCATTGCGCGCGACATTCCCGCCGCAATGCTGTAACCGGATCGGGCTTTCAAACGTATCAAATCTCATGACAACTTCCGTACACCCGGCCCGCGCGCGCCTTTTGATCGTCTACAATGCCGATGGCGGCGTGCTGAACGCGCTCAGGGACGCGCTGTGGAAGATTACTTCGCCCGCGACCTACCCGTGTTCGCTTTGCGCGATCACCTATGGCGCGGTGTCGATGCATCCGGAGTGGAAACGCTTTCTGGCCGAGCTGCCGTTCGAAGTGGCGTTCCACCACCGCGACGATTTCGCCGCTGCCTATCCCGATCACGGCATCGCGCTGCCGACGATCGCGATTGCTCTGGGCGGGGACGAAGTGCGGGTGCTGGTGTCAAAGGACGATCTCGACCAGACGCAGGACACGCTGCAGCTGATGGAACGGGTGGAGGATGCGCTGGCGCAGTGGCGCGATCAACCGCCGCGGCTCAAGATCGTCGCCTAGCCGTTCGAAATCACAGCCTCGGCCTCGATCTCGACCTTCCATGCGCGGCGGCACAGCCATGCCACCCCGGCCATGGTTGCGGCAGGGCGGGCTTCGCCAAACCAGCGGGCGTGGACTTCGCCCACGGCCGCCTGATCGTCGAAATCGGTGAGCAGCATTCGGGTGCGCACGACATCGCTGGCCGAACCGCCCAGTTCCTCAATCGCGGCAGCGATGATCGCGCAGCAGCGTTCGGCCTGCTCGGCGGCGCCTCCGGGAGTGGTCGTGCCATCGGGTTCGACCGGGCCTGTGCCCGCGACGATGATCCGGTCTCCCACCCGCACCGCGCGGCAGAAGCCGAACTGCGCCTCGAATGGGGAGCCGGATGTGGTGCGCTGGCGCTTACTCATCCGCAGGTGATCGCGGTGATCGTCATCCCTGCGTCATAGCGCACGTTCACCCGGTCTTCGCGGTAATCCATGGTCCATGCGCTGTTCGGCGGGCCCCAGCGCAGGGCGCGCGCCTTGCTCCCCGCAAGGATCGCCGCGCCGGTTTCACCGTTCGCCTTCTGGCCGACATAGGATTGCACCGCCCCCGCATCGCACGTGCCGGGCGCGGGCCGCGCGGGTTCGGGCGCGGCATAGCTGCCTGCGCATCCCGCAAGCGCGAGGCAGACGGTCACACTCGGGGCAATCAATCGGATCATCGGGCTTCTCCTAGTTGCATCTCTGGCGCGGCATGGGGCGAACCAGAATATCCGATTCCGGGTCCGGCAGCACCAGCAACCTTTCGGGATTTCCCTGAATTCGCAAGACCGACTTTTGCTCCCACGTCTCGCCCTCTCCTTCCATTGCCAGAGAGACAATCACGTCCGAGCCTTGCTCCTCGATTGCGGTCAGCGTGCCCATGCTTTCGTAAAACAGGATTTCATTGCCGCTGATTTCCATCCGCATGTCGCTTTCGGGCGAACATGTGCCTTCGGTGTAGTCCCACACGCCCTGGAACCGGGGCGGGATCGCGGCGGGCGCCTGCGTGGGAGCCTCGACCTCAGCCGCATCGTCAGAGCCATAGGGATTGTCCGTGGTCGAAACGGTCAATTCGACATCCGCGCCATCCGAAGGCGCCTCCGCCTCGCCCGAACAGGCGGCGAGTGCGAGTGTGAGAGCGGCGGCAATCGGGGCGATCGGTTTCATGATCGCCCCATAGCAGCTTCACCCCATCGTCGGAATGACAAAGGCGTTGGAGCCATCCCCGCCGCCATCGGGCCAGCGCTGGGTTATCTTCTTCTTCTTGGTCCAGAAAGCGAGGCCTTCCGTCCCGTATTGATCGATGTCGCCAAAGCCCGAACGCTTCCACCCGCCAAAGCTGTGGTAGCTGACCGGAACCGGGATCGGCACGTTGATGCCGACCATGCCGACATTCACCCGGCTCGCAAATTCGCGCGCGGCGTGGCCGTTGCGGGTGAAGATCGCGACGCCATTGCCATACTGATGTTCGGAAGGCAGCCGCAGCGCGTCCTCGAAATCCTTTGCCCGCACGATCTGCAGCACGGGTCCGAAAATTTCTTCCTGATAGCTCTTCATCTGCGGCGTCACCCGGTCGATCAGGGTCGGGCCGACGAAGAAGCCTTTTTCATGCCCCTGCAGCGTGAAGCCGCGCCCGTCGATGACGATTTCCGCGCCTTCTTCCGCCGCAGTGGTGATCCATTGTTCGATCCGCGCCTTGTGCTCCGGCGTGACGACCGGGCCATAATGCGCTTCGGGATCGGTCGAAACACCGATGCGAAGCGCATGGATCGCCGGGATCAGCTTTTCCTTCAGCCGCTCCGCCGTGTCCTCGCCCACCGGCACCACCACCGGCAGCGCCATGCAACGTTCGCCCGCAGAGCCGAAAGCCGCCCCCGCCAGATCGTTCACCACCTGATCCAGATCGGCGTCGGGCATCACGATCCCGTGGTTCTTCGCCCCGCCGAAAGCCTGCACCCGCTTCCCGTTCTGGGCGCCGCGGTGATAGATGTAATGCGCGATGTCGGACGATCCGACAAAGCTGATCGCCGGAATGTCGGGATGGTCGATGATCGCGTCGACCATTTCCTTGTCCCCGTGGACGACCTGCAACAGCCCCTCCGGCGCGCCCGCTTCGACGAACAGTTCGGCGAGCCGTACCGGCACGCTGGGATCGCGCTCCGACGGTTTGAGGATGAAGGCGTTGCCCGCCGCGCAGGCCATGCCGAACATCCACATCGGGATCATCGCGGGGAAGTTGAACGGGGTGATCCCCGCGCCGATGCCCAGCGGCTGGCGCATCGAATAGACATCAATGCCCGGCCCTGCGCCTTGGGTGTATTCGCCTTTCAGCACCTGCGGGATGCCGCAGGCGAATTCGATCACTTCCAGCCCGCGCTGCACATCGCCCTTGGCATCGTCGATCACCTTGCCGTGTTCGGATGAAAGCATTTCGGCAAGGCTCTGCATGTTCGCCTCGATCAGCTCCTTGAACCGGAACATGACACGCGCGCGCTTTTGCGGGTTCGTCGCCGCCCAGCCGGGCTGCACCCGCTTGGCCGTCGCGACCGCGCGTTCGAGCAGCGCGGCATCCCCCAGCGCGACTTCGGCCTGGATCTCTCCGGTAGAGGGGTTCCAAATCTGGGCCTTGCGGGTCGGTGCGGGGGTATCGCCAACGATGAAATGGTCGATCTGACGCATGGGGAATTCTCCTGTCTCTTGCGACCACCCAATGACGCTGCACGGCGCCGGAGGCAAGGGGGTGCGGACTGCCTAATTTGCTGGGCGTGGGGCGGGGGTTGGGGCAGACGATCCGCTGGTGAGCTACAACGGAGCCAGCATTAGCATCAACAACGCCCGCTTCCTGCAGAACGATGCGCGCGGATCGATCGTCTATAGCTCGGATCGCTACGACTCCGCCGCGAGCCGGGTGATCAACACATACGATGAGTATGGCTTGAACCTGACAAGAGTGAGAACCTTTATATAGTCATTTGAATTCATGTGAATGACAGGGCAATGTGCTTTGCGTTCGATACAATTAGCGTAGAGAATGGGACTCCAAATGGAACAATATATGATTGAACTTGAGGAGGACGAATATTCTGATGCCCTCGTGGATGCAATTCATTTGCGCAAGACGGATATTATGAAGTCAATTAGTGATCTTTCACACTTGGCAGACAAGAATTCTAAGGTAGCATTATTCGTTCTGGGATACATCTTTCTCTATGGCAGGCATGGTGTAGAGGTTGATCGAGCTAAAGGTGAGGCGTTGTTTTTGCGTGCATGCGAACTGGGCTCACTGGAGGCATCGTATCGACTTGGCCGCTATTATCAGTCAATTGGAAGGCAGACAGAGGCGGTTCAGGCATTTCAACGTGCGGCAGACCTGGGCTTCTCACCTGCTCTGTGTAGGCTCGGAGCTCTGTATCAGGTCGGTGGCGTCACCGAAAAAGACCGGTCCAAATCTCGTGAGTATTTCAATAAATCGATAGCGCGGGGGAACTTAATAGCAAGGAAAGGTCTGGCGCACCTGAATCTGACGAGCAAGAATCCCGTCAAAGTCATCATGGGGTTGGTGCAATATATTCTTTCTATTTACCCGCATTACTCACAACTTCGCAAAGACCGTTCCAGTGACTCTTTGAGAAATTAGCTGCATGCTATCGAAGGGCTGGTGGCGAATTTCAGAGCTTCGGGAACGGTTCTGGCGCCTCACGGCTTCCTGACCAGCACTGCGCCGCTGCACCACCCTCCGCTGTCCTACACCGCCGCCCGGCGCTACGAACGGGGGAATGGTCGCCTTTCATCCCGCCCTCGATCCGCTCGCCGCGTGCGCCTTTTCGGGTGACACTTTCGTCCGTGAAAGGCGACACTTCGGGTGCGGCTATAGTCACACTTTCCCGCTCAAGAGTGACACCCGCGCCGATCCGGGTGACACTTCGCGCTCAAAGGTGACACTCTGCGCCCTGAAGGGTGACAGAACGCGGCTTTTTTCTCTGGACCGTGTTCCACCTGTTCCAGACTGTAGGGTTTGGCGGGCCAGAATGGCGGAGGATGCGGAGGGCGACTCGGCTGGTCTGCCGCGAAAGTGGATTGACGAAAGCGGGCATTCGCGACAGATGCGGCGGCAGAACCTGCGCGGGTGTAGCTCAATGGTAGAGCAGCAGCTTCCCAAGCTGACGACGAGGGTTCGATTCCCTTCACCCGCTCCATTCGCTGCGCTCACTGTGCGGGCTCCGGTTCCGTTGGCCGCTGGCGCGGCCCTCTTCGCGCTACGCGCTGCGAGTCCACCCGCTCGATACGCTGCCGCTCATGCAGCGGTATTTCCCTGGGACTGCGCCAGCAATTCATTGCGGCGCCACCGCGCGGGCGACACGCCGAAATGCCGCCGGAACGAGCGCACGAAGGCAGTGTCGTCGCCATATCCGAGCCGCTTGGCAACCTCGTGAACAGCAAGTCTTCCATGCAGCAACAGGTCTTGAGCCATGGTGAGGCGGACTCGGTCAACAATGGAACGATAGCTGAACCCCGACTCCGCTAGATTGCGTGCGAGAGTGCGCTGCGAACGGTCGAGTGACCGGGCCACCTCTGCAAATTGCAGGATCCGGCCATGTTCCGTTAGCGATGCCGTCACCGCCGCTTCTACCGCGCGGACGAGCTCGGGCATATCCGCGTTTGTGGACGTCCCCTCGGTCTGGCCCTGCCTGAGGATGCCTTCCCAAAAGTCGGGATTGAAGCCGGGGTTGGTGCGGGTAAGCGCGTCCTTGGGAATGTCGATGAAGGGCTCTTGCGAGGATGTCACGATCCGGCAGGGAAATTTGCCAGCGACCACTGGCGAGGATCGTACGATGCCGACCGTCACCTTGCCGAGAATATCCCGCCCCTCCTTCCTGAGTTCGATGAAGGATCGCACCACGGCAAGGACGACGGCGATCAGCGTGCTTTCGTAAATGGGGCTGAAGGGTGCGATGTCAGGATCGATTGCCATAGAGAGCCGTACCGGGTCAGCGTTGTCGCAAAGTGCGAGACTGATCGGTGGATTGGTTCGGTTGACGTTGGCGCTGAAGAACGAAAGCGCCGATCCGAGATCGGGTGCGGAGAGCACGGCGGTATCGCCCGGAAACCTTCCCCACTCGAAGATCATCTCCACGAGGCGTTCCTCCCCGATCCGTTCGATCAGGTTGGCGGTGGCCTTGAGGTCGTCAACCATGCGGATCCGGCGTGGCAGTTGTTTGCTTCCGGCATGGCTCGTGCCCTCCAAAAGCCAGTCGGGCCAGCCGATACTCTCCGCCCAAAAGGAGAGCATACCCGTGGGAACCTTGGAAAAGGCCTTGAAGGGATCTTTGCGCGAAAGTTCTGCAATGCACGCATCGAATCCGAGAGGGGCGGCGATATTCACGAAGCGTTTCCGACCACGAAGAATGCTTGAGGCAGATTAGTGTACTATTGGCATGAAATGTCAAATTAGTGGCAGAAGGTGTCGATGTATCTCATTGCCGGCATTGTTTAGTTTCCGAAGTGTTCCCGGAAGCAGCCGGGAACCACACGGTGAGCGGGTTCGATGACAGTGCCGGCTCAGTCCCGGGAAGCATCCCCGGTCTGGATCGGCCGGGAAAATGGGAGCAGACTACGATGAACTCGATTGCCCGCTATCTTGTCTCCGCATCGGCCTTTGGTGCGCTTGTTGCGACCCCTGCTCTGGCTGAGAAGGCAAATGACCTGACCTACCTGAACGGACGCAACGCGGCCGAAGTCGAACGCACGATTTACGACCGCGGCTTTCGCCATGTCAGCAGCCACCGCACCAGCGGCGGCTTTGCCAACAGCTATTGGTGGCAGGAAAGGGGAGACAACTGCATTGTCGTCGAGACTTCAGAGCGCAGCGGCCAGGTGATGACGATCAACGATGCGCCGAACAAGGATTGCGGCCATTCGGGCGGCATCAGCGGCGGAGAGGCAGCAGCCATCGGCGTGGGCGCAGTTCTGCTCGGCGCTTTGCTCGCGGGTGGTAAGTCGCATCACCGGGAAGGGCGTGACTACGACGAGACCCAGACCGCCGAATTCGATCGCGGCTATCGCGATGGGCTCCATCATGCGGGCTATCACAACTACAATCGCGACGATGCCTATGCCCACGGCTATGAGAAGGGTACCGAAGAGCGCGAGGCGAACCTTCGCGATCATCACCGTCGCGGAGGATACGCTCAGGTCGCGCGCTTCGACGATTTGCAGGACGCGCGTGCTGCAGGCGGGATGAGCGAACTCGAGCGGCGCGGCTTCCGCCAGGTCGACAACTTCACCAGCGGCAACACACGCTATTCGATCCAGTGGCGGCCGGAATCCCGCCAGTGCGTTCAGGTCACGATCGCCGACGGGCGCTTTTATGACCTGCGCGACATAGGCCAGCACCCCAATTGTCGCTGACCGGCTTGGCAGCATGATCGTGACGGTGAGGGAAGCGACGGCGAACGCAGCGAAGATGGTCTGCGCTTCGTCCACGCCGCTTCCCGCCCCCGTGATCAGCCAAGGCCCGAACGAATACTGACTGGAGATTGGAAATGATGATGCGAGTGATGATTTGCTCGGCCGCGATTCTCGCCCTATCGGCCTGCGGCGGCGCAGAGAATGAAGCAACAGATGAGGGCGATGCTGAAACCGCTGTCGCCGTCATTCCCGAAAGCCTCGCGCCTTTCGGTGACGGGTATCCAAACGCAGGCGATGCGTGCCGGCGGCTCGGTGAAAGCGCAGCGACCTCGAACTATCTCGACGATAGCGCGCTGCTCGTCGGCTGTCCGGACGAGGCTTCTGCCGAAGCGCTCGGCGGGGAGATCGTCGGCAATATCGAAGGCGTGCGGCTCGTCTCGATCGCGATGGGCGATGCCAATGTCGGTTTGGGCGAGAATGCCCCCGTTGAGGCAACTCCCGCCACTCCCAAGGAGGTCGCGATCCGCGGGCCGAACAGCCTCGAAACCCGCTGCACCGACAGGGTTGCGCAAGAGACCGGAGCGCGCGTGACCGGGACCAACCGCATCGAGGAATCAGAAGCGGCTATCGCAATCTACGTCAATGTCGATGGCGCCCAAGCGCCGTGGCGTTGCCTTGCTTATCGGGACGGCACCGTCGGCGAGGTGATGTATACCGGAAGCGAAGGCGCGCTCTGATTAGAGTGCCGGATGACGCAGGAAGAAGGTGAGAAGGCGATTATGAGAATGAACAGATTGGTCGTGGTCGGCTTGCTTGCCGGAAGTCTCGCGGCGTGCGGAGGAGCGCAGGGCGATGAAGCGGGTGTAAGCGCTGCGGAAGGAGCGGAGACAGGCGAAGTCGTCGCAGATGCGAACAATCGGCCTCCACCGCCGCCCGATATTCCCGAGCCTATCTCGCCGGGGGACGAATACAGCGCGACCACGATCCTGCCCTGCGGTTTTGACGGTGCAGCACCCGAAATGCGCTGCAATGCAGGCGTCAAGCGCAATTGGGGAGAGGACGGCACGACTCTGGTCGAAGTGTTCAAGCCCGATGGGCGCAAGCGCGCGATATTCTTCCAGGGAACCACCCCTTATGGCGCGGACAGCGCCCAAGCGGACGGCTCGGCTGGTTGGGACTTTGAGGTCAGCCGCAAGGACGACGAGGTGACGATCAGTTTCGGGCCGGAAACCTACGTCATCGTCGATGCACTCATAGAAGGTGGATGAGGCTTGCGTCATGGGGAAGATCGCAATCGGGCTGATCGCGCTGATCGCGGGATACAACAGCGCGATCTTGCCCAGCAGCACTCCTTCGATCCGGCTTTGATCGGAGCATCAGAATGAAACTTGGACACACCCGGATGGCCGCAGCGGCCCTGCTTGCGTTTGCGGCAGCGGCGCAGTCTCATGCTCAGGAAGATGCGCCGGAGCCGCGCTGGGACTTCATCGCCTTCGAGGTCAAGAGCTGGGGCGAGACCGTGACTTCGTGGCGGATGGCTCCGGGTGTCGGAGGAAGCTGGACCGAGGCGCGCAAGGAAGCGGGCGAACCGCTCGGCAGCTACACACTTGTCTGGCACGAAATCGATGCAGACGCGCGATTTTACAGCACCCTCGAAAGCGTGCTCGCCCGTCTGCATCAGCCCGCGCCCGATGCGAACGACTGCGACAACTTCATGACCGACTTGGCGTATGGGACCATCCGTCTGACCAAGGGCGCGACGACAACCGAGATCGCGTGGAACTCGGGCTGCATGGACGAGGATTATACGGACTTCATCGGAGTCCTGAAGGAAGCTGACACGCTTGTCGCCGAAGCCGGGCGCAAAGGCAGGGTGCTGCGTGAGGAGCGCGTTGCACCGGACTGAGCCGCCAGACCAGTCGGCTACCACTAAGTACCGTGTCTATGCCGGAGATGATCGAGACATTCTCGGCCCCGCGTTTGCAGGGAAACGCAGCCCATCTTTCCTAAGTCATTGAAAAGATGGTGGGCGCGGCAAGGATTGAACTTGCGACCCCACCCGTGTGAAGGGTGTGCTCTACCACTGAGCTACGCGCCCGTCCTTTGGCGGAAACGACCTTTTTGCCGTTTCACGGACAGGGGCGCGCAACTACTGCGGTACGGGCTCTATTGCAAGCCTCTATCTACCCGGCATCTCGCGTGCGCGGCTTACCCGGAAATCCACGCACCCAGCCATTGCATGAGCGAGCGCGTATCGCTGCGGCGAGCCGGCTGGGGAAGGGCAGGGCATTCAAGGCAATAGGCCTGCACCCCTTGCGCGCCGGAGAGCCGGTTCGCATCGGCGACCAATTGCCCCAGCAGCACTTCGCGTTGCCGCGCCGCCATCGCGAACAGATCGCCGCTGCGCGCTTGTGCGGCAGGCGCCACGGAGGCGGTTACCAGTTGCCGGATCAGCGAGTCGTAATTGGCTTCCTGCTTGCCGAGGAACCGCGCGCTCCAGTCATTTTCTTCCAAACCGGCTTCACCCGCCACCCATTGCAAGGCATCGGACAGTCCGCCGAACTGATCGACCAATCCGAGCTGCCGCGCGGCACCGCCGTCCCAAACGCGGCCTTGGGCGATCTGATCGACCTTTTCGGTCGTCATACCGCGCGCCTTGGCGACGCGCTCAAGGAAATCGGAATAGGTATCGGTCACACCCGCTTGCAGGATGGTATCCAGTTCCGGGGTCAGGCCCGCGATCAGGTCCGGCTGTCCCGAAAGCGGCGTCGTGCGATAACCGGCAGCGTTGACGCCGATTTCGTTCGCCGCCCCTTCAAAGGTCGGGATTACCGCGAACACCCCGATCGAACCGGTGATGGTTTCGGGCTGGGCGAAGATGCGATCCCCCGCCGTTGCCACCCAGTATCCGCCGCTGGCCGCGACATTGCCGAAAGACACGGCGACGGGAATTTCCTTGGCCCGGAAACGCTCGATCGCGCGCCGGATTTCCTCCGATGCGGTGACTGATCCTCCGGGCGAATTGACCCGCACGACCAGCCCCTTGATGCTGTCATCACTGAGCGCATCGTCGAGCAGCCCGGCAATCCGGTCGCCACCCGCGGTGCCTGGCCCGGCATCGCCATCGACGATAGTGCCTGCCACGGTGACGACGGCGATTGTGTTCGAAGAGCTGCCCGTGCCCGGCCCGACATCGGCGAGATAGGGCAGGAAATCGCTGCGCGCGTAAGCGCCCGGCTTTTCGTTCCAGCGGTCTTCACCGGCGATTTCGGCAACGCGGGTGCCAAATTCGACCCGGTCGCCCAGCTTGTCGACCAGACCCGCCTCAAGCGCGGCCTTCGCCAGATCGCCCGAAGATGCCTCAACCCAGGCCACGGGATCGCGCGTCACCCGCTCAAGCTGAAGATCGGGCCGCGCCTTCTTCACATTGGCCTGCCATTCTTCCCACATCGCGCCGTAAAGACTGCGCAGATTCTCCATCGCCGCTTCGGAGGGGCCGTTTAGCAGATAGGGCTCCACCGCCGACTTGAACTCGCCCACGCGGTACACCCGCGCATTGACGTTCAGACGCTCGAGCAGGCGCGCATAGTAAAGGTTGCTGCCGCCCGGACCGGCGATCAGCGCGCCGCCCAGCGGATCGACCCACACCTCGCTTGCATGCGCGGCAAGGTGCATGTGATCATCAGCATAGCCGAGCGCATAGGTAAGCACCGGCTTTTCCGCCTTGCGCACCCGGTCCATCGCCTCACCGACTTCCTGCAGATGGACCTGACCACCGCCGACAAAGCCGGTCATGTCGATCACCACCGCCTTTATCCGTTCATCGCCCGCTGCCGCATCAAGCGCGCGGACCAGATCGCGCACCTGATATTCGGTCGGCGGAGCTTCGCCTGCCAGCAGCGTCTCGATCGGGTCAATCGGAGAGCTTTCCTCAACCACATAGCCCGACAGATCGATATACAGCGCACCGTCGCGCACCTCACCGGGGTTGGGAGAGGCTGACAGGATGCCGAACAGGGCGATGAAAAACAGCAACATGAAGACGAGCACCAGCGTGTCCTTGATCCCGACGATCACTTTCCATGCCTTGCCGAGGAAGCTCATAGGGCGACTTTTCCTGTATTCTGATGGTGTGGTTTCGACTGTTTCAGCATGGTCTAGGGCGCTTTGTGCCAAACTTCCATGTCTAAGGGCACTTCGATGGGTTGAGCGTTGGATGCGGCTCGACTAAGGGCGATGGAGCTTTCGGGGCATTGATGAACACAGCAACTCCCAATCAGACGGATGCGCGCTTTCCGGCGGGGCGTCTGGCGTTTCCGCACCGCGACCTCACCGGCATCGCCCAGCTTGAACGGCACGAGATCCTCTTTCTGCTGGCGCAGGCGGAACAATGGGTCGATCTGAACCGCCAGAGCACCAAGCACGTCGGCCTGCTTTCCGGCCTGACGATCATCAACGCCTTCTTCGAAAACTCGACCCGCACGCTGCTCAGTTTCGAGATCGCGGGCAAGCGTCTGGGGGCCGATGTCGTCAATATGCAGGCGGCAACATCCAGTGTGAAGAAGGGCGAGACGCTGATCGACACCGCGATCACCCTTAACGCCATGCGCGCCGATGCGATCGTGATCCGCCACGGTTCCTCCGGCGCAACGCAGCTGATTGCGGACAAGGTCGATTGCCCGGTGCTCAACGCCGGGGACGGGCAGCACGAACATCCGACTCAGGCCCTGCTCGATGCGCTTGCCTTGCGCGAGGCGCTTGCCCGGCGGGGCGAGGCGGATGAGGATTTCACCGGACGGCGGATCACCATTTGCGGCGACATCCTGCACAGCCGCGTCGCGCGTTCGAACATCCTGTGCCTGCAGGCGCTGGGCGCGACCGTGCGCCTGTGTTCGCCGCCTGCGCTGATGCCCGCCGGAGTGGAGGCGATGGGTGCGGAAGTGTTCCACGATTTCGACGCGGCGCTGGATGGCAGCGATGTAGTCATGATGCTGCGGCTCCAGTCGGAGCGTATGTCCGGGCAGTTCATCCCTTCGGCGCGCGAGTATCACCACCTCTACGGGCTTACCAAAACGCGTTTGCAACGGGCTGCTCCCGATGCGCTGGTGATGCATCCCGGCCCGATGAACCGCGGGGTGGAGATCGACAGCGAAGTGGCCGACATGGTTGATCGCTCGATCATCACCCAACAGGTGGAAATGGGCGTGGCGATCCGCATGGCGTGTCTCGACGTGCTGACGCGCAAGGCGCGTGGTGTGGAGGGCTGGGCATGAAGCAGACGCAGCCTCTTGCGGTTACCGGCGGCAAAATCGTCACGCGAGATGGCGTGGTGCAGGGCACGGTGCGGCTGGTTGACGGCCTGATCGCTGCCGTTGGGCCCGATGTGATGCCACAGGACGGTGACACCGTGCTGGATGCCAAAGGCAAGCTAGTGGCTCCCGGAATCGTCGATTTCGGGGTGTTCAAGGTCGACAAGCCCGCTTTCTATTTCGGTGGGATCACGCGTGCGGCGCTGATGCCCGACCAGTCGCCGCCGCTCGATTACCCGAGCCGCGTCAACTACATCGCCAAGAGCGGCAAGCCCGATCTGTGGGTTCACCCGCTTGCCGCTGCGACCCGCGGGCTCGAAGGTAGCGAACTCGCGGAGATCGCGCTGATGCGTGATGCGGGTGCGCGCGGAGTTGCCACAGGACGGCGCTGGATCGGCGACAGCGGCGTTATGCTGCGGCTGATGCAATATGCGGCCATGCTCGATCTGGTGGTCGTCTGCCATGCCGAGGACGATGGGCTTGCCGCCGGTGCCGCTGCCACTGCAGGCGAGATCGCGACCCGCCTTGGCCTGCCGAGCGCCCCGGCTGAAGCCGAAACGCTTGCGCTGGCGCGGGACATTGCGCTTGCCGAAATGAGCGGCGCGCGCGTGCATTTCCGCCAGGTCACCACCGCCGCCGGGTTCGACCTGATCCGCGCGGCCAAGGCCAAGGGCACCCGGGTCACCTGCGGAATCACCCCTGCGCATTTCATGCTGTCCGATCTCGCCACCGCCGATTTTCGCACCTTCACCCGGCTTTCACCGCCCTTGCGCAGTGAAGCGGACAGGCAGGCTGCGCGCGCGGCGATTGCCGACGGGACGGTGGATGTCATCGCCAGCGGTCACGATCCGCGCGGCCCGGAAGACAAGCGTCTGCCCTTCGCCGATGCCGAGCCGGGCATGGCAGGGGCCGAAACCTTGCTGCCGCTGGTGTTCAACCTCGTGCGAGAAGAACTGATCGACACCGCTGCCGCGTTTCGTCTGCTGGCCGCTAACCCCGCGCAATTGCTCGGGGTGAATGCGGGTGCGATCGAACCGGGACGAGAAGCCGATATCGCGGTGATCGATCCGGATGCCCCGTGGATTGTGGATCGCCGGATGATGGAGGCGACAGCCGACAACACTCCGTTCGACAGGCAGGGTGTGCAGGGCCGGGTCAAGGCTCTGATCAAGGGCGGGGTCGAAATCCCGCTTTGAGCGGCTGATCCACGCGTCAAAAAATGCCCCCGGAGCTGGGGCGCTCCGAGGGCAGTCTCGCTGAAGTTGGTTTGCGGGTTAGCGTGAACGTGCGGCCACGCGAACGCCGTTGTCGACCGCGCCTGCGGGCGGGTTCGATGCGGCATAGGCAAAGCAGCCACGGCCCGAAGACTTTACGGTTCCGCACATGCTGCTTGCGGTGCGTGAAGTGAAGCCTGCGGCAGCGACGCGGAAGAACGTGCGACCGTTGACCTTGGCTTCGGTGATGACAACGTCATGCTTGGAAAGCTGCGGGAAGCGGCGCTGCAATTCGCGCCACTTGGATTCCGCCACAGCACGGCTTTCGAAGGCGCCGAGCTGGACGAGATGGGTTGCATCCGCCCCGGTTGCGACAGCCATCGGCTGGACGGTGGCGCGTGCCTGTGCAGGAGCACGAACGGGCTGCGGGCGAGCGGCCTGCGCCGGACGTGGTGCGGACACGGGAACTTGCTGCACCACGGCGTTGGATACGAAGCGCGGTGCACCACGCGAAGGAGCGGCAGCGGCAACCGGCGTTGCCACAGGAGCCGGAGCGGAACTGCGCACCGGTGCGGTTACCGCCGGAGTAGCCTCAGCCACGCGTACCGGGCTGGCGGCGCGCGGGGTCGGGTCAACCGTCTCTACGGCATCTTCGTCCTTGTCCTCGACATAGACGGTATCGATGTCGCGAATGCCAAAGGCCATTGCTTCGCTTTGAGTCGGCTTGGCTTCGGCGAACTCGGCCGGAGCGGCATCGCTGCTGCCGGTTTCGGCTTCGGCGACGAGCACTTGCTGGCTCGGGAAATTGGCGAGCGCGAGATGCTGCGGCTGGCCGCCGTCGGCAACCGGGCTGATACCCAGCAGCTTCGCCACGCGGACCATGTGGTCTTCCGGGCGAGCAGTAGAGGCCCATTCGGTCAGGCGCGCATCGAGCTGGTCTGCCGGAACGTCTTCGGCGGCCATGACCCGCGCAGCCGGCCAATTGCCTGCGAGCGCATAGGAATAGGCAAGGTTCTGGCGCGCCTTGGCGCTGGTGTCGCCATTGCGCACCGTGTTCACGAGGTAATGCACGCCGCGTTCCGGAGCACCCGCGAGCGCCATCGCAAGGCCCAGATCAGCGGCGGGGATCGCGCTTTCATGGGCTTGCAGAGTTTGCAGTGCAGCGGTGTTGTTGCCGATGGCGACCTGAGCAAGGGCATAGCTCAGAACGGTGCGCGGATCGCTGTCACCCAGTTCGATCGCTTCGCCAAAGGCGGTTGCGGCGGACTGGAAACGGCCTGCCTCAAGATAGGATGCACCCAGCAGCGCACGGAAACCGGCGTTGCGCGGTTCGGCCAGCACAGCGGCTTCGGCGTGTGCGACGGCATTGTCCACCTTGCCATTCTGAAGCGCGGCCTGGGCCTTGGTGAACGACACTTCCGCGGGCGGCGCCGATGCCGCACAGCCGGCGAGCGCGAGGCTTGCCAGCGCGGTGCCGATGAAAAGGGCCATCTTCGGGCCACTGCTGCGGCTGTTGGTAAAGCCTTGATTATCGCGGGCCATTGTCGTTTCCCCTAAATTAACCATGATTGTCAGCGTTTTGATCGAGTTTGGTTAACAATTAGTTGTCAGTTGCTAGTCATGCGCCCGTTCAGGCGCTGGGCGATGGTGTCAAGATCCTCGATCCCGGCGAGCAAGGCATCGAGTGCCTCCGTTACCAGCGCCTGTGCGCTGACCCCCTGGATCGTCGCGGCGAGCCGCAGCTTGAGGTGACGTTCGGTGTCGAGCCGCAGCGTGAAGGCGGCGCGACGCGAATTGCGCGATGCCTGTTTGCGCGCTGGGGCGGGCTTGCTCTGGATCAGTTCGGCTTCGTGATCTTCATTGTCCTGGCCGATTGCCGCATTTGCCAGCAGTTGATCGGCCAGATTGCGCTGTTGCCGCACGACCAGCGGGCTTTCTTCGCCTTGCGGCAGTTCCGCAGGAGTGGCCGCATTGCTCAGGATCGAGACAACATCCGTGCTGCCATTGTCAGTCTGGCTTGCGTCGTCATGACCCATGTCGTTCCAGCCGAGGTCTTCGAGCTGGTCTTCGGCCACGACTTCGGGAAGCGGGGCGAGTTGCGGGCGCATGGCGGGCTTTGCGCCACCTTTGCGGGCGAGCAAAGTCGGTCCAAGCGAGGCAAAGCTGGCTTCGGACATCGCGGTGCAGCCCCCTTACTGGGCCACCCGGCGGCCAAAGCCGCCAGCGGGGCGATGCACGCCGCCTGCCTGTGCCTGATTCACGCCGGTTCCGGGCGCGGCGAACACAGTGCGGCGGAAATTCTTTTCGAGCCGGTCCGAGATGTACTTCCACAGTGCGGTGATTTCGGCGGCGCTGCGGCCTTCAGGATCGACTTCCATGACGGTCCGGCCATCAATCATCGATGCGGCGAAATCGGTGCGGTGATGCAAGGTTACCGGTGCCACCGTGCCGTGCTGCGACAGCGCGACGGCGGCTTCGGAAGTGATCTTGGCCTTGGGCGTGGCCGCGTTGACCACGAAGATCAGCGGCTTGCCCGCGCGTTCGCAAAGATCGACCGTTGCGCCGACGGCGCGCAGATCGTGCGGGCTGGGACGGGTCGGAACGACGATCAGCTCGGCGACACTGATCACCGACTGGATTGCCATGGTAATTGCAGGCGGCGTGTCGATGACCGCGAGCTTGAAGCCCTGCTGGCGAAGCACCTGAAGATCGGCGGCAAGCCGCGATACGGTGGTTTGCGCAAAGGCCGGATATTCGGCTTCGCGTTCATTCCACCAATCGGCCAGCGAGCCTTGCGGGTCGATGTCGATCAGGACGACCGGCCCTGCGCCTGCGCGCTGGGCCTGAACGGCCAAATGCCCGGAAAGGGTGGTTTTCCCTGATCCGCCTTTCTGCGATGCCAAAGCGAGTACACGCAACGCTCGGTCCCCCTGATTATAGACCTGTAATCGTCGCCTTAATGCGACCGGATGAACCTCTGGATCGCAGGATACCCCTAATTTTGAGTTAATACGGGGCTCGCCCTTTTTGATGCGTTTCAAGCACCTGCCGCGCTTCGATATTGCCTGGACATGCGCCGCGCAGAGCCGTCGCAGACGGTTGGGCGAAGGGCGTGCATGGTGATCGCAGGGGCTGTGCAACGAAATGCTAACCACTTTTTCACTATGATCCTCGTCACTCTTTTCGCACGCTGCCACACAGGAGCGCTAATCTGATGGCCCGTAACGCGTTTTCTTTCGCCCGCCCTGCCAACCGGCTTGCTGCCGGTCTTGGCGCCTGTGCAATCGCTTTTGCAGCCGTTCCCGCTGCCGCCGATGTGAAGGCCGGGGTCGACGCATGGAGCCAGGGTGACTACGCCACCGCGGTTGCCGAATGGGAGGGGCCGGCACAGGCGGGTGATGCCGATGCGCTGTTCAATCTCGCTCAGGCATATCGCCTCGGACGCGGGGTCGAAGCGGACATGGAACGGGCCAGCGCCCTTTACGAACAGGCCGCCGCGCGTGGCCATGTGAAAGCAGCCGACAATTACGGACTGCTGCTGTTCCAGCAGGGGCAGCAGGACAAAGCCATGCCGCTGATCTCCGCAGCGGCAGATCGCGGCGATCCGCGCGCGCAATATGTTCTGGGGCTTGCGCATTTCAACGCCGACTTCGCGTCAAAGGACTGGGTACGCGCCTATGCCTTGCTTACGCTGGCGAATGGCGCGGGCCTGCCGCAGGCGGCAACCGCGCTGCAGCAGATGGACAGTTATGTGCTGCTGAGCCAGCGTCAGCAGGCCCAGACTCTTGCGCGGTCAATGGAGGAACAGGCCGCGCAGCGTCGTTCGGCGGAGTTGGCCGCACTGGATCTGGGCGCATCGCCAGCGGCTGCTGCTTCTGCTCCGGTTTCGGCTCCGGCTCCCGCTCCCGCTCCGGTACAGCCGGCAGTGACCCGCTCCGTAGCAGCCGATCAGAGGCCGGTGCGCGTGGCCGGTCAGGTTGAACGCCAATCACGAACGCCGGTTCAGGTGCAGCCCGCGCCTGCACCCGCACAGCGCATGGTTGCGGCTGCTCCCGCACCCGCTCCCGCGCCCGTCGCTGCACCCGCTCCTGCTCCTGTGCGGGCTTCGGGCAACTGGCAGGTGCAACTCGGCGCGTTCGGCGTTGCGGGCAATGCCGATCGTCTTTGGACGCGCCTGCAATCCAATCCGGCGCTCGCCGGAACGCGCAAGTCGCTGGTTCCCGGTGGCAACGTCACCCGGCTGCTGGCCGTCGGCTTCGCGAGCCGGGCCGAAGCGCAGGCGGCCTGCGACACGTTGAAGCGGCAAGGGCAGGGCTGCATCGTCAAGGCGCCATAACCGCTCGACCACGGTCGCGATAATCACTTCCCCTCGGGCGCGCGGCTGCTAGGTTGGCCGAGCTAGCTGGCATAGGGGGATCACACATGAACGAAGCCATCGCGGACGGTGCAGCCGATCAGGCCGCGACACCCGACTTTGCACCGGTCGCTGCCAAGGACCGGATCGAAACGCTCGATTTCATTCGCGGGCTGGCGGTGATGGGCATTCTGGCGGCGAATATCGTTGCCTTTGGCCAGCCGATGAATGCCTATATGTGGCCCGAAGCTTTCCTGACCCCTGCGGACGACCCGGATGGCTGGATGTGGATTGCGCAATTTGTTCTGGTTGATGGCAAGATGCGCGGGCTGTTTACCCTCCTGTTCGGTGCGGGGCTGTATCTCTTCATGGAGCGCACATGGGCGCGTGGCGGTACGCGCTGGTTGCAGATGTGGCGGCTGTTCATCCTTGCCCTGTTCGGGGCAATCCATTTCTTCCTGATCTGGTTCGGCGACATCCTGCTTTACTACGCCATTATTGGGTTCCTCGTGGTCCCCTGCCTCAAATGGAGCGCAAAGTCGCAGCTGTGGACCGGCCTGATCGGCTATTTCTTTGGCGTGTTGTTCTACGCGGCTTTCATGAGCCTGCCTTACCTCGTTGCCGATACCCCGCTTGGCGATGAAGGCGGGCCAATGGCGGAAATGCGTCCGGACATGATCGGATCCCAGCAGCAGCAGCTGGATGACGGCAATGTCGAAACTGCGCTGCTCGAATCGGGTGATTATTCCGGCTTTGTCGCGCACCGTGTGAGCGAACATAGCATCGATCCGATTGCCAACACGTTCCTGTTCGGGTTCGAGACCCTGCCGCTGATGTTGCTGGGTGTGGCGTTGTACCGGTTCGGCTTTTTCAGTGGCGGTTTCGATCAACGCAAGATGAAGCTGTGGGGATGGATCGGCTTTATAGGCGGCGCGCTGGGGCATCTGGCGATTGGGCTGTTCGTGAGAGAAGGCGGCTTTACCTTTTACGCCACGCTCGCGGCCTTCGTCGGGTGGAGTCCCCTGCCAAGGATATTCATGGTTTTGGGCGTTGCCTCTTTGCTGGTGGCCTATTCGCCGGGCTGGACGGGATGGCTCGCGGAGCGGGTGCGCGCGGCGGGGAGGGCGGCTTTCACCAATTACCTCGGCACCTCGATCGTCATGCTGTTCATCATGCACGGCTGGGCGCTGGGCCTGTTCGGGAAGCTCAACCGTCCCGAACTCTACCTGCTGACCTTCACGATGTGGGTGTTGATGCTGGCCTGGTCGAAGCCGTGGCTGGAGCGGTATCGTTATGGTCCGCTCGAATGGCTGTGGCGCTGCCTCACCTATCGCAAGGTGTTTCCGCTAAAGCGGTGACAGCATGTAGGCAGCGACGCGCGGCTCGACTTCGTCGGGCAGCGCCGTGAGCCCGGTGTAGACGGCAACGCCGACCTTGCACTGGTCTTCGGGTGGCAGTGCCTCCATCGCCGCGTCCGATCCCAATGCCGCCTGCAGATCCGGGGCAATTCCGGTGGCCGATATCGCCTTGCCCAACTGTTCGAAATCGGCCTCGTCCGGCGCGGCATAGGCTTCGGGAGTGTCGCGCCCGGCGGCTGCGGCGCGCACCATTGCCGCATTGCGCCGGGTGATCGCGGCTGCGACCGCGCCCTGCTTGTCATCGACATAGACCCACTCGCCCATTGTCATCGCCGCGCATTGATCCTGCGATGCGCGCTGCAACGCGGAGTAAAGCTCACCCTCGGTCGCGCTCCAGACCAGCATTGCCTTGGGTGGAGCCTTGACCGCATCTGTGCCGATGCGGGCGAAGAACTCGCGCAGCCACTCCGCAGCGACGGCTTCGGTACTGGCAGCGTCGGCGCGCTCCTGATTGTCCAGCGCCCTCAAGCGCCCGACAAGATCGGCGAAGTCATCGGGGTAATGGGTCTCGATCGTCGCCCACAAATCCTCGCTTCCGGGGGAGGACAGTATGCCCTGTTCGATCGCGTCGGCTTCCTGTTCGGGGGTAAGGCCGCATCCGGAGATCAGTGCGCACGCGCCTGCCAAAGCCGTTGCCGAGAGTGCGAAATGGCGCGTTATGTCGCGCGCTGTGCCGTTGCTGCTGCGTCCCATCGCGCCGTCTATATCGCAAACCTGCGCGAGCGCCATAGGGTCCGGAAGCGGCGGGTGTCGCCGCCGATGCGCTTTCTGCTTGCTATTGCGATTAATTCGCATATCTTGTTCTTGCAAACGCCTCGCAGGAGTGATTCCCGACGCCATGTATATCTGCATTTGCAATGCCATCCGCGAAGATGACCTGCGCAAGGCCGCCTTGACTTCGGGCGGCGATGCAGAGGCGACCTATGCGACGCTGGGCAAACGCCCCAATTGCGGCCAATGCCTTGGAAAGGCGGGGCAAATTATCGAACAGGAACGCGCGCTGGGTGCCGGCCAGTTCAGCTGCGAAAAAGTCGCATTATAAGTTTCCAATCCGCTATTGCGAGCGGATCGCAAACAACTGATTCTAAACGAAAATAATTCCGTCACCCTCTTGTCAGGCAAGGGGGCGAGGCTTTATCTATGCCCCTGACATGGCCAGCGCTTTGATCTGGCTCAAACTGCAAATCCAAGGGGTATCACGCCATGAAAGGCGATCCGAAAGTCATCGAATTCCTCAACAAGGCGCTCACCAACGAGCTGACCGCGATCAACCAGTATTGGCTGCACTACCGCGTGCTCGACGATTGGGGCGTGACCAAATTGGCCGCTTATGAGCGCAAGGAATCGATCGAGGAAATGGAGCACGCGGACAAACTCGCTGCGCGAGTGCTGTTCCTCAACGGCCTGCCCAATTTCCAGGCGATCCACAACCTGCGCGTGGGCGAAAACGTGCTTGAAATCCTGAAGGCCGACATGGCGCTGGAAGAGGACGCGATCCCGCTGCTGCGCGATGCCATCGCCTATTGCGAAAGCGTGCGCGATTACGTCAGCCGCGATCTGTTCGCACATATCCTCGATAACGAGGAAGAGCACGTAGACTTCCTCGAAACCCAGTTCGACATGATCGAGCGGATGGGCCTCGAAAACTACGTCCAGCTGCAAAGCAAGGCAGCCGGCGAAGAGTAAGGTTTTTCATCAGAGCCTGAAGGGTCGTACCGAAAGGTTTGGGAAGGGCGGGGCAGCGATGCTCCGCCCTTTCTGCTTCAGCCGATCAACACTTCGCGCGCGCTGCGCTGCATCTGGGTGATGTAGTCCCCGTGCGACCACCCGCATTCGCGCACCAGCAATTCCCAGTTGCGCATCGACAGCAGCATCCAGAGCCAGTCGGTCGCGTGATCATGCGTCCAGTGACCGGCAAGCTGTCCGTCCCGTTCGAGATCGGCGACGGCAGCGGCGCATCCGTGGCGCAGGGCCTGCATCCGGTCATGCCATGCGTCACGCGCGGCTTCATCGCTGTCCATCATCGCCATGAAGGCCCGGGCCACGCCCCACACCTTGGGAATGTGATTGCCGAAAGCCTCGATAAAGGCGTCCAGCCGTTCGACACCCGATCGTGCCGCACGGCTGGCGGCAAGCTGTGCATCGACATCATGAACTCCGTCGAGATGGCGCGCGGTGGCGACCAGCAATTCGGAGCGACTGGGAAAATGAAGGTAGAGCGCCTGGCGGCTGATACCGGCTGCCTTGGCGATATCGTTCATCCGGCTTTTGCCCGGATCCTCCCCTTCGAGAATGCGCTGCGCCGCTTCGAGAATGCGGTTGCGGGTGGCGTTGAGTTTTTCGCTTGACATGATGTCAAGTTATCTCCAATTGACGCCGTGTCAACTTTACACAGTGTCAAGAAAAGGAGAATCACGATGAGCGAACGGGTTTTTGTATGGGTGGCCCATCCACGGGCGGGATCATTCAGCGCGGCGCTGGCCGATGCCTATCAGCAGGCGGCGCAGGCGGCCGGGGCAGAAGTGGGCCGGATGGATCTTAGCGAGATGGAATTTTCGAGCGAGTTTCGCGGTTATGGCGATGCCCCCGCGCTCGAGCCGTCACTTCAACAGTGGCAGGCCAATCTCGCATGGGCAGATCGCGTGCTGATCGTTCACCCCTTATGGTGGGGCGCGATGCCGACGCTGGCCAAGAGCGTGCTCGACCGGGCGCTGACGCCGGGATTTGCCTATAAGTACAAGGCGCGCGGCATGGCTTGGGACAAGCTGCTTGATGGCAAGACGGGTGATGCGATCATCACCGCCGATACGCCGACATGGGTCGATACATGGCTATACAACAAGCCCGCCCGGCGCACGATCAAGCAGGCGGTCTACCAGTTCTGCGGCATCAGGCCGCGGTTCATCAGGCAGTTGGGATCGGTGAAGATGTCGGATGCCGCAGCCCGAGACAAATGGCTGGGGCTGGCAACGCAGATGCGCGCCAAAGCAGCCGCCTGAAGCCTAAGCGCCGTCGGTCTTCGGGCCGTCCGCTGCCAACAGGGTTTCACGCAGGAAATAGATGAGGCCCGTGATCAGCAGGCTGATAGTCACGATCCACAGCACCGCGACAAAGGTGCCGATGCGCGGTTCGATATAGGCGGAAAGGAAAAGCACCGCGATTTCGAAGCTGATGACAACGGCGGCACCTGTCGAAAACTTGATTGCGAGGCGCGCCAGCTTGCGCCGCCTGCGCAGCCAGGCCAGTTCGTTGGCATGGGATATGTTGCACGCGCCTTCAGTCGGCTCGGCCAAACGCTCTATGCGCCCGGCGAGCCATGTGAGACGCGCCATCATGACGTTCATGATGCTGCCGATACCGACCAGCAGAAACGCAGGGGCAAGGCTCAATTCGAGCGCCTGCCGTACCCTGGGGGTGGAGGCGGTGCGCTCGATGATCTCCAGCGCCAGCGTGGGATCGGCAGCGATCAGGTTTGCGATCACGACTTGTCCGAACCGGTCGAGTAGTTGCCCCCGCCGCCCTTGTTGGCGTTGTAGGGGTTTTTCGGCGATTTCAGCGTCACCCGCACCGGAACTGCATCAAAACCCAGCTTGGCGCGGATGCCGTTGACGAGATAGCGCTCGTAACTCTTGGGCAGATCGTCGAGGCGCGAACCGAAGATGACGAAGCGGGGCGGGCGGGTGCCGACCTGCGTGATATAGCGCAGCTTGACCCGGCGGCCTCCGGGTGCGGGCGGCGGATTGGCGGCCAGCGCATCGTCGAACCAGCGGTTGAGCGCGGCGGTGGGCACGCGGCGCGACCAGCTTTCGCGCAGTTCAAACGCCGCGCCCAGCATGGTGTCCAGCCCCCTGCCGGTCTTTGCCGAGACGGAGAACAGCGGCACCCCGCGAACCTGCGCAAGGCCATCGTGCAGCGCCTGCTTGATGCCGTTGAAAATGCCCGAGGGTGTTTCGGCGGTGTTTTCGCCCGCGACGTCCCACTTGTTGATCGCTACCATCAAGGCGCGCCCTTCCTCAAGCACCATGCTGGCGATCTTGAGGTCCTGATGCTCCAGCCCCTGCGTCGCATCGAGCAGCAGCACGACGACTTCGGCAAAATCCACCGCGCGGCGGGCGTCCGCAACCGAAAGCTTTTCGAGCTTTTCGGTGACGTTGCGCTTCTTGCGCATTCCCGCAGTGTCGATCAGGCGGATGTCGTGCACTTCGCCTGATTTGGGATCGGTCCATTTCCAGTCGATTGCAATCGAATCGCGAGTGATCCCGGCTTCCGGCCCGGTCAGCAGGCGATCTTCGCCCAGCAGCCGGTTGATCAGGGTGGACTTGCCCGCATTCGGGCGTCCGACAATCGCGAGTTTCAGGGGGCCACGCGAATTTTCGGCCTCTTCTTCCTCGCTTTCGGCAAACTCCTCGGCCGCTTCGGCGGCTTCGGCCTTGTCCCCGATGATCGGCCAGAGCGCGCCGAACAGGTCTGCCACGCCTTCGCCGTGCTCCGCGGAAAGCGCCACCGGCTCGCCAAAGCCGAGCGAGTAGGATTCTAGCACGCCCGCTTCGCCAGCGCTGCCTTCTGCCTTGTTGGCGACCAGCACGATCGGCACCTGATGTTCGCGCAGGTACCGGGCGATCTCATTGTCGAGCGGGGTGAGGCCGGCGCGCGCGTCTACCACGAACAGCGCCGCGTCTGCCCCCTCAAGACTAGCCTCGGTCTGCTTGCGCATCCGGCCGGGCAGGGTCAGCTCGTCTTCGTCTTCCCACCCGGCGGTGTCGACGATGGTGAACTTCATCCCCGCAATCTCGGCATCGCCCATGCGCCGGTCGCGCGTGACGCCGGGCTGATCGTCAACCAGCGCGAGCTTCTTGCCCACCAGCCGGTTGAACAGCGTGGATTTGCCCACATTGGGGCGACCGATGATGATGACCTGCGGTTTCATTTCTGCATTCAAGTGGCCGCTCACCTGCCACTTGGCAAGCAGAACGCCGCTCTAACCCTTCTTCGCGACCGGGGGATTGCCGCCGAGATCTTCGAACCATGCCTCTACCGGGCCAGTCAGCTTGATCGTCAGCGGATTGCCCTTGCGATCGACGGTCTTGCCTGCCTGCACCCGGACCCAGCCTTCGGAAATCGAATATTCCTCGATATCGGTGCGCACGCGGTCCTTGAACCGGATGCCGACTCCGCGTTGCAGGATTTCGGCGTCGAAAGCCGGGCTGCGCGGATTGACCGAAAGGTGATCGGGCGGAACGTCGGCGCCGCCAGCGGCGGGAGCGGGGGTGGTTTCTTCTGTCATGGCCGCGCCCATAATGCCGGATAGAGTCGTAAACAAGCGCGTTCCACTTGCCCTTTGCGACAAGCGGCGATACAGGCCCCTGCTAATGCGCGCGGGAGGCCTACGGTGTCCCGCGCGGCTTCGTTCGGGGAATGCGGGCGTGGCGAAATTGGTAGACGCGCCAGATTTAGGTTCTGGTATCGCAAGATGTGGGGGTTCGAGTCCCTTCGCCCGCACCAGTTTCCCCCCGTGGCAGGAACCGGACATCCGACAAATTCGCTCAAGAAGGCTTCAGTTTAACTCTCATGCAAACCAAGCAGACCGTCAACGAAGGGCTCAAGCGCGCCTATCTCATCACGATCACCGCCGACGAGATTTCGGCCAAGATCGACGCCGAGATCAAGAAGATCGCGCCGCAGGTGAAAATGCCCGGCTTCCGTCCCGGCAAGGTGCCCGCAAATCTCGTGAAGAAGATGCATGGCGAGCAGCTGCATGCGCAGACGCTGAACGACATGATCCGCGAATCGACCGACAAGGTGATGAAGGACGAGGAACTGCGCCCCGCGATGCAGCCGGCCATTTCGCTTGGCGAAGGCTACGAACAGGGCAAGGACGCCGAAGTCACGCTTGAACTCGAAGTGCTGCCGGTTGTCGAAACCCCTTCGACCGACGGTCTGAAGCTCGAGAAGCTGGTGGTTCCCGTTTCGGACGAGCAGATCGACGAGGCGCTGCAGAACATCGCCGGTCAGAACAAGAGCTACAAGGACGCTGCCAAGACCAAGAAGGCGGCTGAAGGCAACCAGCTGATCATCGATTTCGTCGGCAAGCTCGACGGCGTCGAATTCGAAGGCGGCAAGGCCGAAGACGCCGCTCTGGTGATCGGTTCGGGTGCGTTCATTCCGGGCTTTGAAGAGCAGCTGGTGGGCGTGAAGACCGGTGACGAAAAGACCATCACCGTCACCTTCCCCGCAGACTATCAGGCAGAACATCTCGCCGGCAAGGAAGCGACTTTCGACATCACCGTGAAAGCGGTGAAGGTCGAAACCGATACCAAGGTTGACGAAGATTTCGCCAAAAACCTCGGCCTCGACAGCCTCGACAAGCTGAAAGAGATCATCAAGGACCAGCTGGAACAGCAGACCGCCGGTCTTACCCGCACCCAGATGAAGCGTTCGCTGCTCGATCAGCTGGCTGCAGGCCACGATTTCGAAGTGCCGGCGACCATGGTCGAAGCCGAATTCCAGCAGATCTGGGCGCAGCTTCAGCAGGAAGCCGCGCGCGAGGAAGATCCTGCCGAAGCGCTCAAGCAGATCGAGGACGAAAAGGACGATTACAAGGCGATCGCCGAACGTCGCGTCCGTCTGGGCCTGCTCCTGTCCGAAATCGGCCAGGCCAACGGCGTCGAAGTGACGGGTCAGGAAATGCAGATGCTGATCCAGCAGGCTGCCTCGCAGTACCGCCCCGAAGACCGTGACCGGTTTGTCCAGTACATCCAGCAGGAACCGATGGCCGCTGCCCAGCTGCGCGCCCCGCTGTACGAAGACAAGGTTGTCGACTTCCTGTTCAACAAGGCCGAAGTGACCGAGCGTGAAGTGACGATCGAAGAGCTTCAGGCCGCGATCGAAGCGGAAGAGGAAGCCGAAGCCGCGAAGGCAAAGGCGCCGGCCAAGAAGAAGGCTCCGGCCAAGAAGGCCCCTGCGAAGAAGGCTGCAGCCAAGACTGACGAAGTCGAAGCGGAAGCCAAGCCTGCGGCGAAGAAGGCCCCTGCCAAGAAAGCACCGGCCAAGAAGGCCGCGCCCAAGGCAGAGGCAGCCGAAAAGGCTCCGGCAAAGAAGGCTCCTGCCAAGAAGCCGGCCGCCAAGAAGTCCGCGACCAAGAAGTAAGCGCTCCGGCGCGAGCCGTCAGGCCAACCAAAAAGCCGTCCCCGCCATCAGGCAGGGGCGGCTTTTGTGTTCGCGGTTTCGGCTATCGGGACCTCATCAACCGCTTCTAGCTGACCTTGCAGGTCCTGATCCCGAACAGTGAATAGACCGGGCAAACACCCAGAATGCCGGTTGCCAATGGCACGATGCCGATCGAGCCCCACGGTGTGAGCGTTCCGGTCAACGCCAGTGCAATCAGAACCAGCCCGACAATCACCCGCAGGACGCGGTCGAGAGTGCCTTCGTTGCGTGACATGTTTTTCCTCCTTGCTTGCAGACAAGGAAGGATTTGGCATGTTCGCGCCGACGCGTCGGTGACTTAGTCACACAATTGCGGAATCTTCGGATAAATGGGCGATCTGGCGCAGCTTTTTGGGCTCAAGGATGTGAATCCGGGCGCGCTCTCCCGTCACCAGTCCAAGGCGCTGGAATTCACCCAGTTGGCGACTGACGACGGCTCGGGCTGAGCCGATTTCTATGGCCAGTTGATCATGCGTCGCCGCGACATTCCCGGCCCCGTCGGCAAGGCGCAACAATGCGCGGGCAAGCCGCTCGGCAATCGTCGATAGCGCAACATCTTCGACCAGCCGCTCGAGGTCGAAGAACCGCGCCGCGACGGCATCGAACAATGACCGCCGAAATCCCTCGTCATTGGCAACGCGGTTCTGGAAGGATGGGACAGGGACGATCTCGATTTCGAGGTCAGTCTCCGCAATCCCTTCGGCGGAATATCGTGATCCCTTCACCAGACAGCCGAAAGTCTGGAGGCAGACCTCGCCGGGGCGAACCCGATAGAGGACGATTTCCCTGCCATTTTCGGCAGTCAGCGAAACCTTGATCGTGCCTGCATGCACGATGACGAAGCCGGTGCATTCCTCTTCTGGATGAAACAGGACCGTGCCCTTTTTCACTCGCTTGACCGACACTCAATTTGCCCTGTCAGTCGCCCGGTTGCCAACGACGGAACGAAGGCTCGGGCAGCGTTGCTGTCCGGGCCTTTTCGTATGCCGCGCCCAGTTTCAGCACCTCGTGATCGGCCCATTTCGCGCCGAAGAAGCTGATGCCCACCGGCAGCCGTTCGACATGGCCCATGGGGACGGTGAGATGCGGATAGCCCGCGATGGCGGCGGGTGATCCGAAGCCGATCGAGCCGTTGAAATGATCGCCCAGCACCAGATCGCTCATCCATGCCGGGCCGCGCGTGGGCGCCACGAGGAATTGGACATTGTTGTCCGCCAGCAGCACGTCGAGCGTTTCCTCGCCCGCGATCCTGACGGCATTCTCCCGCGCCTTCTCATAGGCTTCACGGTCGGTCGTCGCTTCGGCTTCTAGGAAGATGCTCTGATCGAACCAGCGCATTTCGGTGGCAGCGTTGGCTTCGTTGAAGGCGATCAGATCGGCGAGGCTGCGCGGAGTGTCCTGCCCTTCCATTGCCGGGATCGAAGCGAGGTATTTGCCCATCTCTTCGCGCAGTTCGTATTTCAGCACGGTGTAGCTATCGCCGTACATTTCGCGGTTCGGTTCGAATTCGATGTCGACCAGCACAGCGCCTGCGGCTTCCAGATCGGCCAGTGCCTGTTCGAACACTTCCACTACTTGCGCATTGCTGCCCATCTGGTTGCGCATCACCCCGATCCGCACCCCTTCGATAGAGAATTCGCTGATGCCGGCGGTGTAATCGGTGACGCGCGGAACGCCGACTGTGGTGGGATCGGCAGGGTCTTCCCCGGCGATCGCGGACAGCAGCAGCGCCGCGTCGTAAACCGACTTGGTCATCGGCCCGGCGGTGTCCTGCGTGCTGGAGATCGGGACGACATGCGTGCGGCTGACGATCCCGACGCTCGGCTTGAACCCGACGATTCCGTTGATCGATGCCGGACATGTGATTGACCCGTTCGTCTCCGTCCCGATTGCCGCCCAGGCAAAGCCCGCCGCGATTGCCGCGCCGCTGCCTGATGACGAACCGCAGGTGTTGCGATCAATCGCGTGCGGATTGCGGGTAAGCCCTTCGACGGCGCTCCAGCCACTGGTCGAATCGTTGGAGCGGATATTGGCCCATTCGGACAAATTGGTCTTGCCCAGCACCACGCCGCCCGCCGCGCGCAGATTGGCGATCAGCGGCGCGTCGCGCCCGGTGCGATTGTTGGCAAGGGCAAGGCTGCCCGCCGTGGTCGGGAATTCGCGCGTCTCGATATTGTCCTTCACCAGCACGCTGCGTCCGCGCAGGATCCCGGTGGAGGCAAGGCGGCGCGCTTCGACAGGTGCTTCGACATTGTAGTCGATCACCGCATTCAGCTGCGGCCCGGCATCGTCCAGCGCCTGAATGCGCAGGATGTAGTCTGTCACCGCCATGGTTTCGGCGAAGGAATCGCGCATCTGGGAAGCAGGTGCGCTCTCCTGCGCATGGGCGATGGTGATGACAAACGCGGTGGATGTCAGGGCGGCGAGTGCGATCAGCGATGTCTTGGTCATAGGGCGATACACTGCGCATTCCGCGAAAGATGGCAAGAGCGCGCGTGTTAACTGTTTGCTGGATTGGCGTCCCGGCATTGGACGCGGCGAGTGGGTGCATTGTCTACCTCGCCTTAACCCGTATCCGTCAGAACCGGCCTACTCCCTCGAACGGATGACAGCAGACCCCGCACGATGACGACAGCAACGGAAATTTCCGCGAGTGCCGCCACCGGCCAGAAACGCAAACATTACCATGATATCGATGGCGCGCGTTCGGTGCTGATGTTCCTTTCGGTCGCGCTGCATGCGGGCACCGTCTATGCCCCGGCGCGGCCGTGGATCACCGCGAATACCGACCGAGCTGATTTCTTCGACTGGCTGATTTTCGGCATCCACCTGTTCGTGACGCCGACATTCTTCTTTGTCGGTGGGTTCTTCGCCGTGCTGTTGCTGACGCGGAGGACTCCGGCGGATTTCCTGTGGAACCGTTTCCTGCGGACGGCGGTGCCGCTGATCTTTTTCGCGCTGACATTCAACATGATCGAGCATTACCTGCGTTGGGGCGATGCGGGGGGCGAAGGGTCGATGCTCGACTGGATCGCCAGCCCTTCCTTTGTCGAGGTCTGGGCCGGTGGCACGTGGCAATTGCACCTGTGGTTCCTCGTCAGCCTGATCCCGATGTTCCTGCTGGCGGCGGCAGTTCAGGTGGCGATCCCGAAGTCATCGCGGGTGCGCGGGTTTGCGGTGGCGCTGTCAGACCGGTTTGGCGGGCTGATCCGGGGCAGCTTGCCCTTCGCCTTCGGCCTCTTGTTCCTCGGCTTTGCCAACACCGCCAATTACGCCTCGGCCAGCCTTGTACCGGGCAGCTATGACCTCATCGCGCCGGGCTTCCAGAGCTGGTACAAGCTGACAGCGGAATTTCCGTTCTTCGTGATCGGGGTGATGGCGGCTCTGTCGCCGCGCCTGCTTGAGGCGCTGACGCAGTGGCGTTGGTGGATGCCCTATGCAGCGGCGGCGGCGCTGATCCTCCAGCCTTATCCGATGGCTGATCAGGGCTATATCCTGCCCTTCGTCCGCGATTTGACGGCGTCGATCGGGGTCGACCTCGGCCCGGATCGCACCTTCGCCACGCGGCTCACGCTGCTGTTCCTCAATCAGCTGGCGATCTGGACGATCGTGCTGTTCATCCTGCAATTCTTCCATCGCTATTTCAGTGCAGGCGGGCCGCGCACCACGTGGCTGGCTGATTGCGCGCTATCGATGTACCTGTTCCACCACTGCTTCGTGTACATTTACGGCCAGATGCTGGTGCAGGCGGAGTGGCCGATCTGGGTCGAATTCTCAGTGCTGACGCTGGCGGCGGCGGGAACGGTTGTGGCGATTCACGAATTGCTGGTGCGGCGTTTCGCGATCTGGCGCCTGCTCGCCAATGGCAAAACCGATGTCGAACAGGTGAGGAAACAGCCGGGTCTGCTCGCGGCGTTTTTCTCAACCCCCGCCGCGAAATCGCCCCCCAGTGGCAAGCTTTCCCCAAGCTGAAGGTTAATCCCCTTGAAGTCTGCGCGGCCGCGTCCGACATAGGCTTGCAATTCAAGGACGAGGATAAAGACCCCATGATCGATCTGCTCGGCAATTCCGGCGAAACCTATGGCACCCAGGGCCAGTTCACCCGCGATCCGCTTACCGGCGCGCTGGTGCCCGTGGTGGTGGAGCAGACCAGCCGGGGTGAACGCAGCTTCGACATCTTCAGCCGCCTGCTGCGCGAACGCATCGTGTTCGTCACCGGTCAGGTCGAAGACGGCATGGCTTCGCTGATCACGGCGCAGCTGCTGTTCCTCGAAAGCGAAAACCCGTCCAAGCCGATCAGCATGTACATCAACTCGCCCGGCGGGGTGGTGACGGCCGGCATGGCGATCCACGACACGATGCAATACATCAAACCGCGCGTGTCGACGGTGTGCATGGGGCAGGCCGCTTCGATGGGCAGCTTCCTGCTCGCTGCGGGTGAGCCGGGCATGCGCGTCGCGCTCCCCAATGCGCGGATCATGATTCACCAGCCTTCGGGCGGTGCGCGCGGCATGGCTTCGGATATCGAAATCCAGGCCCGCGAAATCCTGCGCATCAAGGCGCGGATGAACGACCTTTACGTCAAATACACCGGCCAGAGCCTTGAAGAGATCGAAAAGGCGATGGACCGCGATACCTTCCTCGAAGCGGAAGAGGCCAAGAAGTTCGGCCTGGTGGACAAGGTATTCGAAACCCGCCCCGAAACCGAGGAATCGGACGGCGAGGAAGGTTCGGGCGGCGCTCCTGAGTAAGGCTGGCCGTAATAAGGCTGGCCAATAGCGCCAGTGGCGGCGCGTTCATGCGCGTCGTACCATCCGCCCCGGATCGGGACGCTGGCGTGAACAACGCCCGGCGATGCTTGCAAGTGGTGCACGAAATCCACTTAACCGGAGCCAAAAACCGCGCCTCGCGAGTTGATTCATCTGGCGGCGAGGATAATGTTAGCGAATCCTGAGGTAGGATGCCCACAATCCGCCGGCGGATTCGAGGATTACAGGAATGACCAAATTGAGCGGATCTGACAGCAAGAGCACTCTGTATTGCAGCTTCTGCGGGAAGTCGCAGCACGAAGTGCGCAAGCTTATCGCCGGCCCCACCGTGTTCATCTGCGATGAATGCGTCGAGCTGTGCAACGACATCATCCGCGAAGAGACCAAGGCCGGGATTGCCGGCAAGAAGGAAGGCGAAGTGCCGACCCCTTCGGAAATCTTCGCGACGCTCAACGATTACGTGATCGGCCAGAATTCGGCCAAGCGCAATCTCTCGGTCGCGGTCCACAACCACTACAAGCGCCTCAAGCACAGCGGCAAGGCGGACGGGGTGGAACTGGCCAAGTCGAACATTCTGCTGGTCGGCCCGACGGGTACCGGCAAGACTCTGCTGGCGCAGACGCTGGCGCGCACTTTCGACGTGCCCTTCACCATGGCCGACGCCACCACGCTGACCGAAGCGGGTTACGTGGGTGAAGACGTCGAAAACATCATTCTCAAGCTGCTGCAAGCGTCCGACTACAACGTCGAAAAGGCACAGCACGGCATCGTCTACATCGACGAAATCGACAAGATCACGCGAAAGGCGGAAAATCCCTCCATCACCCGCGACGTTTCGGGCGAAGGCGTGCAGCAGGCGCTGCTCAAGCTGATGGAAGGCACCACGGCTAGCGTCCCGCCGCAGGGGGGGCGCAAGCATCCGCAGCAGGAATTCCTGCAGGTGGACACCACCAACATCCTGTTCATCTGCGGCGGCGCCTTCGCCGGTCTGGACAAGATCATTGCCGACCGTCTGCAAAAGCGTTCGATCGGCTTCGGCGCGCATGTCGCCGACCCGGAAAAGCGCAAGGTTGGCGAACTGCTTGAAAAGAGCGAGCCGGAAGATCTGCTGAAATTCGGCCTCATCCCAGAATTCGTCGGTCGTCTGCCGGTGATCGCGACGCTGCACGATCTCGATGTCGATGCGCTGATCACGATCCTGACCGAACCGAAGAACGCGCTGGTCAAGCAGTACAAGAAGCTGTTCGAGCTTGAAGACGTCGAACTGACCTTCACCGACGAAGCGTTGAAGGCGGTGGCCGAACGCGCGATCAAGCGCAAGACTGGCGCACGCGGCCTTCGCTCGATTGTCGAGGCTATCCTGCTCGATACGATGTTCGACCTGCCCGACATGGAAGGCGTCACCGAAATCGTCGTCGATGCCGAAGTGGTCGAAGGCAAGAAAGACCCGATCCGCGTCCACGGTGGCGAGGCGAAGGAAGAAGCAGCCTGATCGCTCAAGTCCCGAGCACCGAAGCTCATGTCCGCCAGTTCGGATTGATCGACCTGATCATCGGTGAACCCGGAACCCTTGCGACGTTTGTTGCGCTCGTGTGCCTGCTCTTTTCCGCAGTTTGGGCGGAATGGTACTTTCGCCGCTTTCCGAAGATGCCGATGCACTACGATTGGCGAGGTCGGTCCACCCGGTTGGGTCACCGCTCTTGGGCGATATGGTTGCCAACGGGTGTGATGATTTCGGCGATTGCGGCAACTGGTCTGTTGATGCCGCACATCTACCTGCGTCACGCTTACGGGCCGCCAGATCAAGACCCAAGTTGGGACCTCGTGTGGTCGAGCACGGCTATCGTCATCGCTCAGGGATTTGTCCTTTGGCTCCACGCCCGTTGGGCTCGTAACCAAGCTTGACGGATCGACCATGAAAACTATCGGCATCATCGGCGGGATGAGCTGGGAAAGCTCGGCGCAATATTACGCGATCATCAACCGGGCGGTGCGCGATCGGCTCGGCCCATCGCATTCGGCGAAGATCCTGCTCCACAGCCTCGATTTCGGACCCATCGCCGCGCTTCAGGCTGCGGGGGAGTGGGACCGGCTGGGCGAGATCATGGCGGACAGCGCAAGCGCGCTGGAGGCGGGCGGGGCGGATTGCATCGTCATCGCCACCAACACCATGCACAAGATGGCAGACCGCGTCGAAGCGGCGACGGCCCTGCCGCTGCTGCACATCGCCGATGCGACCGGGGAAGCGATAAGGGCGGAGGGCCATGCCAGGGTTGCGCTGCTCGGCACCGGCTTCACCATGGAGCAGGATTTCCTGAAAGCCCGCCTTGCCGAACGCCACGGGCTCGAAATCATCATACCCGACGCCGAGGACCGGGGCGAGGTCCACCGGGTGATCTACGAGGAACTGATCGCGGGTAAGATTCTGAAATCATCACGCGATGCCTATTGCGGCATAATCACCCGGCTGTCCGCGCGCGGGGCGCAAGCGGTGATTTTCGGCTGCACCGAGATTGGCCTGCTGCTTTCTTCTGATGACAGCCTTTTGCCCGTGTTCGACACGACATGGCTACACGCCCGCGCGGCGGCCGAATTCGCACTGAAGCCCTAGACGCTTTCCTACTCGGCCTGCTTCGAGCCATGACCATGTAAGGCCGAGGGAAAAATTTTTAAAATAGGAGAAGTGTCAATTGCGCTTTTTGGCCCGGTTTTCTCATCATATCAGGGCTTTGATTGGGAAAATCGTGATCGTCACGATGTCGCCTTCCTTCGCAGGTGCAGCGTCAACGCCAAAATTAAACCCCGCCCGGCCTGGAGGATTGGCCGGACGGGGTCGGGACGTGGCGGGCCCAAGGGTGGGAGGGGAACGGCGGGCCGCGCCAACTGAAAACAGCTACGGATCAGCCCGGCAGAAAGACGCCGTCGGTGACGTGAATTACGCCGTTTGAGGTATCGACATCGGCCTGCGTCACGGCAGTGGCGCGTCCGGCGGCATCGGTGATGACGATCGTGTCACCTGAAAGCCGCGCGGTGAGAGTGCCGCCCGCCACGGTCTTGATGGTGGCTTCGCCGCCCTTGGACTTGATCAGGGTGGTCAGATCGCTCGCCGTTACTCGGCCTGCAACCGCGTGATAAGTCAGGATGCCGGTAAGTGTGCCCTTGTTCTCGGGTTTCACCAGCGTGGCGACGGTGCCTTCGGGCAGTTTGGCAAAGGCGGTGTCGGTCGGGGCAAAGATGGTGAAGGGGCCGGGGTTCGAAAGCGTCTCGACCAGACCGGCGGCCTGCACCGCGGCAACCAGCGTCTGATGCACACCGGTGCTGACGGCGGTCTCGACGATGTTCGGGGTCTGCGCCTGGCTGGCGTGATGGTGCTGGTGATTATGCGCGGTTGCCGGGGTAATGGCAGCGATTGCGGCCGCGGCGGCAAACAGTCCGGTCTTGATGGTCTTGGTGGGGATAGGCATTGGGATCTCCTTGGTTAAGGCAAGCCCTCCCGATCTTGCACCCAAGCTACGACCTCGTTCGCGCGGCGGATGCACTGCTGCTGCATCCGGTTGGAAAATGTCGAAAAAGCGCCGTGAAACGGTGTGCCCAGGCGGCAGGCCGAAGCGGGCCTAGACTTTCGAGAACGCGCCCTGAGCCACAACCGGCCCTGCGTCCTGCCCTTCGGGTTTGCCCCCGATCGGCTCACGCGTCAGCACCAGTTCGACCCCGCTTGCAAGGTTGCGGGTCACATCCTCGGGCAGGTCCATGCGGGCGACCGCTCCCGGTATGACGACGCCAAGCGATTGCAGCGCGCTGCCATCGGCAGGGACCAGCCACAATTCGTGATCATGCACTCCGTCTGCCGTCAGACCGATCGCGCCGACCAGCATTTCGCTGGTCTCGGGGATGTAGGTGACGTCGAGCCGCAGTCCGGTCTCACCGATCGGAACCTGGGCAACCAGCGGATCATTGACCGCGAGTTGCGGCGTGCCCGTGGGAGCCGGATCTGGCGCGGTCTGCGGGCCAAGCACCAGAACCGCGAGAAGCACGGCAGCCGCGGCGGAAGTGATCGCAGCGGTCCATTGCCAGCGCCGCGTTCGCGCCTGCGCTTCGGCGAGCTTTAGAGCGACTACTTCCCCGCCTGTCCCGGCTGCGGGCGCATTCAGCGCGGCGGCAATACCCTGCCACACATGCGCGCCCGGTTCGGCCCCGGCGACATCGTCGGTGAGCGGGGCAAACCAGTTATCCCACCATTGCTTTCGCCATGCGAAGTTCGGATCGCTCGCATATTTGCCGCGCGCGTCGAGCAGTTCTTCGCCCTCCAGCAGGCCGAGCGCCCACTCGGCAGCGATCATCGGATCGTCGCGCTTGATATCTTCGGGGGTCTTGTCCGTATCGCTCATGACGCCTCACTCGCTTCCAGACAGGCGCGCAGTCTTTGCAGGCCGCGGCGGATCCAGCTCTTCATCGTGCCCAGCGGCACATCGGCGGCTTCGGCCAGCTGGGCATAGGTGTAGCCTTCGAAAAAGGCCGAGCGGATGTGCGCGGCGGTGTTTTCGTCCAGCTTTGAAAGGCACTGATGGATTTGCGCGGTGCGTTCGGCATCAACCAGCAGCGCGTCTGCCAGCGGTGCCTCATCGGGAAGCGGCATGGCTTCTTCCACCGGCACGGCTCCGCCGCGCACCTTGCCTGTGCGCAAACGATCCACCGCCCGGTTGCGCGCAAACGTCGCTAGCCACGAAATCGGGCTCGCCCGCGTGGGATCGTAACGGTCTGCACGTTGCCAGAGATTGATATAGACGTCCTGCAAGGCGTCCTCGGCTTCCTTTCTGTCGCCCAAGATACGCAGGCATATCCCAAACAGTTTCACCCGCGTTGCGGCGTAAATTTCCTCAAGCGCGGCGCTGTCGCCGTCGGCAAGCCGCACCATCGCCGCGCGCAGCCGCTCGCGCGCGACCGTCGCCGGATCGGTTCCGCCGTCCGCCATCAGCAATCGGCCTTGCACGCGTGCGGCCAATTGCCGCGTTCCACCTGAATCGTGGCATGGCCGATGCCGAACCGATCTTCGAGATCGTGGGCGATGGCGTGCAGGAATTCATCCGAAGCCGGCCCGTCAGGCATGACGAGATGCGCGGTCAGCGCCGTTTCCGTTGTCGACATTGGCCAGATATGCAGATCGTGCACCGCGCTCACCCCTTGGAGACCAGCCAGATGCGCGCGCACTTCGGCCACGTCAATCCTTGCAGGAACTGCAAGCAAGCCCAGTCGGATGCTGTCCTTGGCAAGGCCCCAGGTGCCCCAGGCGATCATCGCGACGATGGCAAAGCTCACCAGCGGATCGATCCACCACAGGCCGGTGAACAGGATAGCAATCCCCGCCACCACCACGCCCACCGATACCAGCGCGTCAGCTGCCATGTGCAGATAGGCGCCGCGGATGTTGAGATCATCCTGCCCGCGCAGGAACAGCAGCGCGGTGGCGGTGTTGATGACGACTCCGATCCCGGCGACGATGATGATCACCATCCCTTGCGGTTCGCTCGGCTCGAACAGGCGATGCGCGGTCTCGAACAGGATCGCTCCGATCGCGAAGGCCAGCAGCAGCGCGTTGGCAATGGCGGCGAGTATGGTCGAGCTTTTGAAACCGTAGGTGTAGCGATCGCTGGGCGCGCGCTTCGCCGCGAGATTGGCCGCCCATGCCAGCAGCAGCGCCAGCACGTCGGACAGGTTGTGCCCGGCGTCGGCCACCAGCGCCATCGAATCATAGAGAAATCCGAAAGTCGCTTCGACCACGACGAAGGCCGAATTGAGCACGATGCCGATGACAAAGGCCGGGCCGTAATCGACGGGCGCGTGGTGATGGCCATGGTGATCATGCAGGCCGTGGCAATCGCTCTCCGCGTGGGAATGCCCGTGATGATGTGCGTGTGCGTGGCCCATGTTCGTCTATTCGTAGACGCAGTCGTCGAGCCCGTCACCCTTTACGACATTGATGCGGCGTTCCACGCTGTTGCCATGCCGGGCGAGCCACCCGCCGGGATTGCGCACGGCGCGCTTCTTGGGCTGCGGCAGGGCGACGGCCATGCGGCTGGCTTCGTCAGCGGAAAGGCGGGCGGCGCTCTTGCCGAAATACCGCTGTGCGCCGGCCTCCGCGCCATAAGTGCCGATGCCCGTTTCCGCGACGTTGAGATAGACTTCCATGATCCGCCGCTTGCCCCAGACAGCCTCTATCCAGAAGGTGAACCACGCCTCGAGACCTTTCCGGAAATAGCCGCCGCCTTGCCACAGGAAGACGTTCTTGGCGGTTTGCTGGCTGATGGTGGAGCCGCCCCGGATGCGCCCGCCTTCGGCGTTTTCGCGCGCGGCTTGTTCGATTGCCTCGGTGTCAAAGCCCCAATGGCTGCAGAACTTGGAATCCTCCGCCGCAATCACGGCGGCTACCAGATTGGGATCAATATTGTCGAGGCTTTCCCAATCCTTGGTGATGCCGTTTTCATCCATCAGCATTGTCGCCGTGACGGGTACGGGAACCCATTTGAACACAAGCACCAGCAGCAGGCTGATGCCGATGAACCACAGGATTGCCTGAGCAAGGATGCGCGCGATGCGAAGCGGTAGCGGACGGTCCATAGACGGCTAAATAAGCGGCTCGCGATAGCGCTGCAAACACTTGTTGTATGGCCGCTGCGGGCGTGCTTCTATGCGGCCAAACAGGGGAAATTGACCATGCGCCTTTACCACACCGTCGCCACCGCCATCGCGCTTGCCATCGCGGGTTTGCCCGTTGCCGCCATGGCCGATGATCACGCGGTCGATCATGCCGCGCTCGCCGAAGCGATCGAAGCGGATTACGACAGCTATCTCGCCCCGTTGTTCGTGCATTTCCACCGCAATCCCGAACTATCCTTCCTCGAAAGCGAAACCGCGGCGCGCATGGCGCTGGAACTGCGGCAGGCAGGGCTTAAGGTGACGGAAGGCGTCGGCGGAACCGGCGTAGTCGCAATGCTCCGCAATGGCGACGGGCCGCTGATCCTGCTGCGCGCCGACATGGACGGGCTGCCCGTGCCGGAAAAATCCGGGCTCGACTATGCCTCCACCGCGACACAGGTGGGTCAGGACGGGGTCGAATATCCGGTGATGCACGCCTGCGGGCATGATGTGCATATCACTTCGATGGTCGGAACCGCGCGCAAGCTGATGGAGATGAAGGACAGGTGGTCGGGCACGATCATGTTCGTCGTCCAGCCGGCGGAAGAACGCGTCGGTGGGGCCAAGGCGATGCTCGCAGACGGGCTGTATGAGCGTTTCGGCAAGCCCGACTATGCGCTCGCTTTCCACGTTGCCGCGCAATTGCCCACGGGCAAGGTGTCAGCGGCAGAGGGCATCCAGTATTCGAGCTCGGATTCGGTCGACATCACCGTACCGGGCATCGGCGCGCATGGCGCAAGCCCGCACGCGGGCCGCGATCCGGTGTATATCGCCTCGCAGATCGTTACCGCCTTGCAGAGCATCGTCAGTCGCGAGATCATGCCGCTTTCGCCCGCTGTCATCACCGTCGGATCGTTCCACGCGGGATCGAAGCACAACATCATTTCCGACCGCGCTGACCTGCAATTGACGGTGCGTTCGAACGACGAAGCCGTGCGGGCGCAACTGCTCGCCGCGATTGAGCGGATTGCCGTCAACACCGGCAAGGCGCACGGCCTGCCCGATGATCTGCCGGTCGAAGTGAAGGTGGTGGAAGGCACCCCCGTCACCTACAATGACAAGGAACTGGCCCGCCGCCTCAATGGTGTGATGCAGCGCGATCTGGGAGAGGACGCGTTCATCCCGTTCGAACAACAGGGCATGGGCGCGGAAGACTTCGCCTATTTCGTCGAGGAAGAATTGGGTGTGCCGGGGTATTACTTTGCCGTCGGCGGAACCCCGCAGGAAGCCTTTGATGCTGCCGCAAGCGGTGGGCCTGCGGTGCCGAGCCACCATTCACCGCTGTTCAAGGTCGCCCCGCGCGAAAGCGTCACGCTGGGAACCCACGCGATGATCGCGGCGGTGCTGGATCTCGCTCCGGCGAATTAGGACATCCGCTCTGCCCACGCGACCCGGCGCAGCGGGCCGGGCGTGTGGGTGTCGAACGGGAAGCAGGTGGTGAGCGCGAGCACGCCTTCCCCGCCATCGGCAGGATAGCTGAATTCGTCCCAGCGCAAGGTTTCGAACCCGGTGACGCGGTAGCGCGCCCGCGTTCCGTCGATGCGCTCCATCAGGATTTCGTCTCCGGCCTTCAGGTCCCGGACGAACAGGAAATGCGTATCGCGATGCGCCGCGAGGATTGTCACGCGGCGCGCCGGATCGTCGACTATGGCGGTCGGGCCGAATGCCATCGCCTCGCCCGATCCGCCCGACAGCACCACATCGCTTGCACCAAGACGCGGCACGGTGATCCGGGCCATCGGCGCGGTGTCGGCCCAGCTCCACGGTTTGACGGGAGCGCGCGCGGCAAGGCTTTGGTCGAACGCCCGGTTGAGCAGCACCTGCGCGACTTCGGCCTTGATCGGGATATAGAGCGCCCTGGCCGTCAGTGCCGCTCCGCTCAGCAGCAGGATCGCGCACAACAACAGGGGAAGGGCGCGCCCGATACCTCCCTTCGAAGCGGCGCGCCCCTTGTCCTGGACGATGGTGAGAACGGCCTGCATCAGGCCACCTGCGAATGGAGGCAGCGCAGGAGAAGCGCGCTGCGAAGCCGCTCCCACCGGTGGCCCAAAGCCATCGCCAGACCTGCCAGGAGGAGCAGGAGGCCAAGGCCGAGGGTCAGGACATAGCCGGTCGAGGTTTCCGGCAATCCGAGCTGCTGGCGCTGCTTTTCCATCTCGCGCATCGGCAGTTCGCGGTCACGGTTGGCGAATTGCACGCCGAACAGGTGATCGAAATCCCAACCGGCGGGGAGCAACAGCGGCAGTTCCTCGCGGGTCAGCATCGCGCCTTCGGGGCGGCTGGGGGTGTCGTCCACCGCGATCAGACTGGTGCGGCTGGTGACGAGGTGGAAGGCCATGCCCAGTTCCTCGATGCTTTCGTCAGCGCGCTCGTACGAAGTTTCGCCCGACCAGCGTTCCGCCTCGACCTCGGCAATGCGGCGATAGGCCCACAGCTTGGCCACGACATCGCTCTGGCTGCCTTGCGACAGATCGATGGTTTGCGACCAGCGCCGCCCTTCGATCAGGCCGCTGACGATGAGCGTGCCCTGAAGGTGCCGCGTCCGGCCCAGCAGGACGAGCGGTTCCCCGGCATAAAGATCGGGCAGGTCGCGCGGGGCAAAGTCGATATTGCCGCCGTTGACCGTTGCCCTCAGATCGGTCGCCACGGGACGCGCCAGCCGGTCGAGCAGTCGCTGCATCTGGCTTTCGGCTTCGTCGCCGTAGCCGACATGGGTGAATGTCCCGCGTCCGGCTTCCGCCATGCGCCGCATCAGGAAAGTGTTGGGAGCGGAGCCGATGCCCACCATGAAGACCCGGCTCTGGCCGCGGTTCTGGCTGATCTCCTCCATCATCTCCGCCTCGTTCGAAAGCGAGCCGTCGGTGAGGAACACGATCTGGCGCACGCGCCCGTCCACACTCTTGTCATCCAGGGCAGCTTCCAGCGCGGGGAGCATCTCGGTTCCGCCTTCCGCTTCGAGGCTGTGCGTGAAGCTCTTGGCCTGTTCGATATTGCGCCCGCTTGCCGCCACCGCATCGGGGAACAACTGGGTCATCGTGTCATCGAAGCGGATGATGTTGAACCTGTCCTGCGGGCGCAGCGTTTCGAGCGCGTAGAGCAGGCTGCGGCGCGCGGCGGGCATCGATTCCCCAGCCATCGATCCGGAATTATCGATCACGAAGATCATCTCGCGTGGCGGAACAGCCCCGGTGCGCTCGGCTGATGGCGGGGTGATCGTCGCCATGACGTAATCCAGTTCCCCGTGCTTTTCGCGGAACAGGCCGACGCTGGGGGCATCGCCCGCCGCGCTCCAGCGCAGTTCGAAATCGCGATTGGCGGGTACGGCACCGTCGGCCAGCGTGATCGTGCGGGTCGCCCCTTCGCCTGCGACATTCACCGGGTGATAGGGGCTGGAAATGGTGTCGGCGGTGAAGCCGGGATCGAGATTGACGGTGATGCTGACCGGATTGAGCCCGCCGCCAGCGCGCGCAACCATGTCGGGATCGGCGGTCGGCGCGACGATATCGCTCGCCCCGGCAAGCAGCGCGGCACGGCTGAGCGAGCCGCCGTCCTTCGCGCTTCCGGCGATATAGCGCGGGCCGACGACCAGCGGCATCCGCAGCGAATAATCGCCTGCGACCTGCTGGATCGGAGCCTGGAATTCGATCTGCACCAGCACGGTTTCGCCCGGGCCGACATTGGCGATCGAATTGCGGAACATGTTGGGGCGGTGCTGTTCGACCAGCCCGGCCTTTTGACCATTGGCCTTGGCCTCCTCATAGATTTCGCGCGCTTCCTCCTTGGGTTTGATCCGCCCTTCGAAGATGCGATCACCCACCACCATCTTGAGCGTGTCGACGGCGCCATTGTCCGGCAGGGGATAGAGATAGGTCGCCTCCATCCATTGATCGGATGTGTTTCGGAACGCCTGCGTCACCGTGACGCGAGCGGTCTGGCCGTCGACATCGGCGACGATATCGGTGCCCAACCGCATCGCGGGCACGTCCTTGGCTACTCCGCCAATCGAGCGCAGCACCAGTCCGCCATCGCTGTTGACGGGCATCGGTGCGGGGGGGGCGGGTTCTGCGCGCGCGGTGGAAACGGGGTTTGCGGTGGCGCGGGTGGAGAACGCCGTGCTTGCCGCCGTGCCCATCGCGATCACGCCCAGGATCAGCATCACCGCCAGCGCGTCTCGATCAAAATTCAGTGCAATTCGTCTCATGTCAGCCTCCATTCATCGCAGTTCTGTATCGCTCTAGCGACGAACGGAGGCGGCGCGCCACGGCCAAGACTGGCCAATATCCGCCGCCAGACCGGACGATGCGACGGCAAAATGCAGGTCTGTGCGGATTTGTGCGGATTGGTGCGGGGCAAAGACAAGACAGTGGAGGAAGGAATGGGGTATGCGGGTTTCATGAGCGATTTCGACAACGCAGAGGTGGCGTTCCGGCTGCGCGAGGAGATCGCGCGGCGGCGCCTGTCGCGCGCGCGGCTGGCGGAGCGGGCGAAGCTGTCGGTGTCAACGCTGGAAAAGGCGATTGCCGGGCGCAGGCCATTCACTCTGGCGACAATCGTGCGGCTGGAAGAAGCCTTGGGCGCAAGCCTGCGTGAGGAAGCCGAGGTGGAGGCCGCCGGCCCGTCGCTCGCGCCGCCCGAAATGGGCAGCTATGCGCGCCCGGCGGTGCAATGGATCGAAGGCGACTATCTGACCCTGCGCGCCAGCTTCGGTGAAGAAGGCGCGGTCTATGCCTATCGCACCGAAATCCGCTGGTCGAACGCGAAGGGGCATCTGGTGTTTGCCGAAAACGACCGGATCGATGCGACATTCCAGCAGGCGGGCTTTGTCTCCATGCCGAACCTGTCGGGCCACACCTATCTGATGACAAGCGAGGCTGGGCAGTACCGCATGATCATGCTGGGCCGCGCGACCCGCGAACAGCGCATGTTCGGCCTGCTCGCCACGCTGCAAGTTGGGCAAGGGTCGCAACTCGTGCCCGTGTCATGTCCCGTGGCTCTGGTGCCAATGGTGCAGATCGAAGACCCGCAATTCGGGCTGGTGCGCGAAGGTGACGCACGCATGGCCGAATACCGCAGCATCCTCGATACCGCGACACGCGACGATTACTGCCGTTTGCGCAAATAGGGCTGGCGACGATGATGATCGTGCTCGAAGGCATCAGCGCGGCTGGCAAGACCACCTTTGCGCGGCAGTTTGGCGCAGCGCATCACGTGACCGAGTTCCCCGACCATGGGGTTGCGCCGGGAAAGGATGATCCTGCTGAGGTTCATGCCGCCTATTGGATAGAGCACAATATCCGCCGCTTCGATGCAGCGGTCGCGGCAGAGCGGGAGCACGGCTTCGCAATCTGCGATACCGAGCCGTTCAAGTCGCACTTCGACTGGTGCATGGCGCGCGCCGGCTACAAATCCTTTGACGTGTTCAACGCTGCGATACCTCTGGCGCGCAAGGCTATCGTCGAGCGCCGCATCGGCTTTGGCGATCGCTATTTTGTAAAACGCATCGCTCCAGAAATTGCCCGCGCCCAGAAAGAAGGGGATGTGACGCGCACCCGGCACAATTTCGATATGCACCTCGCACTGCAACCGGACCTCCTGGACTGGTTCGGTGCCTTGTCGCAGGCGCTGCCGGGGAAAGTCGAGTTTGACTTCCCCGACAAGGACACAGTTCTGGCCGAGATCGCGCGCAATTCGTCAGCGGGGGAACCCCACCGGTTCGATATTTCGGTGTTCGACGCGTTGCTGGAACGGCTGCCGGGATAGTCGGCTTTCCTTAGTCGGGAACCGGGCGGGCGCCCCTCACTTCACCTTGGTCTTGCCGCCGCCTGTCAGGCTTGACCAGTCGATCTGGGCGAACAGCCGGTTGGCGATGTTGCCGATCCGATCGGCATCGCTGGCAAAAAACGATCCGCGGTATTTGACCACCCAATCCGATCCCGGACGGCAACCGACCCACAGGAACGACGCCAGTTCGGGGTGGTCAAAGCCATAGCCGCCCGGCTCGATCGTGTAGCTGCGCGAATATTGCGTCATGCCGTCAAATCCCGCCATCGAGAGCCCGGCATCCTCCTCCTTTACCGAGCCGCCTCGGCTGAGGATCGGGCTGTTGGCCCCGTCGAACTGATCGCGGCAAGTCGATCCGCTGAGCGGATAGACATAAAGCGAAATCTCCCCCGGCATTCCATCGGGCGAATATCCGACGCTCGCATCGCTGCCGCTCTCGTCGAATTCGACGACCCGGCCTCGGGTGAAGCCATCAAGCACAGCCGGAAAGGCAATTCCCACGGCCTTGTGAACATAGGGATCAGGCGGGTTCTCCACCTCGTTCTGAGCCGCAACGGGCGCGCACAGCCCCATGATGACTGCGGCCAGTGCGAGTGCGACGGTACGAATGTGATGCAGCATGAAATTTGCCCTCCCACTTCCGGCATAACGGGAGGGGAGGGCAATTCAAACCCTTGCGGGCCGATTTTCGTGGTGCCGGCTGGTCAGCCAAGCCCCTGACGATGCGTCATGCGACGCCGGGCAGCAGCCTTTCGCCGGCGATCCGCTGCATTGCCTTTTGCAGCTTTTCGAAGGCGCGCACTTCGATCTGGCGGATGCGTTCGCGACTGACGTCGTAGACCTGGCTGAGCTCTTCGAGCGTCTGCGGCTTCTCCGTCAGGCGGCGTTCGGTCAGGATGTGCTGCTCGCGCTCGTTGAGGCTCTTCATCGCCTCGATCAGCATTTCGTGACGCACATCGGCTTCCTCGGCATCGGCCACGACTTCGTCCTGAAGCGGACGATCATCGGTCAGCCAGTCCTGCCATTCGCCCGATCCTTCTTCGCCATTGCGCATCGGCGTGTTGAGCGATCCGTCGCCGCCCATCATCATCCGGCGGTTCATGTTGACCACTTCCTGCTCCGGCACGCCCAGATCGGTGGCGATCTTGGTCACGTCATCGGGCGACAGGTCGGTGTCTTCATAGGCTTCGAGCTGCTTCTTCATCCGGCGCAGGTTGAAGAACAGTTTTTTCTGGGCGGCGGTGGTGCCCATTTTCACGAGGCTCCACGAACGCAGGATGTATTCCTGAATGCTCGCCTTGATCCACCACATCGCATAGGTCGCGAGGCGGAAACCGCGATCGGGCTCGAACTTCTTCACGCCCTGCATCAGGCCGACATTGCCTTCGGAAATGAGGTCCGACACGGGCAGACCATAGCCGCGGTAACCCATCGCGATTTTCGCGACGAGGCGCAGGTGGCTCGAAACGAGCTGCGCGGCGGCTTCCGGATCTTCGTGTTCGGCGTAGCGCTTGGCGAGCATGTATTCCTGCTCAGCGGTAAGCACCGGGTATTTCTTGATCTCGGCCAGATAGCGGTTGAGGCTCTGCTCACCACTCAGGGCCGGGACTGCGTTTGCTTTGCTCACTATTTCCCTAACCTTTCCTGTGTCGACCTCTGATGCCGGACCCCTGATGGGCATCCGGTCGTTTGGGCCACGTGGTTACATATAAACGGTCTTTGCGCGCTTTGCTGCGCTTTTCATCGATTAGAACGCCCAAGTTCGTCGATTAGTTCCTGCATGTCGTCGGGTAAATCGGCGGTAAACCGCAGTTCTTGCGAGGAAATCGGGTGTAGGAAACCCAATTCCGCCGCATGCAGCGCCTGCCGCGCAAACCCGAGCGAAGTCAGCAGGGATTTCAGTTCCTTGGGTGTTTTTCCGTAAAGCGGATCTCCCAATAGCGCATGGCCAATTGACGCACAGTGAACGCGCACCTGGTGGGTACGCCCGGTTTCAAGGCGGCATTCGATCATCGCGCTCGAATCCAGCCTCTTGAGCGTCTTGTAATGGGTGATCGCGTGTTTCCCGCGTGAGGAATTCTTGTCGAGCACCGCCATTTTCTTTCGGTTCGCATCGCTGCGCCCGATTCGCGCATCAATCGTGCCCTCGGCGGGGTTGGGATGGCCCGCGCACACCGCGATATAGCGGCGGTGGACGGTATGCGCGGCGAATTGCGCCGCCAGCCCTTCGTGCGCGGCATCGGATTTGGCAACCACCAGCAGGCCCGATGTGTCCTTGTCGATGCGGTGGACAATGCCGGGGCGGGCAACCCCGCCGATGCCCGACAAGGATCCCTCGCAATGGTGCAGCAGCGCGTTGACCAGCGTGCCGTCGGGATTGCCGGCGGCCGGGTGTACCACCATTCCGGCGGGCTTGTTGATGACGATCAGGTGATCATCCTCGTAAGCGATGTCGAGCGGTATCGCTTGCGGGCGCGCTTCGGCTTCGGCAGCGGCGGGCACGGCAATGCGGAAACTGGTGCCGGCGGCGACTTTCTGACTGGGCGAAGCGGCATAGGCGCCGCCCACTTCGACCATCCCGTCCGCGATCAACGCCTGTATTCGCGCCCGCGAAAGCGCGGTCGCATCCGCCAACGCCTTGTCGAGGCGGGCAGGGGCGGTAATGGTGCCGGTGATGATTTCCGGTTCGGACATGATTGCGGGCATGCGCGATGGACATTGAGGTTACAAGAGCGGTGCTGGATGCTCTTTGCGAAATGAGCGAAGCTGCGCTCCCGAACGAAGCCTGTGGCATCCTGTTGGGCGAGGGGGTGCATATCACGGCTGCGATACCCACCCGCAACGTCCACCCTCACCCGGAAACACATTTCGAAATCGACCCGCAGGCATTGATCGACGCGCACCGCAAGGAGCGCGAAGGCGGCCCGGCAATCATGGGATATTATCATTCGCATCCCACCGGCGATGCCCGGCCTTCGGCGACTGACCGGGCGATGGCGGCAGGCGACGGCAAGCTGTGGGCGATCGTGGCCGGTTCGACGGTGACACTCTGGCGTGACCTACCGGAGGCCTTCGCTGCGCTTTCCTACCGTGTCATTGACCGCTAGATAACGGCAGATGACCGCAGAAATCCGCCACTTCCCCGGCTATTTGATGCCAATTGTCGGCGCGAGGTGGATAGGCGGATTTTTTATCCCTAGGACTGTGTTCCAAGTGTTCCATCCTGTAGGAAATCCGATACCGAAATGACTTCGCAAACCGATCTTGCCGCGCTCCTGTGTTCGCGTCTTTGCCACGACATGCTTTCGCCCGTCGGGGCTTTGTCGAACGGGCTGGAACTGCTGGCTGACGAAACCGACCCGGAAATGCGCAAACGCTGCATCGAACTGCTCGAACAAAGCGCCAAGATCAGCACCGACAAGCTCAAGTTCTTCCGCCTCGCTTTCGGGGCTGCCGGGGGCTTTGGTGAAACCGTCCCGGTCGAGGAAGCGCAGGAGGTGATCGCGGCGCTGGCAGGGGACAACAAGCGGGTCGAACTGAACTGGGCGATCGCCGATGCGAACCTTCCCAAGCCAGCCGTCAAGGTGTTGCTGAACCTGTCGCAGATCGCGCTCGATGCACTGGTGCGCGGCGGGACGCTCGACATCGGGGCGGAACGGCGCGACGGCAATGTCGAGATCGTGGCGCGGGCAACCGGCGATCGCATCGCATTTGACGAAACCATCGGGAAGGCGTTGCAGGGCGATCTCGATGCCGAGGACATCACCAGCCGTACCGCAGCCGCGCACATGGTCGCGCTGCTGGCCGAGGAAATGGGCGGCGGATTGCAATATGCGCTTTCAGACAAGGCGCTGGTGCTGGGCGGGGTGCTGCCCGAAGCGGAGGGCATGATCGGGTGACGGGCGATTGGCGCGACATGGAGGAAAGCGAGCTGGTTCACCGGGTGGTGCCGTCGCCTAATTTCAACGATCGCGCCTCGCCCGTCACAATGCTGGTGCTGCACTACACCGAGATGAAGCCGGTCGAGACCGCACTTGACCGGCTCACCGATCCCGAAGCGGGAGTGTCCGCGCACTATCTGATCACCGAAGAAGGCGAAGTGATCCAGCTGGTGTCGGAAGCCAAGCGCGCCTGGCACGCGGGCACATCCTACTGGCGCGGGATCAAGGATGTGAATTCGGCCAGTATCGGAATCGAGCTTGACCACCCCGGTCACGCGGGCGGCTATCGCGAGTTCACCGATGCCCAGTTCGAAGCGCTGGTGCCGCTGGTGGCGCGTATCGTGAAGCAATACGACATCCCGCGCGCCAATGTCGTCGGACACTCGGACGTCGCGCCGCTGCGCAAGATCGATCCGGGCGAGCTGTTCCCGTGGGATCGGCTGGCCGAATACGGGCTGTGTCTGCCGCGTCCGGGCAAGCTTGAGCATGTGGATCCGTTCCACAACGAAGGAGCATTCATCCTCGCGCTGGAACGGTTCGGCTATGACATCACCGAGGGGCGCAAGACGATCGAGGCGTTTGAGCGCCGCTGGCGACCGGACCGGATCGAAGGCCGGCCGGATGCGCAGCTTGGCGCGATCCTGTGGCACCTGCTGCTGGAAAGGGATCGCGGCGCGGCAAGATAAGGACGAGGCCAGAAGGCCCGCGAGGAGAGGGAGAGGACATGAGGAATTCGACGATGCTGGGGGCGCTGGTCACGCTGCTGGCTCTGGCAGGCAATGCGCCGCCACAAGGGACTGCGAGCGAGGCGACTGCGGCGCGCAACGCCGCTGTGGCCGAAAGCCTGCCGCTGGACGATCAGAGCGACTTTGAGGACGCACGACGCGGCCTGCTGGCGCAGCTTGATGGCAACATCCTCAACCCCGACGGCAGCGTCGCGTGGAGCGTAAACGGGCTGGATTTCCTAGATGCGGAGGCCCCTGCCACGGTCAACCCATCGCTCTGGCGGCAAAGCCAGCTGACGGCGATTCACGGCCTGTTCGAGGTTGTTCCCGGCATCTATCAGATCCGCGGCTATGACCTGTCGGTGATGACGCTGATCGCCGGCCAGACCGGCTGGATCGTTATCGACCCGCTGTTGACGGCCGCGCCTGCCAAGGCCGGGTTGGAGCTGGCGAACCGCACTCTTGGCGAGAAGCCGGTGGTCGCGGTGATCTACACCCACAGCCATGCCGACCACTTCGGAGGTGTGCTGGGCGTGACCACTCGTGAGGCGCTTGCGGCGGGCGAGGTGCAGATCATCGCGCCGGAAGGGTTCACGGCTGAAACGGTCGGGGAAAGCGTTCTGGCTGGGCCCGCAATGGGTCGGCGCGCGCAGTACCAGTTCGGGGCGAAGCTGGCCGACGGGCCGGAAAACCGGGTGGGTGTCGGCTTGGGCGCAAAGCTATCAACCGGGGCTATCGGTCTGCTGCCGCCGACGCGTGAGCTGAGCGCTGAAGACGAGCGCCTCTTGATCGACGGCATTGTGTTCGACTTCCTTGATGCAGGAGGGACTGAGGCACCTTCCGAGTTCGTGTTCTACCTGCCGCAGTTCCGGGCGCTCCACACCGCCGAAGTGGCGACCCGCAACTTCCACAATATCCTGACTCCGCGCGGGGCATTGGTGCGCGATGCACTTAAGTGGAGCCGCACGCTCGATGCGATCCTGACGCGGTTCGGATCGGAAAGCGACGTCATGCTTGCTTCGCACCATTGGCCGGCATGGGGGGCGGAGAATGTGCGCGAAAAGCTGCGCAATCAGCGCGACACCTATCGCTTTACCCACGATCAGACCCTGCGTCTCGCTAATCAGGGTTATACGATGGATGAGATCGCCGAACTGATCGGCGAGCCGGACTTTGCTGCAGGCGATTTCGGCACTCGCGGCTATTACGGAACGTATCAGCACAACGCGAAGGCGGTCTACCAGCGCTATTTCGGATGGTGGAACGCCGTACCCGCAGATTACGACGCGCTGCCCAAAGTAGAGGAGGCACGCAAATGGGTGGAGGCACTGGGCGGCGCTGATGCGGCGCTCGCGATCGGGCGCAAGGCCTTCGACGAAGGCGAATACCGCTGGGGCGCCACCTTGTTGCAGACGCTGGTCTTCGCCGCGCCGGACAATGCCGAGGCAAAACAATGGCTCGCCGCGACATACGAACAACTCGGCTTTCAGGCGGAAGGCGGGACATGGCGCAATATCTATCTTGCCGCAGCCCAAGACTTGCGCGATCCGCCCGATACAGACGCGCTTTCCACGACATCTGCCGCTGTGCTGGCTGCGATCCCCACGGTCGACCTGTTTGATTCTCTGGCAGCGCGTTTCAATCCGGCAAAGATGAACGGAGCTGAGGCAATCGTGCAATTCACGTTCCCGGATATCGGCGAGGCAATCACGGTCGATTTGCGCAAGAGCGTGATGTTCCCGCGGAAGGGCGAGGCAGAAGCACCCAGCGCGCTGCTCACCATCAACAGGTCGGATTTCAACCGCTTGCTGGCGCGAGAGGTGGGAGTGCAAGAACTCATGGCCAGCGGAGCCGCTTCGATCGAAGGGAACCCACTGGCCCTGCTTGCCCTGTTTCAGGCGCTGGACCAGCCCGACCCCTTGTTCGAGATTGTCGAGCCCTGATCCCGACGGCGTCTTTCCAAAGCCGGCATGCGCGCCTATCTGACAGGCATCAGGGGGCTGAGGCAGCCGCGTTTCCCCAAGGGATGCGAGGAAAGTCCGGGCTCCACGAAACAAGGGTGGCGGGTAACGCCCGCCGGGCTTCGGCGTTCGCGCCGGAGTTCAGGGATAGTGCCACAGAGAGTATACCGCCGATGGAGCCTAAAGCTCACAGGCAAGGGTGAAAGGGTGCGGTAAAAGCGCACCGGGGCGCTGGTAACAGGGTCCGCATGGCAAACCCCACCCGGAGCAAGGCCAAATAGGGGCCTCGCGCGTCCGCAAGGGCGCAGGCGTGTTTCGCGCCGAGAGGCCCGGGTTGGCTGCTAGAGCCGTCTGGCAACAGGCGGTCCAGATGAATGGCTGCCGCCGCAGCGCTGGTGCGAAAGCATACCGGTTGCGGAGACAGAACCCGGCTTATGACGCCCCCTGATACCACGCTCGCATTACCGAGGAACCGAGGGATCGCGCCTCCGTTCAGCTAGGATGACCATGCTAACCCACCCCACTCGCAGTTTTGTCCAACGCAGCATCATTGTGCTGGCGGTTGTCATTCAGATCGGCGCGACCTTCCTGCCGCAACTCGGATTTGGGGAGCCGATTGGCAACCGCTCCGACAGTATCAGAACGCTCATCACGCCCTCGGGCTGGGCCTTTGCGATCTGGGGGCCCTTGTTCCTCGGATCCGCCGTCTTCGCGGTCTGGCAGGCGCTTCCCGCGCAGCGCAACAACGCCTTGCTCGACAAGATCGCATGGCCCGCAGCTGTAGCGCTGGCGGCTCAGGGTGTCTGGGCGACCTACACCCAGTTCGCCAATCTCACGGCGGTGTCTGCGGCGATTATCTTGACCTCGCTAGGCGGTCTGCTGCTGTGCTTGCGGGCCTTGTCAGCCCAAGATGCGCTGACAGGCGGCGAGCGCTGGTTCGCGGCACTGGTGCTTAGTTCGCTTGCAGCCTGGCTGACAGCGGCGAGCATCGTCAATGTGTCGGCGACGCTGGTTTATTACGGTTTGGGCGGCGGTTTCGCATTTCCTCTGGCTGCTGCGGCCATGGTCGCCGTTGGAGGCGTGATCGCCGCGCTTGCCACTGTGCGATCACGCGGTAACCCGTGGTATGCGCTGGTGTTCTGCTGGGCCGTGCTGGCGATCTATTTTCGCGGCGGACAACAGGATGCGATGATTGCCGGTTCCTGCATGTTTGCCGGGGCGCTGGTTATCCTGGGCATGGCTATCGGCCTCGCCAATCCGGCTAACCGGCGTCACTGGCTGGGCTTCTAAACCAATAGCGCGAACCGCAAAGAAAAGCGCCGGGCCTCACCATCTGGCAAGGCCCGGCGCTTTTGTCGCCGGAAGGCTGTCTAAGCCGGGCTTAGAAGCGCCAGCTCAGCGAAGCCTGAGCTTGGTCGTTCGACAGGACGCCGCGGCCCATGTCCGAAGTGACCGAGATCGATGCACGAAGGTTTGCACCCACCTGCATTTCCGCTCCGGCATTCACGCTAACCCATTCCGGGTCGAGCTGGTTCGAAATGGTGAAGGGCGTGTCAGCCGCACCGAAGAAGTGCGCGGTTACAACGTCCTGCGTATCTGCCAGTTCGCGGGCATAGGCGACCGAACCGAACGCACGGATCGCGCTGTTCTGTCCGCTGCGGATGTCGAAGGAGGCCATTGCGCCGGCCTTCGCGCCCATCGACGTGAAGGTGCGATCGGCAATCGACAGACCGAACGCGCCAGCGCCGATTTCGTCGTAGCCGCCAATCCGGTTGCGAACATAATCCATGCTCATCACCGGACCTGCTTCAACACCCTTGGCGAGATCGAACGCATAACCAAGGCGCAGCCCGCCGAAGGTCTGGCGACCGTCGGCCTGGCCGATGGCATTGGCATAGGCGCGGGTGAAATCGCCCTGTGCCGCACGCTCAACGCCAAAGCGCTGGTCTGACGTACCTGCATAGCCGTCAGCGAACAGGCCGCCATCGGCATAGGTGGCGTAGATCGCAACCGATTGGCTGCGGTCTTCCTGCGGTTGAAGCGCGCTGGTTGCGACCTGACTGTTGCGGATTTCCGAAACGGCGACACCGAAGCTGAAGCCGTCGGAAACGCGCATGTCTGCGCCCACCGTCATCTCGCCAGCCTGCGTCAGCGAAGCCTGCTCGAATGCGTTTGCACCGACAACGCCCGAAGCCAGATTGCCGGAGCTGAAGGCGTCAAAGCCGAAGCCCTGAACACCGTTGCCGAGCACTCCGCCCTGCTGTCCACCGTTCAGGAACACGCCCGATGCGCTTCCGAAGATACCGATCCGACCGGCTTCGGTCGGGGTATTTCCGGCGAGCGCAAAGCTCGCGTTGCCCGCTGCGCTGAACCCGCCAGCTGCACGCGATCCGCCGCGCAGCGCGAGAGTGCGCTGGGCGATCTGACCGGTAAACCGCTGAGAAAACGTGTTGGCGGTGAAGGTCTGGCTGAACGCGCTGGTCGGAGCCAGCGAGGACAGGGTCGCCCCCAGGGTGTTCAAGCTTGCGCCGTCGATAATGTCGAACAGGCCGACGAACTTATCGAAGTTGTTGGCACGGATCGTGTCGAGTGCTCCGCCGATCGAACCGAGCGGGCTTGCTCCACCTACAAGGCCGCGTATGCTGCGCGCCGTGATCCGGACAACCACGTCACCGCCTTCGATGCTGTGAACCGCCGTCAGGATCGGCGAACGGCTGACGAAGAAGGTCGAGGCGAAATCGCCGTCGATCGCGCCAGCGCTCAACACGGTGAACTCCGTGCCGAACCGGACAGCGCGGTCACCGGTCGAAACCACCAGATCGCCATCAAGCACGGCCGTACCGGACACCGCATAGAAGTCCGACGTGATCGCACGGCGACGACCAACGGTGTAATCGGCCCACAAGGCACCGCCGCTGGTCTGAACGTAATCGCCGTCGATGGTGAGCGTGCCGAAACCGCCAGTGCCGCCTGCACTCAGGAGGCCTTCGAGGTTGAACAGGACATTGGTGTCGATCACCCCGCCGTCCCCTTCGAGCACGCCACCTGCAAGAGTGTAGATCGGAGTGCTCAGCGCGCCGTTGATTTCGGCAACACCTGCAAACTGCTCGACACCGATCAGGCTGCTGAAGCTCCAGACGTCTGGCAGAACGAAGCCAGACTCCTCACCATTGATCACCAGCTTGTCGATCTCGACATCGAGGTCGACCGTGGTCGTACCGGCGTTGTTGAGATGAACCTCGAAATATTGCGCCGGATTGGCGAAGGAGGTCCCAGGCGTACCATCGGTATTCTGCGGTACAAATCCGGTCGAACCCGGGCCGAGCAAGGCCGAACTGTTCGGAGTGTTGGCACCGAAATTCGGATCGCCCGGCTGAGGGCCGAAGGGAGATACGACTTCGGGGAAACCGGAAATGTCTACGCCCAGAATGGTGCCTACATTCGGCCCGGTATCAAAGATGCCGTCCTCACTGCCGGACGGTACACCATTTACAAGATTGCCCGTGCCATCGTCGATGAAAAAGCCCGGATCCAGATCTTGGGTCCAGTGCGTTGGATCGGACCAGTCGCCGTCACCAGCATTTGCCGACACATATTTGTATGCGGTGTTCTCGGTGATGAATTCGAAGAACGGGTAAAGCGGATTGTAAAAGCTGATGTCGCCGTAGGAATTGTTGAATGGCGCCGGGAGGTTGAAGTAGCTGATGCCCCCGCTCAGCACAGCGGTAACCACCGGAAAATCGTAGAGTTCGTCCACGATCAGCGGAGAGCCGCTGTCACCCGGTGCCGTCGCCACTTCATTCGGGAGGGCATCTCCATCAAACCAGTCGATCGAAAGAACGTCACCGATGAATTGGCACTCAGGGCCAAAACCGTTGAAGTCACATCCCCATGGGCGGCCGACAGCGGGATTGACGATATCGCGATCCGGCCAATCGAAATCGGTCATGTAATAGGATTGCGTAATACTGCCGAAATCCGAATTCGGCGCAAAGGCAGAAAAAACCACGTCATCAAGGTCAGCGAATGATGCCACTGCGCCAAGCATGTTTTCGCCGACACGGCGCAGGAACGAACTGCCTACGGTGCCCCCACCAAACGCATCGCCAAAAGTGCCGTATCCGACCTGAACGACATGAGTCAGCTCGGTCAATGGAGTGAGAAGCAGAGGGGCTGCCGGCACATCGGTGATTGGCGAGTCCACTGCAATCAGGGCAATGTCGGCAAACGGGAATGGCAGGGCGCCATCGCCGACGTTGGCCGAAGCATGGATCACCACGTCGGTGCTAGATGCCAAGCCTCCCTCTTCATAGTTCGAACCAAAGTCCAGATAATTGAAGAAGCGTTCGGAGGTATCGAACCCGGTTCCTATCAGCATCGTACGATCTGCGCCCGTCTCTGGCAGCCCGTAGGCTTCTGAAGAACGCGTCGTGCTGGCGGTAACGCAGTGTGCCGCTGTCAGGATTGTGCGCGGGTTGATCACGGTACCGGTGCAGTTCAGGAAAATCGCGCCGTCCGAATTCCGCTGGCTGAAAATCTGGACAACAGACGGCTGTGTCTCGTTGACATCGACGGCGCCCGGCCCGTTAGGATCAACATCGTCGCGGGTGATGATGCGAGGGGTGATGTTCGGCCCATCTGGGCGCATGCCATTCTTGCTGAGCAGCGAGAAGTCGATTGTTCCCACATATGCGGATGTAAAGGCCGACTCGTCAAAACCCGCGAAAGTGTCGATACTGATCGGACCAGCTACTCGCGGAGTGATCGCGCGTGTGTTTGGACCCGCAGGCAGTTGGTATTCCTCTGCCAGCGGATCGTCGGATGACGCGCTTTCGGCTTCACCTTCAGATGCATGTGCCGGAACAGCGGCAAGCGCTCCGGCTAGCGCCACGATACCGACGCCGGACAAGAAATTACGACTTTTCATGATAGCCCCCTTGCTCTTGGTTACCCCTACCCGATTCGGAGCGTAGTATAATTACGTAGGGAATCCCAACAGCATTTGTTAATCTACTGTAAGGGTTAGCAGTGCGGGCAAAGCAGCTATCGCGCCGTTGCTTAAATCGCCATCATTTCTTTTTGAAAATGTCGTAAGGGCCGCTCTTGGCTTTCTGATTTGTATGCTAATCAGGCCCGACCGATGCTCTCATAGGTGAAGCCAAGAGCGCGGACGTCTTCGGGATTGTAGATATTGCGCAGGTCGACGAGCACCGCCGCTGCGGCCAATTCCTTCACGCGGGCAAAGTCCAATGCCCTGAATGCGTCCCACTCGGTGACAATCACAGTCGCATCGGCCCCTTCGATCGCGGCATAGGGATTGTCGCACATGGTCACCTGCGGCATCAGCGGTCTGGCCTGTTCCATGCCTTCGGGATCGTAGGCGCTGACTTGGACACCGGCATCGATCAGGGTCTGGGCTACGGCGATTGCGGGTGAGGCCCGCATGTCATCGGTGTTGGGTTTGAATGTCAGGCCGAGCAGGGCAACCTTCTTGCCGCGGGAAGCCTCGGCACCACCAAGCGCGTCGAGCACCTTGCGTCCCATTGCGCGCTTGCGGCTGTCGTTCACCTTGACCACGGCTTCGACGATGCGGGTCGGGCTGTCGTAGTCTTCTGCGGTCTTGAGCAGGGCCAGCGTGTCCTTGGGGAAGCAAGAACCGCCATAACCCGGGCCGGCATGCAGGAATTTCGGTCCGATGCGGTTGTCCATGCCGATCCCGCGGCTGACATCCTGCACATTCGCTCCGACCTTCTCGCACAGGTCTGCCATTTCGTTGATGAAGGTGATCTTGGTCGCAAGGAACGCGTTCGCTGCATACTTGATCAGCTCGCTGCTGCGACGCGACGTGAACAGGATCGGCGATTCATTGAGGAACAGCGGGCGATAAACTTCGCGCATGACCTCGCGGCCGAAATCGTCCTCCGCCCCGATGACGATCCGGTCAGGGCGCTTGAAATCGCCGATAGCCGCGCCTTCGCGCAGGAATTCCGGGTTGGAAACAACGGCAAAGCGGTGCGCCGTGCCTGTGTCACGGATGATCCGTTCGACTTCGTCGCCGGTGCCCACGGGTACGGTCGACTTGGTGACGATTACGGCTTCTCCGGAAAGGTTCTCACCCACTTCCTTGGCCACGGCATAGACGAATGACAGGTCGGCATGTCCGTCGCCGCGACGGCTGGGAGTACCCACTGCAATGAAAATCGCTGCTGCGCCTTCAATTCCTTCGGCCAGCGAAGTTGTGAAAGACAAGCGTCCGGCCTTCACATTGCTTTCGACAAGGGCGTCAAGACCGGGTTCGTAGATCGGCATCACGCCTTCGTGCAGGCGATCGATCTTGCTCTGATCCTTGTCGATGCAGACCACATCGTGACCGAAATCGGCGAAGCATGCGCCCGACACCAGGCCGACATAGCCCGAACCCACCATTGCAATCTTCATTGCGCCTTGCCCCTGTCCGAGAATACGCGAAACATTCGGTGCCGCTCCGGCTATGCCGACCGGCTATCGCTCTCGTTCGCCCTGAAAGACCTCTATCGGGCCGCCATCGGACTGGCTGGCCTGAATGATCCTTCGCTGGTCGCCTTCAAGCACGAGCGCCGTAAGCACACCTGAGCGGAAAGCGCCAGTGTCAATGCCGATCCTGTTGCCGCAATCCATGACTTTGTTGAAAATCGTGTGGCCGTGAACCACCACTTTTTCCAGCGGACCAGTGTGGTCGAGGAAGCGGTCGCGAATCCACAGCATGTCGCTGCGTTTCTGCTCGTTCAGCGGCACGGCAGGATCGATCCCGGCATGCACGAAGAGATAATCGCCAGCGATGATCATCTCTTCGAAATTGCGAATGTAATCAATGTCGGCCTGCGGGATGAGCTTCGGCATCAGCTCGAACAGCTCATCAAGGTTCATGGCGTTGAACTGCTTCTTTGAAAGGCCGTAGGAAAGCACGGTTTCACGTCCGCCATGCTTGAGGAAATGGCGGAGGACTTCGGGCTTCTGGAAGGAGTTAAGGAACATTTCTTCGTGATTGCCGGCGAGCACCCTGACAGAGCGTTGCTGCTGCCAGGTTCTGGTGCGCGCTAACACTCCGGCGCTGTCCGGCCCGCGATCCACCAGATCGCCCAGAAGCACGACATGGCTTTCTGCCCCGGGGCGAGCCGCGTCGTCCTGCTCGATACCGTCTATCAACGCGCTGTAGAGGTCCAGCCGACCGTGAATATCGCCGATGAGGTAGTAACGTGTGCCTTCTGGCACAGCAGCGAGGCGAGGCTGCGGTGCTGACCGGAACAGATTACGCAAGGCTTTGAACATGGGTGATATCGTTGCATTGAAGAAGTTGAACGCTTCCTGTCGGATCGAGTCCAAGCAGGTCGGGGTGTCGCGTCTTGTCGGCGCCCTTTAATCCCATGCTGCCGAAACAGCAACTCACCCGAGCCAAGGTAGCGGTCGTCCGTGAGCAACCGGCAGGGACAGCCCGCAATGAGTGATGCAATTTTTCAACACTCGAGGCGCCTTGTGTGCAGTCGCGTAATTTCTCTTGTGCTTTGCAGCAAATCGCTGCACGATCGTTTCGCATTCGGATGAGATTGCTCACAAAAATAAGCAACCGACGGATGTGCAGGTGGGACGAAGCAACAACACAACAACAAGGAAGTTGTCATGCTCACGTCCATCCGCGGCCTCACGGCTGCAACCCTCTCTGCGGGCCTCTTGCTTGGCGCAGCGCCCGCTTTCGCCTCGGGATCGAATTCTGAAGCAATCACCAATGCAGATCTTGCTGATGACGGGATCAGCACCGATCTGATCGTGGCATCCGCCGCACTTGACGGCGATACCGTCGTACTCACTACCCAGCCTGTAACGTTTGATCGCGCTGGCGAACCCGTCGTCGAAGACGCAAGTTCGATGGGTGGTGAAAGCGGTCTCACCTTCTCCGCAAACGTGGCTCTAACCACCGAATACCGTTTCCGTGGTGTCGACCTGTCGGGCGGTCAAATCGCGATTCAGGGCGGTTTCGACGTCAGCCACTCGTCCGGTTTCTATGTCGGAACCTGGGCGTCCAGCCTTGATGAACAAACGGTTGGCTATGGCTCCACCGAACTCGATCTCTACGGCGGTTGGAGCGGTAATGTTTCCGACGCGGTGTCTGTCGATGTCGGCTTCATTGCCTATACCTATCCCGATGCGGGTCCGGGTGATTTCGACTACTACGAATTCTACGGCTCGCTTGGCTTCACCTTCGGACCGGTTTCGACGACCACCGGCGTTGCCTATGCGCCTGGACAAGACGGCCTCGATTTCGGCGGTGGCACGGATGACAACCTCTATCTGTACACCGATCTGAGCCTTGGCATTCCGGACACGCCGATCACGCTGAATGGTCACCTCGGCTTCACCGATGGTTCGCTGACGTTCACCAACGACGGCAAGGCCTTCGACTGGTCCATCAGTGCAGATGTGGCTCTGGGTGGCAATTTCTCGGCCAATATCGCTTACATCGAGGCCGAAGGCGACCCGGCGCCGGGCGCCTACGATTTCACCGATGGCGCGATCGTCGCAACCATCAGCGCCAGCTTCTGATGCGTTGATCGATTAGCTGGAATAGCCCGCAGGCAAGCGGGAGGAACGGAAGGGCGTGGGGCCGGATGGTCCTGCGCCCTTTCTCTTGTGCAGGACAAGGCCGGAGCCTACTTCGGGGTCGAAAGGAACTGCAATGGTCAAATACCTCCACAGCATGATCCGGGTCACCGATCCGCAGGCAACGGTCGATTTCTTCAAGCTGATCGGGCTTGAGGAAGTGCGGCGTTTCGATGTCGAGGCCGGTCGGTTCACACTCATTTTCCTCGCCGCGCCGGGGCAGGAGGGGGTGGCTGAGGTCGAGCTGACCTACAACTGGCCACCGGCAGACGGAAGCGAGCCGGAACAATATGACGGCGGACGAAACTTCGGCCATCTCGCCTACCGGGTCGAGAATATCTACGAAACTTGCCAACGCCTTGCCGATGCAGGGCACACGATCCATCGCCCGCCGCGCGACGGGCACATGGCTTTCGTCAAATCGCCCGACGGGATTTCGGTCGAACTTCTTCAGGACGGAAGACTGGAACCCGCCGAGCCGTGGGCCAGCATGGAAAACACCGGTAGCTGGTAACCCGACGCGTAAAGGCGTTTACGCTTCGGTCGGCTGATTGCCCTGATCGTTGCATTCCTCTTCAGGATGCGTCGTTGTCAGTCGCAAGACGATAAAGCCTAGCACAGCCGAGATTGCGGAGCCTGTCAGGATACCGATCTTCGCTTCCTCGATCAGTATGGGCTGGTCGGGGAAAGCGAGGCCGCCGATGAATATGCTCATCGTAAAGCCGATCCCGCAGAGGATCGAAACGCCCCAGATTTCCGCCCAGCTTGCGTTTTCCGGGCGCGGTGCAAAACCGGTCTTGTCGGCCAGGAATACGACCGAGAAGATGCCGACCTGCTTGCCGATCACAAGACCTGCGGCAATCGCAATCGGAAGCGCGTCGAGCAGGGCCTCAGGTCCCATTCCCGCGAGCGAGACACCGGCATTGGCAAACCCGAAGACCGGAACCACCAGATAAGCGCTCCAAGGAGCCAAACCGTGCTCCAGCTTTTCGAGCATGGAATTGCCGTCACGCCGGCGCAGCGGGATCGTCAACGCGGCAACGACCCCGGCGATGGTGGCGTGCACGCCTGAGTTCAGTACACAATACCAAAGCACGACGGCCAGCAGGATATAGGGCCAGAACACCGAAACGCGGAACCGGTTGAGCGCCAGCAGCAAACCGAACACCACGATCGAGGCGACCAGCCACATAGTGTAAAGGGACTTGGTGTAGAAAACGGCGATCACCACCACCGCGCCAATGTCGTCGACAATTGCGACAGTCAGTAGAAACAGCCGCAGCGATGCAGGAACCCGGCTGCCAAGCAGGCCGAGCACGCCCATCGCAAAGGCGATGTCGGTTGCAGCCGGAATTGCCCAGCCGTTGGAATAGGCCCCGCCACCGGAAACGGCCATATACACTATCGCGGGAACAGCCATGCCTGCTGCCGCTGCCAGCATCGGCAGGCGCCGTGCTGCCGGATCAGAAAGCTGACCGGAAACGATTTCCCGCTTCACTTCCAGCCCGACCACGAAAAAGAAGATCGCCATCAGGCCGTCGTTGATCCAGTAATGCAGATCCTTGAGCTTTTCGATCGGGGTCCACGGCAGTTTTCCGTAGAACAAATCGCGATATTCCCCTGCGAACGGCGAATTCGCTGCAATCATCGCGGCAGCGGCGACAAGGATCAGCAGAACGCCTGCCGAAGCATCGCTTACGAACAATGCGCGAACCGGAGCGAAGATGCGGCGCAGGGGCCGCGCGAGGGGAACGGACGAGTCTGACATAGGAGAGCCTCCTTTCAGAAAAGTCAGCGTGGTTGCAAGGCCAATCCCGGCGCGTTAGTCTGAAAATCTCTCAACGAGGTGGGTCGCCTTGTCTATATTCGAATGGAATGTCTGGCAGTGGCTGGCTGTCTTCCAGCATGAGGTTCTGCTGTTCGCAGCGGTATTCTTCCTGATCGGCGCGATTGACGATCTTGCGGTCGATCTATCGTGGCTGTGGCTGAGATGGACCGGACGGGTGGAAACAGCCCGGATCCGGCGTTCGGAATTGCAGCAGCGCATGCTTCACGGCCCTGCGGCGATTTTCATTCCGGCTTGGCAGGAAGCGCCGGTGATCGCGCAAACAATCAGGCACATCCTCGCTGCTTGGCCGCAAGAGCAGCTGCGTCTCTACATCGGCACCTATCGCAATGATCCGCACACTCTAGCCGCCGCGATGCAGGCCGCACCGGGCGATGCAAGACTGCGGATCGTAATCCATGATCGCAACGGGCCCAGCACCAAGGCCGACTGCCTGAACCGTCTCTACAAGGCGATGCGGGATGACGAGCGGCGCATGGGGCAATTGTTTTCAACAATTGTGCTGCACGATGCCGAAGACCTGGTCGATCCTGCAGGGTTGGGCTTGCTGGATCAGGCCATCGCGGGCGGTGCCGATTTTGCGCAATTGCCGGTCGAACCATTGCCGCAATCAGGCGTGAAGTGGCTGGGCAGCCATTATTGCGAGGAATTTGCCGAGGCTCATGGAAAAGCGATGGTGGTGCGCGGTGCTGTGGGTGCAGCAATCCCGGCCGCCGGGGTTGGTTGCGCGATTTCACGCTCTGCATTGCAAGGGCTTTGCCGCATGCGGTCAGACCTCAAGCCGTTTGATCCTGCATCCCTGACCGAAGATTACGAGCTTGGATTGACGATTGCGGAGAATGGGGGTTCTTGCCGCTTCGTCCGGGTGCGTGGCGAAGATGACCTGCTTGTCGCGACCCGAGCCTATTTCCCTTCGCGCATTGATCATATCGTTCGCCAAAAGACACGTTGGGTCCACGGGATCGCGCTCCAGGGCTGGGATCGCACCGGTTGGGCAAGAGGCGGTATCGAGACCTGGATGCGTGCCCGTGACCGGAGAGGACCCTTCACGGCCATGCTGCTGTTGCTGGGTTACACGCTGCTGGCGCTTACCCTGCTGCTGCTGGCCGCCGCCAATCTGGGCTGGACCGATCCGCAACCGCTAAGCCCGCTTGTGGCTGTACTGCTTTTCACGAACCTCGGTTTCTTCGTTTGGCGTGCCATTTGGCGCTTTGCCTTCACTGCGCGCAATTATGGTGTGAAGGAAGGCGTATTGGCGGTGCTGCGCATTCCGGTAACAAACCTTGTGGCAATCATGGCCGGACATCGTGCAGTTGTTGCCTATATGCGCGCACTGGCTGGCGGAGCCCTTGAATGGGACAAGACCCCGCATGATCGCCATCCCGCGGAAGAAGCCCTGCCGATCACACCGGCAAGGCCGGTTCAGGCATGAGGGCCGGTACAACCCGAGGCGTCCGCGGCGCGCCGCTCGTCGTGCTCGCACTGGTGCTTGGGGCATGGGTAAGCGGTCGGGCGATGATGTGGGAAAACCCGTTCCCCGTTGCGTTTCAGGAGCTGGTTCCGGGTATCGATATCGCGAGCATAGACGGCAAGAATGGAGGCGAAGGGCCTGATCTGGCCAGTGGTTCACCGTTTGATCAGACAGCCGATCCGATGAACTTGCTATTTCCGAGACTCGCAATCGCAACAATGCAGCCGGGCATTCAGTTCCCTGAGCGGCTGCTCCAGCCCATCGAACGAGGGGCAACGCCGCTTTCGCCTGCGGTCGCGGCGGGGCATCAACTGCTCATGGCGGCCGCCTTCAATGTCGATTGGTTGGCCGCCAATACACACCCAGCGTGGCCATCCCGATCGACAGCCCCACGGCAACGGCAAGCATCCGCATTCGGCTTGCCAGCCCAATCATCACCGCAAAGTGCAGACCGTTGGTCGCTCGATGCCTTTGCCTTCTACCGTGCCGGATCTGGCTCCAATTCCATCTCGCAGGGGAGAGTGCCGGTTTACGGCGCGAGCCAGATCGCGCTTAATCTGCAGCATCGGCTTGGCAATGCAGGTTCTCATGACCCGAGAGTGTTTGTGCGGGCCTATCGCGCATTCGTACCCGATGGAGAGCAGGAGATTGCCGGTGGCTTCTCTGCGCGACCGGTGGGCAAGGTTCCGGTTCGTGCATTTGCCGAGGTCAGGTTGACGCAAAACAGCTTTGGCACCGATATCCGGCCTGCCGCCTACGTTGTCACCGAATTGGCGCCTGCAAGCCTGCCGCTGGATTTCACGCTCGAAACCTATGCCGGTGCAGGGTATGTCGGAGGCGAAGCGGCGACGGGTTTTGTCGATGGCCAGATTGCGGCCACGCGCGAGATAGCCCGTTTTGAAGGACATGGCGGCAGTCCTGTCCGTGTCAGTCTGGGTGCAGCCTCGTGGGGAGGCGCGCAAAAGGACGCAAGCAGGATTGATGTCGGGCCGACCATGCGGATTGATCTTTCCGTGGGAGAGGTTCCGGCGCGTATCTCGCTCGACTGGCGTGAGCGGGTAGGGGGTGATGCCGCGCCCGATGCAGGGCTGGCCGCGACGATTTCGACCCGCTTCTGAGCATCGCAAGGCGTTTCGCCGTTCGGAGTTCGGGGATCGGGTGCACTCACTGCCTTCCATGCCATTCGCACCTGCGGTAATCGCATTGGCATGGACGTCTATCTTCCCATTGCGAATCTGTCGGTGAATGGCCTTTTCATCGTCCTGCTTGGAGGATTGACGGGTATCCTTTCCGGCCTGTTCGGGGTTGGCGGCGGGTTTCTGACCACGCCTCTCCTGATCTTCTACGGCATCCCGCCGACGGTTGCTGCAGCTTCGGCTGCGACTCAGGTGACGGGCGCCAGCGTGTCCGGCGTGATTGCGCACGGGCGGCGCAAGGGCGTGGATTACCGGATGGGAGGCGTCATGGTGGCCGGCGGCGTTGTCGGCGCCCTGATAGGGGCGGGACTGTTCCGCCTGCTTCAGGCATGGGGGCAGATCGATGTGGTGATCAGCGTCCTTTACGTGATCATGTTGGGGACAATCGGATCGCTGATGATGCGCGAAGCGCTCGATGCACTTGCTCCGGGCCCGGAACAGGGCGACGTCCGACCGCGCAAACGCCGCCACCATCCGCTCGTTGCCGGACTTCCATTCAGAGCGCGCTTCTACGCATCGGGGCTGTACATTTCGCCGCTAGCGCCGCTGATACTCGGTACTGTTGTCGGCATTCTGACCATGCTGATGGGCGTCGGCGGCGGTTTCATCCTCGTTCCTGCGATGCTGTACATCCTTGGCATGAGCGGGAACGTCGTTGTCGGCACCTCGCTGTTCCAGATACTGTTCGTCACAATGGTCACCACCATGACGCACGCATTGACGACCAAGGCTGTCGACATCGTGCTGGCGGGTCTGCTGCTCCTTGGTTCGGTGTTGGGCGCGCAGTTCGGGACGCAGATCGCGATGAAGGCTCGCCCTGAAATCCTGCGTCTCGTTCTGGCTGGTATTGTAATGCTGGTCGCCTTGCGAATGCTTTACGGGTTGGGTGTGCAGCCCGATGAGATTTACACGGTCAATCCCTTGTGACCCGCCGGATCGCCGCCTTTGCCCTGATGTGTGCAGCGCCGATCCTGATGGGGCAGCGCGAACCCGTGCTCGTGCCCGAAGTCAGCCAGTCCCGGATCGAAGTGCGGCAAGGTTTCACGGGCGCAAACCTGCTGCTGTATGGAGCGGTGATCGATCCGGCGGGGGCGGCCAGCCGGACGCAATATGATATCGTCGTCGTGCTGAAGGGACCTACCGAACCGATCCGCCTGCGTGAGAAGGAACGGATCGCCGGGGTCTGGATGAACTCGGGATCGAGCGATTTTCGCTCTGCCCCCTCTTTCTTCGCTGTCGCATCCTCGCGTCCGGTGGCAGAAATCGTCGATCCCCGCACCGCTGCGATCTACGAACTTGGCACCGAGTTCATCCAGCTCAGTCCGACAGGCCAGATCGAACCCGAAGAGCAGATCCGGTTTGCTCAGGGCCTCGTCGATTTGCGGCGTCGTTCGGGCCTCTACAAGGAATCGGAAGAGGGTGTGCGGATCAGCGAAGGCGTGCTGTATCAGGCGCGCATTGTCCTGCCGTCGAATGTGACGACCGGGCAATACACCGCCGAAACCTTTGCCATCGCCAATGGCCGCGTGCTGGCGAGCGCCACCGCCGATATCGAAGTGGTCAAGGTGGGGCTGGAAGGGCGGGTGGTCTATTTCGCGGAGCAGTGGTCGCTCATCTACGGTCTCGGGGCGATCATCCTGTCGCTGAGCATGGGCTGGCTGGCCGGGCGGCTGTTCGCCAGATAGCGCAAAGCTCGCAACGTCGCGCATCAGCATTGACGCGATCTTAACCCAAGTTGGGGCATGCAAGACACGCTGGAAACGGGAGTTTCCGGCTTGGACCAAAGCGTATTCCTCACAAGGGACAGGGAAGACTGCATGACCGACATGGGCAGCCACAATTTTGCGGCAGAAGGCAACGCCACTCCGGCAGACGTTTCGAATGCCGGCGTCGATAACGCGCGCCAGCCTATCGGGATCGTGCTGGAGATTTCCGGTGCCGGTTCGCAAATCGCGCTTGACCTTCAGCGTTTGAACGAATGCATGGAGGACGAAGACCGTTCGGTTGCGCTTGCTGGCCAGGTCGGTAGCCAGATCAAGATCCGCGTGGGCGATGCATGGCTGCTCGCCAACGTCCGCGACCAGCGCAAGGATCGCCGCAGCGAAGCGGGGATCATCGCCCATATCGACTTCCTCGGCGAAGGCTCGGAGGAAAAGCTTACCGGTCGCATCCACGGCTTCAAGCGCGGTGTTACCCGCTATCCGGTTCCCGGCGCAATGGTCTATCCCGCGACGACCAAGGACCTTGAACAAATCTACGCCAGCGACGGGCGCGCCAACATCACCATTGGCACCGTGTTCCCGACCAAGGACATCCGCGCCGGCCTCTACATCGACGCGATGCTGGGCAAGCACTTCGCGCTGCTGGGTTCGACCGGTACGGGTAAATCGACCAGCGCCGCCTTGATCCTGCACCGCATCTGCCAGGCCGCGCCCGAGGGTCACATCGTGATGATCGACCCGCACGGCGAATATTCGGCGGCCTTCCGCCAGACCGGGCAGATCCTCGACGTGTCGAACCTGCAGATGCCGTACTGGCTGATGAACTTCGAAGAGCATTGCGAAGTCCTGCTGACCAGCGACGGTAACGAACGTCAGGTCGATATGGACATTCTCGCTAAGTGTCTCCTGCATGCCCGCGGCAAGAACCGTCTGGCCGAGATGATGGGCAAGATCACCGTCGATTCTCCCATCCCCTATCTGCTGTCCGACTTGTCCAACAAGTTGCAGGACGAGATGGGCAAGCTCGACAAGGCCACATCTTCGGCGCCTTACATGCGGATCAAGGGCAAGCTCGACGAGCTCAAGACCGATCCGCGTTACCAGTTCATGTTCTCCGGCCTGCTCGTGGGCGACACCATGACCGACTTCATCGGCAAGGTGTTCCGCATGCCCAGCAACGGCAAGCCGATCTCCATCATCGACGTGTCGGGCGTGCCGTCTGACATTACCTCCACCGTGGTCGCCGTGCTTTCGCGGCTGGTGTTCGACTTCGCGATCTGGGGCCGCGAGGAAAAGACCCGTCCGATCCTGCTCGTTTGCGAGGAAGCGCACCGCTACGTCCCGAACGAAAAGAACGCCGACGGTTCCTCTGTCGGCAAGATCCTGAGCCGTATCGCCAAGGAAGGTCGTAAGTACGGCATCAGCCTTGGCCTGATCACCCAGCGCCCGTCCGACCTTGCCGAAGGCGTGCTGTCGCAGTGCGGCACGATCATCTCGATGCGTCTCAACAACGATCGCGACCAGGCCTTCGTCCGTTCGGCCATGCCCGAAGGTTCGCGTGGGTTCCTCGATTCGATCCCCGCCTTGCGCAACCGCGAATGCATCATCTGCGGCGAGGGTGTCGCCATCCCGATCCGCGTCAATTTCGACACGCTCGAGGAACACAAGCGCCCTGCATCCGAAGACCCCAGCTTCTCACAACTCTGGGCCACCGGCGGTGGCGAGGAAGAGCTGGTCGAGCGCGTCGTGCTGCGCTGGAGAAGTCAGGGTTAGAGGGCGAAAGCTCTCCTTTCTTCATTCTCGGACCTGTCGGGTCCGCAAGGCCGACCGGCCGCCCGCAGTCGCTCAAGCCCTTGGGGCTTGAAACAGCGCCGAGGACGCGCGCCCGGCGCTTGAGGGAGAAAACAACTCACGTCCCCCGCGTATCCCCGTAGAGGTGGATGTGCATCCGGTCGCTCATGCGGAAACCGTGCTCAAGGCATAGCGGGCTGAGCCATTGCTGGCGCGCGCGCAAGGTCGCGCTGTCAGTCCCTTCCGCCATCAGGAACACATGGCCGGGGCGGAACCGGTATTCGCGTTGCAGCGCCAGCACCTCGTCCACATCCTGCGGCGATGCGATCACGAACTTGAAGAAGGCGCGCGGGTCGCAGGCGTAGAAATCGAGCCGTTCCGGGATCAGCGCCAGCGCGGCATCATTGCCCGAATGCGCCAGCTTGGGGCTGACGTTGTACTGATCGACGCGGATATCGACATGGGAACTGGCTTTGGTCGTTCCGTTGGTTTCGATCTCCACCTCGATATCGGGCAGGATCGCAAGCATGTCTGCCAGCGGCCCGCATTGCATCAGCGGTTCGCCCCCCGTGATTACCAGCCGTTTCTGACCCAATGCCGCAATCTTCGCCGCCGCTTTCTCGGGCGAGAGCGGAATCTGGTTGGCTTTCCGATCATAGGCCACGCCGTCGCGGTGCGGGCGGTTGTCCCCCTCAAACCGCCAGGTGTAGGCGGTGTCGCACCATGTGCAGGCAAGGTTGCAGCGCGACAGGCGGATGAAAGCGACCGGCACGCCTGCGCTCGGCCCTTCGCCTTGCAGGCTGGCGAAGATCTCCGCCGCGCCGGAATCGTCGGTGGCACAGATCAGATCAGCCATGGTGACCCCCATGAAACCCTACAGGATGGAACACATGGAACACTGTCCTGAAGGAAAAATCCATTCGATCACAGGAACGCCTTTTGATCGTTTGCGTCGATTGCAGGGGTAAGGTGACAGGCTGTTTCATGCAGCCACCTATGCCACGGATGGCCTCAGTAGGAAATTCGCGTACCAGTTTTGGCCCGAACCGAATTCGCCGCATCCCCTGACAAATCAGTTCCATTGTGCCGGGTCCAGCGCCAGCAATTCGGAAAACTCGGCATAGAGCGCGGGCTCTTCGCGCTGTAATACTACCGGCCTTTCGAAGAAGGTGACGATCGCTTCGGCCAGAAATTCCTGGTGATTGGTCGCGCCATAGGGATCGATCAGCGTTTCGTATCCTGCTTTCACCCGATCAACATGGCGGTGGAAGGCATCCAGCATCGCCTTTTCCCACCCGGCATAATCCTGCCCTTCACGCAGCACGGGTATGCCGTTGGTGTGTCCGGTGAGGCTGTCGAGCTGGTGCGCGAATTCGTGGATCACGACGTTGTAGCCGTCGGAATCGTCCAACCCGCCCTCCAGCGCATGATCCCATGAAAGCACCACCGGCCCGCGAACCCAGCTTTCGCCCGCCATGTGCAAATCATGCTCACTCACCAGATGGCCGTCATGCGTGTCGCGCCGGGTGCGGATCACCGTGGGGTAGATCAGCACGTTCCTGAGAGTGTCGTACCACGCCGGACTGTTGACGATCAGCAGGCACGCCTGCGCGGCGATGGAAAGCCGCATTTCATCGGTGACTTCGATCCCGCCTTTGCCGCGGAAAGTGATCTGGTCGAGGAAGAGATTGATCTTCCCTTCAAGGGCAGGCCGCAGCGATGCGGGCAGGCGACGGGTGATCGGAACAAGCCGGGCGATTATTGCGCGCTGCTCCGGCGAGAGCGGTGAAGCGAGCAAAGCCTTGCGGCGGCGCTGTTTGGCAAAGTGGCGATACACCAAGCCCGCCGCGATCAGCGCGATGGCAAGGAGGATCAGCCAGGGGGACATTTATGAGATGTAGGGTGGCTTCGTCCCCTTTGTTAGGGTGCGAAGCCATCCGCAAACCTCGTTACCCCAGCCGTGCCAGCGCCGCCGTCAGCCGTTCGACTTCGCCCGAATGGTGCGCGTGGTCGGCCTTGGCCTTTTCCACCGCTTCGGGTTTGGCGCGTTCGACGAAGTTCGGGTTGGATAGTCGCCCTTCGAGCGATTTCGCTTCCTTCGCGCTTGCCTCCAAAGCCTTTGCCAGACGGGTCTTTTCCGCTTCGATGTCGATGATCCCTTCGAGCGGGATGACAAAGATATCGCCGAGCGCGGTCACCTGCATAGCCGGGCCGGCGGGCGCTTCGTCCAGAGTTACCGGGGTGAGGCGGGCGAGGCGCTCGATCGCGGCGCTTGAACGTTCGACGGTGCTTGCTGCGAGGGGCGAGGCTGCGGGCAGGTAAGCCGCCAGCTTTGCACCCGGCGCTATGCCGAGTTCGTTCTTGGCGCTGCGGACATTGGTGGTGAGGTCGATCACCCAGTCGATCGCGTCAGTCGCGTCCTTCGACACTTCGGCACGCGGGTTCGGCCATTGGGCAAGGATCAGGTCGTGCTTGCGATCACCCTGCGCGTGCCACAGCTCTTCGGTGATGAAGGGCATGAAGGGGTGGAGCATGACGAGAATCTGGTCGAGCGCCCACCCGGCGACTTCGCGGGTTTCGCTCGCCGCCATCTCGCTCGCGCCTTCGGCAAACACCGGCTTGATCAGCTCCAGATACCAGTCGCAGAACTTGCTCCAGGTGAACTGGTAGATCGCATTGGCTGCCGCGTCGAAGCGCAGGTCCGCCATCGCCTTGTCGATTTCGGCGACGCAGGCCTGAACCTCGCCGATGATCCACTGGTTAGCCGCGAGGCGGGCACTGGGTGCCTTCAGCGTCGTGGAGGCGCCGATGCCGTTCGACTGGCAGAAACGGGTCGCGTTCCAGAGTTTCGTCGCAAAGTTGCGGTATCCCTCAACCCGCTTTTCATCCATCTTGATGTCGCGGCCCTGGCTTTCCATCGCCGCCATGAAAAACCGCAACGCATCCGCGCCGTACTGGTCGATCAGGCCCAGCGGATCGACGACATTGCCCTTGGACTTGGACATCTTCGCGCCATCCGCGGCGCGCACGAGGCCGTGCAGATACAGGCGCGGCCACGGGGCCTGACCCATGTTGTACTGCCCCATCATCATCATCCGCGCATCCCAGAAGAACAGGATGTCAAAGCCGGAGATGAGGAGGTTGTTGGGGAAGTGCTTTTCGAGCAGCGGCTGGCCGTCCTCTGGCCAACCCAGCGTGGCGAAGGGCCACAGCGCGCTGGAGAACCACGTGTCGAGAACGTCCTCGTCACGGGTCAGCGCCACGCCTTCACCGGCCTGTGCCTGCGCTTCTTCTTCGGACATGGCGACATAAACATTGCCGTCCGCGTCGAACCAAGCCGGTATGCGGTGGCCCCACCACAGCTGGCGCGAAACGCACCATGGCTGGATGTTCTCCATCCAGTTGAAGAAGGTCTTTTCCCACGATTTCGGGACGATTTCGATGGTGCCGTCGCGCACGTCCTTGATCGGCTTTTCGGCGAGCTTGGCCGCATCGACATACCATTGATCGGTCAACCATGGCTCGATCACCACTCCGCCGCGATCGCCAAACGGGGTCGCGATTGCACGCGGTTCGGCATCGTGCGCGACTTCTTCGCCCGCCTTGTTCTTGGTGACGTGCGGGATCAGGTATCCCTGTTCCTTCATGCGCTGCACCACCAGTTCGCGCGCGCCGTCAACACCGTCGCGCTTGAAACGGTGCAGGCCGATGAATTCCTCCGGCACCAGCCCGTCGGCGGTCTGGCAGACATTGGCATCGGCATCGAGCATGTTGAGCATTTCGCCGGCCACGAACCCGGCGCGCTTGCCGACTTCAAAATCGTTGAAATCGTGCCCGGGCGTGATCTTGACGCAGCCCGAACCCAGTTCCGGATCGGCGTGTTCATCCGCGACCACAGGGATGCGCCGCCCGGTGATCGGCAGGATGATGTGTTTGCCGACAACGTTTTTGTAGCGTTCGTCATCGGGATGCACCGCCACCGCCATGTCGGCGAGCATGGTTTCGGGCCGCGTGGTGGCGACTTCGAGATAATCGCGCCCGTCGGGCAGGGTCGCCCCGTCCGCCAGCGGGTATTTGAAGTGCCAGAAGCTGCCCCCAATCGTCTGCTGTTCGACTTCAAGGTCGGAAATCGCAGTCTTCAGCTTGGGGTCCCAGTTCACCAGCCGCTTGTCGCGGTAGATCAGACCATCATTGTACAGATCGACGAAGGTCTTGAGCACCGCCTTGGTAAAGTGCGGGTCCATGGTGAACTGCTCGCGCGACCAGTCCATCGAACAGCCAAGCCGCCGCAACTGGTGCGTAATCTGGCCGCCGCTTTCGGCTTTCCATTCCCACACCTTGTCGACGAATTCGTCGCGGCTGTAATTGGTGCGTTTGTCCTGCTTCGCTTCAAGCTGGCGCTCGACCACCATCTGCGTGGCGATGCCCGCGTGATCAGTGCCCACCACCCACAGCGCATCCTTACCGCGCAGCCGTTCATAGCGGATCACCACGTCCTGCAATGTGTTGTCGAGCGCGTGGCCGATGTGGAGCGATCCCGTCACATTGGGTGGCGGGTTGACGATGGTAAAGGGCTCGGCATCGGGCCGTTCAGGCCGGAAAGCGCCGCTTTCCTCCCAATGCTTGTACCATCGTGTCTCGATGTCGGCGGGATTGAAGGTGGTGTTGAGTTTGGTGTCCATGGCGCGGGTGCTTTGCCAAGCCGCGCTGTGCAGCGCAACAATTGATCACAATTTGCATGTCATCGCCCCTTGAGCCGCACGCCGTTTCCCCGCATATCCTTGAACGCAATGGACGGTGCCGCTCACTTTACGCTCGAACAAGACAGCGCTGGCGGGGCCACGCTGGCGCTTTCCGGGCGGCTGCTGGTTTCCACGATTGGCTTTATCGATCAGGATCTTGACCAGATTTCGGGCGATCTCGCCGCCATCGACCTGTCAGGCGTCGAGGAAATCGACACGGTGGGCGCATGGGTCGCCTGCCGACTTTCGGTGAAGCATTCGGCTAAAATCACCGGCGCGAACAAGCAGGCGCGCCGATTGCTGGGTGCGGTGGAAAGCATCGCGGGCAATCCCGAATTGGTGCCTGAGCAAGTGCCCGCGTGGGAGCGCGTGCCGCTGGCGCTGGGCGAAAAGGTGTTTGCCGCGCGCTCCGGCATTTACGGCGTTGTCGGGTTCTTTGGGCAGATCCTGATCGGAGTCTGGAACCTCGTCCGGCATCCTTCGCAATTCCCGATGCGTGCGCTGGTGCGGCAGATGGAGCTGGTGGGGGTGGCGGCGCTGCCGATCATCGGCCTGATGAGCTTCCTGATCGGCATCGTCATCGCGCAGCAGGGCGCGGTGCAGCTTGAACAATTCGGGGCCGAAGCGCTGACGGTGAACCTTGTCGGGCGGCTGACCCTGCGCGAACTGGGCGTGCTGATGACGGCGATCATGGTCGCCGGCCGTTCGGGCAGCGCCTTTGCCGCGCAGATCGGGACGATGAAGCTGACCGAGGAAGTCGACGCGATGCGCACCATCGGCATTTCCCCGATAGAAAAGCTGGTCATCCCGCGCATCCTCGCCTGCACTTTCATGATGATCCTGCTGGGCTTCTATGCGTCGATGGTCGCGATTGTCGGCGGTGCGGTGGTCGGGCAATTCGCGCTTGGCATCCCGTTCTTCACCTTCCTTGAGCGGATTCAGGACGTGGTGCCCACGCATGATCTGTGGGTCGGATTGATCAAGGCGCCGGTGTTCGGGCTGATCGTTGCTCTGGCGGGCTGTTATCACGGGATGCAGGTGCGCGGGAATTCCGAGGAAGTCGGCAGCCGCACGACAATGGCGGTGGTTTCCGCGATTTTCGCGGTGATCGTGCTCGACGCGTTCTTCGCGGTGTTCTTCACCGAAATCGGGTGGGGGTAAGCGATGGCAGAACAAGAAACCGCCACCGCCCCCGAGCCCGCCAAGGCCGAAGAGCCGCCCGTCATCAAGGTCGAAGGGCTGGTCAACAAATTCGGCGATTTTGCCGTGCATGACGGGCTCGACCTCGAAGTGCGCCGGGGCGAAATCATCGGTGTCGTCGGCGGATCAGGCACCGGCAAATCGGTGCTGATGCGTTCGATCATCGGCCTGCAATATCCCACCGCAGGGCATATCGAAGTGCTCGGGCGGACGATCACCGGGGTCGATCTGGATCAGAAGATCGGGGTGCGGCGGCGCTGGGGCGTGCTGTTCCAGGGCGGCGCGCTGTTTTCGACCCTGACCGTGGGCGAGAATGTCGAAGTGCCGATCAAGCAGTTCTATCCCGAAATCGAGGAGGGCCTGCGCAAGGAGATCGCCCGTTACAAGGTGCTGCTATCTGGTCTGCCCGAAGAAGCGATTGCCAAATATCCGTCGGAATTGTCGGGCGGGATGAAGAAGCGGGCGGGCCTCGCCCGCGCACTCGCGCTTGATCCGGAGCTGTTGTTCCTTGACGAACCCACCGCCGGGCTTGACCCGATCGGCGCGGCCAAGTTTGACCGCCAGACCCGCGAATTGAAGGAAACGCTGGGCCTCACCGTGTTCCTGATCACGCATGATCTCGATACGCTTTACGAGATTTGCGACAGGGTCGCGGTGCTTGCCGACAAGCAGGTGATTGCAGTCGGGACGATCCCCGAACTGCTTGAAACCAAGCACCCGTGGATCGAGGAATATTTCAACGGCCCACGCGGGCGCGGGGCGCGCAACACCCACAATCTCAAAACCTTGTCAGCGAGCGAGCAGGTGTGGTGATGCACATGCGAACCGACAGAGCGATGGACACAGCCGCCCAAGGGCGTTCATAGGGATAGACGATGGAGACAAGAGCCAATCACCTTTGGGTAGGCGCGGTCACGCTGGCGCTGCTGGTGGCGCTTGCGGCGTTTATCGTCTGGATCGCGCGTCTGGGGCAGGGCGCGCACAACGAATACGATATCTTCTACGCGCAATCGGTGTCGGGCCTCGCCAATGGCAGCCAGGTTGCTTACGCCGGGGTGCCGGTGGGGCAAGTGGTGGATATCGCCCTGTCCGAGGAAAACCCCGAATTCGTGCGCGTGCGCATCCGGGTGAAGGACGGCGTGCCGATCCTGATCGGGACGACTGCAACGATCCAGGCCAGCTTCACCGGCGTTTCCACCATCCTGCTTGATGGAGCCCGCGGCGGTGCGCCTGCGATCACTTGCGAAACCACGGCCTGCCCCGAAGGCGCGCCGGTGATCCCGCCAAAGGATGGCGGCATCAACGCGCTGCTCAACAACGCGCCGCTGCTGCTGGAGCGGCTGGCGACGCTGACGGAAAACCTGAACATCCTGCTGGGGCCGGAAAATCAGGCGCAGCTTGCGGGAATTCTCGAAAATTCGAACCGGCTGACGCGTGAGCTTGCCGATGCGGCGCCGCGCCTCGAAACCACCTTTGCCGAACTTGAAGTGGCATTGAAGGAAGCCGGAGAAGCGCTGGACGCCTTTGAAAAGGCAACCCAGTCGACTGACAGGCTGATCAACGAGGAAGGGCCGCAACTGGCCGAGGAACTTCGCGGCACGCTGCGTAGCGCGAATGAAGCGGCCGCCGCACTGGCCGCGACGCTGGAGGACACACGCCCTGCCGCGCGGCAATTGCGCGAGTCGACGCTGCCTGCGGCCGAGGCGACCTTGCAGGATCTGCGCACCACCAGTCGGAGCCTGCGATCCATTACCGAAAGGCTCGAAGCCGAAGGGGCCGGGTCGCTGCTCAACGGGCAGTCGCTGCCGGATTACAAGCCATGATGGGGACATTGATGAATACCGCGTCACAGCGCCGCCTGCTGGCGGGCATTTCCGCCGCCTTCGCCCTGACCCTGTCCGGCTGCATCAGCCTGGGGCAGGACCCACCCGAAAGCCTGCTGACGCTGTCGTCGACCGCAAGCGCGCCGGCGGGATCGGGCGCGCAGGCTGGGGGAGAGGGCAGCGAGGGCGCGATTGCCGTGCTGACTCCGGAAGTCCCGGCAAAGCTCGATGTGCTGCGGGTGCCGGTGAATGTGTCGGAAACCGAAGTCGCCTATCTGCAAGAGGCGTTCTGGATCGAAAAGCCCGCGCGTCTTTTCCGCCGGTTGATCGGGGAAACGCTGCGCACTCGGGGGGCGGCGCTGGTGCTGGACAATGACGATACCCCGGCGCGCGCCGATACCTTCGTGCGCGGGACGTTGCTCGACATGACTTATGACGCGCCGACTTCGTCGGTGGTCGTCCGCTTCGAAGCGATCCGGACGAATGCCGATGGCAAGGTCGTCTCGCGCCGGTTCGAGGGCCGGGAGCAGGGCGTGTTGCCCGAAGCGGGATCAGTCGGTCCGGCGCTCAACCGGGTGGCGAACACGGTCGCGGGCGAAGTTGCCGACTGGGTGGTTGACGCGGGATAGGTAGCGGTCAGGCCGTTGCCAGCCGAGCCATCCGCCACGCGTTGAGGAAATCGGCCCGCCGCTTTGCGCGGCGTTCTTCCGCCTCGTAATCGCGGCCCCAGAGATCCGCCTGCCATTCCTCTTCGAGACAGGCGGCCTGCCACAGCGTGAGCGCCGCATCCTCCTGCGAGTTGTCGAGCGCCGAAAGCCCGATCACCAGCGAAGCGGCAAGGCTCGTCATGGCCTCTGTCGCCGCCAGCGCGAAGGGCGTCTGTTCGCCCAGCCGCTCCCGCAGCCGCGCCAGCGCGGCATCGAATTGCGGACGGTGGACAATGCCGCTGACCCGCACCAGTTCGATCCCGTGGCGCTGCTCAAATGTGGTGACGATCGGCTCCCAGATTTCCTGCTGGCGCGCGAACAGCGGCTCGTCCGGGTCGGCGCGGTACAGCAGCGTGTCGGTATCGCCATAAGTCGTAACCTTCTCGACCAGCGCCGCCGGTTCGGGCGCGACGACATCAATGGCGTAATCCACCATATCCCGAAAGACGAAGCTGGCCGGATCGATCTTTTCGCCTTGCGCGTCCCACTCCGCCGCCATTGCGAACGCCAGCGCCTCGCTCGGCACGATCTGCGGCGCACCTTTGACCGTCTTGATCCCGCGCCCGTCAAGCGTGACCTGCCATCCGCCATCCACTGGGGCAGCGGCGACTTCCTTGTAAAAGCGCTTCATTCCTCGACTTTTCCGTCCTGAGATTTCCAGCGTCGCACCAGCAGGGCCGGGACAAAGAAGAACCCGAGCATCCCGCCAAGCGCGATTGCACCGCCCAGCATGGTCGGGCCGGGGATCACCTGCCGTGCCATCGCAAGCCCCGCCAGCACAGCCGCCAGCGAACCCAGCCGCACCAGATTGGTGAGGAGATAGCGGCGGCGGGCCTGCATTTCCGCGCTGTCGATCATGTCGGTCACTGCATCGCTCCCAATTCCGTCGCGAGATGCGCGACGTTGCGTGCCACGATGTCAGCTCCGCTCGCCAGCAGTTCGGCCGGGGAGTGATAGCCCCATGCCACGCCCACCGCACGCACCCGTGCCGCACGGGCCATCTGCATGTCGAAGCTGGTATCCCCGATCATCACCGCGTCTTCGGGCTCGGCGCCCGCTTCGAACAGCGCGGCCTCCAGCATGGCGGGATGCGGTTTCGACGGGTGGCGGTCGGCCGTCTGGAGCGAGACGAACAGATCGGTAAGCCCGTGCCCGGCGAGGCAGGCGGTGAGGCCGCGATCCGATTTGCCGGTGGCAACCGCAAGGCTCCAGCCATCGGCATGAAGGGCGCGGAGAAGATCGGCGATCCCATCGTAAAGCGGTTCGTCCAGCAGCCCTTCCTCGCGCCGGGCGCGAAAGCTGGATTTGTAGAATTCGTTAAGGTCGCGCTGGGTTGCGGGCTCCGCATCGGGGGCCAGCTCGCGGATCGCGACCGGCAGACTCAGCCCGACCAGCCTGCGGACCTTGGCCGGATCGGGCGTGGGCATCTGCGCGCGCTCGAATGCGCGGGCCATCGCCCACAACACATCGGCCTGCCCGTCAACCAGAGTGCCGTCGCAATCGAACACTGCAAGGCGCTGGGTCACTTCTTGCGCCCCTTGGGCTTCCCTTTCGCCGTCTTCTTCGCGCTGTTCGCGGCTCCGCGTGCGCGGCGCGGGGCGCGGGCTTCCTTGCGCGCCTGTTTGAAGTGGCGGCGGGCGGCCTGCTTCTTTTCCGCCGGAGTGCGCTCGGGCGCTTCGTCGCGGATCGGCGCGGCATCGGACAGCGCCGGGTCAAAACCCAGTGCCTCCATGCTTGCGGCGAAATGCTCCGGCAAATCGGCGGTCACGTCCAGCTTGCCCCCCCCGGTTGCGCTGCTTCCCTTGCTTTCAGGCGTGGCGATGATCAGGCGGCGCGCGTGGAGGTGCATCTTGCGGCTGATCGTGCCGGTCAGGAAAGCGTCCTGCCCGCCATATTTGCCATCGCCGACGATCGGATGGCCGATCGCGGCCATGTGGACGCGCAGCTGGTGGGTGCGGCCCGTCAGCGGCTCCAGTTCCACCCATGCGGCCTTTTGCCCGGCGCGTTCGACCACACGATACCGCGTTTTCGCAGCCGCGCCGTTTTCTTCGTCGACGTGCATTTTCTCGCCGCCGGTGCCCGGTTGCTTGGCGAGCGGGGCATCAATCGTCCCTTCGCGCACTTCGGGCACGCCGACGACCAGCGCCCAATACACCTTGCGCGCGCTGCGCCCGGCGAAACGCTTGGAATAGCTCGCCGCACTGCCCGGCGTTTTCGCCACCAGCAAAACGCCCGATGTATCCTTGTCGAGCCGGTGGACGAGCCGCGGGCGGGGCGTGCCTTCATCCTCGACAAAGGCATCGAGTAGCCCGTCGACATGCTTGTTGGTCTTGCTGCCGCCTTGCGTGGCGAGGCCCGGCGGTTTGTTGAGGACGATCGCGCTGGGCGTTTCGCGGATCACCATCGCGCGCGCTTCGGAGACCTGTTCGGGCGACAATTCGCGGGGGGCGCGCTGCGGCTTGCCCGATACTTCCCCGCCCGGCGGCACGCGCAGCACCTGGCCTGCCTGCAACCGATCCTCGGGCTTTACTCGTTTGCCGTCGACCCGCACCTGCCCGGTGCGCGCCCAGCGCGAGATCGTGGCGAATCCGATCTGCGGCAGATTGCGCTTGAACCAGCGGTCTACGCGCACGCCGTCATCGTCCTCGCCTATGGTGAACTGGCGGACTTCTGTGCTCGCGCCGGTCATTGCAGGCCCTGCACGGCGATAAGCGCGATCACGAAGGCGAGCATCCCGGCGATTACCGAGGCCGAACCATACAGCACGCTGGCGAGCATCTGGCCGCGATAGATCATCGTCACCATTTCCGCGCTGAAGGCGCTGAAGGTGGTGAAGCCGCCCAGCAATCCGACACCGATGAGCAATTGCATGCTTTCCTTGAACTGCGGCGCGCCCGATGATCGCGCCAGCCAGCCCAGCAGTACGCCCATCAGCAAGCTGCCGGCGACATTGATGACCAGCGTGGCCCAGGGAAAGCTCGATCCCTGCACGAAGGTGTAATTGATCCCGCGCCCGATGTGATAACGCGCCAAACCGCCCACGGCGGCACCGGAGGCAACATACAAAGAGGCGATGAGAGGGGGTAGGCTTGCAGCGGACATTTGAGCGCCCTTAGCGCGGGGCGGCCCGTCTGCATAGCGCGTGTTCGCTTTGCAAGCCTCTGCCATCTTGCCATTTCGTGCAGGCGGCGCTATGCCGCCCCCAGTTTGAGCGCGTCTCCATCGGGATTCGCGCCTGTTCCAGCGTCAGTTTCACGCGCAATTCCGCGGTTTTCTGCGGGTCTTCGCGCTTTTGAAAAGGTAAGGTAGACTTCGTTTATGCAAATCATCGTTCGCGATAACAATGTCGATCAGGCTCTCCGCGCTCTCAAGAAGAAGCTGCAGCGCGAAGGCGTTTATCGCGAAATGAAGCTGCGTCGTCACTACGAAAAGCCCAGCGAAAAGCGCGCCCGTGAAAAGGCCGCAGCCGTTCGCCGCGCTCGCAAGCTTGAGCGCAAGCGTATGGAGCGCGACGGCGTCAAGTAAGCCGTTGTGCCTTCACAGGCGCGTTTCAGGCAGCAATCGCTTGAAACACACAATCGGATAAGCCATCAGGGCGCGGTGTATTTACCGCGCCCTTTTGCTGTCCGGCGCAATCTTTCAGGGATCATCCATGACCGAAGTCACCCGCGTTCCGATCCAGCCCGTTGCCAAGGGCTCGCTTACCAAGATCTGGCTGGGCGTAATCATCGCCATCCTGCTCGGCGCAGGGCTGGCATGGGCTGCCGTACCCAAGGGTTTCAGCGTCGATACGCTGGTGGCTGGCGAAGGCCCCAATCCGCAGGAAGGCGACATGGTTTTCGTGCGGTACAAGGGGATGCTCGCGTCCACCGGCGAAGTCTTCGACGAATCGCAGGACATCCCGCTGCCGGTTCAGGGTGTCTTCCCCGAAGGCAGCCCGTTCCCGGTCGAAAAGGACGCGACCATCGAAGGGTTCTACCTCGGCCTCCAGCAGATGCAGAAGGGTGGCAAGTACGAACTCTATATCCCGGCGGAAATGGCCTATGGCGACGCGCCGCCTCCGGGTGCGCCGATCCCTCCGGGTGCCGACCTCAAATTCGAAGTCGAAGTGGTCGATTTCATGACCCGCGAGATGTTCGATCGCAATTTGTCGATCCTGCAGCGCGCCATGCAGAGCCAGATGGGCCCAGGTGGACCGGAAGGCGCCGGACCGGAAGGCGCCGGGCCCGAAGCGGCTCCGGCCAACTGATCTTGATTGACCGCTGAGCCGAGTGTCGCATGACGGACGAACGCTCAGCGGTTGATGACGATGCCAGCCTGAACGAATGGCCTTCGCGGCCGTGGGCGCTCGCGCTGATGCTCGGGCTGGCGGGTGCGTTCGTCCATATTGCCAGCGATGGCGGCGAACAGGTGCCGTGGCGCATGGCGATCACCGCCGCGCTGGTGTTCGGCCCGCTCGCCTGCGCCGTCACTCTTTCCCCCGAACGCTGGAAATCATCTACGCTGTTTGCGGGCGGCGTCGCGCTGGTCATGGCCGGCATAGCGTGGCGCGCGACGAGCGCGGGCGATCGCTATGCCGATGAAGGTTTCTGGGTCGCCGCCGGTCTGTTGGCGGTGACGCTGTCGGTCCCGCTGTTCCAGGCGGGTTTCCACCGCCATCGCTGGGCGACCAGTTACAAGGCGACCCATTTCCACGTCTGGACCGATGCAATCACCGCCGCCGGGGCGCTCGCCTTTGTGGGGCTTTCATGGGCGCTGATCGCGATCCTCGCCGAATTGTTCAGCGCGATCCGGATCGAGCTGCTGAAAGACCTGATCGAAGAGGAAATCTTCGGCTGGGTCTATTCCGGCGTCACCTTCGGCGCGGCGCTGGGCGTGCTGCGCAACCAGTTGAAGATCATCGGCACATTGCAGAATGTCGTGCTGCTTGTGCTGTCGATCCTTGCCGTGCCGCTGGCCGTCGCGCTGGTGCTGTTCCTGCTGGCGGTCGCCCTGTCGGGCCTCGATGTACTGTGGGAGGCAACGCGCAGCGCCACGCCGCTGTTGCTCGCCATTGCGGTCGGCTGTTTCGTGCTCGCCAATTCGGTGGTGCGCGATGATGACGAACATGCCAGCCATTCACGGGTTCTGCGGGTCGCTGGCTTCGTGCTGGCGCTGGGCATTTTGCCGCTGTCGGTGATGGCAGCGCTGTCAATGGGCACGCGGATCGCGCAGCATGGCCTTAGCCCGGAACGCCTCTGGGCAATCGTATCGATCGCGGTCGCGGTGGCTTATGGTGTTGCCTATTTCGTCTCCGCCATTCGCGGGTGGCGCACGCTGATGGAGGGGGGATGGCGCGAGCATTTGCGCCAGTCGAACCTGCATTTGGCGGTGCTGACCTGCGGGTTCGCATTGATTCTGGCGATGCCGATTTTCAATTTCGGTGCGATTTCCGCGAAGAACCAGATCGCCCGGCTCGATTCCGGTGCGGTGAGTGCGGAGGATTTCGACTTCAACGCGCTGCGCTGGGATTTCGGCGATGCCGGACGCGATGCATTGGCCGATCTGGCCGCGCGCGAGGGCGAGGTGGCAAAGCTCGCTGCAGAGGCGCAGGCGATGGAAAGCCGTGGTTTTGGCCCCTTGCTGCCCGAACAGCGAGACGCGATTGCCGGGGTGGATCTTTCCGCGTTTGACGATGCCGCAGCCACGGCAATCAGGGCGCGGCTCGAAGAGGATGCCTGGCTTTGCCAGGATAGCTGCCGCGTAGCGAATTTGCGCGAGGATGCGAACGGCGTGCTCGCAGTTGTGCTGAACACGCGCGAAGCCGGTGGCTCGATGCGTTATCTGCGGGTTGAGCCAGGAGTGGCGAAGGCCATAATGCTGGATAATTTCAGAGGCGAACTTCTTCCCTCTGTCGCTCGTCAAATGCCCGAGATCGATCTGGATCGCACCATCGAATTGCGCCCCTTCACCGGGCAACAGGTCTATATCGACGGCAAACCCGTCGGCGATCCTTTCAAATAGCGCGCTGACAGCCCAACTCCCGCTTGAAGGCGCACCTGTGCGGCGCTAACGCTCGCGCCATGTCAGTATCCAAACAAGATGTTGCCAAGATCGCGTCGCTGGCGCGGATCAGGACGAGCGACGAAGAACTCGAACGCATGGTGCCCGAATTGAACGGCATCCTCGCATGGGTTGAGCAATTGGGCGAAGTCGATGTGACCGGCATTGAGCCGATGTCCGCCGTCATCCCCAACACGCTGCGCCTGCGCGATGACGTGGTGGACGCCGATCCGCTGACGGGCGGGGGCAAACGCGACGATGTGCTCGCCAACGCTCCGGCTGCGGAACACGGATTTTTCGGCGTGCCGAAGGTGATCGAATAATATGACCGACTTTACCTCTCTGGGTGTCAAAGCCATCCGCGACGGCGTGCGCGCCGGCGATTTCACCGCGCGCGAAGTGGCGGAAAGCTTCAACGCCGCCGTGGCCGAAGCCGCCGTGCTCAACGCCTTCATCGTCACCACCCCCGATCACGCGCTGGCCGCTGCCGATGCCGTCGATGCCAAGCGCGCCGCCGGTGAGGAACTGGGCGCGATGGCGGGCGTACCGATCGGGATGAAGGATCTGTTCGCAACGCGCGGGGTGCAGACCAGCGCGGCGAGCCACATCCTCGAAGGGTTCAAGCCCGAATACGAAAGCACCGTGTCGCAAAACCTGTGGAACGCGGGCGCGGGAATGCTGGGCAAGCTGAACCTTGATCAGTTCGCGATGGGATCGTCGAACGAAACCTCCCATTTCGGCAATGTCACCTCGCCCTGGAAAAAGGCGGGTTCCAACGCTGCCATGTCGCCCGGTGGATCATCGGGCGGTTCCTCGGCTGCGGTGGCCGCGCGCATCGCTCCGGCGGCGACGGGCACTGACACCGGCGGTTCGATCCGCCAGCCAGCCGCCTTCACCGGCATTTGCGGGATCAAGCCGACCTATGGCCGGTGTTCGCGCTGGGGCGTCGTCGCCTTCGCCTCCAGCCTCGATCAGGCAGGCCCGATGGCCCGTAGCGTCGAGGATTGCGCAATCATGCTCGGCGCGATGGCTGGGTTCGATCCGAAGGATGCGACCAGCCTCAAGATGGACGTGCCCGACTGGGAAGCCGCGTTGTCGAGCGACCTCAAGGGCAAGCGTGTCGGCATTCCCAGGGAATACCGGATGGAAGGCACCGACGCGGCCGTCATCGCTTCGTGGGAACAGGGCATGGCGTGGCTGAAGGATGCAGGCGCCGAAATCGTCGATATCTCGCTGCCGCATTCCAAATACGCGCTGCCCGCCTATTATATCATCGCCCCGGCAGAGGCGTCGTCCAACCTCGCGCGCTATGACGGCGTGCGCTATGGCCTGCGCGACCTGCCCGATGGTGCGGGCCTTCAGGACATGTACGCCGCCACCCGCGCCGCCGGTTTCGGTGACGAGGTGAAGCGCCGCATCCTGATCGGCACCTATGTGCTGTCGGCGGGCTTTTATGATGCCTATTACAATCAGGCGCAGAAAGTGCGCGCGCTCGTCGCCCGCGATTACGAGAACGCATGGGCGGATTGTGACCTGATCCTTGCGCCGACCACGCCGACCGCCAGCTTCCCGCTGGGCGAGAACGTGGACGATCCGCTGGCGATGTATCTGAACGACGTTTACGCCGTTCCCGCGAGCCTCGCCGGACTTCCCGCGATGAGCGTGCCCGCCGGGCTGAACCCCGACGGCCTGCCGCTGGGGCTGCAACTGGTGGGCAAGCCGTTTGACGAACAGACCGTGCTCGATGCGGGCCTAGCCATTCAGGAACGCGCCGGGTTCACCCACGCGCCGGAGAAGTGGTGGTAAATGGGTTTCACCGCGACCTTCGTCCTTATCTTCCTCGTCGCCTTTGTGCTGATCGGCGGGGTGGTGATGTATCTTTCGAAGACGATCGATCACGGCGAAGCGCGGTTTGATGCGAGCGGGAAGGTGATCCGCGATCCCGCTCCGACACCGCCGGGTGAGGCAAGACCCGGACGGCGACTTGAGACAGACAAGGCAGAAGACAATGAGTAACTACCGCATTCAGGGCGCAACGGGTGAATGGGAGGTCGTGATCGGCCTTGAAGTCCACGCGCAGGTGACGAGCAACGCCAAGCTGTTCAGCGGCGCCTCCACCGCGTTCGGGGCGGAGCCGAACAGCCAGGTCAGCCTTGTCGATGCGGCGATGCCCGGCATGCTGCCCGTGCCCAATCGTGAATGCATCCGTCAGGCGGTGCGCACCGGCATGGCGATCGAAGCGCAGATCAACAAGTGGAGCCGTTTCGACCGCAAGAACTACTTCTACGCCGATTTGCCGCAGGGGTACCAGATCAGCCAGCTTTACCACCCGCTGGTGGGCGAAGGGCAGTTGCTGATCGAGGCGGACGAAAAATCCGGAATTCCCGAAGACAAGGTGATCGGCATCGAACGCATCCATGTCGAACAGGACGCGGGCAAGCTGATGCACGATCAGCACCCCACCATGTCCTATGTCGATTTGAACCGTTCGGGCGTCGCGCTGATGGAAATCGTCAGCCGTCCGGACATGCGCTCTCCCGCAGAGGCGGGGGCCTATGTGCGCAAGCTGCGCTCGATCCTGCGCTATGTCGGATCGTGCGACGGGAACATGGAAGAAGGATCGATGCGCGCCGACGTGAACGTTTCGGTGCGCCGTCCGGGCGAGGAATTCGGCACGCGGACCGAAACGAAGAACGTCAATTCGGTGCGCTTCGTCATGCAGGTTATCGAATACGAGGCGAACCGTCAGGTGGACGTGCTGGAAAGCGGCGGCACCGTCGATCAGGAAACGCGCCTGTTCGATCCGGGCACCGGCACCACGCGGACCATGCGCAGCAAGGAAGACGCGCATGATTACCGTTACTTCCCCGATCCCGATCTGCTGCCGCTGGTGCTGGAGGATGATTTCCTCGAGGAATGCCGCGCCAGCCTGCCCGAACTACCCGATGCCAAGCGCACAAGGTATGAGCAGGAGCTGGGCCTCACGCCTTACAATGCGCGCGAACTGACGGCCGAGGTTGAGACTTTCGCCCGGTTTGAAACGCTGCTGGCTGCGACGGCCAAGGCGATCGGCAAACCCGAAACCGCCGTCGCCACGCAGGTCGCCAACTGGGCGCTGTCTGTCGCTCCAGGCGTGATCAAGCAGGCGCGCGAAAACTATGGCGAGGAAGCCGATCCCGCCCGCGCCACCGCCGAAAGCCAGGCCGCGATCCTCGCGATGCAGGACAAGGGCGAGATTTCGGGCGGTCAGGCCAAGGAAATCTTCGAACTGGTGCTGCGTACGGGCCGTGAACCGGGTGAAATCGCCGATACCGAAGGGCTGAAGCAGGTCAGCGACACCGGCGCCATCGAAGCCGCGATCGACGCCATCATCGCCGCCAACGCCGACAAGGTCGAAGAATATCGCGGCGGCAAGGACAAGCTGTTCGGCTTCTTCGTCGGTCAGACGATGAAGGCGATGCAGGGCAAGGCGAACCCGGCGGTGGTGAACCAGCTGCTGAAGGACAAGCTGGGGTAAGGGCAGGGGCGTGAGCCTCTCCATCGTCCTCGTCCAACCCGAGATACCCGGCAACACGGGGGCGGTGGGGCGCACTTGCGTTGCGCTGGGCATGGAGCTGATTTTGATCCACCCGCTCGGCTTCGAAATCAGCGACAAGCGGGTGAAGCGTTCCGGCCTTGATTATTGGCCGCATGTCCACCTCACCGAGTATGAAAGCTGGGACGCGTTTCTGGAGGCGCGCCAGCCCCGTCCAGGCCAGCTTTTCCTGTTCGAGGAATTCGGCAGCCGTAGTTTCTACGAGCCCGAATATCCTGATGATGCGATGCTGATATTCGGTCAGGAAACCAAGGGTTTGCCGCGCAGCATAATCGAGCGTCACACAGACCGCCTGTTCCGCCTGCCGATGCGTTCCGACGTCATCCGCTCGCTCAATCTGGCGAACACCGTTTCCGCCGCCGCCTATCAGGCGCTGAGGGGGAGGATTTAGACAAAGCAGCGTTTGAATTTGCTGTCTTGTCGGCGGCAAAATCCGTGATAATCCCGGCGAATGGCGCGGCCAATGGGGGCGGGCGCGAAGGGTCTGTATGAAAGCAAAATTGTTGGGGGTGCTGCTCTTGCCCCTGGCCGGTGCCGCATCGGCACAGGCGATCGAGCAGTCGCGGGAAGTCCGCGCATTCACGGCGGAGGAAGTGGCCGCCATTCCGATGCCGGAAACCGCGTTTGACATGCGCCGCGCGCGCGTGGGCGATTTCGAGAAGTATTACTTCTTCCACCGCGAAGGCACTTCCTTCGACGAAGCCTTTGCTGACATCAGCGAATGCGACGATCTGGCTAGCGGCCTTGCCTCCTATCGCGGCAATGCCGAACCCTATCCGGGCTATTATGTCGATCAATACGGCATTGGCGGGGTGATCGGCGGGGTGCTTGGCGCCGTGCTGGCCGATGCGATCCACGGGTCTGCGGCGCGGCGCGAAATGCGCCGGGTGAACATGCGCAATTGCATGGGGTACAAGGGATACGGCCGTTACGGCATTCCCAAGAACCTTTGGACCGAATTCAATTTCGAAGAAGGCGGCGGCCGCGAGGACGAGGATGTCCGGCAAGCTGCACTGCTGCAACAGGCCAAGGTCGCGTCCGGCCCCAAGCCGGCGACGGAGGCGCTTGACCGATGATCAGAAACGCAATCACACTCGCTTGCGTCGCAGCACTCGGCCTTGCCACCGCAACCGGGGCCAGCGCCCGCCCGATCGAGCAAGACGAGATCGAAAAGGGCGAGGAATCGATCAAGCCCGACATGGGCTACATCTACCTCACCGCGCCCAACCGCTTTGCCGGTTCGTTCATCCGGGTGGCGGACGAGGAAGACATCGCCAAGTATCAGGAAGCCCGCGCGGCAGCCTTTGCCGCGGCGGTGGAGGAGTATGAGAAGGACTACGCCCGCTGGCAGCGCCGGATGGAAAGCCAGACCGCGGCCGAAAATCCGCCCGAAGAGCCGGTGAAGCCGACCGAGGAAAGCTTTACCTACGCTTCGATCGAACAATTCTTCGCGACCAGCTTCGGCCCCACCTTCGTCTATTCGAAGGATGGCGGCACTTACGCCTATCTCGAAGAGCTGAAGCCGGGGACATACATCTGGTACGGGCCGGTGTTCTACGGGGTGAAGCAGGGCTATCTCGGCCAGTGCTATTGCATGGGAACGATCAAGTTCGAGGTGAAGCCCGGCGTCGTCACCAATCTCGGCAATTCGCTGTTCGCCATGCCACGGTGGGAGGAGGATCGCGGCGCGCCTGTGCCGCAGATCAAGGAGAACAGCGGTCTCAACGGCTTCGTCGTCGAGCTGCCGCAGCAATCGGGTGATTTGGTCTATGATCTGCCTGCGACTTTGGCATCGCAGCCATCGGTGATCCCGGAATTACTTGCGGTGGGCAAGATCAACAATTTCTATCGCCAGATGATCGCCCGCATCGCCCCGATCGAAGGCGTTATTGCCTATGATCGCGATCAGGTGATCGATTTGAAAGCGGCAGGGGAGGCAGGGGAGTAATTCCCTTACTCTGAAGGTCCGCCGGGCCGAAACCCCGGCGGATCGCACCTACCATCCCGAAAACCGCTCGATTTGCTCCACCGCTCCGCCTGGAGCATCGAACAGGGCGTAGCTCTGGTGCTGGGCGGCTGTCGCGCAGGCGTGATTGGGCAGGAGGCGCAATTGCGTGCCAACGGACAGTTCGGGAAGGCTGGCCCGCGATCCCTCGCGCATGGCAAGGATTCCGTGCTCCTGATTGGCCGAAATCATGATCAGATCGTCGATGATCGTGCCATGCGCATCACACGCGAGGCCATAGCCCTGATCGACCGGCTGGTCTGCCGTCCCACGATCACGCGACATGGCCATCCATCCGGCGTCGACAATGATCCAGCCCTTGTCCTGCTGGTGTCCGATCACGCTGGTCAGAACGCTCAGGGCAATGTCCTGCGGCTTGCACACGCCAATGCCGCACATCACCAGATCCATGAAGGGGAACACCCCGGCGCGCAGTTCGGTCACGCCCGAAAGATCGGCTGTGGAGAGCGCCGTGGGGGTGGAACCGATGCTGACAACGGGTGCTTCATGCCCGGCAGCGCGCAACGTTTGAGCGGCCAGCAGCGTGCCCGTCCGCTCGCGTTCCGCATGGCTGCGCAATTCCTCGGGCGTCCGCGCGCCGTAGGAGCCGCCCGCGTGGGTCATGGCCCCGCGCAGCCGCGCGCCATTGCCGATCGCATTGGCCACTGCGAGCAAGCCGATGCTGTCCTCAGGCGGGATGCCTGATCGGTGGCCGTCGCAATCCACTTCGATCAGGACGGGGATGGAGATATCGTGCCGGCGGCAGAAGGCGGCGGTTTCGCGGGCTGCGGCGATATTGTCCGTGATTACGGTCAGGTCGACACCCTGACTGCGCAGCGCCGCCACCCGATCGAGCTTGGCCGGAACCATGCCGACAGCGTAGAGAATGTCGCGATATCCGGCCGCAGCGAAGTGCTCCGCCTCCGCCAGGGTCGATACCGTGATCGCGTCGGTTCCGAGCGCATCGGTGATCATCCGGGCAAGCTCGACCGACTTCACTGTCTTGAGATGCGGACGGTGCTTCACGCCTGAAGGAAGTGCCGCGACATGATCGCGCATCCGGGCCAGATTGGCGGCGAATTTCGGCCTTTCCACCAACAGGGCGGGGGTTGGCAGATCGAAAGGCGCGTCAATCGGCATGATGTTTCCTCGCTTGCCGCAACCGATAACCGCTCAGCCGGCAGATGCGCAAACAAAAGGGCCGCCAGAGCAATCCAGCTCCGACGGCCCTTCGTTATCCTGAAAAGCTATCAGGCGACCTTTTCGCCCGTCACCGGCATCGCGCCGAATGCACCGGCGTTGACGTTCCCTGCCAGCTTGCCGTCAGCGATGGTCGCTTCGCAATCCAGCGTCATCGGCATCGGCACGGTCATGTTCATTTTCCAGCTCAGCGTGTTGCCGTCGACCTTGCCGTCTTCGATATCCATCGAGCCCATGCCGCCGGCCATGTTGCCCGAGAAAGTGCCGTCACCGTTGTCGACGACGGTGAGAGTGCCGGACTGATCGCCCATCGGGCTTTTGACGGTGGTGTTGTAGGTACCGGAAAGTGACATCTGTGATCTCCCTGATTTGCTATGGCCAGTCGCTGCGGGGCGCCTCTGGCTTGGGTGGTGTTGTACACGTCAGCGGAGGGCGTTCAACCACTATCACGGGCAAAAACAAGGGGGCGGAAGGTGGCTGTGCGCCCCTTCCGCCCCCGATATTAGCAAGCCGTAGCGTCAGCCGCTGACGGCTTTTTTGCAGGTTTTATTCGGCGCCTTCCATCTGGCGCACTTCGACCGGCAGACCCAGCGATTCGAGCTGCGGCTGGACGACCGAGGCATCGCCGACGACGACCCACACGAAGTCATCGACATCGAGCGCGGCGCGCGCTGCGGCATCGAGGCTGTCGGTGGTCTGCGCGGTGTAGCGATCCACGAGCGTCTCGTAGTAATTGTCCGGACGGCCATAGAGCGCGATCGACTGCATCGCCCCCAGCACCGAGCCCGAGGTTTCGAAGCTGCCCGGCAGTTCGCCGATCTCGCTCGCCTTGTTGCGGGTCAGCTCTTCTTCGGTCACGCCGCTGGTCGTCAGGAATTCGCTGGTTTCGCGGATCATTTCCGCCACCGAATCCCCGGTGCGGTCTGCTTGCACGCCGCCGCTGATGGCATAGACCACTGCGTTTTCGCGCGCCTGCGGCCCGCCACGAACGCCATAGGACCAGCCCTTGGTCTCGCGCAGGTTCATGTTGAGACGGGCAAGGAAGTTGCCGCCCAGCGAGTTGTTGGCATTGGTGAAGTCGACATAGGCCGGATCGCTCGCATCAAGCGGCGTGACCTGCGCGCCGAGGATGAAGCTTTGCGGCGAATTCGGACGGTTGATCAGGACGATCCGCCCGCCTTGCGTGCTGGTGGGCAGGTTGGAGAAATCCTTTTCACCCTTTGCCACCGCCGGAGCGCTCCAGTCGCCGAATGCGGCGTTGAGTTGGGCCACGACTTCATCCATCGGCAGGCTGGAAATCACGAAGACTTCGCCGTTATCCGGGCGGATCCAGGTGTCCTTGAACGCGATCAGATCGTCGCGGGTGATGGCCGAAACGCTCTCGATCGTGGTGGTGCCGCCATAGGGCGTGCCGCCGAACAGCTCGGTACCGATCGCGCGCACGGCTATGCCCTGCGGCGAACGCATCTGTGAACGGATGCCGGTGATCGTCTGTGCCTTCACGCGGTTCAGGTCGCTTTCGTTGAAGGCTGGTTCGCGGATGATCGAGCTGAACAGGTCAAGCGACGGGGCGAGGTTGGCCGACAGCGCCGACAGGGTGAAGGACGACCGGTCATCTCCGCCGCCGGTGGAGATGTTGAGGCCCAGACGCTCACGCGCTTCGGCAATTTCCTGGCTCGACATGGTCGCGGTGCCTTCGTCGAACAGGCCCAGCGTGAGCCCTTCAAGCCCGCGCATGTCAACCGGATCAGCCGCCGAACCAGCGTTGAACGACATGGTGACATAGGTCGCGGGAACGGCGTCACGCATGGCGTAAGTCAGCTTCATGCCGTTGGCAAGCGTAGTGCGCTCGAAATCGGGGAAGTCGAGCTGCGGGACGGAATCGATTGCCGGAGCCGGACGGGTGACCGAAACCGTGATTTCCTCTGCCGCACGATCGCGTTCCGATGCGTTTTCGCCCTCGGCAGCGACGCTGGCGGCTTCCTCGTAGGTTCCGTCGCGCTCACCTGGTTCGAGCACCAGGGTGAAGGCGGGGCGGGTCATCCATTTCTGCATCGCGGCCTTCACGTCGGCCGGGGTGATCGAGGCGAGCGTCGCCAGCTGATCGACCGCAAAGGCCGGATCGCCTGCCAGCACTTCGCCGCGGGCCAGAGCCACGGCCTTGCCGCCGAATCCGCCGACCTGCTCAAGCCCGCGGATCGTGCCGGCCAGATCGCTGGTGGCGGCGCGGCGCACTTCGTCCTCGGTCGGGCCGGTTTTGATGTACCATTCGATGAGCTGCTTCAGTCGCGCTTCGAGCACGGCCGGATCAACGCCATCCTTCAGCGTGGCGCTGACATTGATAATGCCGACGCGCTGGAAGTCGAAATTGCCGGCCGAAACACCCACTGCCAACTGTTCGTCACGCACGAGGATTTCGTCGAGCCGGCTGGATGCAAGGCCGCCGAGCACGGCGGTGCCGACGTTGAGCGCGGTCAGATCCTCGCTCATGATGCCGGGGGCAGGCCAGTAGATGCTGATCTGGGTCGCTGCGACCTGATCCTTCATCACGGTGCGGACCGGTTCGGACAGGGTCGGGATTTCAGCGGCTGCCGGAGTGTTGACCGGGCCGCGCGCAATCGGGCCGAACCACTTTTCGACCAGCGGGCGCGCTTCCTCTGCGGACACGTCACCGGCCAGAACCAGAGTGGCGTTGTTGGGGCCGTACTTGTCGCGGAACCAATTGCGCACATCGTCCATCGATGCCGCGTCGAGATCAGCCATCGAGCCGATAACCGAGTGCTGGTACGGGTGGCCGTCGGGGAAGATCGTTCCGAGGATTTCGTAGAAGACGAGGCCGCCGGGCTGGTTGTCGCCCTGACGCTTTTCGTTCTGGACGACGCCACGCTGGTTATCGAGCTTTTCCTGCGTCACCGCGCCCAGCAGGTAGCCCATGCGATCGCTTTCCAGCCACAGCGCGCGTTCGAGCGCGGGGCGGGGCACCGTCTGGAAGTAGTTGGTGCGGTCGAAATTGGTGGTGCCGTTGTAATCCGTCGCGCCCATTTCCTGCAGGTACTGGAAATAGTCGGCGGGTGCGTTTTCCGAACCGTTGAACATCAGGTGTTCGAACAGGTGGGCAAAGCCGGTCTTGCCGGTGGGTTCGTCCTTCGAACCGACATTGTACCACACGGCCACGCCGACGATCGGCGCCTTGCGGTCTTCGTGGACGATGACGGTCAGGCCGTTTTCAAGCTGGAATTCCTCGTAGGGAATCTGGACCTGAGCAACCAGCGCCTCAAGATCGCCAGCCCCTTCGGAGACATTGTGCGTTGCGTCCATATGTGCATCGGCGAATGCCGGTGCTGCGGGCAGGGCAAGGGCAAGGCCGAGCGCCGCGCCAAGCGCGATGCGGCTGGTGGTGGCAAGACGAAGTTTCATGAAGATGCTCCCCGTTGGAAAATCGCAAGAATTGCTGGTGCGCTCGTGCGTGTTGGCCTGTCGGCGATCAACTGCAAAGCGCGGTTAATCGATCAAACGCGTCGGTCCATCGACGAGTTCCATAGTCTCGCACTAGCGCGCGTTGGTGACCTTTCGGCTGCTGCGGGCGGCGGCGCGGACATCCTCTTCCCAGAACCGCACCGGCTTCAGCCGCTCATTGGCGTAAAGCTCCATCTGGTCGGTGTAATGCGGGCTGTCGGGCCGCGTGGTCGCCGCGCCGAAGGGCTGGATCGACTGCGAGCGCACGCGGCTGCCATCGGCAGGCCATTCGACCCACTGGATAAAGCTGTCTCCGTGGCGCAGCGAGAGCCGCCCGTCATCGGCAACAGTCCAGGTGGTCATGGCGCGCAGTGTGTCCGATCCGCCAGACAGAGGCAGATCGACATCGCCCTGACGCAGCCGGAGAAGCTCGCTCATCGGCGGGTCGAGGCGGCCAAAGTGGGTCATCAGGTGATTCCCCGCTTCGCGCAGATGCTCATTTATCCGTGGGGCTTCGCCATTGTTGTATTCGGCGCTCATGTAATCCCGGATCATCAGCAGCGCGAGCGCATCCGCCGCACCGTTGCCATCGGCTGTGAAATCCCATGTCTTCAGCAGGTCTGCAGCGTCGTCAATTATCGGGTCTTCGGTTGTGAAGATCGAGATGTTCTCAAGTTGGTCGAACATCTGGGCGATATAGCCTTCGCGCTCATAGGTCTTGTCATACTTGATCCGCTCCAGCGTGGCGCGGTCCAGCGGGCCTTCGACTTCCGACAGCAAGCGATATGCGCGGCGAGAGCGGTTGGTCTGTTTCAGCTCAACCCCTAACACTGGTGAGAAGTCCGCCGGGTCCATATCGCTTCCCTCGCCAGCCGCCGTAAAGGGCGTGTTATTGGCGTTGTAGAGCCAGCCGGAGGCCGGATTGATCAGCTTCGGAATCTCGGCGTAATCGACGGTTCCCTGCCAGATCAGATCGCTGCGTGTCCCGTCGAGGATGCCGCGCCAGTTGGCCTTCACATCTTCGGGCCGGTCGGGGATGGCGGCATTGTAGACATAGGCGATGTTGCCTTCCCGGTCGGCGTAGATGAAGTTGGTCGAAGGGATCGCCATGCGCGCGATCTGTGTCTGCCATTCTTCGAGATTGGTCGCCTTGTTGATGCGGTAATAGGCGTCCAGCTGCTGCACGCTGCCCATCCCGCCGTAACGGATCGCGAAATAGCCCTTGTCGTTCTTGATCACCGGGCCGTGGACGCTGCGATAGACGGTGCGGCGGACGGGCAGGGTGATCGGCCCTAGCTTGACGGGCAGGGTGACGGTCTTCGTTTCCAGATCGCGCCATTCGCCATCCAGCTTGTACTGGGTTCCCGCCTCGTTGACCTCGAGCTGGTAGATGTCGGCCATGTCCGGCCGGTTCACCGTATTGGTCCAGCCGAGGTTTTCGTTGTGGCCAAGGAAGGGGAAGGGCGATCCGGGGAAGTTCGCGCCGGTAAAGTGCCAGCCTTCGCCCGATTGCACACCCAGTTCGTACCATGCGACGCCGCCGCGCAGCGGCTGGTGCGAATTCGAGATCAGCGTGGTCGGCCCGCCCGAACGCTCTGGCGTCACGGCCCAGGCGTTGGAGCCGAGATGTTCGGCTTCCTCGCCCCACGGCAGCACCAGATCGCGCCGCGCCTGCCCGCCGGGTTCGGCTTCGTCGACCGGGGCCGAAGCACCGGGAGTGGAGCCTTCGCGCGGGAAGCCGGGAATGTCCGGCCCGAATTCGCGGCGCAGTTCCTCGCCTGCGACAAGCGGCCCGACGACATTGCCAAGACCGTAGAAGAACGGCTGGCGCAGCACGAAACCGGCGGCGACATCCTCTCCGTTCACGGGGAACAGATTGGCGAGCTTGATCTCCTCCGGATGCTCTTCGGCATATTGGTTGAGCCCGGTGGCATAGGCTTCGAACAGGGCGCGCGTGTCTTCGGGCAGCCTGGGATATTCGCGTTCAGCCGTGCCGCGCGCGTCGAGCAGGTGATAGACGTAATCGAAGGTCGCGCCGTCTTCTCCCGCAATCGCGCCATAGCGTCCGCGCGACATGGCGATCACGTCCTGCAAGGTGAAGAAATCGTCCTCCGCATGGGCGATGGCGACACCGAAAGCGACGTCAGTATCGGTTTCGCCATAGATCATCGGCACGCCGAATTCGTCACGCACGATCTCGGCCGAATATTCGCGATACTCGGGCGCCTTTGCCTGATGCGCGAAAAACGGCTCCCACGTCGCCAGCGCGATGAATACGGCAAGCACGACAGCGGCGAGCGTGATGACGCCGCCCTTCAGGAATTTCATTATCTGACTCTCCGATCTCTCTTTGATGCGGACAATCGCCTTGCGAACGGACGCAGTCAAGCAGGCCAGTCAGGCAGGGTGCAAAGGGGGCTTGCAAACCGCCTTGCCCGACCCACCTAGTCAGGTAATACACCAATGTTGCAAAAAAGCGGTCGCTATGTCTTGTGTTGCTAAAATGCAACACCATCTTGGGCGGGTAACACCAATGAGGGGTCTTCAGACATGAATCTCGAAAAGTTCACCGATCGCGCCAAGGGCTTTCTGCAAAGCGCGCAAACCGTCGCGATCCGCATGAACCACCAGCGGATCACGCCGCTGCACCTGCTCAAGGCGCTACTTGAGGATGACGAAGGCATGGCCGCCGGGCTGATCCAGCGCGCGGGCGGCGAGGCGAGCCTTGCGGTAAGCGCGGTCGATATTGGCCTGTCCAAGATCCCGCAGGTTACCGGCAGCGGGGCGCAATCGACGCCGGGGCTCGACAATGATGCGGTGCGCGTGCTCGACAGCGCCGAACAACTCGCGGACAAGGCTGGCGACAGCTATGTCACCGTCGAACGGCTGCTCACCGCGCTGGCGATGGCGCCTGATTCCACCCGCGATGCGATGAAGGCTGCGAGCGTGACCCCGCAAGGCCTCAACGCCGCTATCGAACAATTGCGCGGTGGCAAGCGTGCTGACAGTGCCAACGCCGAAGCGAATTACGACGCGATGGAGAAATTTGCCCGCGACCTGACTCAGGCTGCGCGCGATGGCAAGCTGGACCCGGTGATCGGCCGCGACGAGGAAATCCGCCGCACCATCCAGATTCTCGCCCGGCGGACCAAGAACAATCCCGCGCTGATCGGCGAACCCGGCACGGGCAAGACGGCAATTGCCGAAGGGCTCGCGCTACGCATCGCCAATGGCGACGTTCCCGACAGCCTGAAGGGCCGCACTCTCATGTCGCTCGACATGGGCGCGTTGATCGCTGGCGCGAAATATCGCGGAGAATTCGAGGAGCGGCTGAAGTCGGTTCTGGACGAGGTGAAAAACGCCGAAGGCAATATCATCCTGTTCATCGACGAGATGCACACGCTGATCGGGGCGGGGGCCAGCGAAGGCTCGATGGATGCTTCCAACCTGTTGAAGCCCGCCCTTTCCCGCGGCGAGCTGCACTGCATCGGCGCAACCACTCTTGATGAATACCAGAAGTATGTCGAAAAGGACCCCGCGCTGCAGCGGCGGTTCCAGCCGGTGTTCATCGATGAACCCTCTGTAGAGGACACGATTTCGATCCTGCGCGGGATCAAGGACAAGTATGAACTGCACCACGGCGTGCGGATCACCGACGCCAGCATCGTGGCGGCGGCGCGCCTGTCCGACCGCTATATCCAGAACCGCTTCCTGCCCGACAAGGCGATCGACCTGATGGACGAGGCTGCCAGCCGCATCCGCATGGAGGTGGAGAGCAAGCCCGAGGAGATCGAGGCGCTCGACCGGCGGATCATCCAGCTGAAGATCGAGGAAAGCGCGCTGGCCAAGGAGGACGATGTCGCGTCGCAAGACCGGCTCGAAAACCTGCGCAAGGAACTGGCGGAGCTGGAGCAGGAGTCTTCCGAACTCACGACCCGCTGGCAGAACGAGCGCGACAAGATCGAAGCCGAAGGCAAGATCAAAGAAGAACTTGATACCGCGCGGCTGGAGCTTGAACAGGCGCAGCGTTCCGGCGACCTCGCCAAGGCGGGCGAGCTGTCCTACGGCACGATCCCCGCTCTCGAAAAGCGGCTCGCCGAGGCTGAGGCCATGAGCGAGAATGCGCTGCTGCGCGAGGAAGTGACCGAAGAGGACATCGCCAGCGTCGTGTCCCGCTGGACGGGCATCCCGATCGACAAGATGATGGAAGGCGAGCGCGAGAAGCTGCTCGACATGGAAAACATCCTCGGCAAGCGGGTGATCGGCCAGAGCCAGGCGATCGTCGCGGTGTCAAAGGCGGTGCGCCGCGCGCGCGCCGGCTTGCAGGACCCGAACCGGCCGCTTGGCAGTTTCCTGTTCCTCGGCCCGACGGGCGTGGGCAAGACCGAACTGACCAAGGCGCTCGCCGAATTCCTGTTCGATGACGATCAGGCGATGGTCCGGATCGACATGAGCGAATTCATGGAGAAGCATTCGGTCGCTCGCCTGATCGGCGCGCCTCCGGGCTATGTCGGCTATGACGAGGGCGGGGTGCTGACCGAAGCGGTGCGCCGGCGCCCGTATCAGGTGGTGCTGTTCGACGAGGTGGAGAAGGCGCATCAGGACGTGTTCAACGTGCTGTTGCAAGTGCTCGACGACGGGCACCTTACCGACGGGCAGGGCCGCAAGGTCGATTTCTCGAACACACTGATCATCCTCACTTCAAACCTCGGCAGCCAGTATCTCGCCAACCTGCCCGACGACGGGAAGGTCGCCGATGTCGAGGATCAGGTGATGGATGTGGTGCGCGGGCATTTCCGCCCCGAGTTCCTCAACCGGCTGGACGAGATCATCCTGTTCCACCGCCTCGCGATGGAGCACATGGCGCCGATCGTCGAAATTCAGGTCAAGCGGGTGCAGAGACTGCTCGACGATCGCAAGATCAAGCTCGATCTGACCGATGCCGCGCTGCGTTGGCTGGGCCGGGTGGGATACGATCCGGTCTACGGCGCGCGTCCGTTGAAGCGCGCGGTGCAGCGTTATCTGCAGGATCCGCTGGCCGAAATGCTGATCGAGGGCAGGGTGCTCGATGGCTCCACGATCCGCATCGACGAAGGCGACGGGGAATTGCAGATCGCGGTCGAGTGAGTCGGGACGGTTGTCATGCACCGTGCCTGTTACAAGGCCGTGAAATATTCTGACTGCGGTTGGACAGAATAAACAAGCAAGGCGGATTGTTGCGTGCAATCCGCCTTGCGCTATATTTTTTGGAAAGTTTCGCGCTTGCGATATTGCGGTTGCGAAAGCGGCTTGTGGGATTCCCGCAACACAAAGGGAGAAAGTCGCGCAAAATCGCGGTTCTTCCTGAACCTCTCATTTACATACCCCCCCTGCTATTGCACACAAACGTCACCGCAGGGGCTTTGTCGCGCAACCAACAGGGGTTTTGGCGCACGCAACGGGTAATTTTGCGTGCTGCCTTTTTGGAGTGGTGCTCGGCCAAGGTTCCGGTTGTCGTAACTGGAGTGATCATGAAGAAGTTTCACAACAATTCGCTGAAGGCGCTGGCCTTCTCCGCGTCGGCTATCGCGTTTGTGGTGGCCGGACCTGTCTATGCCCAGGACAATAGCGAAGAGGGGCAGGAAGAAGACGAAGAGCAGGTCGATGTCACGACCGATGCTTCGGGTCAGACTTCTGGCGGCGGTGGCATCACCGTTACCGGTTCGCGTATTGTCCGTGACACCTACAGCTCGATTTCGCCGCTGCAGGTTCTCAGCACCGAAAACCAGCAGGCAGTCGGCGCCTTCGACCCCGCGCAGATCCTGCAGCGTTCGGAAGCTGCTGCCGGTACGCAGATCGACGCGACCTTCCAGGGCTTCGTTCTTGACAACGGCCCGGGTTCGCAAACGATCAACCTTCGCGGTGTCGGCGCAGGCCGTACCCTCGTTCTCGTCAATGGCCGTCGCCTCGCACCTGCCGGTGTGGAAGGCGCGCCGACGTCTCCCTCGATCAACCTCATTCCGGCAACTCTGGTTGACCGCTATGACCTGCTGACCGACGGTGCTTCGTCGGTTTACGGTTCGGACGCTGTTGCCGGCGTTGTGAACGTCATCCTGCGCAAGGACTTCGACGGTTTGGAAATCCAGGCCAACGGCGACATCAACCCGATGGGTGCCGGTGAAGACTACTCGGTCAGCGGCGCATGGGGCTTCACCACCGACCGTGCCGTTTTCGGCATCGGGGCGGAATACCAGTTCCGCGACGAAGTGAAGCTGCGCGACCGTGACTTCCTGCGCGGTTGTACCACCAACCTCGAAGAAGATGCCGACGGCAACATCTACCGTCTCGGTCTTGCCGACAACGCCGCAGTCCAGGCTCGCACGCCCGGCGTCAGCGTTTCGGAAAGCGAGTGCATCATCTCCGGCATTTCGGGTCGTATCTTCCAGCCGTTCGCACGTTTCGGTTCGGTCTACTTCCCGGCCAATGGCAACATCGCCAACTTCCCGAACGATCCGCGCACCGGTCGTCCGTTCAACTTTGGCGAATCGACTGACGCTTTCGGTACCGACCTCGACATCAACGGTGACGGCATCCGCGATGTCGACTTCCAGAACGTGAACACCAATGCGAGCGAAGCCGAACTCGATCGGACCTTCATCTCGCAGCAAGAACTGATCAACGTCTTCGCATACGGCGAATACACCTTCCCGGGTGAGGCGAACATCACGCCGTTCTTCGAAGCGCAGTACACCCGCGCAGAGATCACCAACACCGGTGCAGGCAACCCGCAGTTGTTCCCGTCGGTCCCGGCTCCGAACATTTTCAACCCGTGTAACTTCACCACGAACCCGAACGGCGTCGACTGCCGCGCTGTGGACAACGAACTGCTTGGCCTTTCGAGCTTCCCGCGGATCCCGCCGGCGCTTTCGACAGGCTTTAACCTGCCGACCACGCCGATTGCCGCCATTCGTGGTGACCGTAACAGCTTCGACGTTGTGCAGGAGCAGTATCGCGGCGTACTCGGCGTTCGCGGCGACCTGCCCTTCATCGGCTCGTCCTGGACCTTCGAAGTTGCTGGCGTCTACTCGCGCTCGGACGGCGTGTCCTCGCGTCGCGGTATTCGTGAAGACCGTCTCGCGCTTGCTCTGGGTCTTGACCCGACGGCCGATTTTGACGGTGACGGCGTGATCGACAACGATGGCGATGGCATTGCTGACGATTACAACAACGGCATCGACGTTTTCGGCGGCGATCCGCTGTACATTGGCGAATGTAACGGTGCAGGTCTTGCCAACCCCGGTCTGGCTGCGCCCGATCTCAATGCTGCAGGCTGTGTGCCGGTGAACCTGTTCGCTGCAAGCGTCCTGACCGGTCCGGTCGGCGACTTCGAAACCCAGGCTGAGCGTGACTACCTGTTCGACAGCCGCGATTTCGACACCACCTACGAACAGATCCAGCTGTCGGCCTACATCACCGGCGACCTGTTGGAACTGCCCGCCGGCCCGGTCGGCGTGGTGCTCGGTGGCGAATGGCGTGAGGACAAGATCGAATCGAACCCCGACATCGTCGCTTCGAACGGTCTGTTCTTCGGCTTCTTCGCTGACGGCGGTGCATCGGGTTCCAAGTGGATCCGCGAACTCTTCGGCGAAATCGACATTCCGCTGATGGCAGGCGAAACGATGGTTGAGGAACTGTCGCTGAACGTCTCGGGCCGTCTGACCGACGAAGAATTCTACGGCACCAACGGCACCTTCGCCATCAAGGGCGGTTGGCGTCCGGTGGCTCCGCTGCTGTTCAAGTTCAGCTACGGCACGTCGTTCCGCGCGCCGAACCTGCGCGAGAACTTCCTGCGCGGCCAGTCGGGCTTCACCACCCTGTTCGACCCGTGCGCCGTCCCTGACAATGCATTCGTCAACGGTGCCTACGATCCGACGCTCGACCAGCGCGATGACTTCGTCCTCGCCAACTGTTCGCGCGAAGGTCGCGATCCGACCAGTGTCGGGATCGACTCCGAAGGTCTGAACACTCAGCAGTTGGTCAGCGGTGAAATCACCCAGGGTGGCTCGCTGGACATCGATCCGGAAACCTCACGCTCGATCACGACTGGCTTCGCCTTCGAGGAAAGCTGGGGCAGCGGGTTCGATTTCGCGTTCAACTTCAACTACTACGACATCAAGATCAAGGACGCGATCGTCGAGCCTTCGGGGCAGTTCATTATCAACGACTGCTACTTCCGCGAAGACGGTGCACGTTCGGAGTTCTGTGACCGTATCGATATCAACAGCACCGACCGCGCTCTCATCCAGGGTGTCCGCGCCGGCTTCCTTAACCGTGACCAGGAATCGGTCCGTGGTATCGATATCAACACGACCTTCGGCTACCCGCTGCAAATCGGCAACGAGACCTTCGATCTCACGCTGAACCTTGTTGCGAACAAGCTGATCGAGCGTTCAAACCTGCAAACTCAGGATGACGGTTCGGTTGTCGAATCGAACTTCACCGACCGCTTCGGCTTCCCGGACTGGACGGGTCGTCTGACCTTTGCCGCTGATTGGGAAGACTTCCGCTTCACCTATCAGGTCCGTTACATCGACGCGATCGGCAACTCGGACTCGGATGGTGTGGGCTGGCGTGACCGCATCGGCTTCGGCGATGCGTTCAACGGTGGTCCGGAAGGCGAATTCTCGCCGACCTGTCTGGGTAACGGTTCGCCGAACGGTGTTGTCGCGGGTGACGGAAACTTCTGCCGCCCGGTCGGTACTGCGCCCGAATACTTCGAGCACACCGCTTCGATCCGTTGGGACAGCGGCGACTTCCGCATCATCGCGGGTGTCCGCAACCTCTTCGACGAAGAGCCGCCGCTGGTATCGTCGCGTGCCGGGATCCTGCAGATCTCGAACGTTCCGATCGGTAACGGTTACGATCTCAACGGCCGCGAATTCTTCGCCCAGCTGCTGGCTCGTTTCTAAGCGGAGCCAAGGCTTGATCTAGCCATAAGGAGCGGCCCCTCGGGACTTGCCGGGGGGCCGCTTTTTTGTTTTATTCCTTGCTGCATGGGTCGTGCCGGAGTGGAGGTGAGGCGCACCCGTGGGGGACTTACTGGAAGAACCAACGGGAAGAATTGAAATCATGAACCTTTTGAAGAAGCCTCTCATGGCGGTGATGCTTGGTGTATCGACGCTGGGCCTCAGCGTTTCCGCTCCAACCGAGACACAGGCCACCGGCACCGTTCCGATCGATGTCTGGGCGCTGCGTGATGTTGTAAATGCGGTGCAGATTTCGCCGGATGGCAAACATCTGTTGGTGCACATCAACCCGAGCCGCGAAGGCGATTACCTGCTCCAGATCTACAAGACCGATGATCTGTCGAAGCCGTTTCGCACGCTGAATGCCGATCCCATGGAAATCACCGGGGCCGGGTGGGTCAGCGACAATCTGATCTTCGGCAGCGCATGGCAGATCAAGCGCGAGAGCGTACGCCGCCAGGAAGGTGACGTGCGCAATTACGCGAGCTATTTCTACAATCTCGACACCAACAAATTCCAGCAGATCGAAGGCAATTTCTCGATCGTGGAACGGCTTCCCGATGAACCGAACCACATCCTGATTGCGTCGGGTGCGGCCGTTGATGGCGGCCTCGGCAACGATCCTGCGGCAGCGTTCCGCCCGCGTTCCTATTACAAGCTCAACCTTGAAACGGGCTCGCGTGAGCTGGTGTTGCGCGGCACCAGCAAGTACGCCAACATCACGTTCGACAACAAGGGCAACCCCCGCTACGCGCAGGGCATCGACAGCGATCTCAAGATCAAGTCGTATTATCGCAAGCCGGGCGAATCGAGCTGGAAACAGTTTGGCGAGGAAATCGACCAGAACGATCCCGACAACCTCTACCGCCTGCTTGCCGGGTTCTTCGGTGTTGTCGGTTTCCACCACGAAAACCCCGACCTCGGCTATATCATCGACACCCGCGATGGTGACGACAAGGCGGCGCTGTGGCTGTTCAATTTCGAAACCGAGCAATATGTCGAAAAGCTCTTCCAGGCTGAAGATGCCGACGTGATGGGCATCGGCCTGCACTCGATCCCTGGCAACGACAAGCTCGCCTTTGCGTCCTATCCGGGCGAAAAGATGATGCGTCACTGGTTCGACGAGGAAGAAAAGGCGCTTTACGAAGCGCTTGAACAGCAGATTCCCTATGCGCATCAGTTGAGCATTTCGAGCCGTTCCTATGACGGGCGGACGATGGTCGTGTTCAACAACGGCCCGCGCGATCCGGGTTCGTTCTGGCTGGTGAAGGACGGGCAGCTGGCAAAACTTGGCAGCCGCAATCCGCTGATCGATCCGCAGCAACTCTCGGACGTCAAGTTCATCCGCTATCCCGCCCGCGACGGCAAGCTGACGATCCCCGGCTATGTCACCGTACCCAAGGGTGAGCCGCCGTTCCCGCTGATCGTGCTGCCGCACGGCGGCCCGGCCGTTCCCGAAGTCGTGACCTATGACGAATGGGGGCAGCTGCTCGCCAATGCCGGCTACATGGTGTTGCAGCCCGGCTATCGCCAGACGGTCGGCTGGGGCAAGAAGCATTTCGATCTCGCCTATCACGAACACGGCGGGACGATGCAGGACGACAAGGACGACGGCGCGCTCTGGCTGGTGGAGCAGGGCCTCGTCGATCCTGACCGGATGGCGATGTTCGGTTGGTCGTACGGCGGCTATGCGGCACTCGTCGCAGCTGCCCGCGAAAACAACATCTATCAGTGCGCGATCGCCGGTGCTGCGGTGTCGCGTCCCGAAATCTGGTACAACGACATCAAGCGGGGCATCCGCGCCAAGGCGCTGGACGACTGGTTCCAGGGTCGCGGCGTCTATTTCGGCACCAACCCGTACAAGGAAGTCGACAAGGTCAACATCCCGCTGCTGATGGTTCATGGCGAAGACGACAGCCGCGTGCTGCTGTACCACATGACCGATTACCAGAAGGCGTTCGAGGCGGCCGGCAAGCAGGGTGAATTCGTCACCCTCAAGGATGCCGATCACTTCTATCGCACGCTGATGTACACCCACCAGCAACAGTTCTACACCAAGATGCTGGATTACCTCGCGAATGATTGCGGCCCCGGCGGCCTCTGATCACGCGATGACGTCACAATAGAAAAGGGCCCGTCGGTTGCGGCGGGCCCTTTTTGTATCTTGCGGCAAGTGCTTGAGGCGAAGGGTTATTCCACCCGCCGGCCTTTGATCCCGGTCTGCCCGGCGATACGGACAAAAAAGTAGCCCATCGTGGCCTTCTTGAATTCCACCGCGTCCCCATCTTTGATCGTGCGAAGCCGTGAAGGAATATTGTTTAGCTCCCACACCGCGCCCTCGGCAGTGGTGAAGCGCGCCGAATTGCGCCCCGTGTAGCGAACGCTGGCGATAGTTGTCTCGAACAGTTCGTCGGCCTCATCGCCGCCGCCGAAAAGACCGATATTTGGCAGCGAGAAGCCGAACAGGCTGCGGCGGGTTTCGCGCACGTCTTCCTTGTCGATGACCTGAACATCGCCCGCATCATTCGCAGCGAGGATCGCGCCGACTGCTCTGTCAAAGCAGGCCAGGCGCGCCATATCATCGGTAAGCGTCTGGCAGGTCTTCAGATTTTCGACATAGTCGGGCTGGGCGGTGGGAGCATCGTCTTGCGCCGCCAGCGGGGCCGCTCCGATCGCGAGGACACCCGCCGCCATTCCGGCCAACATCTTAGGCATCAGCGGTGATTGCAGCGATTTTTGCATAATCAGAATTCTCCCTTTTGCCGATCCCGGCTTTTGCCAGAGCATAGCGCAGGCTGGCGCCGAACAGCAGTCCTAATGCGCCGTGCCCGTGTCAGCAGTTAGTCACACATGAAACTGTAGCGTGTTTGCCACAGGTCCACAGCAACCTTGTGATGGGTGCCCCTGATAGATTGCGAATAGCGCAACGGATGTCATAGAGCCGAAACATACGGGTAGCTGCCCGTACGTGTGAATTGTGCGCCATTTCGGCGGACATATCCAAGGGGACTAAAATGAACCGCTTTAGCAAGGGCTCGCTCCTGGCTGGCACCATCATGGCAGGCGCCATGATCGCCACCCCGGCTTACGCTCAAGACAACGAAGAAGGCGCATCGGAAGACAACCGTATCGTCGTCACCGGCTCGCGCATTCAGCAGCGCAACGTCGAAACCGCCGCTCCGGTGGCAGTCGTCGCCGCCGAGGAATTCCAGCTTTCGGGTACGGTCAACGTTGAAAACGTCGTCAACACCCTGCCGCAGGTCATTCCGGGCACGACTTCGTTCTCGAACAACCCCGGTAACGGTACCGCCACTCTGAACCTGCGTGGCCTCGGCACCACCCGTACCCTGGTTCTCGTCAACGGCCGTCGCTGGGTGTCGTTCGACACCGCGCAAATCGTTGACCTTAACACCATCCCGTCGTTTCTGCTCGACTCGGTCGACGTTGTGACCGGTGGTGCATCGGCCGTTTACGGTTCGGACGCACTCGCAGGCGTCGTGAACTTCAACCTCAAGAAGGTTGAAGGTCTCGAAATGGGCGGCCAGTACTCGATCACCGAAGAAGGTGACGGCGCTCGCTACCAGCTGTACGGCGCGATCGGCACCAGCTTTGATGACGGCCGCGGTAACGCAACCGTCTACGCCGAATACTACAACCGTTCGAGCGTTTTCCAGGGCGATCGTCCGTTCTCGAACTTCGCGATCGGCGCTGAAACCTTCGATGACAACCTGCAGCAGTTCGGTTCGTCGACGCTTCCGAACGGCGTGATCCGTTACTTCGGCGACGGTGACCGCACCGGCACCGATTTTGCCGCCAACCGCGCAGTTGTGTTCGACAACACCCCGGGTGATTTCCGCACCCGCACCGGCGACACCTACAACTACGCGCCGGTCAACTACCTGCAGATCCCGCAAGAGCGTTATCTGCTGGGTGGCTATGCCGACTATGAATTCACCGATGGCCACACCGCCTACACCGAAGTGACCTACGTCAACAACCGCGTGCAGCAGGAACTCGCTGCTACGCCGGTGACCGGTACGTTCAACGTCGATCTCGCGACCATTCAGCCGTTCCTCAACGCGGCCGAATTCGCGCAGCTTCAGCAGCTGGACAACACCGAAACGACCGGAACCGCTGACGGCGTTCTGTCGCTGTTCCTGCAGCGTCGTACGGTTGAAACCGGTTCGCGTAACTCGCTGGACGAGCGTAACGCATTCCGTGTTCTGGCAGGTGTGAAGGGTGAGATCACCGACAACCTGTTCTACGATGTGTACTACAGCTATGCGCGTACGCGTAACGCCAACGTTCAGGCTGGTAACATCTCGCGCTCGGCCTTCCAGGCTGGCCTCGACGGAACCGGCACCGCGATCAACATCTTCGGTCCGAACACCCTGACCCCGGCGATGGTTGCGGCCATCTCGATCCAGGCGCAGAACGGCGACATCTCGACTCAGGAAATCGCATCGGCTGCGATCTCGGGCTTCCTTGGTGAAATCACCTCGGGTGCCGGCGATATCGGCTTCGCGGTCGGCGCAGAGTACCGCAAGGTTGCTTCGCAGTTCATTCCTGACACTGCACTGTCGTCGGGCGACGTGATCGGCTTTAACGCTGGTCAGGCCACCCAGGGCGGCTACGATGTGAAGGAACTCTTCGCCGAACTTAACGTCCCGGTCTTCGACAACGGCATGCAGCGTCTCGAGCTGAGCGGTGCAGCCCGTTATTCGGACTACGCACTCGACCTCGTCGGCGGCGTGTGGACCTATGCCGGTGGCGTCGAATTCGACGTGATCCCTGACATCAAGCTGCGCGGTCAGTACCAGCGTGCAGTTCGCGCTCCGAACGTGGGCGAACTGTTCGGCGGTCTGGCAATCGGCTTCCCGGGTGCAACCGACCCTTGTTCGCAAGCAGGCGCGATCACCGATGCCGGTCTTAACGCCCTGTGCGTTGCCAACGGCGTGCCCGCAGGCTCCGTCGGTAGCTCGGCGATCCAGATCAACGCTCAGATCCCGGCGCTGTTCGGTGGTAACCCGAACCTCGGCGAAGAAACCTCGGACAGCTGGACCGTTGGTGCGGTTTTCCGTCCGTCGTTCCTTCCGGGCCTGACGCTGACGGCTGACTACTTCAACATCACCATTGAAGACGCAATCACCACCGTTGGTCTGCAGACGCAGTTCGATCTGTGCTTCGGCTCGTCGGGCGCCCGCAATCTGTCGGATCCGGCGTGTCTGCCCTTCGTTGGTGTGCGTAACTCGGCCGGTATCATCGACGTCAACAACCCGCCGCGTCTCGGCGGTCAGAACGTGGCCGAATTCTCGGTTGCTGGTGTTGACATCGAGCTGAACTACTCGACCGACGTTGGCTTCTCGCTCTTCGGCACCGATGGTTCGCGTTTGAACTTCAACATTCTCGCGACCTACACCGACGAATCCAGCTTCATTCCGCTGGCTGGTTCGCCGCAGATTGATTGTGCTGGTCTGTTCGCAGGTCAGTGCGGTGAGCCGACGCCTGAGTGGAAGTGGAACTCGCGTCTGTCGTGGATCGACGGACCGGTGACCACCTCGCTGCGCTGGCGTCACCTCGGCAGCGTCACCTCGCAGGACTCGGTTCTCAACGGTGGCCTCGTCGACTATGCGTCGTTCAACGGTATCGATCAGATCAGCAGCTACGACCTGTTCGACCTCACCTTCTCGGTTGAAGCGAGCGAGAACGTGACGATCACTGCGGGTGTCAACAACCTGTTCGACAAGCTGCCGGGCACTCCGCTGTTCGACGCGAACGGCATTGTGACCAACCGTCCGAACAGCCTCCTGCTTGGTGACAACCAGGAGCAGGCCAACACCTACCCGAGCACCTACGACGTGCTGGGTCGTGACTTCTTCATCTCGGCCGCGTTCAAGTTCTAAGAACAACGCGGCTCTGATAAGAGCTACAGAATTGGGGCGGTGGACTTCGGTCCGCCGCCCTTTTTCGTTGGCGTCTTGCGAGGGGCCTCGTCCGACCAAGGCGCACTAATCCCAGCACGAAAGATCGCGCGAAAACTTCGGCAATTTCAGTGAAGTTGGGCGTCAGCCCAGGCGCAGGAAATCGGCGAGCGCCCGACCCGAAGGTTCGCGCACCTCAGTCGTTTCGCGAAGGCCCATCCCATGAACGCCGAATGCGGCGATCAACGCCGGTCGATCATCGGCAGTGGCGCACGCACCCGCAAGCGACTTGATCCGCCCGATTTCATTCGCAGCCTGATCGGTGATTGCGGTAATCGTCGCCTCGACGGATTGCGGGCCGTCTTTCTCGCCCATGATGCACGCCCGTCGCAGGGCTTCCGGGATTTCCCATGCAGGGCTGCTCGACCCGAATTTCGCTTCGCCAAGGATTGCCAAGGCTGCCGCGACTTGCGCCGCCACGCCTGCACCCGCGCCCGGGGTGTTGAGCGCTTTTCGGACCGCGCCTGCCGCGTTCACTTCGCCAAGCACCCAGTCGATCTGGACCTGACGTGCGCGGTTGTGTTCCAAAATCGGGCCGTCCCCGCGATGGACCATTAGCCCGGCAGTGCCGCCGGGCTTCAGCACCCGCACGATTTCCGCCGCGGTGGCGGAGGTGTCGCCATATTCGAAACCGAACTGGCTGACGACTGCATCGAAGCTCGAATCGTCGAACGGAAGGAATTCCATCTCAACCCCGCCCTGGATCTTGGTCCCGTCAGGGGCGGGCGGCAATTCGGGCGCGAGGTCGATCCCTTCAAGCACAAGATCCGCGCGCGCCTCGCGCATCCAGCGCAGCACGCGCCCATCACCGGTGGCGAGATCAAGGACACGCGCGCCCTCGGGCAAACCGGCGATGAATCCGCGCCAAGCCCGCTTTTGCGCCTCTTCGATAGCCGCCCAGCGTTCTGGCAGGCAGCCATTGGCTTCGCTGGCGGAGTTCCTTGCCCAGAAATCGCTCCAGGCGGCGGCGTCTTGTGCGCGTGCATCTTCAGTCATGGTGAAGTGCTCTAGCGCGCCTTTGTCACCACGTCGAATGCAACGGTCATCCGTTCGGAATCCGGCCCGCCGCCAGCCCCGAACGGTGTGGTTCCGTGGTAGAGGGTGGAGGGAAACAGCGCGAGATGCCCTGTCTTTGGCTGGATGCTGCGCACCGGCGGCAGGTCTAGGCCGAGATCGGGAGGTGGCCGCCCGATTTCGAGCCAGCCGAATTGCTCCGGTCCTTCGGCAGCGGGCGGCACCACTAGATAGGCGGCGGAAGAAACGATCCCCTGCGGGTGGATATGCGCGGTGTGATAATCCCCTGCGCCTGTGCCTCCGCCGGTCAATCGCACCGACCACGATCCTTCCAGCCGCCACGGCGTCTCGCGGTGGCGCAGCAGCGGGTGACTTTCATCCAGCGCGGGGAGGTCGCCGCGATACGCCTCAAGCGTGGCCCGGATCGCTTCGTGCAATTCCGCCAGCAGCGGTTCTGTCCGGTGGAACAGAATGCCGCGTGTCTGGGTTCCTCCGCGCAGGCTTTGGCCCAGCGGCATTGCCGATCCCGCGTGCAACACGCGCAGTTCCGCCACGGCATCGTCCACCAGCCCCTCGCGCCCGACCAGCGGGCGCAGCTGCACCAGCCCCGCCTGTTCGTGCAACCATTCGGCCCGAGCATCCCCGGCAACGCGCCACGCCATGCCGCGCAGCGCCCAGGCGTTGATGTCCCACGGATCATTCGCCAGTGCGCGATCGAGCAGCGCCTCTGCCCGTTCGATCTGTCCGGCGCGGATTCGGTGGCGGGCTTCGTGAAGGGCGCGCATCGGCGTATCGAGCTGCAGCCCGGCAAAGATCGCGTCCGCCCGATCCCAGTCGCCTGCCGAACCGGCATGCACCGCTTCGAGAAGTGCGAAATGGGGTTCGTTCGGGAAACGCGCGCGGGCCTCGGTCGCGACTTGCGCGGCCTGTTCCGCATAGTCCAGCCCGGCAAAAACCTCGGCGTGCGCCGAAGGAATATTGGGGTCCTGCGGAGCCTTTGCCGCCGCCGCGCGAAAGGGCGAGGTGAAGTCAACTTCTCCCGCCGCAAGCTTGAGCCCGGAGAAGAACTCCAAGGCGGCAATGAAGCCGGGTGCCTGTTCGCACAATTGCTGCGCGATCAGGCGTGCGCCCTTGATATCGCCAGCAACATCAAGCGCCTGCGCCTTGCCCAGCCACAGATCGGCGTCACCTGGATTGACCGCCAGAGCCGCATCAAACCGGGTGACCGCATCGCGCTCCCCACGTTCGAGCGCCACACGGGCACGGCCATGCAAGGCTCGCGGGTGGCGAGGCTCGAGCCCCAGCACCACGTCATACCAATGCGCGGCCTCAGCCGCCTCCCCCAATGCCCGGTGCGAAAGCGCACGCACGCTGCCATAACGGGGAACGGTGCGGCCCTGCTTTTCGAGCTTGCCGAGCGCGTCGATTACTTCGCCGTGGCGGTTCAGCCGTTGCAAGGCAATCGCGTGGTTGATCGCGTAATCGAGCATGTCGGGCGCGAGCTCGCAGGCGGCTGCGAAATGCGCGATCGCTGTCACTGCGTCGCCTGATTTCAGCGCCAGATCACCCGCCGCATCGGCCAGTGCGGCATCGCCCGGATGCGCCTTGCGGGCTTGCTCGGCGATGGCGCGGGCTTGGGCGAGGTTGTTTTGCTGCATCGCCATACGGATGCGCACCATCGCCTCTGCCGGGGTCGGTATTGTTGTCATTGGCTGCGCAGCCACCCCGTCACCGCGATCCGCCCGATCGGCGCGAAGGGCGGGACATAGCTGACCAGATGCGATTGCGGCACCTTGAACAGGTTGAGCGCGTTGAAGCGCGGGCGGAATCCTTCGACGACGTCGCCTTCGTCATCGAGGAACAGCAGATAGCCGCCCCAGTCCGGGTGCCAATCAGGCGGCGCGAAGTTCAGGACATAGGCGACTTCCCAACCTTCGGCGACATGGCTGTCGATATGGCGGCCAAGATAGTGGCCGGGCGCGAACAGCGATGCTTGCCCATCGGCCTTGATCAGATTGGCCATTCCGGTGACGTCGCGAGCCAGCGCCATGAAGGATTCGGAATTGATGTGTTCCAGCAGGATTTCGTGCGGGCCGCCGGGGTCCCATCTTTCCTGTATCGCAGTCAGGATCGGGTAATGGGCAAAGCGAAAGCCGTATTCGCCCCGCGCACTGTTGTTCTGCGCGCCCATCGCGGCGGCATTGACCCGTTCGGCACCCTGCGGCGTGCGGATTTCCTCAAGGCGGAAGCTCTGGCGGTTTTCGTCGCCTGCTCCTGTCGCCATGCCCCAAGGCGTGCCCTTGGCCAGCACGGTTGCCACTTCGCGGGCGGTTTCGGGGGTCAACACGTCGCGTACCTGCACCCGCCCGTGCGTTGCAAAGCGGCGGGCGAGGGCGGCGCGATCCAGTGCGGGATTGAGTTCGAACAGCTTCTTCATCGTCATTTCACCGATAGCGACTGCGCGATGCTTCGCGCAAGCGCACTGACGAAGATCAAACAGCGCATTTGGCCAGTTGATTTAGCCCGCGCGCTCCCATAGGTCGGTGGCAAAGAGCAACGTTTACGTAAACGAGAGGATACCCCTTATGACCACAGCCTATATCGTCGAGGCGGTCCGCACCGCCGGGGGCCGTCGAGGCGGCCGCCTTGCCGGGGTGCACCCCGTCGATCTGCTGGCCAAATCGCTCGACGCGGTCGTCACCAACAGCGGGATCGATCCTGCCGCTGTTGACGATGTCGTCACGGGCTGCGTCACGCAGGCGGGCGAACAGGCGATGCAGGTCGGGCGCATGGGCGTGCTCGCGTCCAAGGTGCTGCCGCAGAGCACTCCGGCGGTGACGATCGATCGCCAGTGCGGATCGAGCCAACAGGCCATCCAGTTTGCAGCGCAGGCCGTGATGAGCGGCACGCAGGACGTGGTGATCGCCAGCGGCGTCGAAAGCATGAGCCGCGTGCCGATGGGTTCGAACGCGACCTTCCACATGAAGGAAGGGCTGGGCCACTACATGTCGCCCGAGCTTCAGGCGAAGTACCCCGGCGTCCAGTTCAGCCAGTTCATGGGCGCGGAAATGATCGCCAACAAGCATGGCTTCAGCAAGGAAATGCTCGATGCTTTCGCGCTGGAAAGCCACAAGCGCGCCATCGCCGCGACGCAGGGCGGGGCGTTCGAAAACGAGATCGTGCCGGTGGAAATCGAAACCCCCGAAGGTACCGAAATGCACACGGTGGACGAAGGCATACGGTTCGATGCCACGCTTGAAGGGATTGCCGGGGTCAAGCTGATCAACCCGGAAGGCAAGCTGACAGCGGCCTCCGCCAGCCAGATTTGCGACGGTTCGTCGGCGGTGCTGGTGGTGAGCGAGGAGGCGCTGAAGCGTCACAACCTCACCCCGCTGGCGCGCATCCACAATCTGACGGTGACGGCGGGCGATCCGGTGATCATGCTGGAAGAGCCGCTGTTCGCGACTGACCGTGCGTTACAGCGTGCGGGCATGAAGATCGGCGACATCGACCTGTACGAAGTCAACGAAGCCTTCGCCTCTGTCCCGCTCGCATGGCTCAAGCACACCGGCGCCGATCCGGAAAAGCTCAACGTCCACGGCGGGGCGATTTCGCTGGGTCACCCGCTCGGCGCATCGGGCACCAAGCTGATGGCGACGCTGGTTCACGCGCTCAAGCGTCACGGCAAGAAATACGGCCTGCAAACCATGTGCGAAGGCGGCGGTGTCGCCAACGTCACGATTGTAGAGTCGCTCTGATTCAAACCCTCGAGAGGAATAGGATAATGGAAGTTTCAGCAAACACCCCCGCAGTCGTCACCGGCGGCGCATCGGGCCTTGGCGCGGCAACCGCGCGGGCCCTCGCAGCCAAGGGCGCGAAGGTCGCCATCTTCGACATGAACGAAGAGAAGGGCAACGCCATGGCCGCTGAAATCGGCGGCATCTTCTGCAAGGTCAACGTGACCAGCGACGAAGACGTCGACGCCGGCTTTGCCAAGGCGCGCGAAGCGCACGGGCAGGAGCGTATCCTTGTGAACTGTGCCGGTATCGGCAACGCGATCAAGACCGCCAGCCGTTCCAAGGAAGACGGATCGATCAAGCACTTCCCGGTTTCGGCCTTCGATTTCGTGATCCAGGTGAACCTGATCGGCACTTTCCGCTGCATCGCCAAGTCGGCGGCGGGCATGCTGACGCTCGACCCGCTTGACGAGAACGGCGAACGCGGCGCGATCGTCAACACCGCGTCTGTCGCCGGTGAAGACGGCCAGATCGGCCAGGCAGCCTATTCCGCATCCAAGGCCGGCGTGATCGGCATGACCCTGCCCATCGCGCGCGACCTGATGAACGAAGGCATCCGCGTGAACACCATCCTGCCGGGCATCTTCGACACCCCGCTGCTTGCTGCCGCGCCGCAGAACGTACGCGACGCGCTGGCCGCATCGGTGCCGTTCCCCAAGCGTCTGGGCGTTCCGGACGAATACGCCAAGCTGGCGATGTGCATGATCGAAACCGGCTATTTCAACGGCGAAGACGTGCGCCTCGACGGCGCGATTCGCATGGCCCCTCGCTAAACGATCCGCCTTTACGGCAAACCGGAACGCCGCCTGCGCCACGGGTGCGGGCGGCGTTTTGGTGCTTCCCGTCGAGACCCCTTCTGGGTTAGCCCTGCTTCAGGCAAGAAACGACGGGGAGTGGTCGCCATGCGCCGGATCGCGCAATTCGTCTTCGCATTGGCCCTGCTGTTGGCAGGGCTGTTGCCGTCAGCCGTATATGCCCAAGCCAGACCGGCACAGGGCCGATTGCTCGAATATCAGGGCATAGCCGCCACCGGCCTGCCCGATCAGCGACTGACGATCTGGCTGCCGCCCGGCTATGACGAAGGCACGCAGCGATACCGTGTGCTTTACATGCACGACGGGCACAATCTGTTTGATCCCGCCAAATCCAATTTCAACAAGATCTGGGCGGCGGACAAGGCGATGTTGGCGGTGATGGCTGCCGGAACAGTCGAACCGCATATCATCATCGGCATCTGGGCCCCCGGGGTGGATCGATACCGGCAATATCTGCCGCGCCCGATCTTTGACCGTGCCTCCCCTGCGCTGCGAGCCAAGATGGATGAGCGCGCACAAGGGGCGATGGTGTCGAAGGCATATCTCGACTGGATCACCGGCCCGCTGAAAAGCTGGGTCGATGCGCAGTTCCGCACCCTCCCGGGGCGCGATCACACCGCCATTGTCGGATCAAGCATGGGTGGTCTGATGAGCTGCTATGCCTTCATGGAACGGCCCGACGTGTTCGGGCGGGCGGGCTGCGTCAGCTCGCACTGGCCCGCAGTCGATCCGCGCGATGTCGCGGGGGTGGATGGCGAATTGCAGGAAATCCTCGATCAATGGTTTGCCGAAAGGCTGGGACAGCCGGACGGGCGCAGGCTGTGGCTGGATCACGGCACCGCGACGCTCGATGCCTATTACGCGCCCTATCAGCAGGTGGTCGACGCGAGGATCGCGGCGCAAGGCTGGCAAAGGGGCAAGGACTGGGAAAGCCGCGTCTATGAAGGGGCCGAGCATGAGGAGAACGCCTGGGCGGCGCGCCTGCCGGAAATCTTCGGCTGGCTGCTGGCGGACTGAGCCGAGCAGCTTTGATCTTTCCTACCGGTACAAGCTTGCCCTATTCCTTTCGCGTTTGCCCGAGGCCGCAAGTGCGGGCAGGAAAGCGATTGATTGGGAGCCAGACGCCTTGCATCCGGAAGTTCACACCAGGGTCCATGGAAATCGCCGGAAAGTCGCGGTTTTCCGGCGATTAGCGGGGATTCCCGATATTTTTAAAACACCCGTTTCAGTGTTCCATTCCAAGGGAGAGAATCCTTGACCGACTACACCCAGATTATCGTCGACAAGACCGCCGGGATCGCCACGATCACGCTGAACCGCCCGGACAAGATGAACGCCTATACCCGCACGATGGGCGCGGAAATCATGGTGGCGATGGACGATATCGACGCGGATGACGATGTGCGTGCGGTGATCTTCACCGGATCTGGGGAGCGGGCTTTCTGTGCCGGGGCAGACCTGACGCCGGAGGGCGGGGGGCAGGTGTTCTCCGATGCGAGCGAGGTCGAAAGCCTGTCCGACGAGCGCGTGCGCGACGGGGGCGGGCGGCTGACGCTGCGGTTGTTCGAGAGCAAGAAGCCGTTGATCAGCGCGTGCAACGGCGTGGCAGTCGGCGTCGGTGCGACGATGCAGTTGGCGATGGACATCCGGCTTGCCGCGTCGAATGCGCGCTATGGCTTCGTCTTTGCAAGGCGCGGGATTGTGCCCGAAGCGTGCTCGAGCTGGTTCCTGCCACGCATCGTCGGGATCAGCCAGGCGCTCGAATGGTGCTATTCTGGCCGGGTGTTCGATGCCGAGGAAGCGAAGGCGGGCGGGCTTGTGCGGTCAATCCACACCCCTGACGACCTGTTGCTTGCCGCACGTGCGCTGGCGACAGAGATTGCCGAGAACACTTCTGCGGTGTCGGTGGCGATGACGCGGGCGATGATGTGGCGCCTGATGAGCACCGATCACCCGATGGAAGCGCACAAGATCGACAGCCGCGCAATCTATCGCCTGTCGCGCGGGGCCGATGCGAAGGAAGGCATCGCCAGCTTCCTTGAAAAGCGGCGCCCGGCCTATCCCGGCAAGGTGAGCGAGGACATGCCCGATTTCTACCCGTGGTGGGACGAACGCCCTTATGAATGACGGGCGGGTGGCACTGGTGTGGCGATCTTGCCAGCGCGGTGGTTTCATGGGAAACCACTTGTCATGAACGACATGACGGACGCGCCCGCACGGGGCGAGAGCACCTATCAGCTTGCGGGCTTTCTGCCCTATCAGCTTTCGATCGCGTCGAACGCCGTCAGCAGCCTGATCGCGGAGCGTTATCGCAAGCGGTTCGGGCTGAAGATTACCGAATGGCGGGTGATGGCGGTGCTGGGCGATGCCGGACAGCGGGGAGGGCGGCTGACGCAGCGCGACCTGACCGAGGCAACCTTGATGGACAAGGTCGCGGTAAACCGGGCTTGCAAGGTGCTGGAGGATCGCGGCCTTATCGCTCGCGCTGCCAACGAACAGGACGGGCGTTCGCATCTGCTTGAACTGACGCCGGACGGGCAGGCGATCCACCGCGAAGTCATGCCGATTGCCAAGGCGACAGAGCGTGAATTGCTCGAAGGGCTCGACCCGGCCGAGGAAGCCGCGCTGCGCACCATGCTGGAAAGGGTGCGCGAACGTGCGGCAAGCCTGAGCGGGGCGACGCGTCGTTGAATGCAAACAGGGCTGAATGCAAATAGGGCCGACCGGGATGATCCCGACCGGCCCTTTCGCAAACGGGGTGCGCCTTACCCCGTAACCAGTGTGGTTCGATCTAGTCCTTGTTGATAAGGGCGTCGGAGATCGAACAGGCCGCCGGGCCGAGAATGACGATGAACAGCACCGGCAGGATGAACAGGATCAGCGGAACCGTCATGATCGCGGGCAGGCGCGCGGCCTTCTCTTCGGCGCGCATCATGCGTTCGTTGCGGAACTCCGCCGAAAGCACACGAAGCGCCGATGCCAGCGGCGTACCGTAGCGTTCGGTCTGGACCATGGTGGTAACCACGCCCTTCACCGCTTCGAGATCGACGCGGTAAGCGAGGTTGTCGAAAGCCATCTTGCGTTCGTTGAGGAAGGACAGCTCAATCGCGGTGAGCGCGAATTCGTCGCCCAGTTCGGGATAGGCCCGCCCCAGTTCTTTGGCCACGCGGTTGAATGCAGCGTCGACGGTCAAACCGGCCTCGGCGCAGATCACCAGCAGGTCGAGCGCGTCGGGAAGTCCCTTGCGGATCTCGGTGGTGCGCTTTGCGGCCTTGTTCGACAGATACAGCTCAGGCCCCTTGTAGCCCAGGAACAACATCATCGCGACCGCGCCAAGCCGGGTCATCGGACCCCAGTCAGGGAAATATTCGACGACATAGATCATCACGAAGCCAAGCGCGCCCAGCACGATCGGCAGCACGGCCCGCAGGCCGATGATGATGACGGCCAGTTCCTTGTTGCGATAGCCGGCATGGGCCAGCTTCTGCTGCACGTCCTTGATCTGGCTTTGCTCAAGGACATTCATCTTACCCAGCGAGCTCTTGACCTTGTCAGTCGTATCGGTCTTGCGCACCAGGCTTGTGCGTTTCTTCGATCCCGAGGTGACAATGCCTGCCTTAAGCTCGTCGCGCCGCTCGTTCAGCGACTTGACGCGCTTGGCCATCGGGTCCTTGATCGTGACCGCGGCATAGATCGCCATCAGGATTGCGAAGGCGGCAAGCCCGGCAAGTATCGATCCGACGAGGACTACGTCAAAGCCGAGAAGGGTTGGTCCAGGTGTCTGGTTCATGATGAGTGTGTCCCCGGATCAGATCTCGAAGCTGACCATTTTGGCCATGATGAATACGCCGATGCTCATCCAGACCAGCCCGCCAAGGCCAGCAACGATCAGTCGTTCTTCGTAGAAGAAGCCGCCGATGTAGTCCGGGTTGATCCAGTAGATCAGGCCGAAGACGATGAAGGGCAACGAACCGACGATGTAGGCGGAAGCTTTCGATTCCGAGCTCATCGCCTTGATCTTCAGCTTCATCTGGGCGCGCTTGCGCAGCACGTCGGCGAGGTTGGAGAGCGTCTCTGCAAGGTTACCACCCGTTTCCCGCTGGATCGCGAGGGTGATGCAGAAGAAGTTGAACTCCGGGATGCCCAGGCGATCGGCGGTTTCCTGGAGCGAATCCTCCATGGTCTTGCCGATCTTGATGCGTTCGACGATGCCCTTGAATTCGAGCCCCACTGGGCCAGGCACTTCCTGTGCCACCACACCCAGCGTTTCGGTTACCGGAAGGCCGGAGCGCAGACCGCGCACGAGCAATTCAATACCGTCCGGAAACTTCGCATTGAACTGGTTCGTCCGGCTGTTGATCGCAAATCCGACAACAAGGTGTGGCACACCAAGGCCAACAACCGCACCAATTCCCAGCGACAGAAGCAATGCACCCGTTTGTAGGAACATCAGCACGCCGACAACGAGGATGATGCCAAGCGTCGCATAGACATATTGCGACACAGTCCAGCCCTTGCCGGTGCGGTCGAGCCGCATCTCCAGAGCTTCGACCCGCGAGCCGGAGCCCGCCACACGATGCGTTTTGGGTTTGCGGGCTGCAATCGCCTTTTTGAGCTGCGATTCCACCTTTGTGTCGGTGTTTTCCGAATGCCGGTAGCGCAGCGATTCAAGGCGACGCTTTTGCGCCTTTCCTGCACCCGATCCGGACACCAGAATGTAGCCGGCCACGAGCACGGAAAAGATGATCACCGTGACGATCAGGGTCTGAAAAAAGTCCATGTCGGCCTCGTGCCTCGCCAGTTACTGTTGCGCGCCAATTTGGCGCCTTGCCTCGAAACTAAGGGGTCAGCCCCCTGCTTTTGCCGGTCGGGTGGAGGGCAGCGCGCCGCCGTCCACCCTCCAGAAACCTATTCGGCCGGCTCAGCTTCGGTCTTGTCTTTCTTCGCCAGCAGGCTCTTGAGATCGAAGCCACCAAGCAGCGACTTCTTCTCTTCGCCGACCGACGAAAGATCATCTTCGCTCGCGCCAAGGACGCGCTCGGCGATCTGCTTGATCACAGCGGTTGCCTTGCTCGACTTGTTGGCTTCGACGAAGACCTGACCAAGCTTGGCTGCATTCGATGCGGCCTTGATGTCGTAAGGGACAACAAAGTCGATCTTGCGTTCGATCGATGCCTCGAAATCGGCCTTGCTGATTTCAGCAACCGCAGGCTGCGCCTTGTTGGCGATGATCATGGGATGCGCATGCGCGGCATTGGTCTTGAGCCACGAAAGGATGCGGATCGTATCACGTGCCGATGCCAGCGTGAGCTCGCAGGTCAGCATGACCAGATTCACGTCAGCCAGAAGATGCGGGAAATTGATCAGCATGTTGCGCGGCAGATCGATGACGGTCATTTCGAACGCCTGACGGAATTCTTCCTCAAGCTGAACGAAAGCGGCACCATCGGTCATCAGCGGCTGGCTGATCGGGGCTTCTGCCGACAGGATCGACAGATTGTCATTGGCCCGGATCATGGCCCGTTCGATGAACAGACCGTCGATACGGCTCGGGTTGTCGATTGCATCAGTCAACCCTCGGCCCGGCTCCAGATCCAGCGCAAGTGCGCCCGTTCCGAAGTGCACGTCGAGATCAAGCAGTGCGGTGGGCGAATTGTGGTTGGAGCTGAACAGCCATGCAAGCGAGGTTGCGAGCGTCGATGCGCCCACACCGCCACGCGTACCCACCACCGCGGTGGAAATGTGCCGCTTGACACCGTCACCATCACCGGACTTGGGAGAAGAGAAGACTGCCAGCGCGCCATTGAGCGCATCATGCACCGCCTGAGCATTGAGCGGCTTGAGCAGGTAGTCATGGATGCCGCTGGCGAGCAGATCGCGGTACAGCCGCACGTCGTTGACCTGGCCGATGGCGATCACGACCGTGCCGGGTTCGCAAACCTCGGCAAGGGCATTGATGTCGTTAAGCGGATCGCCGCTTTCCGAAAGGTCGACGATCAGGATAGCCGGGCTGGCGCTGACCGACAGTGACTGGACCGCATTGCGCAGACCGCCCTTGTTGCACTTTTCAGGCGCCCAACCCATCTCGATGACCACCGGACGCAGAACGTCGAGCGCGGCATCGTCGCAGATATAGGCGGCAAAGGCATCGCGATTGCCGGGAAGACCCGATTTCCAGGGAGCGTTCATGGATCAGTTACCTCCGCCTGCAGCTTGTTGAAGACCGCCGGCACCCGTGGGTTCGGCGTCACGATATGTCTGGATGGCCTTGCTACCCGTCGCGACAACCGTTTCGCTGTCGCCCTGCTGGCCTTGCAGCAGGTCTTCGGGATTGGCGACCATGGCCGCCATGTTGCCGTTGATGGCACAGCCGAAGCCCGGGCTGGTGGCATTCATGTAGTTTGCATCGGACTTGGCGCTCCAGTCGGGGCAGCCGGGTACCGAGGCGCTCGAGCGGGTGATGATCACGCGAGCCTGTCCGGGTTGGAGCAGTCCTGACGTGGTCGGCGCGACCGCGCTGACCATGAGGCCATAGCGACCAGCCAGATCGTTCACCGCCGTCGTGACCGCCGGGTTGCTGGCCGGATCTTCAATGGTGATGCGATCACCGTAGCGAAGGTCCATGGTTTCAAACCAGCCGTTCAGGCGCTGTTGTTCGGAGATCGAAAGGCCGCTTTGCGACGTGTCGACATCCATCGTGAAGTTCGTGCGTTCCACCACCGGCTGCTTCAGGCTGTAGAGCGAGGTGTTGGTCGGCATGCCTGCACAACCTGCCGCTGCGAGGCCGAGCGAAAGGGCGACTGCGCCCATCAACTTGCTGTTTCTTGCGATGTTCATGATGTGAACCTTTCGGCGTTCGCTGGTAGGTTAAAGGCTGAAACCGGGGGTCGCGGCATCTGCCTGACGATCCCGATTGCGGTTGCGGCTGTCGTCTGCACGCTGCGGACGCTGCTGCGGCGAGCCGGGGACAATAGCGGCCGGGTCGGCGTTGCTGATGTCCGGATTGGGTGCATCCGGCTCGGCCGCCGTCGGTCCGGGACGGGCTTCGCCGCTCACACCCGCCTGGTTCTGGTAGGTGAGCAGCTGCTCGAATTCGTTGGCTGAATGATAGCCATCGGTCGGCAGCTTGATTTCGCCGGCGTTGACCGGCTTCACCAGATACGGCGTCACGATGATGACCAGTTCGGTTTCGCCACGGTTGAACGAACGCGAACGGAACAGGTTGCCAAGGATCGGCACGTCACCCAGACCCGGAGCCTTGTCGAGCGCGTTCTGCGAGTTCGCACTCAGCAGGCCGGCGATCATGAAGCTCTGGCCCGAACCGAGTTCCACAGTGGTTTCGGTGCGACGGATCGTCAGCGCCGGAACCTGGAAGCCGTTGAGCGTCACCGCACCCTGGGTCGACAGTTCGGAAACTTCGGGGCGCACGCGGATCGAAATCCGGCCGTTCGCCAGCACCGTGGGGGTGTAGGCAAGGCTGACGCCGAAGTTGCGATACTCAATCGCGACGTTGCCCAGACCCTGCGAGATCGGGATCGGGAATTCACCGCCCGCGAGGAAAGTGGCGGTTTCGCCCGAAAGGGCAGTCAGGTTTGGCTCGGAAATCGTCGTGATCAGGCCAAGACGTTCCGAAAGGTCCAATGCGCCCAGCACATCAAGCCCGAACAGGCGACCAAGACCTGCGATCGAGGTTCCGCCGTTGCTATTGACGCCCGGACCGGTGAAGGTCAGCGGGGTACCGTCAGCACCAAGGATCGGGTTGCCGGCGGCATCGAAGAACGGGCCGAGGACCGGGTTCTGCACACCATTGCCAACTGCGAGCGGACCGTTGCGGGGATCATAGGTCCCCGAACCCAGCGCGCGGCCATTACCGACAGCGCCGCGGAAACCGCCGCTTGACGCATCGAAAGTCGTGACGTTGCCACCGATCGAGCGGACGAGGCTGCGGCTGACTTCGGCAAACTTCACCTGAAGATTGACCTGCAGCGGTGTTGCCGTCTTGAGGCGGCTGATGACATTGGCGCCTTCGCCGAGGAAAGCCTGAACCAGTCGTTCTGCTTCTGCTGCGTCCTCGGGGGCTTTTACGGTGCCGGTAAGAAGCACGGTGTTGGTACCCATGGTGGCGACGCTGACTTCGGCTTCGGGCATGGCAAGGGCAAGCATCTGGTCGATGCTGCCGATGTTCGATCCGACCCGGATGTTGGCCGAGAAGATGATGTCGCCGCGAGCGTTGCTGGCATAGATCGTGGTTTCGCCGCCGGCGCGTCCGAAGACGTAGAGCTGGCGCTGCGACTTGATCTGCACGTCGGCCACGTTCTCGTTCGCAACGAAAACGTCGGTCATCGAACCGGGCACGTTCACCAGTTCGCCACGGCCGATCGACAAGACGATCTCCTGGCTCGGGCTGACGACTTGCTGCGCGGTTGCGGTTCCTGTCGGAGCGGCAACCATCGGCAGCGCGGCGATGCCTGCAAGCAGCGCTTTGGCAAAGGTCTTGGTTTTCATTTCAGAGCCCCCTGTGGACTTCCCATTTTCGATCCCGACTTTGCCGGTCACGAGGTTCAAGCATTTGATCTGGATCGACATTGTCATTTCCCTCAGCGGATCGTCATGCCGGCAACAGGTGCAACCTGGCCTGCCTGACCGACGCCGTTCGAAGTGGCGGTGTTGACTGCACTAACGGAGCCACCAACCGGCACTTCGACAGTGGCCTTGCCGCGGGTGACACGGACGCTGGGTCCGGTGTTGACGGGAACGCCGTCCACCTTGGCGGGAACCCCGGGTGCAGCGGCTGTCCGTTCAGGACGACGGTTGCCTTCATCCTGCGGCGGAATGTTGCGGCGCTGGAAGCGGGAAACGTCGCCACCGGTCGAGAAGGTCGACTTGCTGTCGATCGGCTGACCCATCGCGGTGCGAAGGATGCGCTCTTCCTCTTCGGGAGTGGCGTTTTCCGGGATTTTGACGTCGCCCGAGGCAATCGCACGCTCAAGCTCTGCCTGGTTGTCGGCAATCGAGCGAAGCACCAGGGTCAGCTGGCCGATCGTCTGGGCCACGGCGACCTTTTCGGCGATCTGCGGCGTCACTTCGAGAGTGACGGTGCGGAAGGCACGAACAACGGTCTTGCCTGCTTCGTTGGTAACCTGTTCGGTGGTCTGGTCAGTCGCGAGGACGCGAAGGTTGCGCAGAACGGTTTCAGCGGCCTTGAGCGGCTGGCCTTCGCCAGAAACTTCCTGAGTCAGGACGACGTCAACGCGGTCTCCCGGGAAGACAAAGCCTGCAACACCGGTTTGCGCCGACACCGGCACGGTAACTGCCCGCATACCCGGGCCAAGTGCCGCCGCAAGGAAGCCGCGGTCGCCAGGGCTGACGAGCGATCCTTGCGTCACCGGTTCACCAGCCGTGATCGGGAAGCGGACGACCGTGCCGAGCAGCTGGCTCATGTCGGATTCGCCTTCAATAAAATAGGCATCCTTGACCAGCTCTTCCGGCCAGTCCTGATAGCCCATCGCATCGGCGGTGATGATCGTACCTGCAGGCAGGGCGCGGTTGGCAACCAGCACCTTGGGCCCTTTGGGCTCCTGTGCCGCCGCTTCCGCAGCCGGGGCTGCATCGCCAGCAAACATGCTGCGCGCAAGGAATGCGCTGCCAATGGCAACAACAAGCGCACCAAGCAGCAGAACCAGTTTCTTCCTATCCATGGCTTATCAGCCCCCTCATTTCGGCCCGGTCAGAAAATTCGGGCGGGTATGGTTTCGTGGCGTACGTCCGAATTGGTTAAAATCGGGTTCACAGCGACTTTCATGCGATCGCCGGAACCGATGCTAGTTTCGGGAAAATCACCCAAATTCCGGCGAAGGCGATCGCAACGCCATAAGGAATTGCGAGCCGCTCCTTCTCGCGGCGGAGAAAATGGTATCCGCCCATCACGATCGTGAGCGCGCCACCGGCTAGCGCCATGATGATCAGCAGTTGCAGGAATGTTCCGGGCTCGATCCACAGCGCGAGGGCGGTGAGAAGCTTGACGTCACCGCCACCCATCATGCGAAGTGCGAACAAACCGGCAAAAAGCGCGAACGCAAGGACTGCGATCCCCAGTTGCATGGCAACATCCGGCCAGAGCGACAGGCCACTGGCCCACCAGAAAGCCGGTGCAGCAAGGGCAATGCCCGCATTGAGCCAGTTATGGATCGTGCGGCTGCGGATATCGCTTGCCGCCGCGAACAGGAGCGCGATTGCCAATGCAATCAGCAGTCCGTAGTGAATATACGTCATCATCATGTGGCCCCCGAAAGGATGCCGCACACCGGAATTTTGCGTGTGCAGGTCCATCTGGGACACGGGTGCTACAGATGAGTGCTTACCAAATAGTAACCAAACCCGGAGGCCTTCCGTTAGCAAAGTCATGGACCAGAACAGCCAGGCCGAAATGACCGAAAGTCCTCAGATCAACCGTCGGGCAATTCCGCCTGCAGCGGTTGAATCGCAATGGCAGGCGGCCGACGGCCATCCCTTGCGCCGGATCGATTGGCCCGGTGCACAAAGTCCGGTTCGCGGATCGATCCTGTTCCTGCCGGGGCGCGGGGATTGTTACGAGAAATATCTCGAAAGCCTTGAGCAGTGGCACCGTGCAGGATGGCGAGTGACCGCATCGGATTGGCGCGGGCAGGCCGGGTCAGGTCGGCTGGGCAAGGATGCAGTCACAGGCCACATCGACGACTTCGACACCTGGACCGATGATCTGGCGCACATCTGGAACCAATGGGTGAACGAGGTGCCGGGCCCGCATGTGCTCGCTGGCCATTCGATGGGCGGGCATTTGATCATGCGCGCTCTGGTGGACGGCAAGGTTCAACCCGATGCCGTGTTCCTGAGCGCGCCCATGCTGGGAATGCAAGGTCCGCCCTTGCCGCTGCCTGTCTTGCACTTGGTGGCCGTTTTGATGACCAAGATTGGCGATCCCACCCGGCAAGCTTGGAAATGGAGCGAGAAACCGGGCGAATTGCCTGCGCACCGTGCCAATCTCTTGACGCATGACCCTGATCGATATTTCGATGAGCAATGGTGGCGCGATACCCGGCCAGAACTGGTCATGGGGCCAGCCAGCTGGAAATGGGTTGAACGGGCCTATGCCTCGTGCCGCAGGCTGGAGCAGCCGGGCGCGCTGGAAGCAGTCGGCATACCAGTGCTGATCGTCTCAACTTCGGGGGACAAGCTTGTCAGTCACGAAGCCAACGTCCGCGCCGCCAAGCGGCTGCCGAAAGGCAAGCTGGTTACATTCGGCGAGGAAGCCCATCACGAAATTCTCCGCGAAGTGGACGATGTGCGTGACCGCATGATGCGCGAGATCGCAATATTCCTGGATGGAGCCGTTCCACAGGCGCCCCAGGGATGATCTACGACTTTGCCGTAATCGGAGCGGGGATGGCCGGCGCGAGCATTGCTGCCGAGCTTGCGCCATATGCCCGCGTGTTGGTGTTGGAGGGCGAGGATGCGCCCGGATACCATTCGACCGGCCGTTCAGCAGCGTTCTGGGAGGAATGCTATGGTGGGCCCGGCGTGGTCCCTCTCACGCTCGCTTCGGGAAGGTATCTCAGAGACGGCGGTTTTCTGACTCCGCGGGGTGCGCTCTACATCGGTAGGCAGGAAGACCGCGGCGAAATTGATGATTTCATCGATAGCTTCGCTGGAACGGGAGTGACGATCGAGCGACTTGATCGCAATCGTTTGGCGCAACTCGTCCCGCAAGTCCGTGAGACGTGGTGCCATGCGATCTATGAACGGGCTTGTGCCGATATTGATGTGGCCGGTCTGCATCAGCATTACCTGAAGGCCTTGCGGCAGGCCGGCGCGGATCTCGTTTGCAGGGCAATGGTCAGCGGCTTCAGCCGGGAGGACGGTGCCTGGTGTATCCATACCGAGCAAGGTGACACCTATCGAGCTGCAGAGATCGTCAACGCCGCTGGTGCATGGGCCGATGTCATCTCGTCGCACGCTGGTGCAAGGCCTTTGGGAATAGAGCCGAAGCGTCGCACCGTGGTGCAACTTCGGGTCGATCCCGAGGCTCCTGCGGAAATGCCCCTTGTTCTGGATGTTTCGGGCGGGTTCTATTTCAAATCGGACAACGGTCGCTTGTGGCTCAGCCCGCATGACGAAATACCCAGTGACCCTTGCGATGCCGCGCCTGAAGAAATCGACGTGGCTATGGCGATTGACCGATTCCTTTCGGTCACAAACTGGAAGATTGAAGCGGTCGAGCGGCGCTGGGCCGGATTGCGGAGCTTCGCGCCCGATCGCTTGCCCGTCTACGGCCCTGATCCGGATGTACGAGGATTCAACTGGTTTGCCGGCCAAGGCGGCTTCGGAATTCAAACTGCGCCCGCGGCTGCTCGTTTGGGCGCTCAGATATTGCTCGGACTTCCTGCAGATTCGCTAACCGAAGAAATCGATGCAGCGCGATATTCGCCAAGTCGTTTTTCAGAAATGAAAGAACGGCGGACGGGCTAGCCATAATTGCTGTGATCTGCCAATTACTCGGTTCAACACAACCACCAAAGGGAGGTAAATTCGATGGCTCACAAGTTTGAAATCTACAAGGACAAGGCTGGCGAGTTTCGCGTGCGCTTCAGCTACAATTCGGAAGTGATGTTCTCGACCCAGGGTTATTCGAGCAAGTCTTCGGCTGAAAACGCCATCGCCTCCATCAAGAAGAATGGCCCGGATGCGCCGATCGAAGACAACAGCTGATCTGTTGCATTCAGATCATTCTGAGCGGGCGTGACACCTGAGTGTCGCGCCCGTTTGCGTTTCAACCAGAGGCTTGAGCCGCGATGCGATCAGCCTCGTCGCTTGCAAGCTTGTCGACCCGATCGTTCTCGCTGTGACCGGAATGCCCTTTGACCCAGTGCCACTTGATCTCGTGGCGATCCGCGATTTCGATCATTTCATGCCATAGATCGGCATTGCGAACCGGCTTCTTGCTGGCGTTGACCCAGCCGCGCTTCTTCCAGCCGTGGACCCATTTGGTGATCCCGTCGATCACATACTTGCTGTCGGAATAGAGATCGACCTTGCAGGGCTCGATCAATGCCGAAAGCCCTTTGATGACAGCGGTCATTTCCATCCGATTGTTGGTCGTATCGGCTTCCCCTCCCGACAATTCCTTTTCGTGCGGGCCCATACGCAGCAGTACGCCCCAACCGCCAGGGCCGGGATTCCCCTTGCAAGCGCCATCAGTGTAGATTTCGACCTGTTTCATCGAAATGCTTCATCGCCGCTTTGCGTTTGTCACGCAAACACTTGCGCGCCGAATTCGTCGTAAAAGCTCCAGCGGGAGACGAACTGCATGGGATCCTTGCGGGTAACGAGCGCATCATCGGGCGTGTCGAGCCAGTCCTCGGCCCGGCTCGCGACAAAGCGCAAGGTCGCACCCTTGGCGATCTCTGGCAGCAAGGCACGCTCAGCATCGGTCAGAGGCCGTACGCTTTCATAGCCGCGGATGATCGCGCTGCCGCAATCCTCACGATAGCTGTTGCTGGCCGGGTCAAATCCCCAGGCCGCGTGCGTGGTGGCAAGATCAAGCGCCATCGCGCCCGTACAGGCAAAATAGAAATCAATCAGTCCGGTCACCTGACTGCCGAGCATCAGCACGTTGTCAGGGAACAGGTCTGCATGAATCTGCGCCTGCGGCAGGCTGGAAAGGTCAAGCCGGGCGGCAGATCGGGCCGGAGCGAGCATCGCCGGCAAGTCCTTATGGATGGAAGCTAGGCCTGCTTCTCCGCATTTTTCCAGCAGTGCCAGATTGTCTGCGAACCCCATCGTGTTGGTTCTCGAGAGCGCGAAGTCATCGCTGGCGAGATGCATGCGTGCGAGGGTTGCTCCGACGGAATGAGCCTGATCGGGCTCCGGCCGCGTGGGAGATACGCCAGGGAGGAACTCGATTAACGCCAGAGCCTTCCCGTCGTGCATGCGGAAACTTGCCCCGGTCCGATCGTGAATTGTCCGTGGAACAGGGCAACCACGATTCGAAAGGTGATCCAGCAACCCGAGAAAGTAAGGCAGATCGCCGAGTTCTATGCGGCGTTCGTACATGGTCAGAATAAACCGCGCTCCGGCACCATTGCTTCCGGAGGTCTCGATCAGCCAGTTCGAATTGGAAACGCCCTCGGCAATGCCTTTGGCCGACAGCAACGAGCCGACATCATACTGCGCGATCAATTCCGCCAGTTGCTCCGCACCGAGATGGGTGTAAACTGCCAATTTTCAGCAGCCCTATTCGGTAAGCTGGCGGGGCAGTTTGAAAACCATTTTCTCTTCGGTGTGCGTGATCGTCCGCTCACGGATGGGGCGCAGCTTTGCAAGGGCATCCACCACTTCGCGAACCAGCACTTCGGGTGCGGATGCGCCGGCGGTGAGACCGATCGTGTCGATACCCTCAAGCCAGGCGGGGTCTATTTCCTCAGCCCGCTGAATCAGTTTGCCGGGCGTGCCAAGCCTCTCGGCAACCTCGACGAGGCGCAATGAATTCGAAGAATTGGGAGCGCCAACCACCAGCACCAGATCGCAGTCATGCGCCAGTTCCTTCACTGCGGCCTGGCGATTTGAGGTGGCGTAGCAAATGTCTTCCGCCTTGGGACCGCTGATGTTGGGATAGCGCCATTCAAGCGCCTCGATCACTTCGCGCGTATCATCAACCGACAAGGTTGTCTGAGTGAGATAGGCAAGCGGTTCGTCCGAATCGAAAGGCAGCTTGTCCACGTCCTCGATATTTTCCACCAGCGTCATCTGGCCCGGTTCGACCTGCCCCATTGTGCCGATCACCTCCGGGTGGCCTTCGTGTCCGATGAAGATGATATGGCGGCCCTTTTCCAGCTGGCGTTCGGCCTGTCGGTGCACCTTGGAAACAAGCGGACAGGTGGCGTCGACATACATCAGCTTGCGCCGCTTTGCTTCGGCTGGAACCGATTTCGGAACGCCGTGCGCGCTGAACACCACCGGTGCATCGTCGGGCACTTCGTCCAGTTCCTTAACGAAAATCGCGCCTTTCGCCTTCAGCCCTTCGACAACATATTTGTTGTGGACGATTTCATGGCGGACATAGACCGGCGCGCCATAGCGTTCGAGCGCCTTTTCGACGATCTCGATGGCCCGATCCACTCCGGCGCAAAAGCCACGAGGTGCTGCGATCAGGAGATTCAGCGGTTTTGCGTCCACAGAGGGCTCTTGAAATGGGGCGTTCATGTCTCAGCCTCTAGCGCTTTGCTGCGCGGCTCGCTAGGGCGGACACGCAGATAGGGATGGGGTTCCCGATACAGTTCGATATTCGAGGACGGTTTTCAATGATGTTTCGCACCCGTGTTTTGACTGCCATCGCGCTTGCTGCGGGTCTTGCGGGCTGTGCGCGAGAGGGTGAGCTGGTTGTTGATCAGGGCGTCGGTATTACCGCGGTCCTATCTTCCTGCCCCGCAGTCGGCATTCCCAACTACACCGGCGATGTCACAACCTTTCGCGGGGCTGGCGATCAATCCTTCGCCAATCTCGACATTACGGCGTCCATGACCAACCTGCGGTCAACCTGCAACGACAGTACGGACAAGGTCTACACCGAGGCGACGTTTGATGTGCATGCAAGGCGTGCCGATGTGCGTGGATCGCGCTCTGTCACCTTGCCTTATTTCGTGACAGTCCTGCAGGGCGGAAGCGCCGTCGTTACCAAGCGGGTTGGCGAAGTTACGCTCAATTTCGCCGACGGTCAGGAACGCGCCACGGCAAGCGGGAAAGCTGGTTCGTTCGTGGACCGGGCTGCTGCATCGCTTCCGGAGGACATCCGCGAACAGATCACTCGCCGACGCCGAGCGGGAGACCCTGAAGCGGCGCTTGATCCGCTGGCCGCCCCCGAAGTTCGCGCGGCAATCGCCCGGACCCGATTCGAAATGCTGATCGGATTTCAGCTGACCGAAGAGCAATTGGCCTACAACGCCACAAGGTAAGCGAACCCTTGAAAAATCCGCATGACCCCGCAAAGGCTGGGGCATGCCCACCAAGGAGCCCCGATAGCTCGGGAGCGCACAGGTATTCTATGTCGCAAGAGACACTCTACGCCGCCTTTGCCGGCACCATCGAAACCGCGTTGAATGAACTCACGGCGGAAGGTGTTCTGCCCGCCGACGTATCGTTCACCAACGTCACGCTTGAGCCGCCGCGCGATCCCTCGCACGGTGATCTGGCTACCAATGCCGCGATGGTTCTGGCCAAACCGGCCAAGGCAAACCCGAGAGCTCTCGCTGAATTGATCGCGGTAAAGCTGCAGGCGCATGATGCAATTGTCAGCGCCGAAATTGCAGGCCCCGGCTTCATCAACCTGCGGCTCGATCGCAAGGCGTGGATCGCTGAATTGAACGCTGTTCATGCGCTCGCCGACGAATACGGTCGATCGGCCATGGGGGCAGGGCGGACGGTCAACGTCGAATATGTTTCTGCCAATCCCACAGGCCCAATGCACATGGGGCACTGCCGCGGAGCCGTGGTGGGCGATGCGCTGGCGAGCCTGCTTGAATTTGCCGGGCACCGGGTGATCCGCGAGTATTACGTCAACGATGCGGGTGCGCAGGTCGATGTACTTGCTCGCTCCGTCCATCTGCGGTATCGCGAAGCGCTCGGCGAAAAGATCACCATTCCTGATGGCCTGTATCCCGGGGACTATCTGGTTCCGGTAGGACAGGCACTCGCCGCTGAATTTGGCGATAAATATGCCGCCGCGCCAGAGAGCGAGTGGTTGATCCTGTTCCGCACTCGCGCCGTTGCGGCAATGATGGACATGATCCGGGCCGATCTCGCGACTCTCGGCATCAATCACGACCTGTTCTCGTCCGAGGCCGAATTGCAGGCTTCGGGCAAGGTCGACGCGGCAGAGGCATGGCTGCGCGAACACGACCTTGTCTATGACGGCGTGCTCGAAGCGCCCAAGGGCAAGGCCCCGCCCGAGGATTGGGAGCCGGTGGAATTGCCGCTGTTCCGTTCGACCAAGTTCGGGGACGATCAGGATCGCCCGATCAAGAAGTCGAACGGCGCGTGGACCTATTTCGGTGCAGACCTCGCATACCACTTCCAGAAAGCCCAGAATGCTGATGCCCTCGTCGATATCTGGGGCGCGGACCATGCGGGGACGGTGAAGCGGATCAAGGCAGCCGTGGCTGCACTGACAAGCGCCGATGGGGCCGCACCCAAGCCTTTCGAGGTCAAGCTGGTGCAAATGGTCCAGCTGATGAAGGGCGGGCAGCCGTTCAAGATGTCGAAGCGCGCGGGCAATTTCGTCACCCTAGCCGATGTCGTCGAGATGGTGGGCAAGGACGTGGTGCGTTTCACCATGCTGACCCGCAAGCCCGACGCGCAGATGGATTTCGATTTCGACAAGGTAGTCGAAGCGTCGAAAGACAATCCGGTGTTCTATGTGCAATATGCCCATGCCCGTATCCAGTCGACCCTGCGCAAGGCATTGGAAGAAGAGGGCATTGCTCCTTCGGCTGACGCTGTTGAACAACTGGGAGATGAGGAAATCGCCCTGATTCGCCGGGCCGCTCAGTTCCCCCGCGAAATCGAGGCCGCAGCAAAGGCCCGCGAGCCGCACCGGATCGCATTCTACCTTTATGACCTCGCCACGGATTTGAACGCGTTCTACAGCCTCGGTAACACCGACCTGGAAAAGCGCTTCATTGTGAAACACGATAAGGGTTTGTCCGCGGCTCGGCTTTTCCTTGCGCAGGCAATAGGGCAAGTGTTGCGCAATGGGCTTCGCGTCTTGGGTGTGGAAGCCGTCGATAGGATGTGACTTGGGGGCAGATCGGTGATTATCGAAGCCGAGTATGAAGAAGTCGAAGGCAACGGGCAGGAATCCGAACTCGACCTGTCTGATGACGACAGCCTGCCTTGGCTGGAAGCCGAAGAAGAAGACGAAGGGCGTAGCGATATCGATATCGCCCAGATCATCGGTTTTGCGCTGATCCTGCTTACAATACTTGCGGCTGTCGTTGGTGCCGTCTGGTATTTCGCGAACAAGTCCGGCAATGCCGAAGTGGTTGCCGATGGCAGCATGATCGAGGCGCTCGAAGGCCCGATCAAGGAGCGTCCGAAGGACCCCGGCGGCAAAGAGTTTGACGGTACCGGCAATGTCGCTCCTGTGGTTGCCGAAGGTGGCACCCGTGAAGGCGTTCTGGATACCGCTGGTGACGAAAGCGCACAGACGCAAACGCCCGCATCTTCACCTTCATCCGACGAGTCACCGGCAACCTCATCGTCCGGATCGGGCGGTGTCGGCGTGCAGCTTGCCGCATACAGTTCGCGTGCCCGCGCCGAGCAGGGCTGGAATGACCTGCGCCGCCGCACTGATGCGCTCGACAATGCGCGTTATCGGATCGAAGAAGGTGTGGTCGACATCGGGACCGTCTACCGTCTTCAGGCCGTCGCCAGCGATCGCGCAGCAGCGGAACAACTCTGCGCCGCGCTCAAGGCTGATGGTCTCGATTGCCAGGTAAAGCCCTGAACGACCCGCAATTCGTCGCTTTCCCACCGCCTTTCCCCGTCAAATGTGGCGGACAAGTGGTTAGCGCGCTTGCCTGATCTGCTGCACGCTGCAAGGTTTTGGCCATGATACCGGCGATTTTCGGATGCTCCGGCGCCCGCCTGACAGCGGATGAGCGCGATTTCTTCCGCGATGCGGATCCGGCGGGCTACATCCTGTTCGGGCGCAATTGCGAAGATCCGCAACAATTGCGGGCGTTAACCGATGAATTGCGCGCACTTCACGGGCGCGAGCGGCTGTTGATCTCGATCGATCAGGAAGGAGGGCGGGTAGCCCGCCTGCGCCCGCCACATTGGTCTGCCTATCCGGCGGGTGAGGCTTTCGACCGGTTGTACCGGCTTGCCCCGGCAAGTGCGATCGAGGCAGCGCGTGCCGGAGCCCACGCAATGGCGCTGGAACTTTCGGCCATGGGCATCACGGTGGATTATCATCCGCCGCTCGACCTGCGCCAAGCCGGTGCGCATGATGTAATCGGTGACCGATCGCTGGGGAGCGATCCTGTGCAGGTCGCGGCGATCGGGCGCGCAATTCTCGATGGTCTTGCTGCCGGAGGGGTGACCGGTTGCATCAAGCACATGCCCGGGCATGGCCGCAGCAAGGTCGACTCGCACAAGGAAATGCCCACGGTGCATGAAAGCGCACAGGAGCTTGAAGGCGACATCGCTCCGTTTCGTGCGCTGAATTCTGCATTGATCGGCATGACCGGGCATCTCAAATTCCCTGCGTGGGATGCAGATTGGCCCGCCACCTTGTCGCCTACAATCATAGGCAATGTCATTCGCGACCAGATCGGCTTTGACGGTCTGTTGCTGACGGATGACATCGATATGGAGGCGCTCGATGGCAGCATCCCAGAACGGGCGGTTCGCGCATTGGCTGCCGGTTGTGACATCATTCTGAATTGCTGGGCGAAAATGGATGACATGCAGGGCATTTGCGCTGCTGTCCCGGCGATTAGCGCAAAGGCCGCAGCCCGGTTGGAGCGCGCTCTCGCGCCAACGCGATTGGCCGATGCCATTTCTCCCGAGCAAGGGAAGTTGCTGGCCAAGCGGGATGCACTGCTGGCCCTTGAGGGAGAGGCCGCATGAATGCCGATCGCGACGACGGGTTCATGATATCCGGCGATGCCGCAGGTGCATCGGAGCCGACGGCAGAGCTTCCCGAGGGCTGGCTGGACGAAACCGGCAAGCAGGGCGCGAAACAAGGTGACGAGGCTCTTTACCTGGAGCTTGACGGGTGGGAAGGTCCGCTTGACCTGCTGCTCGATCTGGCGCGTCGGCAAAAGGTCGACCTGCGACAGATTTCGATCCTGGCGCTGGTTGATCAGTATCTCAATTACATTGAGCGCGCTCAGGATTTGCGGCTGGAACTGGCAGCCGATTACCTCGTGATGGCGGCATGGCTGGCGTACCTCAAATCGGCGTTGCTGCTGCCCAAGGACGAACAGGAAGACCCAAGTCCCGAAGAACTTGCCCTGCGTCTGCAATTGCGGTTGCAGCGGCTTGGGGCGATGCGCGAGGCCGCTGCGCGATTGATGGCGAGAGACCGGATCGGGCGCGATATCTTCCTGCGCGGCGCTCCGGAAGGGCTCAGGACGGATCGAAAAATCCTCTGGAAATCAGATGCCTATTCGTTGATTCAGGCGTATGGTCAGGTCAAGGCGCGGACGGCTCCTCGCATTTATCACGTTTCCGATCGCCCGGTTATGACGCTCGAAAGCGCGCTTGATCGGGTTTCGGCCATGCTTGGCGTGACCCTGGAATGGATGGAAATCCGCGATTTCCTGCCTCCGCACGCCAATCCTGCTCTGCGGCGTTCGGCACTTGCTTCCAGTTTTGTCGCGGCACTCGAACTGGCGAGGCTGGGTCGTGCGGAGATTGCTCAGGAAGAAGCCTTTGCGCCGCTGCGAATCCGTCGCCTGAAAGAGGGGGCATAAGATGACTGAAGAGGTGCACAAGGAGGCTGACGAGGTCGAGCGCGGGCTTGAAGCCACGTTGTTTGCCGCCGAGGAACCGCTAACCGTCGATCAGCTGGCAGCAAATCTCGGGGGTCTGGAAAAGGATCTCGTGCGGGATGGATTGGCAGCATTGCAGCAGCATTATTCGCGTCGCGGCGTCCAACTTGTCGAACGCGGTAAGCGGTGGCATTTCGAAACTGCCGCAGACATGGCGCATTTGCTTCGCCGCGAAAAAGAGCAGGTTCGTCGCCTCAGTCGCGCGGCGACCGAAGTGCTTGCGATCATTGCCTATCACGAACCCGTCAGCCGCGCGGAGATCGAATCCATCCGTGGGGTGCAGACAAGTTCCGGCACTCTCGATGTGTTGATGGAGGCCGGCTGGATCCGGCTGGCTGGTCGTCGGGAAGTCCCCGGCCGTCCTGTCATCTACGCGACCACTGCCGAATTCCTCGATCACTTCGGGCTTGCATCGCGTCGCGATTTGCCCGGCATCGACGAATTACGGGCGGCCGGGCTGCTGGATCCGGTGGACGAAGCGTTCGAGGAGGCGATGGCGGATTCCGGCAGCGCCGAGAGCGACGATGGCGATCACGATGAGCCCGATCCCGATCTGGAAGAAGATTCGGCGGATTGATCGTGTCCGTGATCTCAACGGTCACTGGCGCAGTCCTGTTATCATCCCTATATTGCCAGCCTCATCACCCGAAACGGGCAAACAAGAGAGAATTCGCATGGGCGGTATCGGTATCTGGCAAATCCTCATCGTGGCGATCGTGATCCTCGTCCTGTTCGGGCGTGGTCGGATTTCCGAAATGATGGGAGATTTCGGCAGGGGCATTTCGAGCTTCAAGAAGGGCATGAACGAGACCGAGGAAACCGTGTCATCGGCCAAGGCCCAGATAGAAGCGCCTGCAAAGGATGCTGCCTCAACGGAAGCCAAGACCGGCGAGAAAAGCGATAACCCCGGCTGATCGCAGAAAAACCCGCGCGGACAGTCGCGCGGCATGAAGGCACATCCATGTTCGACATTGGCGCCGCAGAACTGCTGGTAATCATCATCGTCGCGGTCATCGTGATCGGGCCGAAGGATATGCCGCTTGCCATGCGCACTGCCGGGCGCTGGATCGGCAAGGTGCGCAAGGTTTCCGCCCATTTCCGCACGGGTATCGATGCAATGGTGCGCGAGGCCGAACTGGAGGAAATGGAGAAGAAGTGGAAAGCGCAGAACGAGGAAATCATGCGCCGCACCGCCGCTTCGACCGAGGCTGAAAAGGGTGCGCCAGTTATGACGGGGCCACCTCCGGTCGGAGAAGTCGAAGGCGAACGCACCGACGGCGACGTCTCGGGCGACCAGGTCAAGGATACGCAATCCGGCGAGTCCGCAGCTTCCAAGTCCGATCAATAGGCGCCCTGCGATGGTATTCGAGATAAAGGACATCGACGAGACCCGCGCTCCGCTGCTCGATCACCTGATCGAACTGCGCACCCGTCTGGTGCGCTCGATCTTCGCGCTGCTGGTGGGTTTCGGGGTCTGTTTCTACTTCGCCGATCCTATTATCGGATTTCTCGTTCAGCCGCTTAAGGATGCCTTTCCTGAAGGCGAAGGCCAGCTGATCTTCACGAAGCTGCCTGAAGTTTTCTTCGTCGAATTGAAGGTCGGCCTGTTTGCCGGTTTCATGCTCAGCTTTCCGATCATCGCCAATCAGCTTTGGGCGTTTATCGCGCCGGGCCTGTACGCCAGCGAGAAGAAGGCATTTCTTCCGTTCCTGATTGCCACCCCGGTGCTGTTCCTTGGCGGCGCGGCATTGGCCTATTTCGTGGTTATGCCGACAGCGTTCAGGTGGTTTCTCGGTTTTGGCGGGACAGCAGGCGGGCTGGAGATTCAGGCGCTCCCCAGCGCCGGTGATTACCTCAGCCTGGTGATGCAGTTCATTCTCGCCTTCGGGCTGACCTTCCTGCTCCCTGTCTTGCTCATGCTGTTGCACCGCGCGGGTATCGTCAGTCGTGAACAACTGGTTGCTGCGCGCCGCTATGTCATCGTCGGCGTGGTAGCGCTGGCTGCTGTCGTCACACCTCCCGATCCGGGCAGCCAGATCATCCTCGCGATCCCCTTATTGCTGTTGTTCGAGGGATCGCTGGTGCTGATGCGGGTGCAAGAGCGGATGATGAAGCGGAAGGCATCCGATGCGGATGCAGCAAGCGCGGAACCCGAGACGGGAAGCGAATCGGGCTGAACAGCGCCGCTGTCCGGGCCGCCAATCTGCTGAATGTGAACCCCGGACAATAAAAAAGGGGCCCCGAACGGGACCCCTCTTCATGATCGCTGTATCAGCAGCTTACGGGCTGGCAGGCTCATCGTCGTCATCTGCGATGATGATGATGCCGCCGATCACGGCAGCAGCAGCCAGAACGGCAATCAGGATGCCCGAGCCGCCTTCAAGTTCACTTTCACCCGAAACCGGGGCGACCGAACGCTCAAATGCGGCTTCTGCGATAGCCGGCGAAGCTGCGAGCGAAACCGCCGCAGTTGCCAGAGCGAGGGTACGAATTTTCATTAATAGTCTCCTATGAGTCTTCTGCGATCAAACTCACCTGCTGCCTATGCCAGCAAGGCCAATGTGACAACCCCAAACCGAGGAAAAACATGCTCCGGGGTGTCGTCAGAACAGTTTTATTTCAACATTTTAAGCACGCCGTGGCTCACTTGCCTCACCTACCACACGGTCAGGAAGCGGATCGGAAAAAAACCTTTTGCGACCTGCCTGAGGCAAGCTGAGCCATACGAGCGATGGCTGGCGGGAAAACAACGGGCGACCGCCGTTACCCTTCGCGACCTTGCTAAGGCTTATGAGTGACCAAACTATGAAAATTCCGATGCGAATCAAGCGACTAGGTAGTCACACCTATCGCGATTGAACGCTATCCCGGCAGTGCCGTCATCACTCAGAGCGGAAATTGATCAATCCCGAGGTGCATAAACCCGCGTTCCGCCGACCCAGACTTCGCGAATCTCGGTTTCGCGAATTTCCGAAGGCGACGCGAGCAGGGGGTCCCGGTCGACAAACAGGAAATCGGCGCGTTCGCCTGGAATTAGGCGGCCAAACCTGCCGTCGGCAAAACCGGCGAAGGCTGCATCGGCGGTGAAGGCTGCAAACGCCTGCTCGCGGCTCACGGCCTCTTGCGCGCGCCAGCCGCCGAACGGCCGGCCATTGGCATCCGTGCGACTGATAGCCACCGCGACCCCGGCAAAGACATCTGCGGGTTCGACAGGAGCGTCCGAACCGAAGGCGAGTTTGCCGCCGACTTCCAGTACGCTGCGCCAGGCGTAGGCGCCGCCAAGCCGGTCTTCACCCAGCCGCGCCTCTGCCATGAACATGTCGCTGGTCTGGTGCAGCGGCTGCATCGACGCAATCACGCCATGATCGCCAAAGCGGGCAAGATCGTCGACATCGACGATCTGGGCGTGCTCGATCCGCCAGCGGCGATCCCCGGCGTAGGTTTCGGACAATTCCTCGATCGCCAGCAGGACTTCGGAATTGGCGGCATCGCCAATGGCATGCACGGCCGTCTGGAAATTGTCGAGCGCCGCACGGCTCATCCGGTTGCGCAATTGCGCCGGTGTCAGCAGCGGCAAACCGTGGGTGTTGGGCTCGTCCTCATACGGTTCCTTTAGATTCGCACCGCGCGAGCCGAGCGCCCCGTCGAGATAAAGCTTGATCCCGTTCAGACGCAGCCGATCCTCATAAAGCCACGGGGTCGGCCCGGTCCCGCCGATCAGTTCCATCGTCTCAAGCGAATTGGCGTAGGACATGATCCGGATACGCAGCGCGCCAACATCCCCTGCGCGGCGGAAGGTTTGCCAGTCCTCTATGGTGCTGCCCATGTCGGCGACAGCGGTGATGCCGTTGGCGAGCAACCGTTCTTGCGCCATCATCAGCGCAGCGTCGCGATCTTCAGGGCGCGGAGGCGGGATGGTGTCTGCCACGAGCGCTTCGGCATTGTCGACGAAAACACCGGTGGGATTGCCGTTGGCATCGCGGATGATGCGCCCGCCCGAAGGATCGGCTGTCTGCGCGGTTACTCCGGCTTGTTCCATCGCAAGACTGTTAGCCCAGGCGGCATGGCCATCGACACGTTGCAGCCAGACCGGGCGATCAGACACGATCGCGTCGAGTTCGGCCGCGGTCGGGAAACGGCCAAGGCCCCATTTCTCCTGATTCCAGCCGCGGCCGAGAATCCACGGGCGGCCCGCGTTTTCCTCGGCAAAAGCGGCGATCTTGGCCAGTGCCTCTTCAAGGCTGTTTGTTTCCGACAGATCGAGCGTCAGCGCGCCAAACCCGATCCCCATGACGTGGACATGCGCGTCGATCATGCCTGGCAGCATCACCTGCCCTGCGCCGTCGATGGCGAATTCGACACCCTCGGGCCGTGCTTCGCCGCGTTCGAGGGTGTGAGTGATCACGCCATCATCGTCGAACACCAGCTGGGTGAAACGCTTCACCTCGCCGTTTTCGTCAATGGTGATGCCATCGACGTTATAGACCAGCGTATCAGCCAGCGCAGGCGTGGCGATCAGCGCCGCCGATGCGGCGAGAAGGGTGCGGAACATGGGAAGCCTCATTTCGTGTCTTTCACCTTGGGAAGCCGGGTTATCAGCGCGCTGGTGTCGAGCCGATTCCCGCCCTGCGCCTGAACATCGGCATAAAATTGATCGACCAGCGCGGAAATCGGCGAAGACAGGCCGAGCCGCTTTGCTTCCTCCAGCGCATAGCCCAGATCCTTGCGCATCCAGTCGATCGCAAAGCCGAAATCGAACTTGTCCTGCACCATCGTCGCCCAGCGATTGTCCATCTGCCAGCTTTGCGCGGCTCCGCCGGAGATGGCCTGATAGGTCTTGTCGAGATCCAGACCCGCACCCTGTGCCAGCCGGATCGCTTCTGAGAGGCCGCCGAGCACTCCGGCGATGCACATCTGGTTTGCCATCTTGGCAGTCTGGCCAGCGCCGGTCGGGCCGACGTGGACGATGGATTTGGCATAGCAGTCCATCACCGGACGCGCGCGCTCGACCGCTTCCTCGCTGCCTCCGCACATGATCGCCAGCTGGCCGTTTTCGGCACCGGCCTGACCGCCGCTGACCGGAGCATCGACGAAACCGATGTCGAGATTGGCGCAGCGTTCCCCAACCGAACGGGCGATGTTGGCGGAAGTGGTGGTGTGGTCGACCAGCAGCGCGCCTTGTGGAAGCAGAGCGAGAACGCCGCTGTCGCCTTCAAGAACGGACAGCAGGTCTTCGTCATTGCCCACGCAGGTGAAAGCGACATCCGCACCCTCGGCCGCCTTGGCCGGAGTTTCGGCGAAGGCGATGGCAAGGTCTTCCTCACTCCACGTCGCCTGCCAATGCGCGGCGCGTTCTGGAGAGCGGTTATAGGCCGTTACCTTGTACCCTGCCTGTGCCAGATGGCCGGCCATCGGCCCGCCCATCACACCGAGCCCGATAAAGGCAATGTTGATTGGTTCTGTCATGGTTCGCTGCCCTAAAGCCTATTGCGCGTACTGCCAACGCCAAGGCTTATTACAGGGTGCAAGAAGTATTTCTTTGGTATCATGGCGGCGTTTCGAATTGCCCTTGCCGCTACGGGAGGCTAGCGCGGCGCGCATCATGACTGTGCCAGCTGCAAAACAAGCCTCGCCCGAGCAAGCCGTCGCTACTCCGGCCGATCTCACCATCGAAGACGTGCGTGCCGCTGCCGCACGTATCGAAGGCGCCGTGGTCAAGACGCCCATGATGCATTCGATCACGCTTTCGGAGATTACCGGGGCGGACATCTGGCTCAAGTTCGAGAATTTGCAGTTCACCGCCGCTTACAAGGAACGCGGTGCGCTCAACGCCTTGTTGCAGCTTACCGAGGATCAGAGGAAGCGCGGAGTTATCGCGGCATCGGCAGGCAATCACAGCCAGGGCCTTTCCTACCACGGCACCCGGTTGGGCGTGCCAGTCACCATCGTCATGCCCAAGACGACCCCGACGGTGAAGGTGATGCAGACCGAAAGCGTGGGCGGCAATGTTGTGCTCGAAGGCGAAACATTCGACGATGCGCATGCTCATGCACGGCTGCTCGAAAAGGAACGCGGCCTCACTTTCGTCCACCCGTTTGACGATCCCAAAATCGCCGCCGGGCAGGGCACGGTCGCTCTCGAAATGCTGGAGGTGAACCCCGATCTCGACTGCCTTGTTACACCCATCGGCGGCGGCGGGCTGATTTCGGGCATGGCGACGGTGGCGAAGGCGCTTAACCCGGACATGGAAGTGATCGGAGTCCAGGCTGCGCTCTTCCCCAGCATGTTCGCCAAGATCAAGGGCGAGGAACGCGATTGTGGCGGCGATACTCTTGCGGAAGGCATTGCAGTCAAGAAGCCGGGCGAATTCACCAGCAAGGTGATCGCCGAGCGGGTCGATGACATCCTGCTGGTTGATGAACCCGAGCTGGAAAAGGCAGTCGCGCTGCTGCTGCAAATCGAAAAGACCGTGGTCGAAGGGGCAGGCGCCGCCGGGCTTGCTGCCGTGCTGATGAACCCCGAACGGTTCGCCGGAAAGAAAGTCGGCCTGGTGCTGTGCGGGGGCAATATCGACACCCGGCTGCTCGCAAACGTGCTGCTGCGCGATCTTGCCCGACAGGGGAGGCTGGCACGGCTGCGCGTGACCTTGCAGGATCGCCCCGGCGCGCTGTTCAAGGTCATGCGGCTGTTTGACGCGCACAACGTCAACATCATTGAAATCTATCACCAGCGCATCTTCACGACGCTGCCGGCAAAGGGCCTGATCACGGATATCGAATGCGAGGCAAGAGATGCCGAACAGGTCGAACGTCTTGTCGAAGCGCTGCGCGAAGCCAATTACAATGTGCAGGTTGTCGAACTGAACTGATCCGGCGATTCGCGGCTTCGCTCGCGATTTTGCATGGGTCGTTAAGTGACTGACTGGAGGCTGTCCCACTTTCGGGCGTGCCGGGCCGGCTTTGCAAAACATTGCTCCGAAGCGGCGCAAGACTTTTGGCCATCTTGTGCAAAGTAACCCAAAATTCACCCTGTTTTGTGGTTAAGGGTCTTTTACCGCCGGAGGCAAAAAGGCATAAGAATGTCTTAACACGCGCCCAGACGATTCCCGTTCAAGAGGACCCAGCCAGACCCGTGACGGCTCCGATCCGCTTCCCCCGCTTCTTCGTGACGAGCCCTGCGCCGTGCCCGTATCTGCCCGGGCGCAGCGAAAGGAAGGTCTTTACCGAGCTGAAGGGGCCGCATGCAGATCAGTTGAACGAGGCGCTGGGCCGCATCGGTTTCCGCCGTAGTCAGACCGTCGCCTATCGTCCCAGCTGCCTCGATTGCCAGGCATGCGTTTCGGTTCGTGTGGTGGCGCGCGATTTCCGGCCGTCGGGCACGCAAAAGCGCGATCTCAAACGCAACAGCGATCTGATCGTTACCGAATGCCGCCCATGGGCGACCGACGAACAGTTTGAATTGTTGACCAAATATCTCGGTGTGCGTCATCCCGATGGCGGGATGTCGACCATGGATGAACTCGACTATGCCGACATGGTCGAACACACCCCGGTCACCAGCACCGTTGTGGAGTATCGCGAGCCGACGGAAAACGGGGAGCCGGGTCGCCTGGTTGGCGCCTGCCTGACTGATCGTCAGGGCGATGGCCTGTCGATGATCTATTCGTTCTACGATCCTGATCATGCCGAACGTGCGGGTCTGGGCAATTATATCATTCTCGATCACATCCGCCGTGCCGCTGAAGACGGCCTTCCCTATGTTTACCTGGGATATTGGGTGGATGGGTCGCCGCGCATGCAGTACAAAGTCCGCTACCGCCCGCTAGAACGATTGACGCGTGAGGGGTGGCAGCGAATGGACGATGCCGAACAAACCAAGCTTATCGCAGTCGCCACGGCTCCGCGCGATCGGACGAAAGGGAGTGTTGCGGGTGTCGGTGGCAAAGACGGACAGCCCGGCAAATTCCGTTCGAGCTGAGCGATTGCATTGGCCGAAGCTGGGACTGGCCCTCGCGGTCGGTGTGGCGATGTCCGGTTCGCCGGCATTCGCGCAATCGCTTGATGAGCTGATCCCGCAAAGCGCGGTCGAACGGCCAGAGGACTGGGCTGCGCAAGGTGCGCCAGAAACGCCGCAGCCACCCGCTGAAGATCCTCAGGAGCCTGCCGGATCTGATGAGCAAGTACCTGCGCCCACCGTCGTTCCCTCCGATCCGCTGTTTGATCTGAACGCTTCGCTGGACAATCTCTCGATCCCCGAAATTCCCGAGCTTGAACCCGATCCGGAGGCTCTGGCCTTTACCGAAATCGACGCTCCTGACCTGGTGGAACTGCCCGAACTCATAGAGGTTTCGCTCGGCGATGAACTTGTGCTGGCGTTTCCTGCGGATCGTTCGATCTTCCCTGAAGAGAGGGAGTTTGTGGAACGTTTCCGGGCGCTGTCCACGATCAAGGCGCTCGACAGCGGGCAGGAAACCGTGCCGCAACTGGCCGCGCGGGCGCGGTCTGACGAGCTGCTGCTGGACGATATCCTGCGCAACTACGGCTATTACGACGGCAGTGTTATCCGCCTCTTGTCCGGAGGACGGCGCGAACAGGCCCGCGTCGGAAGCGCAGTGGACAGCGATCCGCGGGTGCGTTTCGACATTATTCCGGGCGAGCGATACAGCTTTGGCAGGATTGATCTGGGTGCACTTGACCGTCTGCCCGATCCCGATGGCGCGCGGCTAAGGAGCGAATTCGGCATCGCGTCCGGCGATCCGCTCTACGCGGACAGGATTGTGGCGCAGCAGTTGAACCTGTCCGTCGCCTTGGGGGAAAACGGCTATCCCTTTGCGACGCTGGGGGAGCCGTCGCTGCTGGTCGATCATTCACGGCTTGAAGGCGATCTTGCCCTGCCGGTCGAACCGGGCGGCAAATTCGTCTTTGGCGACATCCTGAGCAATGATCCCGAATTCCTTTCCGGGCGGCATCTTGCCCGGATTGCCCGCTTTGATCCGGGTGAGACCTATCGCGAAAGCATGAAGGAAGACCTGCGGCGGGCCATTCTCGCCACAGGGCTGGTTTCCAGCGTCGCCATCGCCCCGCGCGAGGCAACCCCTCCCGAAGCAGGCGCGCCCGGCGAAGTCGCGCTTGACGTGACGCTTGAACGTGCGCCGCTGCGGACCATTTCGGGCGCTATCGGCTACGGTACCGAGGACGGCTTCAAGCTTGAAGCAGGATGGGAGCACCGCAATCTTTTCCCGCCCGAAGGATCGCTCCGGCTGCGCGGTATCATTGGCACGCGCGAGCAGCTGGCGAGCGTCACCTTTGCCCGCCGTAATTTCCGCCAGCGCGATCAGACCATCGGGATCGATGCCTATGCCAGCGATATCGAGACCGAGGCGGTGGATGCACGCACCATCGGCCTCAGGGCGGGGCTGGAGCGTGTGTCAAACCTGATCTTCCAGAAGCCGCTTGGATGGCAAGCCGGGTTTGAACTGCTTTACACCGATGAACGCAACCGCGTCATCGGCGGCATTCCTCGTCCCAGACAGACCTATCAGATCGCCGGTCTGTTCGGCAGCATGACGATTGACCGGAGCGATGACTTGCTTGACCCGACCAAGGGTTTCCGGATCACCGGTGTGGTTGCTCCCGAGGTTTCGCGCTCGCTTGGCGATGAAACCTACTATGTTCGCACCCGGATCGATGCGAGCATCTACCAGCCGTTCGGCGACAATGTCATAGCCGGGCGTATCGCCTTCGCCACCAATCAGGGGGCTGAACCATTCCAGTTGGCACCGTCTCGCCGGCTTTATGCAGGTGGTGGCGGATCGGTGCGCGGATACGGGTTCCAGAGCATTGGCCCGCTCAACGATTTCGGCGAACCGACAGGCGGCGGATCGCTGGTGGAGGCTGCGGTAGAAGCGCGCATCGAGACCGGATTGCTCGACGGAGCGGTGGAGGTCGTGCCGTTCTTCGATGTCGGTTCGGTGTCGCTCGGCTCAACCCCCGATTTCCGGTTTATCCAGTACGGCGCAGGCGTGGGCGTGCGGTACAAGACCAGCTTCGGTCCGATCCGCGTCGATGTTGGCGTTCCGCTCAATCCGGGCATGTTTGATGCTCCAGTGGTCGTCTATGTCAGCCTGGGGCAGGCGTTCTGATGAGCGAGCCGGAAACCATCATGACCGATACCGCCGATCAGCCGCAAGCCAAGCGTCGCTGGGCAAAGCGGCTGGGCTGGGCCATCGCGATTGTGATGGCGCCGTTGCTGCTGGCTGCGGCATTCCTTTCATCACCGATCGGCAAACGTTTCGTGGCAGACCAGATCGCGCAGGTTTCGCCTGCCTCAGGGCTGCGGTTCGAAGTGGGGCGGATCGAAGGCGATATTTACGGCTCCGCGATCCTGCACGACGTGGTGGTCAAAGACCCCAAGGGGACGTTCCTTACCATACCCGAAGTCGCGCTCGACTGGCGTCCGCTTGCTTGGCTGTGGAGCGGGCTCGATATCCGCGAGTTGTCAGCGCGTCGGGGCCGGTTGCAGCGCATACCCGAACTGCTGCCCGGCGATCCTGACGCCCCCATCCTGCCCGATTTCGACATTCGTGTGGACAAGCTGGCGATCGAAAACCTCACTCTACTCGAAGGTGTGGCGGGCGAAGTGGCTCAGCGCGTCGATTTCGATGCCAAGGTCGATATCGGTTCAGGCCGTGCATTGGTTGATGCGCAAGGCCGGTTCGGGCCTGAGGACCGGATCGATTTCCTGCTCGACGTGGAGCCGGATGGTGACAGGTTCGATCTGGCGCTGGACTACAAGGCCGCCGATGATGGCCCGATTGCGGCGATTGCCGGTCTGCGTGCCGCCTATGATGCGCGCATTCAGGGGCAGGGGACATGGTCACGCTGGTTGGGGCATGCGCTGGTCAAGCGAGAGGTGGCAGCTCCGGAAGATGGGGCGCGCCAACTCGCCAATGTGGCGGCTTTCCGCATAACCAATGCCAGCGGCAAATACGGCTTGCTGGGGCAGATCAAGCCAACCTTGTCCGATGGATCGATCCTTGATCGCGCGCTGGGGGATGCCGTTTCGATCGCCTTTTCCGGCACGCTGGAAGACAGCGTTCTCGACGGTCAGATGGCTGCGATTTCGGGCGCGCTTGATCTGCGTAGCGCGGGCGGGCTTGACCTCGCTGACAATGAGGCGGACGATCTGATCCTGCGCGCACGGCTGCGCGATCCTGATTTGCTCGGCAGTATTGCCCGGCTTGAGGACGCGCGGTTCGATGCAACCCTTGCGGGGCCATTCCGCGAGCTTGAGATCGAACACACATTGCTTGCCTCCGCGCTCGATGCTGATGGGGTGGCACGGCTCGAACGGCTTTCGCATGATGGCACGGCGAGCTTTGACGGGTCGACCCTGCGTGTGCCGCTCAACATCAGCGCGGGGCAGGTGATCACCGGTAATGACTATGCCGATCCCTTGCTCAAAAGCGGCACCCTGCGCGGCTTGTTGAGCTTTGATGGCAGGCGGCTGGAAGCCGACAATGCGCGCATCGCGTTTCCCGGCCTGTCCGGCGAATTGACCCTGCGCGGCGATACGGCGGCAGGGGCATATGCGCTGGCCGGACCGGTCACCGCGCGCGGGGTCGCCTTTCCCGACATCGGCAGAATCAATGCCAATTCCAAGATCCTGCTGAAGTTCGGTTCCGGCTTTCCATGGAGCTTGCGCGCCAACCTGTCGGGTGTCCTGACCGAAATCACGAATGAAAGTGTGGTGACGGTGGCGGGCGACCCGTTGCGGTTTGACGGCAGCCTTGGCGTTGGCGGCGGGGAGCCGCTGGTATTGCGCGATGTGGTGCTTGCCAGCGATCGGCTTGATGCCCGGCTGGACAGCAGGATCGTCGAGGGGCGCACGACCTTGGCGGGAAGCGGCAGCCACCAGCAATACGGCCCCTTCACCTTCGACGCGGAGATCGCTGGCGATGGCCCAAGAGCGCAGCTTGTGCTTGCCGATCCGCTTCCGGCGGCCGGTCTCTCGGATGTCAGGGTCGGGATCGCCCCGCAGGGTGACGGCTTTGCTATAGATGTAGCCGGTGGATCGACCCTTGGGCCATTCGAGGGGCAGCTCGGGCTGTATCTTCCAGCTGACGCGCCCACGCGCATCGATATTGCGAGTTTGAAGGTGTTTCGCACCAATGTCGCGGGGGAACTGCTGCTGCGCGAAGCTGGCATAGCGGGTGATCTCGCCCTGAGCGGCGGCGGGCTCAACGGCACCATTCGGATCGCCCCTGCCTCGGGCGGAGGGCAGCGGCTGGATGCTGATATCAGGGCGAACCAGGCACGCTTTGGCGGAGAGACAGAGATTGCCATCGCCAGCGCGGATATCCGGGCACAGGGACGCTTCGGGGCAGGTGCAACCACCATCGATGCCGACATCGCCGGCGAGGGGTTGCAATACGGGGCACTGGAAATCGCCAGTTTCGCTGCCGAAGCCGCGATTGTTGACGGGCGCGGCGATGTTACGGCTTCGATCGCGGGGCGGCGCGAGGAACGCTTCGCGCTTAAACTGGATGGCGATTTCGCCCCCGGCCGGATCGCGTTGATTGCGCAAGGCGAATACGGCGGCAGGCGGATCACCATGCCGCGCCGCGCGGTTCTGACCTCGCTTGAGGATGGCGGATATCGCCTCGCGCCGACACAGATCAGCTTTGCGCGGGGCCATACCATCATTGAAGGAAGCTTCGGGGGTGATCGGACCGAGCTGGAGGCAAGGCTGGCGAGCATGCCCTTGCAGCTGACGGACCTTGCCGGGGCTGAGCTGGGGCTAGGCGGGAGGTTGTCCGGCATACTCACCTGGAATCAGCGCGATGGCGCAGCGCCCACCGGTAGTGCGCGTGTGCGGGTCGAAGGCTTCCGCCGCTCGGGACTTGTGCTCTCGTCGCGCCCTGTCGAAGTCTTCGCCGTTGTCGATCTTGGCCCGGATGCGCTCGCGATTGGCGCGCGCCTGCGCGAAGACGAAACGCCACTCGGACGCCTTGAGGCGCGGATCACCCGGCTGGGCGCAGGCGATGATCTGGCGCAACGGATCAGGCGCGGGCGGCTTGATGCAAGGCTCGATTACGAAGGATCGGCGCAAGCCCTGTGGCGGCTCGCCGCGATCGAGACATTCGACATCACCGGGCCGCTTGATCTGACGGCCAGCGCGACCGGCACGCTGGAAGCGCCGCGGATATCGGGCAATCTCGCCAGCGATGCGCTCAGGCTGCAAAGCTCGATCTCGGGAACCGATATCGACGGCATCACGCTGCGCGGGCGGTTTGCCGGATCGCGGCTCGAACTCACCCGCTTCTCCGGCACGACACGCGGCAATGGCTCGGTAACGGGCAGCGGCTTTGTCGATCTTGCGGACATCTCGGCAAGCCGGGGGCCGAAGATCGACATCCGCGCTGCAGCCCGGAACGCCAGGCTGCTCAATGCCAATGGCCTCGATGCGACGATCACCGGGCCGCTGCGCATTGTCTCCGACGGTTCGGGCGGCGCCATTGCCGGCCGTGTCCGGGTTGGCCGGGCCAGCTGGGCGCTCGGCGTGGCGGAGGAGGACATGCGCCTGCCCACGATCGCCACGCGCGAGATCGGCCGCGCCGACCGGATCGAGGTGGAGCGCGCCACTGCCACCAGCGCCTGGCGCTATCTCGTCGATGCCACCGCGCCCAGCCGCGTTGCCGTCGACGGGCTCGGACTCGACAGTGAATGGGGCATCGATATTGCCCTGCGCGGCACTGTCGACGATCCGCGTATCGGCGGGGAGGCCCGGCTGGTGCGCGGCGATTACACCTTTGCCGGAACCCGCTTCGAACTGACCCGTGGGCGGATCGCCTTCGACGAGAGCCGCGCCATCGATCCGCGCCTCGACATCGAAGCCGAAGCCAGCGCCAACGGCACCGACGTATCCATCGACATCACCGGCAATGCCCAATCACCGATGATCGCCTTTTCCTCCACCCCCGCCTTGCCCGAGGAGGAGATCCTTGCGCGCCTGCTGTTCGGCGGTTCGGTCACCTCGCTTTCCGCCACCGACGCGGTGCAGCTTGGTGCCGCGCTGGCCGCGCTTCAGGGTGGCGGAGCCGGGCTCGACCCGATCGGGCAGCTGAGGCGCTCGATCGGGCTGGACCAGCTTCGCATCGTCAGCGCCGATCCCGCGCTGGGCCGGGGGACCGGGGTAGCGCTGGGCAAGAACCTGGGCCGCCGGTTCTACATCGAACTGGTGACGGACGGACAAGGCTACAGCGCCACGCAGGTCGAATACCGCATCACACGCTGGCTCGCGCTGCTGGGCACGGTGACAACCATCGGGCGCGACAGCGTGCTGGCGGAGATCAGCCGCGATTACTGAGCCGAATGGTATAGCTTTGCCTCCTCCGCCCGACGCCGAACCAGCCCTTTGAGTACACGCCCGCCCGCACGGTTCCAGCGGGCGAACTCGGATGTGGCCCCGGCATAGTCGCCCGCCCGGTGCTTCCGCGTCAGCGTGGCTCGGGCAATCGCGCCGGTGTTGTAGTGGAAGCTGACGAGTGCATCGAACTGTGCCTGCGTGGTGGGCGCATCGCCGATTGCGCGCTCCACTTCGGCAGCATACCGCGCAAGATCGTCCACCAGCCGTTCGTCGCATTGCTCCTGCGTCCATACGGTCTCCGCCGTGACAAAGCCGAACAGCCCGCCGCGCGTCGCGCCCCAGCCGATCGTCCACGGCGCATCGCCCGTGCCGGGATCGGGATAGGCCTCCACCAGCCCGTCACGCCGCAGCCGGGCGCAACCTTCGAACCGCTTGATCAGGGCAATTCCGGGATCACCGACGGTGCGCGGAGATTGTGTCCGGTTGCGCTCGCTTCGGCGTATGTGAGGCACGCTTGGAACACATGGAACACTGTCCAAGGGTAAAAAAGCCGGAGTGTCACCTTTGGCGCCGAAAGTGTCACCTTCCGGCAGCAGGACGGGATCGAGCGCCTGATGCAGCGCGTCGGCTTCGGCAGGGCGGAAACCACGGCCAAGCATGCGGCGCACGGCATCGAAAACGGGTTTGCGGGTGGGGGAAGGGGTATCAGTCATCGGTATCAGCCTCGAAAAAAGGGGGAACGAGGCCCACTGATTAGGCACAAAATGCCCGAGTAGGAAAATGGGTCGTGATTGCGCTTGAAACGCCATCGCGCGGCCGCAGCGCCGCGAGGATGTCGCATCGTGGAAGCGATGCGCAAGAACAGATGTAAAGAGCTCTTGACTGACAAGACCTCTTTACAGTAAAGAGCTCTTTACAGGCGCAGGCCTGGTGCGAATCACCTCGAAAAGGGCGCTCGAAATTGGAAAACCGGTTGAAGCATCACCGCGAACTGCACGGCTGGAGCCAGGGCGAACTGGCCCGGCGGCTGGGCGTTTCGCGGCAGACGATCAATGCGGTTGAAACCGACAAATACGACCCTTCGCTACCGCTGGCATTGCGCATGGCGAAGCTGTTTCAGGTGAGCGTGCCAGACCTGTTTATCGATCACTGGGAGCCGGAAGAATGATGACCGAAACCAATCAGGCGAATACAAAATCGCCCACGCGCAAGGCGTTGATCGCGATGGCGATTGGTGCCGTCGTCGGATTTGTGACCATGTTCGCAGTGTCGAGTTTCCTGTCCGAAGGGTGGATCGGGGAATTCGACAAGTCGACCAAGGCCGCAGTGCTGGTCGGCGCGTTCTATGTCGTCATGGGCTTGGGTGTGGCGCTGGGCGCGCTGAAGCCGAAAGTCGGCGCGCGCATCCTCAATGTCGAGGATGAGGAAGAGCTGATGGAACAGCGCGGCATGCTGCTCCATTCCTGCTACGCCGCATCCTTGTGGGGCGTGGGCCTGGTGGTGGCCGCGCTGGGCGGGGAAAACGGCGTGATCCCGGCTGCCACCGCATTGATCATCGCCGGCATCCTGATCGCGCTTGGCAGCTATTTTGCCTGGCAATCCTATCGCGCGTCGGATGAATTGATGGCTGCGGTGAATTCCGACGCGATGACCATTGGCTATTGCCTTACCTTCGCCGTTGTTGGCGGGTGGGCGCTGCTCGAGCACCTCGGGCTTGCCGCAGGGCAGGACCCAATCGACGTGATCACAATGTTTTATATCCTGAGTATGGTCGCCACATTCGTCGCGACGGGCCGACGTGGACTGCTCAAGCCAAGGTGATCCCGGCTATCGCGAAAAACAAAAGGCCGCCCGGGCACCCCCCGAGCGGCCTTCGTTTTTCCAAGGGGTCTTGGAAATGATGAATTTCTCGCGTGAGCGAGGAGACGAGAGGCCGGATGGCCCCTCGCCCACCAATCAGGAAGAATAATACATGTCGAATTCGACCGGCGACGGGGTCGTTTCGAGACGCAGCTGGTCTTCCCACTTCAGTTCGGCATAGGCTTCGATCTGGTCCATCGAGAACACGTCGCCCTTGAGCAGGAACTCGTGATCCGCTTCGAGAGCTTCGAGCGCTTCACGCAGCGAACCGCACACGGTCGGCACGTCGGCGAGTTCGGCCGGCGGCAGATCGTAGAGGTTCTTGTCCATGGCTTCGCCCGGATGGATCTTGTTCTCGATCCCGTCGATACCGGCCATCAGCAGCGCCGAGAAGGCGAGGTACGGGTTGGCCAGCGGATCGGGGAAACGGAATTCCACGCGCTTCGCCTTTTCGCCCGCGCCGTACGGGATGCGGCACGATGCCGAACGGTTGCGGGCCGAATAGGCCAGCAGCACCGGAGCTTCGAAGCCGGGAACCAGACGCTTGTAGCTGTTGGTCGTCGGGTTGGTGAAGGCGTTCAGCGCCTTCGCGTGCTTGATCACGCCGCCGATGTAATAGAGGCAGGTTTCCGAAAGACCGGCGTATTCGTTACCAGCGAAGGTCGGCTTGCCGTCCTTCCAGATCGACATGTGGGTGTGCATGCCGCTGCCGTTGTCAGCCTTGATCGGCTTGGGCATGAAAGTCGCGGTCTTGCCGTAAGCATGAGCGACCTGCTGCACGACATACTTGTAAACCTGCACCTGGTCAGCGGTCTTCGTCAGGGTCGAGAAGGTGATGCCGAGTTCGTGCTGGGCCGCAGCCACCTCGTGGTGGTGCTTGTCCATGTTGAGGCCCATTTCCATCATCGTGGAAACCATCTCGCCGCGGATGTCCATGCAGCTGTCGACCGGTGCGACGGGGAAATAGCCGCCCTTGGCACGCGGGCGGTGGCCCATGTTGCCCATTTCGTATTCCTTGCCGGTGTTGGTCGGCAGTTCGATATCGTCGATGGCATAGCCCGAACCGGCATAGCCGTCTTCGAAGCGGACATCGTCGAACATGAAGAATTCGGGCTCGGGGCCGACGTATACGGTGTCACCGATGCCGGTCGACTTGAGATAGGCTTCGGCGCGCTTGGCGGTCGAACGCGGATCGCGCGAATACAGCTGGCCGTCCGAAGGCTCGACGATGTCGCAGAAGATCGACAGCATCGGGGTGGCGCTGAACGGATCGACATAGACGGCGTCCATGTCGGGCTTCAGGATCATGTCGGATTCGTTGATCGCCTTCCAGCCCTCGATCGAGGAACCGTCGAACATCAGGCCGTCTTCGAGCGAATCTTCGTCCATGACGCTGGCGGCCATGGTGAGATGCTGCCACTTACCCTTGGGATCGGTGAAGCGCAGGTCGACCCACTCGATTTCCTCGTCCTTGATCTGTTTCAGGACGTCATTCACGCTTGCCATTCTTATGTCTCCAGCTTGAGTTCTGTAGTTTCTTGTTTGAGAGGATGCCCGCCCGTCCGGCGGATCTGGGTATTGTCAGCAGGTGCCGTCAGATCGCGTCATCATCGGTTTCCCCGGTGCGGATGCGAAGAGCGCGGTCGATCGTCGAAACGAAGATCTTGCCGTCGCCGATCCGGCCCGTTTGCGCGGCGGCAGCGATGGCCTCTACAACGCGGTCAGCCTGATCATCGGATACGACCACTTCCAGCTTCACCTTGGGCAGGAAGTCGACGACATATTCCGCCCCGCGATAAAGCTCGGTGTGGCCTTTCTGGCGGCCGAACCCGCGCGCTTCGGTGACGGTGATGCCGGATACGCCGATTTCATGCAGCGCTTCCTTCACCTCGTCGAGCTTGAAGGGTTTGATGATCGCTTCGATCTTTTTCACGTAAATCCATTCCCGCCGGGCAGTGAACCTTGAACGATTCGATCAAGAATCGTGCCAAGCCTTGTCATACTTCGGTAGCCGATCCTTTGCCGTGCGCAAGGATCATTGCGTGTGCCGATTGTGGTAGCAATATTGTGCAACGCAGCGCAACAGTGCCTAAGGCTAGGGCGAGGATTGCCCAATATTTGGGCAGGGCTTTGCGGCGCTACAGCCGCAGGCCGGTCGTCTCGGCGATGCCGCACATGATGTTGAGGTTCTGGATCGCGGCCCCAGAAGCGCCTTTGCCGAGGTTGTCGAGCACCGCCACCAGCCGCGCCTCCTGCCCTTCGCCAAATACGTAGAGATCCAGTGCGTCGCTGGCTGGGGCATCGGCATTGAGGATGATTTCGGAGGGATTGTCCGCGCAATCGTGCACCCGCACGACCCGCGAGCTTTCGTATGCCGCTTCGAGCACTTCGTGGAGATTGCCCGCGCCCGTGTCGCCGGCAAAGGCCTGTCCCGGCACGGGAATGTCGATCACCATTCCGCGATAGGCAGGCACCACTGCGGGCGAGAAAACCGGTGCATGGCGCAAACCGGAATAACGGGTCATCTCTGCCAGATGCTTGTGCCCCAGCGCCAGACCATAGGCACGGAAGGCAAGCGTCTTGTCCGCTTCGAACCGGTCGATCAGAGCGTTGCCGCCGCCCGAATATCCGCTGACGGCGTTGACGGTGAACGGCCAGTCGGATCGCAGCAACCCTTCGTCCACCAGAGGGGCGAGCAGCGCGATGAAGCCAGTGGGATAGCAACCCGGATTGGAAACAAGCCGCACCTTCCGGATGCGGCTGTGGCCGATGATTTCGGGGAAGCCGTAAGTCCACCCTTCGGCGACGCGGTGCGCGCTCGACGCGTCGATGATTCGCACCTGCGAACCTTCGGCCAGAGCCACCGTTTCCCGCGCCGCATCATCAGGCAGGCACAGGATTGCGATGTCCGCTGCGTGCAGAGCATCCTTGCGGGCCTTCGCATTCTTGCGCTGATCGTCGGGCAGCACCAACAGCTCGAATTCGTCGCGGCCTTTCAGCCGATCGCGGATTTCGAGGCCGGTTGTCCCGGCGGCACCATCAATGAAAACGCGAACAGCCATCACCAAGGATTAAGCGGCTATCGCAAACGGATCAATCCGCAAGCGCGCTGGCTTTCATGTAGCCGCTCGGCCCCTGAGGACCGAGGCAACCCCACACCCAATCACCTGCGACATCAAGCACTTCGATCCTTGTGCCGGGTTCGAAACGGGTGATTTGCGGGGAATCGACGCGCGTGTTTTCCATAACGGCGACACCGTCAGGACCGACAAAGCGTTCATGCGGGATGACGTAATGCGCGGCGAGATGCGTTCCTGCCAGCGCGATATGCGCAAGATCGCCGCGCAGCGGCAGAGTGCCGGGCGCAGGCTTTGCCACCGGGCCTTTCAGACCCAGTCCGCCAGACGGCACTTCGTAGGTTGTGATCAGGCTGGGCGCCCCATTCATCTTTTTCTTCTGTCCCCAAAAACCCGGATAAAGCCCCCGCTCCCGGAGTCTGGATTAGGCGCGCTTAGACGCAGTTTTCCCTTGGGGCAAGTTACCCGCCGTAGCGTCCCTGCAACATATGCCATGCCGCGCGCAGGCCATAGGCGGTGCCGCCTCGCGCACGACCCGGCTTGGGGAAGGGGCGCCATGCGAAGGTGTCGAAATGCACCCAGTCGATCCCCTCGCCTACGAACCGGTCAAGGAAAAGCCCGGCAACGCTTGCCCCGGCGTAGGGGTTCGAATGGGCATTGGCCAGATCGGCGATATCGCTTGCCAGATATTCGCGATAGGAATCGGGCAGCGGCAGACGCCAGGGTTCATCATCATTGGCCTTGCCCGCTGCGATCATGGCATCGGCGGTTTCGTCACGCCGCGCCATCATCGCGGCATAATCCGGGCCAAGCGCGACCCGCGCCGCTCCGGTAAGCGTGGCGAAGTCGATGATCAGATCGGGGCTTTCCTCCGATGCGCGGGTCAGCGCATCGCCGAGGATCAGCCGCCCTTCGGCGTCGGTGTTGTGAATTTCCACGGTCAGCCCCTTGCGGCTCGAAAGCACGTCACCGGGGCGGAAAGCAGGACCCGAAATGGCGTTTTCGACTGCGGGGACAAGCAGGTGCAGCCTTACATTCAACCCGGCTGCCATTACCAACCCGGCCAGCGCGATCGCGTGGGCGGCACCGCCCATGTCCTTTTTCATCAGCCGCATACCGGACGCTGGCTTGATATCGAGCCCGCCGCTGTCAAAGCACACGCCCTTGCCGACAATCGCCAGCACCGGGGCGTCTTTCTTGCCCCAGGTAAGGTGCATGATCCGCGGCGCATGATTGCGCGCGGCGGCTCGGCCCACGGCGTGGACCATGGGATAGCCCTGTTCCAGTTCGTCGCCGCGCGTGACCTTCACTTCGGCCTTGTGCGCCTTGGCCAGCTTTTCGATCTCGGCTTCAAGTGCGGCAGGGCCCATGTCTTCTGCCGGAGTGTTGACGAGATCGCGCACCAGCATTTCCGCTTCGGCTTCCGCGATGATGGCGGGCAGGCGGCCGACCTGTTCGGTCAACAGCACGCGCGGACCAACAGGTTTGTCCTCCGCCTTGTAGCGGTTGAAGCGATATTGCGCCGTCAGCCAACCGAATGCGGCGGGGCCGGGCTGGCGGCCGGCGACGCGATAGGTTCCTTCGGGCAGGTCTTCGGCGAGCTTGGCAAGGCACCAGCTTGAAAAATTGTCCGGGTTGGCAACGCCGCCCACTGCAAAGAAGCTGTCGCCATCGGGCACGATCCCGACCTGGTAGCCGCTGCCGTCGAATTTCTGCGCGGCAAGCGCGGCGCGCTGTCCAGCGGAAAGCGTCTTTGCAAACTCGGCAAAGCCGTCCTTGTTGACGAGGTGGATGGCGATGGCGTCCTGGCCGCGATCGGGCTGGATCAGGTCTTTTATCTCGGTCATGCTGCGTCCATAATCCCGCTGTTAATCTTGTCACGCATCAATTCAGGCAGGACGGGGGTAAAGATGGTTCGTTGGGCGTTTGTCGCAATTTCCTTGCCGGTGCTGCTGGCGTGTTCCTCCCCCGATGAAATGGGTGATGAAATCGCAGCCGGTCAGGGCGAAAGCGCGCAGGCGGCGCTGGATCGCAGATTGGGCGAGGGTGCGGAACCGGTCGAGTTCAAGGACGAGGAAGCGCGCGGGGAGGCGGCGCGCGATTTCGCCTATTTCTGGCCAGCGCAAGTCAGCGCCATCGAACCTTTCGCCGCGATGCTGGCACAGGAACGGGACAAGGCGCTCGCCGAACAGAAGGCGGAGTGGGAACAATCCGTCGCCGAATTCGCCGATGCCGAAGACGGCTATCAGTGCATTACCTGCGTCAACCGCTACTATTCCAAAAGCTGGACAGTCGCCGCCGATACGCCCCGCTTTCTGGTGATGCTGGGCACCACCGAAGTCTACACCGGCGGCGCGCATGGCAATACCGACTTCGACGCGCTGATGTGGGATCGGGAAGCGAATGACGGGGCGGGCGCGGCCATGCGCCCGGTTGCGCTGTTCGTGGATGAGGTCGCGCTCGAAAACACGGCATATGGCGATTATTGCCAATCGCTGCTGGAGGCGCGGCGGGACAAGCTGGAAATCGACATCACGGCGATGAACAAGTTCGACAATTGCCCTTCCGTCAGCGAGCTTGTGGTTCTGCCGCTGGCATCGGGCGGCAAGCGTTTCGACACCATCCGGTTTGTCGCCGCGCCCTATGTCGCGGGTTCCTATGCCGAAGGGCCCTATGAATTCGAGATCGCGGTGAACGATCTGATCCTGTCCGTGGTGAAGCCCGAATATCGCGGTGCTTTTGCCTTGGCAGAGTAGCGCTCGCATTTCGGTGGCTGCTTCGCTATATGCGCCGCCATGATTGAATACCAACTCGTCGAAGGCAATGAGACCGTCTATCGCGACGGCACGATCAAGCTGCACACCGAAGAAGGCTTCGAAGGGATGCGCAAGGCCGGGCGCCTTGCAGCGACCATCCTTGATGAAGTGGCCGACATGGTGCAGCCGGGCGTCACCACCGAAAGCATCGACACCGCTATCCGCGGGATGATGCTGGACGCCGGCGCGATTCCGGCGACGCTTGGGTATCGCGGTTATACCCATTCGTGCTGCATTTCGATCAACCACGTGATCTGCCACGGCATTCCTTCGGACAAGGTGCTGAAGGACGGGGACATCCTCAACGTTGATGTCACTCCGCTGCTGGATGGTTGGCATGGCGATACCAGCCGGATGTATTACGCGGGCGAGCCGAGTCTGAAGGCGAAGCGGATGGTTGATGTGACCTACGAATGCCTGATGCTGGGGATCGAAGCCGCTTCGAAGCCCGGCGCGCGGCTGGGTGATATCGGCGCCGCGATCGAGGCGCATGCGCGCCAGTTCCGTTATGGCGTGGTGCGCGAATTCTGCGGCCACGGGCTTGGCCGCCTGTTCCACGACGCGCCCGAAGTCGTCCACGCGGCGAAAGCGGGGACGGGGCCGGAACTGAAGCCGGGAATGTTCTTCACCATCGAGCCGATGATCAATCTCGGCAAGCCTTGGGCGAAGGTGCTCGGCGACGGCTGGACCGCGGTAACCCGCGACAAGAGCCTGTCGGCGCAGTTCGAGCACAGCCTTGCGATCACCGAAGACGGGGTGGAAATCTTCACCAAGAGCCCGACAGGACGCGACAAGCCGCCTTATTGATCACGGTGCGCCTTCACATGAAGAAGGCGACCAGCACGGCAACCATCACCGCGATCACCGCAAGCGAGAAGCCGAGCATGGCGATCACCGGTTTGCTCAGTCGTGCCAGAACTGCCCATTCGTAACCAAGCGCGATTGCCAGAGTGATCGGCACTTGCGCCGCGATCGCCACCGGATCGGGCAGGCCTGCGACCTGCACCAGCCGGGCATAGGCCGGGGTCATCAGCGCGAGCGTCCCGATCAGCATCGCCTGCCGATGCGCGTGCATGTCGCGCCGTCGGGCGAAGTGCAGGGCGACGAGATAGAGCGGGACGAAAGTGACAAAGGCGGCGATGTTCACCACTGTCACTTCGGGCCGGCCCAGTTCGCGCCCGATGTTCACCGCGATGATTGCCCCTGAAACCAGCATTGCGCCCACCAGCGCGATTGAGGCGCGGCCGATCGCGCGGTGCAGGTCCAGCCGGTGCCGCGCCGCCAGCCAGGCCTGTGACGCGAGCAGCGTCAGCCACCCGAGCATCACCGCGCCGTGAAACACCACCAGCGGGGTGTAGCGCGCCTGCACTTCCGTGTGCACCAGCGCCTTCAGTGCAAAGGCCAGCATGGTGAAACCGAGCAAGCCCTGCGCTATGCGGCTGAGCAGCAGGTTTTCCCGGCGATGGCTTTCAGGTGCGCGCATGGCTGCCTTTTCTGGTCGTTTGCCCGATTGAAACGCCAGCGCGCCCAAGTCGATCCTCAATTGCGAAACCATTTCGCAAGCATGCCGCGGAACAGCCGGTTAACATCTTAACGATAGCTTTCAGCCATTCTCAGGAACCGTCCAACAGGCTTGGTCGCACCGGTTTGGCGGAAGGATGGCGAGACATGTCAAAGATTTCGATTGGACTGCTGTTTACCGCGATCGGGCTGATCCTCGTCGCGACCTATTTCGACATTGCCTTCCTTGGCAGCGGAGCCGGGGTCGTGCTGGTTTGCGGACTGGTTTATGCCTTTGTCGTCGCCAAACGGCAGGCGGAACTGATGGTGCTGGTGCTCGATCAGCGGTTCGAGGAAAAGCCCGCAGAGCCCGTCAAGAAGCCGGCGCCGGTTCCCGTCGGCATGCCGGAACTCGAAGAAGCCGCCTGATCCTCAGACCTCTCGCGCCGCGCGGATTGCCGCCCCGGCAGCGAACGGCGCTATCGCCACCAGACCGAGGCTGATCGCGGCGACAAATCCGAGGCTGGCCGGGTCCTGCCGCGCCAATGCGCCCGCGCCAAAGATCAGGATCGGCAGCGCCAGCGGCACCAGCAGCAGCCCCGATAGCGCGGCGCCCGCACGCAGACTTGCTGTCAATGCGGCGATCATAAGCCCGATAGCGGCCAGACCCGGCGTCCCCACTGCCAGCCCGATCAGCAGCAGATGCAGCGTCGGCCCTTCAATCGCCAGCAGCGCCGCAGACGGAAAGGCGGCGATGATCAGCGGCGGCCCGAAGCTCAGCCAATGCGCCAGCAGCCGCACCGCCATCATCACTTCCTCGGTCACTCCGCGCAGCTTGAGCTGGTCGAACACGCCCAGCTCGATATCCTGCGCCACCAGCTTCTCCAGCGGCAGGATCGCCGCCAGCAGCGCCGCGATCCAGACGACGCCCCCGCCGGTGCGCGCCAGCATGTTGGCATCCGGCCCTACCGCAAAGGGGTAAAGCATTGCCACCGCGACAAAGAACACCACCGGCAGCGCTGCTCCGCCGCCTGCAAAGGGGAAGAACTTGGCAAGGTCGCGTTTGAGCAGCGCGGCGATCATGCGGGCTCTTCCTGAGTGCGCGGGATGAAGCTCTCCACCGCCAGTGTCCGCAGCCCCGCGATTTCGAGCGGCTGGTGCGAAGCGATCAGCGCGATCCCGCCGCCGCTGACGTGCAGCTGGATCAGCGCGGTGACTTGCGCAATGGCCGCCACATCGAGACCTGAAAGCGGTTCGTCCAGCAGCCAGATCGGCACCCCGCGATTGAGCAGCGCGGCAAGGCCGGCGCGCTTTCTCTGACCCGTCGAAAGATACCGCACCGGGACTTCCAGCAGTGGCTCCAATCCCATCACGTGCAACGCGCCCGCCGGATTGGTGCATCCGTCCACTTTTTCCCAAAAAGCCAGCGCCCGGCCGAGCGGCAGGTCGGGATCGAGCGCCGGGCGTTCGTCGAGCAGGCCGATTTCCCCGCTGCGCAGCACTTCGCCCGCGAACGGCGTTGTCAGGCCCGCCAGCACTCGCATCAGCGTGGTCTTGCCCGTGCCGTTTGCCCCGGTGATATGCAGCGCCTCACCCGCGCCAAGATCGAACGACAGCTTGCGGAACAACAGCCTGTCGCCGCGCCGACAGGCGACACCCTTGGCCGAAATTGCGGGGGAGACAGAAGCTTGCATCGCCCCAACGCGTTAGGCAAAAGCGAGCCTTCCCACAACACTTGCCTGAAGCGGAGCCGCACGCCATGACCAGCGTCCCCCAACTGACCGACGAAGAACGCGATCAATTGCTGGCCGATCATCCCGAATGGGAGCTGGCACGCGATGGAAAGGCGATCATGCGGACCGTCCAGTTCGGCGACTTTTCCGAAGCCTGGGGCTTCATGTCGCGCGTCGCGCTGATCGCGGATCGCCACGATCACCACCCCGAATGGTTCAATGTCTATGCCAAGGTGGAGATTACCCTGACCACGCATGACGCAGACGGCCTGTCGATCCGCGATGCCAAGATGGCGCGCGCCATCGACGCGCTTGTCTGATCGGGATTCCGGCCTGAAATTGACACTGGGCCGGGGTTTTAAGAATATTCCACGTTCCCTGCGCGGAACTCATAAATCCATAAAAACATCAACTTGTGGCGCGTTTATGGGCGCGCTGACGCTTGCTCGGTGTGATCTTCCGATCTCACACTGTCACCTTGCGGGATTGCTGACGATTTCAAACAGCCACCGCTTCCTTACCTTGCTTCCCGCACAGTAGGAAAGCGGCGAGACCGGGGCGCGATTATTTTCCCAGCAGCCCTTGCCGCCCGGCCGAGCGTTGCTGTTTGCGCACCTTGCCCGGCATCCAGCGCTTGGCAAAGTTCAGCTGGCGCGCGGTCTTGCCCACCAGATAGTGCAGATCGTCGCCGTGAACGGCGTTCCACACCGTTTCGGCCACTTCCTCAACCGGGGTGATCTCAAGTCCGGCGGCCGTCACCCGCGTGCGGATGTCTTCATTGGTGTTGCGATTGCCTGTGCCGTCGAGCAGAGGTGTCTCGATGAAGCTGGGACAGATCGAGGATACCTTGATCCCGTCCGGCGCCCATTCCGCATCAAGGCTTTCGGCGATCCCGCGCACGCCGAACTTGGTCGCGCTGTAAACGCTCATCCCGCTGCCGCCGGTAATCCCCGCCGCGCTGGCGATGTTGACCAGAGCCGAACCGGGCGCGGTCTTCTGCAGATAGGGATATACGGCCTGAGCGCCGTACAGCACCCCGCGCAGATTGATGTCGAGACAGGCGTCGATTTCGTCCTTGGAAAGCTCCGCCAACGGCCCGCCGGTGCCAATCCCGGCGTTGTTCACCATCACATCGATCCGGCCACCCGCCGCCGTTGCCGCCGCTTCCAGCGCAACGTCCCACGCAGCACGATCGCGCACGTCGAGGATGTGCGAGTATTTGAACCCGCCTTCGATCATGCCGAGCGTGTCCTGCATCCCGGCGGCGTTGACATCGGCAATGCACACGAACCAGCCGCGATCGCCAAAATGCCGCGCCACCGCGCGCCCGATACCCGAAGCCCCGCCGGTGATGAAAATGCTGCGCCGCTGGTCTGCCATGTGATCCCTCTCCGATTGCTATTTGCAACCGGCTTTAAGACGGGGTGACGCGTTTGTCAGCAGCTTAAGCGTCCCGACGCGTCACAGGCCATTCACGTGATCTGCGCCTTCGACGATTTCGGCGGTTGACGGCTCCAGCACATCGCCCAGCGGCTCGGCCCGGCCACCCAGCGTTTCGGCAAGGAAATTCTCGGTGATGGCAAAGAAGCTGATCGAATTGTCGGGCTTGGCAAAGCCGTGGCCTTCGTCCGGGTAGAGGACATAGGTGACGGGAATGCCCGCCTCCTTCATCGCGCCGACGATCTGGTCGCTCTCGGCCTGTTTCACGCGCGGATCGTTGGCCCCTTGCGCGATCAGCAGCGGCTTCGAAATGTCCTTCGCCTTGTAAAGCGGGCTGGCGGCCTTGAGCAGCGCGAGCCCTTCATCGGTGTTCGGATTGCCCATGCGTTCGTGGAAGATCTTCACCATCGGCGCCCAGTAGGGGGGAATGGTGGACAGGAGGGTTTCGAGATTGGACGGGCCGACAATATCGACCCCGCAGGCAAACACATCGGGCGTGAAGGCAAGGCCCGCCAGCGTCGCATAGCCGCCATAGGAACCGCCCATGATCGCCACCTTGTCTCGCGGTGCGATCCCCTGTTCGACCGCCCAATTGACCGCGTCGATCAGATCGTCATGCATCGCCAGCCCCCACTGCTTGTTGCTGGCGTTGATGAAGCTTTTACCAAACCCGGTGGAGCCGCGGAAATTGACCGAGAGCACGCTGTAGCCGCGATTGGCGAGCATCTGGTGGATCGGGTTGTAGCCATAATCGTCGCGCGCCCACGGCCCGCCGTGCACCAGCAGCACCATCGGCGTCGGCGCGGCGGGGCGTCCGGAGCCAGCGGGGTCGCTGCCCGCAGCCAGCGTCAGATAGGACGGCAAAGTCAGACCGTCCCGGCTGGTGATCTCGACGCAATTCATCGGTTGCAGCGGCGCGCCCTCCAGTTCGGGCCGGGTGACGTAGAACGGAGCCAGCGTGCCGGCGTCGCGATCATAGATAAAGGTGCGGATCGGGCCGCTGACGGGGTCGTTCCAGACGATCCATGTGCGGTCGTCATCGGTGCGGCTCATGACGCCGAATTCGCCGTCAAACTGCGTGCCGAGCCATTCGAAGCTCGCGCCGATCTCTGCATCGATCGCGGTCCATTCCGTAGTCAGGTAAGTGACCGAATAGGCCTGCACCACGCCCGTCTGCTTGTGGCGGAGCGTGCCGCCGATATCGGCGCGGTCATCCTCTGCGATCAGAGTGCGTTCGCCGCTCGCCGTGTCCTGTGCATACAGCGCGGCAGTGTCGCGCCCGCGTCCGTCGAGCCAGTAGAGCACGCTGCCGTCGACCGTGTATCCGGCAGGGGAGGTCGTCATCGAATCCTCCATCGCGGTGGTTTCGAACGGCTCTTCCTCCACCACATTGTCGATCACGCGGAAATAGTCGGTTCCGCCCGCTTCGTTCTGCGCCATCGCCATGCGCAAAGTCAGCGTGTCATCGGCCATGAAGTGGGCGTAGGCGTTGTTTTCGTAAACCAGCTCCAGCGCGCCGGTGGAGAGGTTCAGTCGGTGGACATCGTGCCATTGCGGATCGCGATTGTTGAGGCCGATCAGGATGTGCTGCTTGTCCACCTGCGACGATCCGACGATCATCACGCGGGTGTTCTCGAACGGGGTGAGGCAGACCTCCTCCCCGCTGGCGATATCGACGCGGTAAAGCAGGAAATTCTCGTCGCCACCCTTGTCCTGGATATAGCCGACGGCAGTGGAATCGGGTGTCCAGAAATGTTCGCGGATCGGGCGGTCATCCGCTTTCGTCATCGGTTTGGCCGCGTCCGGATCGGAGCGCGGGGCGATCCAGATGTTCATCACCCCGTCCAGCGGGGCAAGCCAGCTGAGCCATTGGCCATCCGGGCTGATCTTGCCCTGCGACCGGGTCGGATTGCCGAACAGGTGATCGCGGGGAATGAGCGGAATGGTATCGAGTGCCGGCATGATGTCTCCCTTGGTACTGGGTGACAGCTAGGGACGGGTTGCGGAAAAGCAAACCGCCATCGGGCGAACCTTCGACAATAATCGCCGGGCGACAACGGCTTGCCCGGCAATTTGGTTGCAATCGTAATCAGTGGTAGAAGATCGGTCAGGGCCGCAATTTTATTGTGGAGGGGGAAATCATGAAATCAATTCTCACAGCGATGTGTGCTGCATCGCTTGCGCTTGGCGTGGCTGCGTGCAGCGGCGATCCCGGCACGAAGACCGAAGCGACCGAGGCAGCCTCGCTTGCGGGGACATGGAAAGCCAATGTCGATTCCGCCGAATTCGAGAACAGCACCAGCAGCTATCTTTTCGCTGACGGGCAATACACCTGCAACAGCTGCATTCCGCCTTACACCGTCGCCGCCAACGGCGAATGGGTGAGCGTGGACCGGCCCGGCGTCGATGCGCTGAAATATACCATCGTCGATGACCGGACGATCACGGCAGCTTCGCGCCTTGGTGACAAGGAACTGGGCAATTCGACCTGGACCATCAGCGAGGATGGCCAGACGATGACGGTCAACTGGACCAATCTGGACGGCGACGAAGTGGTTGAAGGCACTTCGACCCTGACCCGTGTGGCAGCGGCTCCCGATGGCGCGCACGCGGCCTCGGGCGACTGGGATGTCGCCAGCATCGGGGAGATGAGCGATGCCGGCCTGCTGTTCACCTACATGATCGATGGCGACACCATCACCTCGACCGGCAACGGCGGCGGCTACACCGCGACGCTTGGCGGTGATCCGGTGAAACCCGAGGGCGACGAAAGCGGCGGCATGATCGCGGTCGAGAAGGTTTCGGACAACGTCTACCGCGAAACCTACAGCCGCGATGGCGAAGTCATCAACGTGCTCGAAATGACCGTCGATGGCGACACTTTGCGTGCGGTCAGCACCGATCCGCGCGACAACAGCACCTCACGCTGGACGGCGACCCGGCAGTAATCGGTTCTGGAACGAACAAGACCCCCGGCCGCGTTCGCGTGGCCGGGGGTTTTTCTTGCAATTCACCGCGTCCCGATTGCGCTGAAAGCGCGAGGTGTTAGGCGTTGCGGATGAAGAAGCTTTTCTGGGTCGTCGCCGGGTTTGGCCTGCTTTCCGTGCTGGTTGCAGGTCGCATGGGAAGCGGCGATTTTGCCGCGCTGCAAGAAGCTTGGGCAGGGCCACAAGGTGCCATCGTCGCTACCGGGTTGCCGCCGCAGATCGAATTGATCGAACAGGTCGCAGATGACAGCGGCTGGCGCGTCGATTGCAAACGCCCGGATGGCGAACTGACGCTGGTGCAGTTCACCCCGACATTCTGGGCGAAGTTCGAGGACGAGGAGCTCTTGCGCAGCGAGCTATCGCTGTTGGCGACTTCAACAGCCTTGCTGAAGGAACCGTCGGGCGATGGTCAAGCCTGTGGAGCAGGCACCGCTATCACCAGCAGCGAGGTGCTCGATCCGGAGGGCACCAAGGAACTGCTGCTGGCATACGGCACTGGTGCCGACATCGGGCCGCTCATCTCACTGGCGAAGAAGTGCAGCCTCAAAGGATTGGCGGTCAGGCCGCTAACTCAGGCCGAACAGGAATGGATCGGCGGTGAAATTCCGGCGGATTGGCAGGGCCTCGGCATCGAGTTGAGCAGCGCAAACAAGAACCAGTTCATCTGCTTTGGCGCACTGGCACAGCACCAGAACAAAGGCGGATAGAGCCAGCTACAGCGCCGGATTGGCGTAGAAATGCCAGGTGAAGATCGCCATCGCGCCGCGGTGCGGGGCCCAGCGTTCACCGAGCTCGCGTGTTTCCTTTTCCTTTGGCCGTTCATCCAGTTCGAGCAGGCGTTTGACCCCTTCCTGCACCGCGAGATCACCGGCAGGCCAGATGTCGGTGCGGCCTTCGGCGAACAGCAGGTAAATCTCTGCTGACCAGCGGCCAATCCCCTTGATCATCGTCAGTTGCTCGATTGCTTCCTCGTCATCTGCGGGCAGCGCGTGAAAGTCGATCTGGCCCGCATCCACCAGTTCGCACAGGCTCCGGGCGTATCCCTGTTTCTGGCGCGACAAGCCGCAGGCGCGCAAAGTGTCGAAATCGCGTTTCAGCAGGCAGTCGGGGGTGAAATCTTCACCCAGTTCCGCCTCCAGTCTGTTCCACATCGAACTTGCCGCAGCGACCGACACCTGCTGGCCGACGATCGTGCGCAGCAAAGTCTTGTACCCGCGATCGCGCAGGCGCGGTTCGGGATAGCCGATGCGCGCAACCTCGCCAGCAACACGCGGGTCGGTTTCGCTGACCGCATCCAGCGCCGTCTTGATCTGCTCTGCCGTCAGCCCCACTCTTCAAACCTCTAGGTTGCCTTCTGCGGGGGAACGTCCTAGCGCACCTGCGATTGAATCCAAGCGCGCATCCTTGCGCTCAACCATTCTAAGAGGACACAGTAACCCAATGCCCAAGCTGATCGTCACCAATCGTGAAGGCGAAACGAGCGAGATCGAGGTCGAAGACGGTCTGACCGTGATGGAAGCGATCCGCGACAACGGTTTTGACGAATTGCTCGCCCTGTGCGGCGGTTGCTGCTCTTGCGCGACCTGCCATTGCTACATCGAAAGCGATGCGCTGCCTGAAATGAGCGAAGACGAGGACGACCTGCTCGAATCCTCCGATCACCGCAAGGAAAACAGCCGCCTGTCGTGCCAGATCCCGTTCACTGCGGAACTCGACGGGCTTAAGGTTACTATCGCCCCTGAAGATTGATGTTGTTTGATGGGAAGCGGCGAAACGCCTAATTGCGATCCCATGAACATCACCAAACCTTTCGGCGATACACTCGCCCTTATCGGTAACACGCCGCTGGTCCGCCTTGCCGGGCCAAGCGCGGCTGCGGGCTGCGACATCTGGGGCAAATGCGAATTCGCCAACCCCGGATCGAGCGTGAAGGATCGCGCCGCGCTCTACATGATCCGGGATGCCGAGGCGCGCGGCGAATTGCAGCCCGGCGGCACCGTGATCGAAGGGACGGCGGGCAACACCGGCATCGGCATCGCGCTGGTGGCCAATGCGCTCGGTTACAAGACGATCATCGTCATGCCCGACAACCAGTCGAAGGAAAAAATGGATACGCTGCGGGCCTTGGGCGCGCAGCTCGTCCTCGTCCCGCCGACCAAATATGCCGATCCCGCCCACTTCCAACACGTCTCGCGCCGCATGGCGGAGGAGACGCAAGGCGCGATCTGGGCCGGGCAGTTCGATAATATCGCCAACCGCAAGGCGCATATCGAAGGCACCAGCCAGGAATTGTGGGAGCAGACGCAGGGCCGGATTGACGGTTTCACCTGCGCCGCAGGCACCGGCGGGACGATTGCCGGCGTCGGCATGGGATTGAAGGAGAAAAACCCCGATATCCGCATCGCCTTGACCGATCCGCACGGCGCCGCGCTCTACAATTATTACGCGCATGGCGAATTGAAGGCCGAAGGCTCCTCCGTCGCCGAAGGGATCGGGCAGGGGCGCATCACCGCCAATCTCGAAGGCGCGCCGATCGACACGCAATTCCGCATTTCCGACGAGGAAGGGCTGGTCTGGGTTGAACGGCTGCTGCGCGAGGAAGGGCTGTGCCTTGGCCTATCCAGCGGGATCAACGTCGCCGGAGCAATCGAACTGGGCAAGCAACTGGTCGCCGAAGGGCGGGACAACCCGCAGGTCGCGACAATCCTGTGCGATACCGGATTCCGTTACCTCTCGACGCTCTACAATGCCGACTGGCTCGCATCGAAGAACCTGCCGGTGTTCGATTGGCTCACTCAGAACCAAAGCGACTGATCGACAGGCCGGGTTTCGGGCGTTAGTCTCGGCAGGATGAAAGGCGTCAATTTCACTCGAAGGTCGCCCGGGGCCACGGAAGAATCTCTGCCGGATGCCGCGCCGCTTGGCGGGACCAAGGCCGAGGCGAACCAGCGTTTGCAGATCGGGCTTGTCGGGCTTGGCTCGATGATCCTGCTGATCGCGCTCGCCAATGTTCTGGGCACTCAGGCAGACCTGAACGAAGAGGCCGCGGTTCCCGACGCAGCGCCGACTACGGAACCCACCGCCGCCGCGCCGCAGCGCGATCCGCTGGCCGATGCCGGGATCGTGCCCGATATCCCGGCGGAACCCAGCCCGACGCCCACTGCCACGACGGCACCTCAACCTGCTCCTTCGCCCAGTAATGCGCCGCCTCGGCAATAGGGGCATCCTCGCCGCGCTCGCCATCTGCCTTGTGCTGGGTGGAGCCGTGTGGGTCTGGTATGAAAACCAGAAGGTATGCTGCGCCTTTCCTGATGAAATGGAGAAGCGGAGATTGGGATTGATGACCAGCCTGCCGCTGTATTGGCCTCTTGGCGCAGATGTCGCAGACATCGCCAGCGGCAATGCGCCGGTCCCGTGGCAAAGACAGGCGATGGAATGGCGGTTTGAGTTGGTGCCGCTCGATACCTTGTCGCCGATCCCCGCGCTTACCCCCGATGAGCCAGAAACCGATCCGCTGGCTGAACTGGACTATCTTGCAATAATCCAGCCGCGCGGGCTTTCACCGGCTGACAATGTCGCGCTGGATGAATGGGTGCGGGCAGGGGGGCGTTTGCTGCTGGTGCTCGATCCGCTGCTGACGGGCGAATACGACGTGCCGCTGGGCGATCCGAGGCGACCCAACGACGTGGCGCTTGTCCCGCCTGTGGTGGCGCGGTGGGGCTTGGAGATGCAACAGCCTGAAACCGAAGCCGCTTCGATCACAGTCATGCTGGACGGGGTTCCCTTTGGTGTGGAGCAGGCGGGCTTGATCTCGGTGATTGATCCGGACGCCGGAACATGCCGGATCGAAGCGGATGGCGTAATCGCGCAATGCGAGGTTGGGGCAGGCAGGGTGACGTTGATGGCCGATGCAGCCGTGTTCGAAAAGCGTGACCTTGCCGGAGAAAACGGCGCCTTGCTTCAACGGATTGCGGCCTATGCCTTCGATTGAATCCCCCATTCGGGGAAATCGCGGGATGCATTGCGATTATTCGGGACTCGGGCGGGGATTTGGCGGGAATATTGCGCGATTCCAGCGGGCTGGAACGGGAAATTGCGGGATTCTCCGGGTTTGTCGGGGCGTTTCCGCAGAAAATTGCGAGGTTGAAACATAGGTAAATCAATTATTTACCAAGTAATCCCGTGATTTTCCCACAAATCCCCTAGTCACCCGCCTGCTTCCCGGATATTACCGGGTTCCATCAAACATGCCGTTTTGATCCGCGTCGTCCTCTTGTGATCGGCGTGCCGCCCTCGCTCGCGCGTTGGTGGCAGCGGGGAAGCTGTGCCCGGTCAAGGGTCGAAAAAGGCGGCAGGTTTGAGGAGGTCAGGAAGGCCGGCAGGGGTGTCGGCCATATGGGGAAGGGGTACCGCGCGTGTCAGCGCCCGGAGCATATAGCGGATATGCCTACTCGCCAGCCGGCGACAAGGGCCGCTTTGTCCTGCCTCCGACCTTCCGCAAGGCTGTGAAGGAAAGCTCCGGCGGGTCAAAGACGCTGTGCCTCGCGGTGCATGACAAATTCGATTGTCTGGTCGGTTTCGGCCTGTCCCGCATCGAGCAGTTGCAACAGCGGCTCGACGATGAAAAGATCACCGCCCGCGAAACCCGCGATCCCGATTTCGATTACGATACCCGCGCGCAGCAATTGTTCGGCTTTGAACAATTGCCGTTCGACGACAGCGGGCGCTTTGTCATGCCCGAACACCTCAAGGAACTGGGCAATGTCGGCGAAGGGTTGTTCTGCCAGGGTGCGGGCGATTTCTTTCTGATCTGGAACCCCGCCGAACTCGAACGCATGGGCCCCGCCTACAAGGGTGCGCAGGCCGCCTGCCGCAAGCTGGTGGCCGAAGCGCAGGCCAAGGCCGCCAAGAAAGGCGGTGCGAAATGAACGCGCCGCACATTCCCGTACTCCTCGAAGAAGTGATCGCCGCCATCGGCCCGCGTCCCGACATGACCGTGATCGACGCGACTTTCGGAGCGGGCGGCTATTCGCGCGCCTTGCTGGACGCTGGCGCGCGCGTCCACGCTTTCGATCGCGATCCCAACGCCATCCGCGACGGTGCGGCGATGGTGGAGGAATTCGCCGGTCGCCTGACGCTGCACCCTGCATGCTTTTCCGCCATGCGCGAGGAAATGACCCGGATCGGCGTGCCGCTGGTCGATGCGGTGGTGATGGATATCGGCGTGTCCTCGATGCAGCTTGATCAGGGTGAGCGTGGTTTTGCCTTTTCGGCTGACGGTCCGCTCGACATGCGGATGAGCCAGTCGGGGACGAGCGCAGCGGACTTCCTCAACAGCGCGGATGAGGCTGCGATTGCGGACGTGCTGTACCAGTATGGCGAGGAGCGCCAGTCGCGCCGCGTCGCCCGTGCGATTGTGGCCGCGCGTCCGCTGGAGACGACCGGCGATCTCGCCCGCGTGGTGCGCCGCGCGTTGGGGCACAAGCCGCACGACAAGAAAGACCCCGCGACCCGCACGTTCCAGGCGGTGCGTATCCATGTGAATGACGAACTGGGCGAACTCGCTGCCGGACTGGTTGCGGCAGAGGCGCTGCTGCGCGAAGGCGGAGTGCTCGCGGTGGTGAGCTTCCACAGCCTCGAAGACCGGATCGTCAAACGCTTCCTGCGCGAAGCATCCGGGGCAGGGCGCGCGGTGTCGCGTCATCTCCCCGGCGAAATTGCCGGCCCGGCGCCGACCTTCACCCGCGTTTCCAAGGCCATCCGGCCCGGCGACGCCGAAATCGACGCCAACCCCCGCGCCCGATCCTCCACCCTGCGCCACGCGATCCGCACCGGCGCCCCAGCCCGCGAAAGGACATTTGCATGATCGTTACCGGTTCCCGCATCCGTCAGATTGGCTGGGCTGCCGTGCTCGCGGCCTGTATCGCGCTGTTCGCGGTGCTGAGCTTCAACGTCCACGCGGTGAAGAGCGAAGTGCTGCTGGCGGAGCGCCAGATCATCGCGCTGGAGCGTGAGACGCTGCTGCTCGAAACCGAATTCCAGACCCGTGCGAGCCAGCGCCAGCTGGCCGAATGGAACGCGGTGGAGCTGGGATATCGCGCCCCGCGCGCCGACCAGTATCTCGATAACGAGCGCCAGTTGGCGAGCCTTGGCACACCGCTTGGCCCCGATGCGCCCGCTCCGATCCGCGTTGCGCGCACCGATCTGGCTAGCGCCGAGCAGGTTGCCGACCGCCCGATGGTGTCGCCGGTCACCGGCGCACCCGTAACCCTCGCATCCGCCAGCCAGACAGAGGATGCAGCGGCGATGTTCACCGATGCATTTGGCGATTTTCTAATCGACGCATCACCCATTCGTGCCGCCAACGCACGCACCGCCATGGTTGAGCAGGCTGGTCGCAGCTCCGAGGGTGCCGAATGAATGCCTTCGCCCTGAACGCGGGGCACGAGCCAACTCTGGACCTGTTCGGCGCGCCGCAACCAAGCGAGCCTAGCCCCACCTTGCCTGTCGGGCGGGTGAAATTTGTCCATTTGCGCTACAGCATGCTCGTCACGGCGCGCTTGCGGCTGTTCCTGCTGCTGGGTGTGTTCGCACTGGTGACGGCGGTGGCGCTTATCCGGATCGGCTACCTTGGCCTGGTCGGAGCCGCACCCAACCAGACCAGCCTTGACGAAGCCCTGCTGCCGCCGCGCGGCGAGATCACCGATCGCAATGGCACACCGCTTGCCCGCACCTTCCCCGCCTATGCGCTGTGGTTCAATCCCAAGGCGATGGGCGATGACGGCGATCCGCTGGTGCGCGAACCGGTCGAAGTCGCGGCGCGGCTGAAAGAGATTTTCCCCGATCTAGACGTGCGGCGCACCGTGCGCATCCTGTCGTCCGATCGCGGCGGCTATATCCTGCGCCGCGTGTTGCCCGAGGACGCCAACCGAGTGTTCGAACTGGGTGAGGTCGCGCTGGAGATTCCGCGCGAATATGATCGCCACTATCCCCAAGGGACACTGGGCGCGCATATCCTTGGCTATGTCATGGAAGGCAAGGACCGCGAGCTGGAAGGGCGGCTGGGGATGGAGAAATATCTCGACCCGCAGCTTTCCGATCCAGTTTCGCGCGGCGAGCCGTTTGCGCTTTCGATCGATCTGCGTGTGCAGGGCGCGCTGGAGGATGAACTCGGCCGCGGGATGCTCGCCACCGATGCCAAAGGCGCGGCTGGGATCGTGCTCGATGTCGATACCGGTGAAATCATGGCGATGGCGTCGCTGCCCGCGTTCGACCCGAACCTGTCCGACGTTCAGCATTCGCCGCATATCTTCAACCGAGTCACCAATGCGACTTACGAACTGGGTTCCACATTCAAGCCGCTCGCCATCGCGGCTGCCATCGATGCCGACCTGATCGGTTCGCTGCGCAAGGAATGGGACGCGAGCCCGGTGGAAATCGCCGGACGGCGTATCCGCGACCTGCACCCCAAGGGCGATACGCTGAACGTGCCCGAAGCACTGGTCTATTCGTCCAACACCGTCACTGCTCGCGTCGCCGACGAACTGGGGCCGGAACGGATGCGCAAGCTGATGATCGATCTGGGCATGAACAAGCCAGCCGAAATCGAATTGGACGCCCGCGGCAAGCCGCAATGGCCGTTGGAACAGCCCAACGGGCAATGGTCGCGCATCACCAATATGACGGTGAGTTACGGCCACGGCATCGCCGTCACGCCGCTGCACCTTGCCAATGCCTATGCCGCGATGGTCAACGGCGGGTTCTATCGCGATGCGACGCTGCGCAAGGTCGAACCGGGCAAGGCTGAGAAGGGCCGCCGGGTGTTCAAGGCTTCGACCTCCTCACGCATGCGCCAGTTGCTGCGGATGATCTCGATGTATGGCACCGGCCGCAGCGCCGATGCGCCGGGCTACCGCGTCGGCGGCAAGACCGGCTCGGCGGAAAAGGCCGGGGTGGGCGGATATCGCGAGAAATCGCTGATCGCTTCGTTTGCGGCGGCATTCCCGATGGATCGCCCGCGCTATGTAGTCGTCACCGTGCTCGACGAACCGCGTGGCACCACCGCCAGCCAGATGCAGCGCACCGCCGCCTTCAACGCGGCGCCTATCGTGGGTGAACTGGTCCCTCGCATCGGCCCGATGCTGGGCGTACGCCCCGATGCGACGCGCGATGTCGATATCTCCGATCTCCGCTTCCTGGTGGAGGGGCGCCGATGAAGCTCGAAGTGCTGACCGAACGGGCTGGACTGAGTGTCGCGGGCGCGTCGGGCGTTTCTGTCACCGGCTTCGCGATCGATCATCGCAAGGTCGCACCCGGAACCGTGTTCGGAGCGTTTCGCGGGACGAAATTCAATGCCGAGGATTTCATCCCGGCTGCCATCGAAGCGGGTGCGGTCGCGGTTGTCGCCTCGCCCGAAGCCCGCGTCGAAGGGGCGCTGCACATCGCCAGCGCAGAACCGCGCCGCACCTTTGCGCAATTGGCCGCAGGGTTCTTCACCCCCGTTCCCGAAACCGTGGTGGCTGTCACCGGCACCAACGGAAAGACTTCGACTGCCGAAATGACCCGCCAGATATGGCGCATGTGCGGAGAACGGGCGGCGAGCATCGGCACTCTGGGCGTGACCACCCCCGACGGGAGCATTTCGACCGGGCTGACCACGCCTGACATCGTCACCTTCATGAACAATATGAGCGGGCTTGCCCGCGAAGGCGTGACCCATGTAGCCTATGAGGCATCGAGCCACGGGCTATCGCAATTCCGCAACGAAGGTCTGCGGGTCAAGGCCGGGGCATTCACCAATTTCAGCCGCGATCACCTCGATTATCATGAGACAATGGAGGAATATTTCGCGGCCAAGATGCGCCTGTTCGACGAAGTCGTCGAGGATGGCGGAGACGCGATCATCTGGAACGGCGGGGAAGAATGCGAGTGGGCCCGCCGTGCCATCGAGCACGCCAAGGCCCGCGGCCTGCGCGTGCTTACTGTGGGCGAGCGGGGCGATTTCCTCCGCCTCGCCGCCCGCGATGCTACCCAGCTGGGCCAGACATTGACGGTGGAATTCGAAGGCTCGACCCGGACCGTCAAACTGCCGCTGATTGGAGCCTATCAGGCGGCCAATGCCTTGGTATCCGCCGGGCTGGCGCTATCGACCGGGATGGAGCCATCCCAGGTCTTCGACGCGATCGGCCGCTTGCAGCCGGTTCGTGGTCGGCTTGAACGCGCTGTCATCACCCCGGTCGGCGCGCCGGCCTATGTCGATTACGCTCACACGCCCGACGCGCTTGAGGCCGCGATTGCCGCGCTCAGGCCGCATGTCGATGCGCAGCGCGGCGGGCGGTTGATCGTGGTGTTCGGCGCGGGCGGCGATCGTGACAAGGGCAAGCGCGGGCCGATGGGCGAAGTCGCGGCGCGCGCGGCGGATCTGGCGATCGTCACCGATGACAATCCGCGCGGCGAAGATGCCGGGGAAATCCGTTCGGCGGTGCTTGAAGGCGCAGCCGGTGCAGCGCACGTGAGGGCCATCGCCGGACGCCGCGACGCGATCCTGGCCGCTATCCGGGAAGCGGGTGCCAACGACATCATCCTCATCGCCGGAAAAGGCCATGAGCAAGGACAGATAATCGGGTCTGGAGACACTATGCAAATTCTGCCGTTCGACGATGTTCAGGTGGCGCGCGAATGTGCTGCGGAGGTTGCCCCATGAACGCGGCGCGGGCTCTGCTGCGGCAATGGCCGCTTGATCCGCGCGATGCCTTGCCGCTGTCGCTGTGGGATGCGGCAAGCATAGCAGCTGCGACCGGGGGCAGGGCGAGCCACGCTTTCCAGGCATCGGGCGTCGAAATGGACAGCCGCGATGTCCGGCCAGGCGATGTCTTCGTCGCGCTCAAGGGCGAAGCGATGGACGGCCACAAGTTTATTCCCGCGGCCTTTGCCAAAGGCGCAGTTGCGGCGATCACGGATCGCCCGGTCGATTTCCCGCATGTGCTGGTCAAGGACACGACAGCGGCGCTCCACGCGCTTGCTCATGCCGCGCGCGAACGCAGCAGCGCGGTGCGAATCGGCGTTACCGGATCGGTCGGCAAGACCGGGGTGAAGGAAGCGATCTTCGCCGCGCTGGATCGGGCTAGCCGCGGCGCAGCGCATCGCAGCGTGCGCAGCTACAACAATCATGTCGGCGTCCCGCTCAGCCTCGCCCGGCTTCCGGCCCGCGCGCAGTTCGGCGTGTTCGAAATGGGGATGAACCATCAGGGTGAAATCGCGCCGCTGGCCGATCATGTGCGTCCGCATGTCGCGCTGATCACCACCATTGCGCCTGCGCATATCGAAAACCTCGGCAGCATGGAGGCGATAGCGGATGAGAAGTCGCAGATCTTCACCGGTCTGGTCGAAGGCGGCACCGCGATCATTCCGGCCGACAGCGAATATGCCGATCGCATGATTGCCAACGCGCGGGGCTTGGGCGTGAAGGTCGTCACCTTCGGTCGCAGCGCGCATGCCGATGTGCGGCTGCTCGATGCGATACCCAGCGCCAATGGCGGATCGCTTGTCACAGCGGACCTTGGCACGGCACGCCTGTGCTATTCGGTGGCAGAACCGGGTGAACACTGGGTCGCCAATTCGCTTGGCGTCATGGCGGCTGTGCGCGCTGCGGGCGGCGATCTGGCAAGCGCCGGTCTGGCGCTGGCGGAAATGGGCGGGCTGAAGGGCCGCGGTGCGCGTTTCAGCATTGATGCTGCTGGCGGCAAGGCGCTGTTGGTGGATGAAAGCTACAACGCCAACCCGGCTTCGATGCGTGCCACGCTGAAGGCGCTGGGCCAGACTCCCGCGCATCGGCGCATCGCGGTTCTGGGCAGCATGAAGGAGCTGGGCGATTTCGCTGAAGGCTTCCACGCGCAGCTGGCAGACCCGCTGCAAGAAGCGAAAATCGACCATGTGATCCTCGTCGGCGACGAGATGCGCGCGCTCGCTGCGGAATTGGGGAGAAGATCCGCCAATTCGCTTGGCTTTGCCCCGCAGTTCGCGCATTGCCAAACCCCTGTCGAGGCGATTGCGGCGCTGGACGATTTCGGGCTGATCCACGGCGACGCGGTGTTGGTGAAGGGTTCCAATTCGGTCGGGCTCGGCAGGCTGGTTTCACACTATACGAGCGCCCCGTCATGAACGGCGCCAAGGGATCGTAATGCTGTATCTGCTCGCGGAATGGCTTGGCTTTGAAGGCATTTTGAACCTGGTGCGTTACCAGACGTTCCGCTTCGGCGCGACGCTGATGACGGCGCTGGTTTTCGGCCTGATCATCGGGCCGCGTTTCATCAACATGCTGCGCGTGCGGCAGGGCAAGGGCCAGCCGATCCGCGAAGACGGGCCGCAAAGCCATCTCGCCAAGCGCGGAACGCCGACGATGGGCGGGTTGATGATCCTCGTCGCGCTGACGGTTTCGCTGCTCTTGTGGATGGACCTGACCAATCCGTTCGTCTGGGCCTGCCTGGCGGTGACGATCGGTTTCGGCGTGATCGGCTTCATCGACGATTATGACAAGGTGTCGAAGAACAGTCATGCCGGGCTTTCCGGCCGGGTCCGCCTGCTGCTGGAATTCGCGGTCGCAGGCGTGGCGAGCTATCTTATCGTCAGCCAGATCAACACCAATCTCTACATCCCCTTCCTTTCGAACGTCGCGATCCCGCTGGGTCCGGCATACTATGTCTTCGCGGCCTTCGTGATGGTGGGGGCAGGCAATGCGGTGAACCTGACAGACGGGCTGGATGGCCTCGCTATCATGCCGGTGATCATCGCGGCGGGGACATTCGCGATCATCGCCTATCTTGTCGGGCGCGCCGATTTCAGCGCCTATCTCGGCATCCCGTACGTCCCCGGCGCAGGGGAGCTGGTGGTGTTCTGTGCCGCGATAATGGGAGCGGGGCTTGCCTTCCTGTGGTTCAACGCGCCGCCTGCGGCGGTGTTCATGGGCGACACCGGGTCGTTGGCGCTAGGCGGAGCCTTGGGCGCAATCGCGGTCGCGGCGCATCACGAAGTCGTGCTGGCCATCGTCGGCGGCCTGTTCGTGTTCGAGGCGCTGTCGGTCATCATTCAGGTTTTCTGGTTCAAGCGCACGGGCAAGCGGGTGTTCCGCATGGCCCCGATCCATCACCATTTCGAACAGCTCGGCTGGAGCGAGAGCAAGGTCGTGATCCGTTTCTGGATCGTAGCCATCGTGCTTGCGCTGATCGGGCTCGCCACGCTCAAGCTGAGGTAACGCAAGACCGCCGTGATCACCTCCACCGCCTTTGCCGGAAAGCGTTATGCGATCCTCGGGCTCGCGCGCTCCGGCGCTGCGGCGGCTGAGGCCTTGCTCGCCAGCGGCGCGCGGCTGACCGTGTGGGACCGGCAGGATGTCGCCCGCGAGCCGTTCGAAGGTCGCTGCGATATCGCTGATCCGCTGGCGATCGACTTGACCGGCTTTGACGGGTTGATCGTTTCTCCCGGCGTGCCGCTCAACACCCATCCGATCCGGCCGCACGCGGAACAGTTCGGAGTGCCGATCATCGGCGATATCGAGCTGTTCGCGCTCGCCCGGCCAGAACTTTTGCCGCACAAGGTGGTGGGCATCACCGGCACCAACGGCAAATCCACCAGCGTCGCTCTGGTCCACCACATCCTGCAGATGTCGGGCCTGCCCAGCGTGCTTGGCGGAAACATCGGCGAAGCGATCATGGCGCAAGCCCCGCTTGCCCCGAACGATCAGGGCGAGGGAGTCTATGTGCTCGAATTGTCGAGCTACCAGATCGATCTGACGAACAGCCTCGATTGCGATGTCGCAGCATTGACCAATATCACGCCCGATCATCTTGACCGCTACGATGGCTTTGCCGCCTACGCTGCGTCCAAGGCGCGGCTGTTCGAAATACAGTCCGCTGCCAATCTGGCTGTGTTCGGATCACTCGCGGAGCCTGTCGGCGCGATCTTCGAGACAGAGCGGGCGCGCCGTCCTGCGGGACGTGCGGTGGCTGCCGATCTGGATGCCCTGCGCGAGCTTCAGCCGCAATGGCCGAGCCTGCAAGGCCCGCACAATCTCGAAAATGTCGCAGTTGCAATCGCCATTGTCGAAGAACTGGGCGTGAAGCCGGCACAATGGCAACACGCGCTTCCGCGCTTTCGCAGCCTGCCGCACCGGATGGAGCGGGTGTGCGAGGAACACGGCGTCCTCTTCATCAACGACAGCAAGGCAACCAACACCGCCTCTGCCGCCCCGGCACTGGCCGCGTTCCCGCCAATCGAGGGCAGGCCGCGCGTGCATTGGATCGTCGGCGGTCTGGCCAAGGAAGACGGGCTGGGCGATTGCGGCGAGCACCTTGGCAATGTCGCTGCCGTCTATACCGTCGGCGAAGCCGGGCCGCGCTTTGCCGAATTGCTCGAAGGCGCAGTGCCGACGGTGGAGCGGTGCGAGCTGGTAAGCGAAGCGGTGCGCCGGGCGCGCGACGCGGCGCAAGCTGGCGATGTCGTGCTTTTTTCGCCTGCCTGCGCAAGCTTTGACCAGTTCCGCGACTATGAAAAGCGCGGCGAACACTTCCGCCAACTGGTGGGTGTCATTGCCGAAAGCGGGGTTGATTGTTCGGCTGATCCTTCGATCGGGAGCGACCGGGTATGAGCGGCATCTACACTCCATCGCGCGCCGATCCGAAATTCCATGCGCCTGTGCCTGCCCGGCGTGGCCTTGGCGAAAGCCTGCGGGTCTGGTGGCGCGAAATCGACAAGTGGCTGCTTGGCCTTGTCCTGCTTCTGATGGCGCTCGGTACGATGGCCGTTGCTGCGGCATCTCCGGCTGCGGCAAGCCAGTATGGCGTTTCCGATTTCGCCTTCTTCCAGCGGCATATCGTGTTTCAGTTTCTGGGCGTGGGCCTGATGCTGGCAGTATCCTTTGTCAGCCGCGAGGACGCGCGCCGCATCGGAATCCTGCTGGCTGTCGGGATGCTGGGACTGTTGTTCCTGGTTCCGATCATCGGGGTGGAAAAGAATGGCGCGAAACGCTGGATCGAAGTGGGCATGTCGCTCCAGCCGAGCGAATTCCTGAAGCCCGGCTTCGCAATCCTGCTGGCATGGATGCTGTCATGGCGGCTGCGCGATCCCGGACTGCCGGTGCTGGGATATGCCACGCTGACGATGGCGCTGGTGGCAGCGTTGCTGATGCTTCAGCCCAACCTTGGCGACACGATCCTGTTCGGCGGCGTATGGTTTGTGCTGGTGGTTTTGTCGGGCGTTTCCTTTGCCCGGATCGGCGGCTTGATCGCGGCTGGCCTTGCGGCGCTCACCGCTGCCTATTTCCTGTATGACAATGCACGCTATCGCATCGACAGTTTCTTTGGCGGCGGGACTGCCTTCGATCAGGTGGACCTCGCCCAGCGCACTCTGCTCAACGGAGGCTGGACCGGGGCAGGCCTGTGGCTGGGCACCCGCAAGCTGAGCCTGCCCGAAGCGCACACCGATTACATCTTCTCTGTCATCGGGGAAGAATTCGGCCTGCTCGCCTGCGCGGTCATTCTTCTTGTCTATGTCGCGCTGGTCGCGCGGGCGCTGTTGCGGCTGGTTGACGAGGACAATCTGTTTGCCCTGCTTGCAGGGGCAGGGCTGGCTACCCAGATCGGTGGGCAGGCGTTCATCAACATGCTGGTAAACCTCCAGCTGTTCCCGTCAAAGGGGATGACGCTGCCGCTGGTAAGCTATGGCGGATCGTCGACACTGGCGGTGTGTCTGACCTTCGGGCTATTGCTGGCGATCACCCGGCGCAATCCTTTCCTTGAACGGGAAAAGCCGGGGTTGAAGGATCTGTTTGAGCGCCCCGGTCACGGGCATAGGGAGGACCGCGCATGACCAGCGAGACAAGGAAAGGCGCCAGCCGCCATTTCGTCCTTGCCGCAGGAGGAACCGGGGGGCACCTGATCCCCGCTTTTGCCCTTGCGGCAGAGCTTGACGCGCGCAGCCATCACGTGGCGCTGATCACCGACGAACGCGGTGCGAATATTCCGGGCAAGCCCGATTTCCTGACCGCGCATGTCCTGCCCGCGGGGCGTTTCGGTAAAAACCCGCTGCGCTGGATCGGCGGCCTTCGCGCGGTGCTGGAAGGGCGCGACATGGCGCTGCGCCTGTTCGAAAGTTTCGAGCCTGCCGCCGTGATCGGCTTTGGCGGATACCCTGCATTGCCTGCTCTGCTCGCCGCGAGCGGATCGGGCGTTCCGAGCGTCGTGCACGAACAGAACGCGGTGCTGGGCCGGGTCAATCGGCTGCTGGCCGGCCGGGTCGATGCGATTGCGACCTCCTATCCCCAGGTCCAGCGGCTGAAGCCCAAGTTCAAGGACAAGGTCCATCTCGTCGGCAATCCGGTGCGCGAGGAAGTGCTGGCACTGCGCGATCAGGATTTCCCGCCCTTTACCGAAGAGGGGCTGCTGCGCGTTCTGGTCACCGGCGGCAGTCAGGGGGCGAGCGTGCTTTCCGATGTCGTGCCTGATGGCCTCGCGATGCTGCCACCGGCGCTGCGCAACCGGCTGCAGGTGACCCAGCAATGCCGCCCCGAAGACCTTGAGCGGGTGCGTGAACGCTATGCCAATCACGATATCCCTGCTGAACTGGGCACCTATTTCGAGGATATGCACGAACGGCTGGCCGACGCGCATCTGTTCATCGGGCGTGCCGGGGCTTCTACCATTGCCGAGCTGACGGCGGTTGGCCGCCCGGCGATCCTCGTCCCGCTGCCTATCGCCACCGACGATCATCAGGCCGCGAACACCGGCGAGATCGTCAAGGCGGGCGGGGCACGGATGATCCGGCAGGACAAGTTCACGCCCAAGGAACTGGCGAAGCAGATACAGGCGCTCGCCAAAAACCCATCAAGCCTCGGCAACGCCGCGCATGGAGCGTGGAATTGCGGGCGACCCAAGGCGGCGAAAGACCTCGCCGACCTGATTGAAAGCATGGGCGGGATCGATTTGATGGACGTGATCAAGGTCGGCGAAACCGCCCCGCGTGCCGCCGCAACCGCAACCAAGCCGCAGACCGCCACGCGCGAAAGCGGAGAGGATGTCGCGGCATGAAGGGCGTTGCGACAGACATCGGTACGATCCACTTCGTCGGCATTGGCGGCATCGGCATGTCGGGCATCGCCGAAGTGATGCACAACCTCGGCTATACGGTGCAAGGCAGCGACATTTCCGAAAGCGCGAGTGTCGGACGGCTGCGCGCACGCGGCATCACGGTGAAGATCGGGCATGAGCGCGAGAATGTCGAAGGCGTCGCCGTCGTCGTCACCTCCACCGCGGTAAAGCGGACCAATCCCGAAGTCGCCGCCGCATTGGAAGCGCGCATTCCCGTTGTGCGCCGTGCCGAAATGCTGGCCGAACTGATGCGCCTGAAATCGACCATCGCGGTCGCCGGGACGCACGGCAAGACCACCACGACCAGCATGATCGCCAGCCTGTTGGACAAGGGCGATGTCGATCCCACCGTCATCAATGGCGGGATCATCGAACAATATGGTTCCAACGCGCGGCTGGGCGATTCCGACTGGATGGTGGTTGAGGCCGACGAAAGCGACGGCAGCTTCCTGCGGCTCGACGGGACGATCGCGGTAGTCACTAATATCGATCCAGAACACCTCGATCACTACGGCGATTTCGACGGGGTGAAGCGCGCCTTTGTCGAGTTCATCCACAATGTTCCGTTCTATGGCGCGGCAGTCTTGTGTGTCGATCATCCCGAAGTTCAGGCGGTGATCGGCGAAGTGCGCGATCGCAAGGTCGTGACTTACGGCTTCTCGCTTCAGGCGGATATCTGCGGCGTGAACATCCGCCCGCACGAAGGCGGCAACACCTTTGACGTGATCGTGCGCCAGCGCGGCGAGGAAGATCGCCGGATCGAAGGCGTGCACCTTCCCATGCCAGGTCGGCACAATGTCCAGAACGCCCTCGCCGCGATTGCCGTGGCGATCGAAATGGGATGCAGCGACGATGTTATTCGCGAAGGCTTCGGCAGCTTTGGCGGAGTGCGGCGCCGCTTTACCAAGGTCGGCACGGTCGAACTGGGTGGCGGCAGCGTCAATGTGATCGACGATTATGCCCACCACCCGGTCGAAATCCGCGCCGTGCTTGCCGCCGCGCGCGAAGCGGTGCCGGAAGGCCGCGTAATCGCGGTGGCGCAGCCGCATCGTTACACCCGCCTCAACGATCTGATGGATGATTTCCAGAGCTGCTTCAACGATGCGGACATGGTGTTCGTGACCCCGGTCTATGCCGCGGGCGAAGACCCGATCGAGGGCGTCGATTCCGAAGCGCTGGTCGCCGGAATCAAGTCGCGCGGCCACCGTTCTGCCCGCACCACCGCCAGTCATTCCGATCTGGCGGCCACGCTCGCGCAGGAGCTTGTGCCAGGCGATATCGTGGTCTGCCTCGGAGCGGGGGATATCACCAAGTGGGCGGCTACCCTCGCGCCCGCGATTGAATCACAAGGGGGCGCATGACAGGCATGACGCAACCAGACGACTGGAACGATCTCGACGACGGTTCCGCCCCCACCAGCACGGTCGAAGGGGCGGCGACTTCGCCTGTCCCGGTCGAAGGCGTGCGCGGACGGCTGACGCGTGAGGCTCCGCTGGCAAAGCACGTGTGGTTCAAGGCGGGCGGCAAGGCCGACTGGCTGTTCGAACCCGCCGATGTCGAAGACCTGAAAAGCTTTCTCGAACGGCTCGACGGCCAGATGCCGGTGATGGCGCTGGGTGTGGGATCGAACATGATCATCCGCGATGGCGGCGTGCCGGGAGTGGTGATCAAGCTGGGTCAGGCGTTTGCCAATATCGAAATCACCGGAGAGACCACCCTGAAAGCGGGCGCGGCGGCCCCTGTCAGTATGGTGGCGCGGCGGGCGGCGAAGGCCGGGATCGACGGGCTTTCCTTCTTCATCGGCATCCCCGGATCGGTCGGCGGAGTGACCAAGATGAACGGCGGGTGCTACGGGCGCGAAACCTGCAATGTCCTGACCGATTGCGACGTTGTTCTGCCGGATGGCGAATTCGTCACCCTGTCGAACGCCGATTTGCAATATTCCTATCGCCATTCGGCGCTGCCCGAAGGTTCGACAGTGGTCGAAGCCCGGTTTGAAGGCTTCCCCGGCGATCCCGAAGTCATCAAGGCGGAGATGGATCGCATCTCCACCCAGCGCAAGGAATCGCAGCCGATCGGCAGCATGACGGGCGGATCGACCTTCAAGAACCCGCCGGGCCATTCGAGTTGGAAACTGATCGACGAAGCGGGCCTTCGCGGTTTCAGGCATGGCGGCGCACAGGTGAGCGAGAAGCACGCCAATTTCCTGATCAACACCGGCACGGCCACCGGCTCCGATATCGAGGAACTGGGCGAAATCGTGCGTGAGAAGGTCTATGCCAATTCGGGCGTTCAGCTTGAATGGGAAATCAAGCGGGTGGGGCGGCCATGATGATGGCGGAAAAGCCCCCCTTGCATGTCGCCGTGCTGATGGGCGGCTGGGCCAATGAACGCGAAGTCTCGCTGATGAGTGGAGCGGGCGTTGCCGATGCGCTTGAGATGAATGGCCACCGCGTAACCCGCATCGACATGGGCCGCGATGTCGCGCTGCGGCTGGCCGAGGCCAAGCCTGATGTGGTGTTCAATGCGCTTCACGGCGTACCGGGAGAGGACGGCAGCGTCCAAGGTATGCTCGATCTGATGGGCATTCCCTACACCCATTCGGGGCTGGCGACTTCGGTGATCGCGATCGACAAACAGCTGACCAAGCAGGCGCTTGTTCCGCATGGTATCCCTATGCCCGGCGGGCGGATCGTCGATGTCGAGGAACTGCATGAGCGCGATCCGCTGCCGCGTCCCTATGTCTTGAAGCCTGTCAACGAGGGATCATCGGTTGGGGTCGCCATCGTCACTGCGGATTCGAACGTGGGCAATCCCATTTCCCGCGAAGCCAAGGGGCCGTGGCAGGAGTTTGACCGCTTGCTGGCCGAACCTTTCATCAAGGGTCGCGAACTGACCACCGCCGTGATTGACAGCGCATCCGGCCCGCGTGCCCTGGGTGTGACCGAACTCGTGATCGACAACGGTTTCTATGATTACGAGCACAAGTATACCGAAGGGCGCACGCAGCACGTTTGCCCTGCCAAGATCCCGCCCGAAATCGCCGCGCTGTGCGAGCAATACGCGCTCAAGGCACACGAAGTGCTCGGCTGCCACGGCACCAGCCGCACCGATTTCCGCTGGGATGACGAACAGGGCGAGGACGGTCTTTTCGTCCTCGAAACCAACACGCAGCCGGGCATGACCCCGCTCAGCCTTGTGCCTGAACAGGCGCGGGCGGTGGGCATCGGCTATGCCGAACTGGTCGAACTGATCGTGATGGAGGCGATCCGGGTGCATGATATTGCGGGAGGCGCTGATGGCGAAGATCACGCGTAGCTCCGGCAAGGGCGTCCGCCGTGCGGCAAAATCCCAGAGCCGTGCAGCCGGCGCGCGCCGGGCCAAGGCACAGACCACCAGCATGCTGGACCGGGCGATGGGCCTGCTGCCCTTTTCGGACGAGCAGTGGAGCACGATCTGGATGACGGTGATCATTGGCGCGGGCGTCGGCCTTGCGTTCGTGATCGCCAACCTTGCAGGCGTTCCGGCGCTTGCGCAGGCTCAGGTCGCGGCAATGGCATCGGATGTCGGCTTCGAGGTCAAGCATGTGCGCGTCACCGGCACCAGCCGGATGGACGAACGCCAGGTTTACGCCCGTGCGCTCGCGCAGCGCGACCGTCCCATGCCGATGGTCGAACTCGAAGCCTTGCGCAGCGATCTCAAGCAACTGCCTTGGGTAATGGATGCGCGGGTTTCGCGGCAACTGCCTTCGACGCTGGCGATCGACATTGTCGAGCGTGAACCTCACGCGGTGCTGCAAAAGCCCGATCGGCTGATGCTGATCGACGCGCAAGGGGTGGAGCTGGAACCTATTGCGGCTGACGCGGCCGAGGGGATGCTGCTGATATCCGGCCCGGGATCGGCCAAACAGGTCGCAGAGCTTGAACGGTTGCTTGCATCCGCTCCGGCGCTGCAACCGCAGGTGGTGGCCGCCGAATGGGTCGGCAATCGCCGCTGGAACCTCACGTTCAAGAGCGATCAGGTGCTTGCCCTGCCAGAGGGCGCGACCGAGGCCGCGACCGCCCTTGTCAAGTTTGCGCGGCTCGACGGTCAAAACCGATTGCTGGGCGGAGAGGTGGCCAGTTTCGACATGCGTTCACCTCCGCGCATCTACATGCGGGTCCCCGGTCGCGGCGATGCGGTTGAGCTGGCGGCAAAGGATACCCCCTGATGGCGAGCAAGGCATCTTCGCGGCAGAACGCGCGGCTTGCCCGGATTTTCGGCGCGGTCAACGTCGGCTCGTTCCGCATTTCCGCGATGATCATGGGCGAAACCGAGACCGGTGATCTGGTCGTTCTGGGGTCGGGTCATCGTGCCAGCCAGGGCATCAAGCGCGGCTATGTCACCGACATGAAGGCGGCGACCTATGCGATCCGCGATGCTGTTGAGCGGGCGGAAAAGAACGCCGGCACGAGCATCCAGAGCGTCTGGATCGCCTGCGCCGGGGCAGGGCTGCAAAGCCGTGTTTCCAAGGTGGAGATCGAAATCGGCGGTCGCCGGATCGAGGATGAGGATGTCGAGCACCTGCTGATCGAGGCGCGCGACATGATCCAACCCGACGGCCGCACGGTGCTGCACGCGCAACCGGCGCATTACACGCTCGATGGCGCGCATGGCGTTGCCAATCCGCGCGGTCTGCATGCCGAGCGTCTGGGCGTCGATGTGCATGTGATGCTGGCCGATGGCGCTCCGGTTCGCAATCTGATGGAAGCGGTGCAGAACGCTCATCTCGAAGTCGAAGCTGTGGTCGCCGCGCCGCTGGCTTCGGGATATGCCTGCCTGTCGCCGGAGGAACGCGATCTGGGCGTTGCGCTGGTCGAAATCGGTTCGGATGTCACCAATGTTTCGGTCTTTGCTGCCGGGATGCTGCTGGGCCTGAGGGCGATCCCGATGGGTTCAGGCGATATCACCGATGCCGTGGCCAGCGCATTCGGTATCCGCCGGTTCCAGGCGGAGCGGCTCAAATGCGTGTCCGGTTCGGCCATCGCCTCGCCAAGCGATCACCGCGAGATGATCCCCGTCCATGGCCCCAACGAAGGCCCCGGCGAAAACAGTGGCCCGCAGGCGCGCGGTGCGGATGACAAGAACCGCATCGCCCGTGCCGAGCTGATATCGGTGATCACGCAAAGCCAGTCGCAATTGACCACGGAGATCGGCAAGGCTCTGAAGGAAATGGGTTTCTCCGGCACACGCGCGGGTCAGGTCGTGTTGACCGGGGGCGGGGCGGAGCTGGCCGGACTGGCCGAATTCACGCAGAGCGCGCTGGCTATGCCGGTGAGGCTGGGGCGCCCGCCAAGCCTGACGGGTCTGCCCGAAGCGCATGCAACGCCCGGATTTGCGGGGCTCGCAGGGCTCTGCCTGTATGCGGCAGAAGATCCTGTCGACATTCGTTCATTCGGTTCGCGGTACACTCGCCATGCGGATTTTGGCGGTTCAATCGCTTCGACTTTCGCCTTGGGACGGTTGTTCCGGGCGCTGAAGGAATATTTCTAGGGCGGGGAAACGGCAGTCTCGCGGGATTCTCACCGCCGCCCGCATGGTGTATCAGGGTTAATGCCCGCCTGTGGATAAGGAATTTGGCGGGATAACAGGCGCATCTTGAATGTGTCACAGAAGCAATGGCGTGGGGCAAGAGGGCAGCCAAGACCGGACCCCGCGTCTGGAGGACTTAAAGCGATGAGCATCAATATCGGACCGGCAGAGACAGACGATCTGCGCCCCCGCATCACCGTCATCGGAATTGGTGGCGCTGGCGGCAACGCTATTGCCAACATGATCGCATCGGAGATCGAGGGAGTCGATTTCATCGTCGCCAACACCGACGCGCAGGCGCTCAGCACCAGCCCGGCGGAAACCCGCATTCAGCTTGGCCCGGATATCACCGGAGGCCTTGGTGCAGGTGCGCGGCCCGAAGTCGGCAAGGCTGCCGCCGAGGAAACCGTCGCCGAGATCGAAGAAGCGCTCGATGGCGTCAACATGGTGTTCATCGCGGCTGGTATGGGCGGGGGCACCGGAACGGGTGCTGCGCCGGTGATCGCCGAAGCTGCCCGCCGCAAGGGCGTGCTGACCGTGGGCGTGGTGACCAAGCCGTTCCTGTTCGAAGGCACCCGCCGGATGCGCGCCGCCGAAGCGGGCATCGCCGAATTGCAGGATCATGTCGACACGCTGATCGTAATCCCGAACCAGAACCTGTTCCTTGTCGCCAAGCCGGAAACCACCTTCAAGGAAGCGTTCCAGCTGGCTGACGAAGTGCTGCAACAGGGTGTGCGTTCGATCACCGACCTGATGGTGATGCCGGGCCTGATCAACCTCGACTTTGCCGATGTCCGCTCGGTGATGAGCGAGATGGGCAAGGCCATGATGGGCACGGGTGAGGGCGAAGGCGAAAACCGCGCGCTCGACGCTGCCGAACAGGCGATTGCCAACCCGCTGCTCGACGGTGTTTCGATGCAAGGCGCCAAGGGCGTGATCATCTCGATCATCGGCGGCGAAGACATGAAGCTGATGGAAGTCGATGAAGCCGCGAACCACATTCGCGATCTGGTCGACGAAGATGCCAACATCATCTGGGGTAGTGCATTCAACCCTGATCTCTCGGGCAAGATCCGCGTTTCCGTGGTTGCGACCGGCATCGAGGCTGGCGCTGCGAGCGATGCTCCTCGCACCGCCGCTGCGGCCTTTGGCGGCTCGCGTGCGCCCAAGCGCCCCGTGCTGGAACTGGGCGGTGAGGATGAGAGCCCGGCAGAAGAGCCGGCTGTGACGGAGACGCCCGAGGAGTCCTTCGCTCCGCGCATTCCTGCGATCCCCGATCCGGTGTCGGAGGCAATGGAAGCCGATGACGAGGAAGACGGATTTGAAGGCGGCGGTTTTGGCGGTGCCGGCGGCAATGAAGAGGCATCGGACGACGCTGAACCGTTCGACCTGACCGGTATGCAAGCCGGGGACGAAATGGGTGAAGAGGAAGACGATGTCGACGGCATCATCGATCCTCTTGCCGGATTGCGCGGCGCCGACGATCAAGACGGTTATTCGGGCTTTGGTGGCGGAAGCTATTCCGACAGCGACGATGACGCGGGTGAGGAACTGGCCAGCTCTGTCTATGGCGAGGACACCAGTGAAGACGCCGGGGAAGACACGCTGGACCTCGGTGGCGAATATGCCGAATATGACGAATCGAATGGTGCGCAGCCGGCAGAAACTGACAGCAGCGACGATCTGCTGGAAAATGCCGATCGCCTTGCCGAAGAGGACAAGCCCGTCACTCCTTCCGCCCGGCGTGCGGCCATCCTCGGCCCTGGTGGTGGCCCTTCGGCCGGCAGCACGCTGTTCGAGCGCATGGCCAATCTGTCCCGTTCCTCGGGCTCGGATGACGAAGATGACGATGATGGCGACGGCGACGATACGCCCGCGCTCAGCATCCCGCGCTTCCTCGGTCGCCAGAACAACCAGTAGTTCCTGCCGAACCAAACCCTGCCCGCGCGGCTGATCGAAACCGTGGAGCGGTTCGTCCCGCGTTGCGGATTTGAGGGCTGGATTGCCGGGGTTTGTGCGCTAGCGGGGGCGATGTGACAATGTATCGACGTTTTCTCCCCCTTCGCACCGCCATCTCAGCGGCTCTTTGTTGCGGCGTCTTCGCGCCAGTTGCGGCGCAGGATTCGACTTCGCGCGAAGTCGTCCAGCCGCTGCCATCGCCCGAAGTCCAGCGGCTCAACCGCGCCTTGCTCGAACTGGCACGCCAGCCACGCCGCGTAAGCGCCCTGCTGGAGGCTGCTGATGCGTCTCTGGCGGTTGACGATCTGGACGCGGCGGCCGGATTTTATGGCCAGGCTGCCGACATCGAGCCAGACGATCCGAGGGTCAAGCTGGGCCTCGCGAAGGTCTACCTGCGCAGCGGCATGCCATTGGAAGCAATGCCGATGCTCAACGCGGCCCTGACGGCCGGGGCCAGTCCGCGCGACGTTTTGAGCGATCAGGCGCTCGCTTTTGATCTGATCGGGGATCAGGCATCGGCGCAGGCAGCATATCGGCGTGCGATCGAACTGAACCCGCAAGATGACGAGGCACGCCGCAGGCTTGCCCTGAGCCATGCGATTTCGGGCAACGAGGCTGCGTTTCAGGAAACGCTCGCCCCCTTGCTTGAGGCGCGGGACATAGCCGCCTTTCGCGCGCGGGCTTTCGGGCTCGCGATCATGGGGCAGCAGGAGCGTGCCGAAGGAATCGTCAATCAGGTCATGCCGCGCGATCTCGCCCTGCGGATCAATCCCTTTCTCGCCTATATGCCGCGCCTGACGGCAACGCAGCAGGCGGCGGCGGCCAATCTCGGAATTTTTCCGCGCGTGGCGGATATCGGACGGGAAGACCCGCGCATTGCCCGTTTTGCCCGCGAAGGGGCGGCCGGATCACGGTTGGAGCCGTCGGGTGAGCCATTCGGGACAGCGCCCGCACCCGCCACAACTGTCGCAGCGGCCCCGCTACCCACACCGGCAGCAACGCCAGCGCCCGCGCGCACGCAGCCACCCCCTGCTCCGACCTCCGCGCAAGCCGCTGCTCCGGCCCCCTCACAAGCAGCGTCGAGGCCACAGGTCGAGCGCGCCCCACCTGCCGAGGCCACTCCTTCTGCAACCCTGCCTGCAATCGCGGTGCGGGAAGCGGAGGCTCCACCCGCCCGTTCGGAGCCTGCGAGTGTAGCTGACGCCTTTGCCGATCTAGGAAATGGCGAATTGCCCGTGGCAGCGGGGACGAGCGGTGCGGTGAACATCGCCGCCATCGATATCCCGCGTGAAGTCGCGCCGGAGCCAGAGCCTGCACCACCGGCGCATCCCCGCCGGATCTGGGTGCAACTGGCCACCGGGCGCGACACCGACGCGCTGCGCTTCGACTGGCGAAGGATTCAGCGCAGCGCGCCCGATCTTCTGGGCAGGTTCAAGCCCCACGTTACTCCGTGGGGGCAGGCCAATCGCCTGCTTGCAGGCCCGATCGCCAGTCGCGAGGCAGCTCGCGAGCTGATCAATGCACTGGCGGAAAAGGGGGTTGAGACTTTTTCCTATACCAGCCCGGAAGGTACGGAAATTGAGGAACTTAAGTAGTGTCTTGCGATCATCCACGGGTTTCTTTGCACAAGCTTTGAACAAGCCAGAACACTTCTCCCCAGCGCGAAAACGGGGACGGATTGCCAAGCGGCAGGGTTAACGGGCATTCCGCATCCTGATGCAAGACACCTCTCCCCCTATGTCCGCCCTGGACCTGAAAGCGTCAGCATGATGCCGCGCGAAACCGAATATGCCGCCGAAGAGGACGCAGCTCCTGTCGAGATGCTGGCCGCGTTGTTCGAAGCGCGTGGCTGGGAGTGCGAGATCGTCTCCGACGAGGAAATGGTGGGCGAGGTGCAGGGCAGCTGGGCCAAATACCAGCTGCGGGCGATCTGGCGCAGCGAAGACAATGTCCTGCAATTTCTCTGCCTGCCCGACATCCGCGTGACGCAGGAAAAGAAGCACCGGGCATTCGAGCTGCTGAGCCTCGTCAATGAACAGATGTGGCTGGGCCATTTCGACATCTGGTCGAACGGCGATGTGCTGCTGTATCGCCACGGCGTGCTGCTGGGCGATGAGGGCATGCTTTCGATCCAGCAGGCTCAGGCTCTGGTGGAGACCGCGATCGACGAATGCGACCGGTTCTATCCGGCGTTCCAGTTCGTGCTGTGGGGCGACAAGACCCCGCGCGCCGCGTTGGAGGCGGCGATGGTGGATGCATTGGGCGAAGCCTGATCGGTCTGGCGGGAGGATGCCATGCACAGACAGCTTCTGATTATCGGATGCGGAAACATGGGCGGCGCGATGCTGGCCGGATGGCTTGCCGCCGGCATGGACCCTGCCCGTTTTGCGGTGCTCGATCCGGCGCTTGAGACAGCGCCCGAAGGCGTTGCGCTTTATCGCTCGGTCGCCGAGGCCGAAGCGGCCGGTGAGCATGATGCGGTGATGCTTGGGTTCAAGCCGCAGCAACTCGGACAACTCGCCCCCGGAATACAGTCGGTTTGCGGCGATGGCATTGCGGTTACTTCCTTGCTCGCCGGGATCACTCTGGCGCAATTGCGGGCTTCCTTTCCGAACGCCTCGGCCCACGTCCGCGTGATGCCGAACCTTGCCGCACGCATAAACAAATCGCCGGTGATCCTGATGGAAGCCGGCATTGATGATGCTCGGCGGAGCGCCGCGTTCGCCCTGTTCGATGCGCTCGGCACGGCGGTATGGCTCGAAGATGAAAGCCGGTTCGATCTGGTTACTGCCCTCGCTGGGTCAGGGCCGGGATTCGTCTATCGCTTCATCGATGCGCTCGCGCGTGCCGGGGCCGATCTGGGGCTGGACCGGGACCAAGCCGATGCGCTGGCGCTGGCCATGGTCGAAGGGGCAGCATCGCTGGCGGCGGCATCCAATTTTTCGCCCGGCGAGCTGGCGGATCGGGTGGCAAGTCCGGGCGGAATGACCCGCGAAGGGTTGAATGTGCTGGATGAGGGCGGAGCGCTGGTGGAACTTCTCACACGCACGCTTGCGGCGACAAGGGATCGCGGCGCGGAATTGTCCAAGGGCGATAGTTGAACGGCTTGTTAAGCATGGGGCGTGAAAAAATGAACGACATTCGTCGATCCTCGCCCGGTTTCGCTTGAAAATGAGACGCAATGCCCCGATATTGCGCAGCATAAGACGCGTATGGTCGCGTCATTATTGGAGACTCCATTAGTGGAGAAAGGGATCCAGAATGTCTGATTGGAATGACACTCAGCGTAGCGGACAGGCTTTCGGCTCCGTACCCCGGGCCGGCGGTGATGTTGCAGGGCGCGCCACCTATGACGAGGGCCTGCGTTCGTACATGCTCTCGATCTACAATTACATGGCATCGGGCGTACTGCTGACCGGCATCGTGGCGCTTTCCGCCGCAATGACAGGCATCGCCTATGCGCTGGCCAGCGGCCCGCTGATGTGGATCGTCGCGCTCGCACCGCTGGGCTTCATCCTCGCGATGAATTTCGGCCTGCACAAAATGAGCCAAGGCACGCTTCAGGTGCTGTTCTGGTCGTTCGCGGTCGTCATGGGCCTCTCGCTCTCGACGATTTTCCTCGTGTTCACCGGTGAATCGATCGCGGTGACGTTCTTTGCGACGGCGGGTGCTTTCGCCGGACTCTCGCTCTACGGTTACACCACCATGAAGGATCTGTCGGGCTTCGGCACGTTCCTGATCATGGGTGTGATCGGCCTGCTTATCGCCAGCGTGGTCAACATCTTCCTGCAGTCGGAAGCCATGGCCTTCGTGATCAGCGCGATCGGCGTGCTCGTTTTCGCAGGCCTCACCGCCTACGATACGCAGCGCCTGAAGAACGATTACCAGTATCTGCGCGGGACCGAATTCATGGGCAAGGCCGTGATCATGGGCGCTACCAGCCTGTATCTCGACTTCGTCAACATGTTCATGTTCCTGCTGAACTTCCTGGGTAGCCGCGAATAATCGGCGCTGACGCCTCGCCACGGGGCGTCAAACCAGACTGTTGAAATCGCAATGCCCGGAACCTTCTTCGAGGTTTCGGGCATTTGCTTTGTCATCTGCCGCGCCTAACAAGGCTTTTGACAAGTGTCCGAAATGTTCTTCAGTGAAGAGCAAGGCTGGAACGCGCATGGGTGCATTTGCCGCGTATGCGGGTCCGGGGGGACACAAGGATGAGAGACAGCTTGCCAATGAGCACACAGCCAAAGTCCGTAGGCTTCACAGCGCCGATCAGGATCACCACCATCGCCGTTACCGTCGCATTGCTGGGCGCCTGTGCGACTCCCGCGCCGCCTCCGCCACCGCCCCCTCCGCCGCCGCCGCCACCCCCAGCAGTTGAGACTACGCCGTATCGCCCGCTTCCTCCTGGCGGTGCCGCTTACGTCATGGAAATCCCGCGCCGCAATGCGATGGGGCAGCGCCAGACAATCAATCTCGGCATCACCGACGATGAGCGCGTCTGGCATTTCCGCTCCGCCTGGAACGTCGCCGCGCTGAACTGCACTGCGGCGCAGTACGATCCGATCCTGACTGCATACAGCGACTACATCAGCAAGCATCAGCGCACTCTGGGTCAGGTGAACGAGCGCATCGACCGTGCCTATCGCCAGCAGTTGGGCGCGCGGCGTGCAGGTATGCTTGCGCGCGAAGAGCGCATGACTGCGGTCTACAACTTCTTCGCCCTGCCGCCGGCCCGCGCGCGCTTCTGCCGCGCCGCGCTCGACATTTCGAACCGCTACCTGCTCGCGCCGGTCGATCCTGTCGGTTTCGCGAACGAGAATTTCGCGCTGGTCGAAGAGCCGTTCGAGCTGTTCTTCCAGGAATATGAGCAATACCAGCGCGACTCCGCCGCCTGGGACGCGAAGTGGGGGGCGATGTTCGGCCAGTCGCAACCGGGCTGGGTCGCGGTGCAGGAAGCGCGGGCAAAGGGCATACCCGTACCCACCGCAGGCACAAGCGACCCTTCGGCGACGCTGGCCAATCCGGCTGCTACCGCCGGCATGGTAACCGATCCCGAAACAGGGGTGGCCGTGCCGGTCGTGCCGGTTCAGGAGAATTTCGTGTCGCAGCCGGTGGTGGAACCGGTTGCCAGCGGGCAGGACGGCTCCACTCCAAGGTAGCGGCACCCGATTGCCAGCCGCATCGGCGCACGCTATTTGCGCCGAACCATGATTTGTGGGGCCGTAGCTCAGTTGGGAGAGCGCGTCGTTCGCAATGACGAGGTCAGGGGTTCGATTCCCCTCGGCTCCACCATTCTTATTTCTGCCATCCCGTCGGGGTCAGCTTCTTCGTTGCGCGACCGGTTTCTCTCTTTACATCGCTTGCCGTCAGCTTGGCTGGACGCTATCTCCCTCACCACACTTCGGTAACGGGAATGCGGTTCAAATCCGCAGCTGTCCCTGCAACTGTAAGCGGTGAGTGTCGGGTTTGCGTGCCTTTTTGACGGGAGGGGCGCAGCCACTGGGGCCGAAAAGTCCTGGGAAGGTGAAAACCCGAATACGTCGATCCGCAAGCCAGGAGACCGACCGGAGCGTGTCGCTTGTTGCCTCGCTCAGGGATTGGTGCGGCGCGAAGTTCTTTCGTTTCGAGCGACGACTTGGAAATCGCCGTGGGGATGCCCCTCGCGGCGAATGTTGTTGCTCAATCGGAAGGGATGCCGATGAAGAATACCAGATGGCTGTGCGGGGTGGCTTTGGCTGCTCTGAGTTGCGCTGCGCCCGCATTGGGCCAAGAGAAGATCGGCGGCGTATGCTACATTGTGGACGACCCGGATACACCGGAACTTGACCTAATGTGCTATGAAGGCGAGGTCATTCTCGTCCCTGGCAGCCGCGCGCGCGACCTCCAGCTCGCCGACTACACTGGCTCTGCCACCATTGTTGCTCCCGAACAGATCGAACAGCGCCAGATACGCGACATCGCCGATGTGCTGCGCGATGTGCCGGGGGTGGCTGTCTCAAGCGTAGCCGGGCAGACGCAGCTGCGCCTGCGCGGGTCGGAGGCGAACCATGTCCTTGTGCTGGTCGACGGGATCGAAGTGTCCGATCCGTTTGCCGGCGAGTTTGATATTGGCGCGCTTCAGGCTGAAATCGGATCACGGGTCGAAGTGCTGCGCGGGCCGCAATCCGCGCTCTACGGCACGGATTCGATCGGCGGCGTCATCGCCTATGAAAGCGGCGCTTTCTCAGGCTTCGGCGGCAGGATCGAAGCGGGAACCAATGACACACTCAACGGCGCCATGCGCTGGGGCATGGACAAAGGAGGCGTACGCGCCTCGCTTTCGGGTACCATCGTCAGCACCGATGGCGAACCGAATGCACGGGGCGGCTCGCGGGACATCGGGCGCGACAGCTACACGCTTGCAGGCCAGCTGGCGGCGGATGTGACCGACACGCTCACCTTGCGCGCTATTGCCCGATACGTTCTCACCAAAGGGGAGTTCAACGATCAGGACTTCAACCCCGCCAGCCCGACATTCGGCTTCGTGATCGACAGCCCCGACACCATGTTCGAGAACGAGGCGATCTATGCCCTTGTGGGTGCGCGGCTGAAGACGCTGGACGGGCGCTGGACCCATGATCTGTCCGTCCAGATAGCAGACATCACTCGCGACACCTTCGGCCCTTTCGGCCCCAGCAATTCATCGGAGGGCGACAGGGTGAAAGCTTCCTATGTCAGCGCCTTCCGACTGGCTGACGAGCACACGCTGACATTTGCGGCCGATTGGGAGCGCGAGCGGTTCCGCAACACCACGCCGGGCGGCTTCGCCTTCAACGGGCGTCGCCAGATCGAGAACACCGGGCTGGTGGGCGAATACCGCTATGACGGGGAGCGTTTCGATTTTTCGGCGGCCTTGCGGCACGATTTCAACGATCGCTTCGCCGATGAAACCACGTTCCGCATCGGCGCGGGATACCGGGTGACGGATTCCACCCGTGTCCGCGCCAGCGCGGGGTCGGGGATCAAGAACCCCGGCTTCTTCGAGCTGTTCGGCTTCGTCGATGGGCGTTTTATCGGCAATGCCGATTTGCAGCCGGAAAAATCGACCAGCTGGGAAATCGGTCTGGACCAGGACCTTGGCGATGCGGCGCGGCTTTCGGTGACCTATTTCAACGCCGAGCTTGAGGATGAGATCTTCACCACCTTCCCACCTCCGACATTCAATGCCACCCCGGCCAATGCCGCGACGAAGAGCAAGCAGCAGGGCGTCGAATTGGCATTGTCGGCCAGTCTCAGCCCGCAATGGAGCGTAAATGCGGCCTACAGCTATGTCGATGCCGAGGAAAACGGCCTTGCCGAAGTGCGCCGCCCGGAAAGCATCGCGAGCGCCGCGCTGACTTGGACGCATCCGCAGGACAAGGCATCGGCAACCCTCGTGGTGCGTCACAATGGCGAAGCTGTCGATCTCGCCTTCACCGATCCCAGCTTCGTTCCGGTGCGGGCCGTGCTCGACGATTACACGCTGGTAAACCTCAATGCGCGGGTGACGCTGGCAGAGGGGATCAACGGTTTCGGCCGGATCGAAAACCTGCTGGATGAACGCTACGAGCAGGTCTTCAGCTTCGTATCGCCGGGTCGGACGGCGGTGATCGGGATCGAGGCGCGCTTTTGAGTTCCGCACCCCATCCGGGATGCGAAATCCTCGCTCACGCGACCTGAAGGTCGCATCGCTGCGGGCGGCCAGTCGGCCTTGCGGCCCTTCGGGCCGGGTCACTGCCGCCCAAAGCCCTCGCAATTGCGGCAGGAAAGGCTTATGCGGCGCCCATGCATTTCCTCGATCAGGCCAAAATCTATCTCAAATCTGGCGCGGGGGGACCGGGGGCGGTCTCTTTCCGGCGCGAGAAGTATGTCGAGTACGGCGGCCCTGACGGCGGCAACGGGGGCCGTGGCGGCGATATCGTGTTCGAAGCTGTGGCCGGCCTCAACACTCTCATCGACTTCCGCTACACCCAGCATTTCAAGGCCGCGCGCGGTGGCCATGGCATGGGCAAGGACCGCACCGGCGCCAGCGCCAAGCCGCTGGTGATCAAGGTGCCCGTCGGCACGCAAATCCTTTCCGACGACAAGGACGAAGTGCTCGCCGATTTCACCGAAGTCGGCCAGCGGATCACTTTCCTCGAAGGCGGTTTGGGCGGGCGCGGAAACGCATCCTACAAGACCGCGACCAATCGCGCGCCGCGTCAGCATCAGCCGGGCCTGCCGGGTGAGGAAATGTGGGTCTGGCTGCGCCTGAAGCTGCTTGCCGATGTCGGCCTTGTCGGCCTGCCCAATGCGGGCAAATCGACCTTCATCAACGCAGTATCCAATGCCCAGGCCAAGGTTGGCGATTATGCCTTCACAACGCTGATCCCCAAGCTGGGAGTGGTGCGCCACAAGGGCCGCGAATTCGTACTCGCCGACATTCCCGGCCTGATCGAAGGCGCAGCGGATGGTGCCGGGATCGGGGACCGGTTCCTTGGCCATATCGAACGCTGCCGGGTGCTGATCCACCTGATCGACATCGCCGGGGAAGACCCGGTGGAGGCGATGCAGATCGTGCAGGGCGAACTCGAAGCCTATGGCGCGGGGCTTGAGAACAAGCCGCAACTGGTCGCTCTGAACAAGCTCGATCTTGCCGACAGCGAACTGGGCGCAGCCTTTGCCGACGAATTGATCGCGGCGGGGGCCGAGCAGGTCTTTACCGTGTCGGGCGCAAGCGGCGCGGGGATCGAACCGCTGCTGGACGCTGTGCTGTCCTATCTGCCCGATCGCACCGCGACCGAGACCAAGGCCGTCGAGGTCGAAGACGAAAGCGATGACGACGGCGAATGGTCGCCGATATGATGCCATGGCGATCACTGCGATAAAGGATATCGCGCAGGCAAGGCGCGTGGTGGTGAAGATCGGCAGCGCGCTGCTGGTCGAAGCGGGGGAGCCCGCGGCGGCGCGCCTGAGCTCGCTTGCCGAGGAAATCCACGCCCTGCGCAGCGAAGGCGTGCAGGTGATCGTCGTTAGCTCGGGTGCTATTGCTCTGGGCGCAGCGCGGCTGAACTTGCCCAAGGGCGGGCGTGCGAGCCTTGCCGATGCGCAGGCGGCGGCTTCGGTGGGCCAGGTGGCGCTGGCGCAATTATGGGCCGGGGCGCTGGGCAGCCACGGGATCACGGCGGCGCAGATGCTGGTGACGCTCGGTGATCTCGAGGAGAGGCGGCGCTATCTCAATGCGGCGGCTACGCTTGAACGCCTGCTGGAGGCCGGCGCGGTGCCCGTGGTGAACGAGAACGACAGCGTCGCGACCGAGGAAATCCGGTTTGGCGACAACGACAGGCTGGCCGCGCGCGTTGCGCAGGCGGCGAATGCCGATGCCGTGCTGCTGCTGTCTGATGTCGACGGGCTGTATGATCGCCCACCCAGCCAGCCGGGTGCGCAACTGATCAATCGGGTCGAAGGGGTGACGCCGGAAGTCATCGCCATGGCCACCGGCGATTCCTCCTCGGGCATGGGATCGGGCGGGATGCTGTCGAAGCTGCAGGCTGCGCGCATTGCCGAGCGCGCCGGGATCATGCTGGCGATCATCAATGGCAAGCAGGAATCGCCGATCTCGAACGCGGTTGCCGCGGATCGCGGCACGGTGTTCCTGCCCGTTCGCAGCGACAGCGCGCGCAAGGCATGGCTGGGCGGGCGGCTTGCGCCCGAAGGTGTGCTGACAGTCGATGCCGGTTGCGTTGCCGCGCTGGCCGATGGGGCGAGCTTGCTTGCCGCCGGTCTGGTCGAAGTCGAAGGCAGTTTTCAGCGCGGCGCGCTGGTGAGCCTGCACGGGCCGAAGGGAGAGCGGCTGGGACAGGGGCTGGTCGAATATTCCTCAGATGAATGCCGCGCGATTGCCGGGCTGAAGCAGGCGGAGCAGGAAGCGCGGCTGGGATATGCCCCGCGTGCCGCCGTCGTCCATCGCGATCATATGGTGCAGGGGTAGGACGGTCATGGCCAAGCTGTTCACCTTCGCGATCACCGGGGCGACCGGCTTTGTCGGCTCGGCAGTGATCGATGCTTCCGGTGATTACGACGTGCGCGCGCTGACCCGGCGCGACCAGCAAGCGCGTGATGGCGTGACCTGGGTGCAGGGGACGCTCGACGACACGCAAGCACTCGCGTCCCTATGCGAGGGCGCGGACGCGGTGATCCACATCGCCGGGCTAACCAACACGCCCGACATTGCCGAATTCGAAGTGGCGAATGTGACGGGTACTGCCAATTTGATCGCCGCAGCCAAGGCAGCCAAGGTGAAACGGCTGGTCTTCGTCTCGTCGCTTTCGGCCCGCGAGCCGCAGCTTTCCGCTTATGGCGCGTCCAAGGCAAAGGCTGAGGAACTGGTGCAGGCGAGCCATCTCGACTGGACGATCGTTCGCCCCCCAGCGGTTTACGGCCCGCGCGATGTCGACATGTTCGAACTGTTTCGTTCGGCGAAGATGGGGATTGTCCCGCTCCCGCCGCGCGGCGCGACTTCGATCATCCATGTTGACGATCTCGCCGTGCTGCTGCTGGCCCTGGCCGAGCAGCGGGGCATGAACCGGATTTTCGAACCCGATGACGGGCGCGAGGGCGGATGGTCGCATCAGGAACTGGCGCAGGCAATCGGGCGAGCGGTGGGCAAGCGCAGTGTCTTCGCCCCGCACCTGCCCAAGGGTGTGTTGAGCCTCGCAGCAAGTGCCGACAGGCTGCTGCGCGGGGACAAGGCCAAGCTGACCGCTGACCGCGTGGGTTACATGTGCCACCCCAACTGGGTCGTGCGATCAGACCGCCGTCCGCAAGCAGGTTTCTGGCAACCGCAGATCAGCGGCGAAGACGGGCTGAAGGGGACGGCAGATTGGTATGCCCGCGAGGGCTGGCTTTAGCACCTAGAGGAACGGTTCCTCGCCCGGCTTGTGGATGCCGCATTCGGTCTTGTCCCAGCCTTTCCAGCGGCCTGAGCGCGGGTCTTCGCCCGGCGCGACCTTGTGGGTGCAAGGCTCGCAACCGATGGAGGGGAAACCGCGTGCCACCAACGGATGCCGGGGCAGGTCGTGCTCCTCGAAATAGGCGGCAATCTCTTCCGCGCTCCAATCGATCAGCGGATTGATCTTTAGCCGCCCTTGCGCATCCGACGTGTCCAGTTCGAACCGGGGCAGATTGGCGCGGGTTGAGGACTGGAAGCTCTTGCGACCAGTGAAGCTCGCGTCGAAATTCTCCAGCGCCCTTGCCAGCGGCTTGACCTTGCGGATTTCGCAGCAGCCATCGGGATCGTAGGACCACCTGAGGCCGGTTTCGTCCTGCCGTGCCAGATCGTCAGCGTTGGGGCTGAGGATTTGTAGATTGGTGAGGCCGATCCGCTCCACCAGCAGATCGCGATATTCCAGCGTCTCGGCAAAATGCTTGCCCGTGTCGAGGAACAGCACCGGGATGTTCGGGTCGACCTGCGCAACCAGATGCAGCAGCACCGCGCTTTCCGCGCCAAAGCTGGAAACGATGGCGATGGCGCCCGCCAGATTGTCCTTGATCACCGCTTCGAGCCATTCCTGCGTCGAGGAACCGCGAAACATCCGGTTGAGCCGCACGGCGTCATGCTCGGTAAAGCGGGGCGAGGGGTCGAGCCGGTCGATCTTGCGCACTTCGTTCATTCGCCTGCTCCATGGCGCAATTGCGCGATTGTCCGGCGGCCATCGGTGGTGCGCTGATAGACGTTTTCCCATGTGGCAAAGGCGCGGCGTGCGTCTTCGGGATCGAGCGGCTTGTCCGGCGCGAAGGCATCGAACCCGCAGCGGCGCATGTGCGAAAGCTGATCGATCAGAACATCGCCAACCGCGCGCAATTCGCCGGTGTAGCCCGCTTCGCGCAGGATGCGGGCAGCAGAATAGCCGCGCCCGTCGGCAAAGCTGGGGAAGTTGATTTCCACCAGCGCCAGCCGATCAAGATAGGGCAGCAGCGCGCGCGCATCGTCACCCGGCTCGATCCGGACGGCGGTGGCGTTGGTCTGATCGCAGCACGCATCGACGGTGACGGTGCCGTGATCCACCGGCTCGTCATCGCGGAAACGGAATTGCACTTCATCGGGGCTTTTGCCGAGGTCTTCAGCCATACAGCGCCTCCTTGAACGGCTCCATGCCGATGCGGCGATAGGTGTCGAGGAAACGCTCCCCATCCTGACGTTGCGCGAGATAGAGGTCGGTCACTTTCTCGACCGCTTCGATCACGCCGTCTTCGGTGAAGCCGGGGCCGGTGATCTTGGCGAGGCTGACGTCCTCGGCCTCCGATCCGCCGAGCGAAAGCTGGTAGTTTTCGACACCCTTCTTGTCGACGCCAAGGATGCCGATATGGCCCGCGTGATGGTGCCCGCAGGCGTTGATGCAGCCCGAAATCTTCACCTTCAGCTCACCCAGCTGCCCGGTCTTGCCGCTGGCATCGAACCGTTCGCTGATGCGCTGTGCCAGCGGGATCGAACGGGCATTTGCAAGGCTGCAATAATCAAGGCCGGGGCAGGCGATGATATCCTCCACCGTGTCCATATTGGGTGTGCCAAGGCCTGCCTCGTCCAGCGCGGTCCACAGCGCGTGAAGATCGGCAATGCGGACATGGGGCAGGACGATGTTCTGCGTGTGCATCACCCGCAATTCGTCAAAGCTGTATTGCTTGGCGAGGCTGGCGATGAGGCGCATCTGTTCGCCGGTCGCATCGCCGGGAATACCGCCAACCGGCTTCAGCGAAATCACCGCGCTGACATAGCTGTCGTGCTTGTGCCGATGGGTGTTGCGATCGACCCACAGGGCGAAATCCGGGTCGGAACGGTCCACCTGCTTTGGGCCTTCTTCGAACGGAGGATCGGCAAAGAACGGCTTGATCCGTTCCAGTTCCTCGCGCGGGGGCTCCACGCCTTGCAGGAGCATATGCGCGAATTCTTCCTCGACCTGGCGGGTGTATTCCTCCGCCCCCAGTTCGTGGACGAGGATCTTGATCCGCGCCTTGTACTTGTTGTCGCGGCGGCCATAGCGGTTGTAGACGCGAAGGCACGCCTCGGCATAGGTGATCAGCTGATCGAGCGGCACGAAATCGCGGATCATCGGCGCGATCATAGGGGTGCGGCCCATGCCGCCGCCGACAAAGAAGCGGGCACCGATCTCGCCCTGCTGTTCAACGATCTGGATACCGATGTCGTGCAGCCGCATGGCGGCACGGTCTTTCTCGCTCGCGATAACCGCGATCTTGAACTTGCGCGGCAGATAGGTGAATTCCGGGTGGAAGCTCGACCATTGCCGCAGCAATTCGGCATAGGGGCGCGGGTCTACCAGTTCGTCGTGCGCGGCGCCTGCGAAATGATCGGACGAGATGTTGCGGATGCAGTTCCCGCTGGTCTGGATCGCGTGCATTTCGACCTTGGCCAAATCGGCCAGGATGTCGGCGGCGTCTTCAAGCCTGATCCAGTTGTATTGCAGATTCTGGCGCGTGGTGAAGTGACCGTATCCGCGATCATACTTGTCCGCGATATCGCCCAGCGCCGTCATTTGCGCCGAATTCAGCGTGCCATAGGGGATTGCGACGCGCAGCATGTAGGCGTGGAGTTGCAGATAAAGCCCGTTCATCAGCCGCAAGGGCTTGAACTGGTCTTCGGTCAGCTTGCCTTCGAGCCGGCGACGTGCCTGATCGCGGAATTCCGCCACGCGGGCATCGACCATCGCCTGATCGTATTGGTCATAACGGTACATGTCAGATCACCCAGTCGATCGCTTCGGGGGATTGCGGCTTCAGCGTCAGGTCGGGCCGGACTGTCGGGCCAAGCGCGCGGATGCGGTCCTTGATATGGGCCGGGCGCACCTTGCCGTCTTCGTCATGCGCGGCATCAATCGCGTAGGGCACGTTGACGCGGCGAAGCGCCTCCTCGCGGGCGATGATTTCTGCTGCGTGCTCGCCCACATCGACAGCATCATCGACATAGAGCGACCAGTTTACGCCGTCCCACCAGACGACCGCGCCGGACTTGAGATCATTTCCGGTGAGGATCTTCATGCGCGTGCCTCCACCGCCAGTCGGGCGAGAGCTGCATCCTCGCGCGCGGTGACATCGCCGATGACGATGAGCGCGGGAGATTTCACCTGTTCGCGCGCAACCAGATCGGGCAGTTCCGCCAGAAGGCCGCGCATCACGCGCATTTCGGGGCGAGCGGCATTTTCGATCACGGCAAGGGGGACATCGGGGGCCAGCCCGTCCGCCATCAGCTTCTCAGCAATCTGCGGTGCGGTCTTGATGCCCATGTAGATCACCAGCGTGCGCCCCTTGCCTGCAAGGCCCGACCAGTCCTGTTCGGACAGTCCTTTGCACTGGCCGGCGACAAAGCTGACGATGCTGGAGGCATCGCGGTGCGTCAGCGCGATCTGGGCGGCAGCGGCCGCTCCGTTCGCGGCGCTGATACCCGGCACGATCTCCACCGGCACGCCGTACGCGCGGGCAAGCTCGGCTTCTTCGCCGCCGCGTCCGAAGATCAGCGGATCGCCGCCCTTCAGGCGCACGACATCACGGCCCGCCTGTGCCTCGCGCACCAGCAGTAGGTTGATTTCTTCCTGCGGCAAGGTGTGGTGCGCGCGGCTCTTCGCTACTGAAACGAGCCGCGCGCGAGGGGAACACAGTGACAGGATTTCGCGGCTGACAAGCCCATCGTGCACCACCACTTCGGCGGTGGAGAGCAGCCGCGCCGCACGCAGGGTCAACAGGTCGGGATCACCCGGGCCAGCGCCCACAAGAAAGATTGTACCGGTTTTCATGCCGACCGAAATGGTCGAACGCGCGTCTCGTCGCCAGCGAGAATGGATTGTGGGGCTGCAAGGTAAGCTTTGCGGGACTGAGCCCTAGGCTTTCTTGCCGCCCATCATCTCGACAATCTGGTCAAGCTGTTTGGAGGAACGCAGGTGCAGATCGCGCTGCGGATAGGGAATTTCGATCCCGTTTTCCTTGAACAGCTGCCACATGCGCATGTAGACGTCGCTGCGGATATTGGCGAGGCCGCCTTCCGGGTCCTGAATCCAGAAACGGATTTCGAAATCGACCGAATTGTCCCCGAAACCCATCAGATTCACCCGCGGTTTCGGGAAAGGCAGCACGCGCGGTGTGTCCTCTACCGCCTTGTACAAAAGCTCCGTTACCAGATCGAGATCGCTGTCATAGGACACGCCCACAGGCGCCTTCACCCTCACATCCTTGGAACTGTAGGACCAGTTGACGACCTGATTGACCATCAGGTTTTCGTTGGGGATCAGGTGCTCGGTCTGATCGCGGGTGATGACGGAAATCGCACGAATGCCGATCTTTCGGATCTGCCCGACCGCTTCGTTTCCGGCTGCATCGGTGACGGAGATGACGTCCCCCGGTTTGATCGATTTGTCGAGCAGCAGCAGAATTCCCGAAATCAGATTGCCGAAGGTCTTTTGCAGGCCGAAACCGATGGCAAGGCCGAAAGCCCCACCGAAGAAGGCAAGTGCGGTCAGGTCGATACCAACCATGTCGACCGCGATGAAAAAGGCGAGCGTCCAGATCAGCACGGTGACCAGCTTTTCCGCCAGCACCTTTTGCGCTTCGTCGAAATGGCTGACATTGCGCAGCAGCTTTCGGGCGACCCGTGTCAGCGTCCAGGCGACGGTGATAACCAGCGCGATCGTGGCGACGACCAGCAGCACGTCGAACAACGAAACGCGAATATCGCCAAAGGTCAGCGCCCATTTGTCGAGAGCGTCGACGACTTCGGCCAGCGTCTCGCTTTGCGAAGCGATTGCCTGTTTGGAACCTTCGCCGATGCTCACCACCGCTTCTGGCGCCGGTGCTTCCTCAGCCAGGCTCCAGACCTGACCGGGAGGAACGACTGCGGACGCACCCTCTACGGCGGGGCTGGCGTCGGTTGCAGGTGGCGTCGGGGCGGTCATCAGATCTCCAGCTTGGCGAGGGCCTGTGCGAGGTCCGCGATCAGGTCTTCGGGGTCTTCGAGCCCAATCGATAGGCGAACGGCGGCGCGGATACCACCCTCGTGCCGGGTGGGGCTGCCCATCACGGTCCTGTATTCATGCGGGAAGATCGGCAAGGCGAGGCTTTCGAACCCGCCCCAGCTGTAGCCGATGCCAAAGTGCTCCAGCGCATCGACAAGCTGCCCGGACGCATCCGGAGCATCGGTTGCCAGAACGAAGCTGAACAAGCCGCAGCCGCCGGTGAAATCGCGCGCCCACAAATCATGACCCGGAGCGCCCTGAAGCATCGGGCACAGCACCTTGGCAACCTGCGGCTGATCCGACAGCCAGCGAGCGATATGCAGCGCGTTGGCAGTCGATTTTTCGAGCCTGATGCCCATGGTGCGCAATCCGCGCGCGGCCAGCGCGGCATCGTCAGGCGACACCACCTGTCCCAGCTGGTGCGATGTGCGGCGCAAGGCCCGATACCAGCGTTCCCCCGCGCTGCACGATCCCATCATCAGGTCCGAATGTCCGCCGACATGCTTCGACAGGCTTTGCATCACGATGTCGCAGCCGTGTTCGAGCGCGGCAAAGCCGAGCGCGCTGGCCCAGGTGTTGTCGATCATAGTGACGGCCCCGGCATCGCGCGCGATCGCGGCGAGTGCGGGGGTGTCGCAAACTTCCATCGTCAGGCTGCCGGGACTTTCCAGCCAGACTGCCCGTGGGTTGGTCCGCCCGGCCAGTGCCTTGAAGCCAGAGATATCCAACGGATCGAAGAAATCATGCGTGATCCCCATCCGCGCCAGCAGGCCGGTCGCCATGCTGCGCGAAGGGTCATAGCAATTGTCCGCCATCAGAAGGTGATCGCCCGGTTTCAGAACCGCCAGCATCGCGCCTGCAATCGCCGCGACCCCGCTGGGGTAAAGCACGGTGCCATGCGCGCCGGGTTCGATCTGGGTCAGCGCCTCGGCCAGCGCCCATTGCGTCGGCGCGCCGCGCCTGCCGTAGAAGAACTGGCCGTCGGTGTCGTTCTTGCCCGCGGCCTTGCGATCCGCCTCGGTCTCGTAAAGGTGGGTCGATGCGCGCCACACGGGCGGGTTGACGACCGGCCCGGTCCATTCCTTGCGCCGCCCTGCTGCGGCAAGCCGGGTCGCAGGCCGCGTATCCTTGGCCTTGCCGCTCATGCCGGGCCCTGTGCCTTGGGAGTGGAGGGATCGGCTTCCCATTCCTGCCAGCTGCCATCGTAAAGCGCTGCGTCATCAACCCCGATCAGGTGAAGCGCGAACAGCAGCACGCTGGCGGTAACTCCGCTGCCGCAAGAGGTGACGATCGGGCAGGACAGGTCAATGCCCGCGCCTTCGAATGCAGCGCGCAGATCAGCTGGCGATTTGAACGTGCCGTCAGGATTGAAAACCTGTCCGAACGGCAGGTTGAGCGCACCGGGAATCCGACCGTTCTGGCCGCCGTGGACCGGATCGATCCCGCTGCCAAACACCCGGTCCGCGCCGCGCGCGTCGAGCACCTGTTCGGCCTTGCTTTCGATATTGGCGAGCATTTCTGCCTTCGACCGCACACCTTTGGCCGGAGCAAGCTGCACAGGAGTCGTCGGGGCAGCCTCTGTCACCCCGCTTTCCAGCGGCAAGCCTTCGGTGCGCCATTTCGCAAGACCGCCATCGAGGATTGCAACGCTGTCCACGCCATGCGCCCTCAACGCGAACCATGCCCGCGCGGAGGTTTTCACATCGCTGTCGTCATAGATAATGATGCGCGTTGTGGGGCCGATACCAAGGGTCGCGAGGCGATCAGCCAGTTGCGCGGCATTGGGCAGGGCTGCGGGGACGGGCGAAGCCGGGTCGGTCAGGCTCGCCAGGTCCAGGAACAGCGCGCCCGGAATGTGTGCGGCAGTGTATTCCGAAAGCGGATCACGCCCGGCTGCGGGCAAGTGCCGCGATGCATCAAGCACCACGAGATCGGGCTCGCCCAGATGCTCGGCCAGCCATGTCGTCGAAACGAGGCTTGAGAAAGGATTGCTCATTTCCCTTTGCTAGCGCGCCAGCGGGACAAGGCCAAGCGATCCTGCTTCAGGCCTCTTCGACTTCGGGCTGCTTGATCATTTGTGCGCGGAGCATCGGCAAGCCTCCCGGCGGCCCGTCGAGCGTCAACGGATGCACGCGAGTCTGGCTTGTTTCGCTTGGCGTGCCGACTACGAAAGTGCGGTTCATCGCCGGAAGCCCTGCGCCTTCAAGAGTGAAGTGAAGCAGCGGAATGAACAGCGGCTTTGCCCCTTGCTGGATCAAGTTGATATCCGCGATCGGGACTTGCAACGTTCCCGGAACGCGGCGGCTTTGCTGTGGCCCGAGCCGGTCGATCTCGCCAATCGGTTGCCCGCCGGCAATCGGCGGCGCATTGGATGCGCCGCGCTGCGCCGATGCCAGTTGCGCTGCGACCGAGAGATCGCGCACCGCCCCGTCGGAGCGGTTGGATATTTCAAGCCGGAAATTGATCGTGAACATCATCACGCTGCGGGTTGCCCCTGTGATTTCCAGCGCGAGATCAATGCGCGGAGGTTCCGTCGGGACAGCAATCGTTTCCCGGTCTCGGCGTGATTTCGCAGTGTCTGCGGTCACCGGAGCGGGGTCAGGTGCCGGATCACTGGCTTCGGCCTGCGCTTCATCGCCCGCTTGTTCTGCCACATGCTCGGTCGGCACCTCGCTGCTGTCATCGGGTGCACTGTCGCGTTCCCGGATGATCCGGTGCACGCCGTAGGCAAGCGACGGGCCGTCCGTCGCGCTCTCGGCCGCTTCGATCCGCCGCCGCCGCCAGTAAAGGCCGGCCAGCATCAGCGCGAGCAATCCCATGATGCCCAGACCGACATAGGTCTGGTTTCGCAGTGCCATCGCGCCCACGGTTTCGAGGCTTGCCGTCAACCCGTCCGCAGGCGTGACATCGTTCCGCGGGGTCTGACCGATTGCGTCTCCGGCCTCCCCGTCAGGGCTGACATCATACCAGTCGTTCGGCCCGATGGGTGCCTCGTCGGGGTTCGGAAGCAGTTCGGTGTCAAAGCCGGGGCTGACCAGCGGGCCGGCTCCGGCCCCGGTATCAGGAAGGTCACGGGGAACTGGTGAAGCCGTGGGTGCCGCGCTTGGTGTGGAGGTAGGAGCCGCGACTGGTCGCGGGCGAGACGCCGATGCGGTTGGCGTGGGCGTTGGAGCAGGGCGCGGCGCAGGCGTGGCCGCCGTCCTTGCGGGCGCACGCGTTGCGCTTGGCGCAGGCGTGGGCGTCGGGGTGGGAGCCGGCGTTGCCGCCCTCACGGGCGCTTGGGTCGCCTGCGGTTGGGGTTGCGGAGTCGGCTGTGTCTGCGGGATGATGCGCGGGCCGATGCGCACACCAGCGCGTTCATCGGCTGGCCCTTGCGGGCGCGGTGTCGACGTCGGCGTGGGTTCCGGCAGCGAAAAGCCGGGCGTTCCCTGCGCCGAACCTGCCACGGGAACAAGCGCGAGCGTCAGCGCGATCGCGCTCGATGCAATTGCAAGCCGCGCAAAGCGGTGACGGGGAAACGGGGGCGGTTTCAAACGGTTCATGGCGCGTCGAATGCGGTTCGGTAGCGGGGGCTGCGGGTTATCACATAGGAGGTTGGCGCGCCGCGTCCAGTTACTCGCTTGCAACCGGTATCCTTTCGCGGCAACAGCGCGGCATGGAAAGCACACCCGAAAGCACCGCTCCCAAGCCCGCCTTTCTCGGAAAGGACACTCCGCTGCCCGCTTCTCCCGAAGAGGCGATGCTGGATTATGTCCCTAACCCGCGCAAAGGTGCGTTGTATCTGGTGCGGTTCGCTGCGCCCGAATTCACCTCGCTTTGCCCGGTCACGAATCAGCCGGATTTCGCACATCTCGTGATCGACTACGCACCGGGCGATACCATCGTCGAATCCAAGAGCCTCAAGCTGTTCCTGGGCAGTTTCCGCAATCACAACGGCTTCCACGAGGATGTGACAGTGGGAATCGGGCAACGTTTGGCAAAAGAAATGTCGCCTCGCTGGTTAAGGATTGGCGGGTATTGGTACCCTCGCGGAGGTATCCCGATCGACGTGTTCTGGCAGACGGGCGCTCCGCCCGAAGGGCTGTGGGTGCCGGATCAGGGTGTCGCGTCCTACAGAGGGCGCGGCTGAATCCGAACCTCCGCAAGGCATCTCAGGCGCGCCCTGCGACCGGGCGAACATGCTTACCAAAGCGGTGAGTTTATTGGTAAATTTACTATATAGCGCCCGCCGTACCTTCTTAATATTCCAGTAAGTAAAGTTGCATAGGCCCTTATCGAAAGGGTCGCGATCCTTCGCGCGCGTCGTGCGCGGGAAAACCCTTTTGATCGACCGAACTACCCCCAAGGCCATTCAAGAGGCAGAAAATGACAACTTCAGTTTCAACCAAGGTTCGTACCATCGGCGGCGCTTCCATGCTCGCCCTGTCCGCGGGCCTGACCGGCACCGCGCTGGCGCAGATGGCTCCCGCGCCGCTGGTGGCTGCTCCGACGCCGACGGCTCCCACGCCGCCAGCCAACGCGGCCGAGTGCGTCGTGATCAGCGGCACGGTTGTCTGCCCTCCGGGAACCGATCCCGACGGCTTTTTTGACCTGAGCGACAATCCGCTTGGCCTTGATATCCAGGACGGCGCCGTGGTGCAGGGGCCGGTGATCATAACCGGCGCAGTGACCGGAGCTGTCGATGGATCGATCCAGACCAGCGCGGACGGGGATGGCGGCCTTGCCGCAGGAGCGGGCTCTGATGTCACCATCGGCGGCTTTATCCAGACCGATGGTCAATTCTCGGTCGCGGTTGAAGCAGGTGACGGATCGAGCGTGGTCAACGACGGCACGATCTACACCACAGGGGACAACTTCTCGGACGCGGTCTCGCTTGGCGCGGACAGCAGCTTCACCAACAGCGGCAATATCGCGACCGCGGGTGAGGAAAGCTTCGGCATCGGCGTGCGCGACGGCAGCAATGTCACTAACAGTGGGGCGATCACCACTTCGGGCGAGATTGCGCACGGGATCAGCGCGATCACCAACACCACCATCGTCAATTCAGGCTCAATCACCACCAGCGGCGATTTCGCATCGGGGGTAAGCGGGCTCGCCAACACCAATCTGACGAACAGCGGCACCATCGCCACCAGCGGCGTTCTGGCTGATGCGGTATCCGTGCGCGGCGGCAGCGTCGTTTCGAACAGCGGCACGATCTCTACTTCGGGCGACGAAGCGATCGCCGTGTTCGGCTTTGGCAACAATGTCAGCATCACCAACACCGCAGCAGGCAACATCACCACCGATGGCCTTGCCGGCTTCGGCATCGTGGTGCTCGACGGCGCGACCGTGGTGAATGACGGTGCAATCGCCACCACGGGCGAATTCGGCATCGCCATCGACACGCAGGAAGCATCGGACGTCACCAACAACGGATCGATCACCACAGCAGGTGACGAAGGTGTCGGCATCGGCGTTCGCAGCGACAGCACCGTCACCAACACCGGTTCGATAAACACCGCCGGCACCGAAGCGCACGGTATCGTCGCGCTTAACACCGCGACTATCGTCAATTCGGGTTCGGTCGACACCACCGGCGACACCGCATTCGGCATTCGCGCGCTTGCCGATGCCCAGATCACGAACAGCGGCGATGTGGCGACAGCGGGCGCAGGTTCGCGCGCGCTTTCAGTGACTTCGGGCGCGACGGTCAACAACAGCGGCACGCTTTCCACCTCGGGCGACGGGTCCTTCGCGCTTGGCGCCACGGACGGGCTGACGCTGGTGAACTCCGGCTCGATCGAGACGAGCGGCAATTCCCGTGCCATCGACGCCCGCGACGGGGCGACGATCACCAACGAAGCGGGCGGCACGATCTCTGCCGCCGGCACATCCGACACGATCCAGACGGGCGCAAACCTTACGCTGGTGAACAATGGCACGATTACGAACATCGGTGTCGATGCCAAGGTGATCGACGCTGGTGACGGCCTCGCCGTGACCAACAACGGCCAAATTGTCACCGCCAGCGGTATCGCGATTGATGGCGGCAACCTTGCGACGATTTCCAACACCGGACTTATCCAGGGCGGGCAGAACGATGCGATTGCGCTCAATTCGGGCGCAATCACCAACTCCGGCACGATCGAAAGCCTCTCCAGCAATCCCAATGGACCTCTGGTAATCGGCGGAACGACTCCCGAGCTCGACGCAGGTATCAATTTCGAAGCGGGTGACGACGGCAATGAAGACGGCGCTGTAACCAACCTTGCCGGCGGCATCATCCGGGGTGACATCGGCATTGCGGCGTCTTCGGGCAATCAGGCCAACCCCGCCGCCAACGATGGCAGCCAGCAGGTCGTTAACTTCGGCACGATCATCGGCCGGACAGGCGATGCGGCGCTGCTCGGCAATGGCGACGATGAATTCCAGCAATGGACCGGCGCCAGCGTCACCGGCAACATCGATCTCGAAGCAGGCGACGATACCTTCATCCTCGAAGGCAGCGCATCGAGCGTCGCGGGTTCGATCTTCGGCGGACTGGGCAACGACACCGCGATCATCGCAGGCACCCTCGATGCCGACAATTTCTTCGGCTTCGAAACCTTCCAGATCGGCTCTGACCTTGGCGGCACGCTCAATGACGCGCGGATCGTGGGGGATCGCACGGTCGATGGCGATGTCGTGATCGTGGGCGAGGTCGTGCTGGGGCTGGGCGTGGATTCGCTTACTTCCACCGGAGCGATGACGCTGGAAAACACAGCAGTCATCACGATCGAGACGCCGCTGGACGTGGCGCTGATCGGCCAGACCGTCACCGTGCTGCAGGACGGCACCGGCTTCACCGACAATGGCGCGGTCATCAACATCATCGATGACGATCTGCTGGTCGATTACGTCCCCGTGATCGGTTCGCTGGCGGTGCAGGTCAACGCGGTGAACCCGCTGGCCAATGCGACCGATCCCAATGTCGCGGCCTTCGGCCTTGGCCTGACCGGCGGCTTGAACGCGGGCACGCTGAGCCAGGCCAACTTCGACCTGGTCAACAACCTGCCCGATTTCGACGCCTATCAGGCGCTGGCGCTGGATGCGCTGCCCAATCTCAACGAAGGTGCGGGCCGCGAAATCTTCGAAAGCTCCAGCGCGGCGAGCGATGCGCTCAACCGTCATCTGTTGAGCGACGAGTCGGGCGTGTGGGGTGAATTCATCCTGCGCGGGGCCGATCAGGACGGCTTCTCGGCATCGCAGGGCGGATACGAGAGCAGCCAGACGATCTTCACTGTCGGTGGCGATTTCGTGTTCGGCGAAATGGGTCAGATCGGCGTGCTCGCTAGCTATGCCGATATCGAAAATGACGATCTCGGCGCGAATGGCGCTCTGCGCGGCCAGACCGATATCGAAAGCATCAAGCTGGGCGTTTATGTCGCCACCAGCTTTGCCGAACGCGGCTTCCTGAATGGCGAGGTCGCCTATCTCACCGGTGAGATCGAAAGCACCCGTGCAGGCGCACTGGGCACGATCAACTCGGCGCAGGATTTCGACGGCTTTGCCTATAGCGCGGTCGCCGGGTTCGACCTGCTGCCCGACGAAAACGTGTCGCTGACCCCGTCCGTGGGGATCAACGGCGCGACCATCAGCTTTGACGATGCGGTCGAAGCCGGCGGTTTCGGGTTTACCGTGGCCCGCGACGATGCGGAGTTCTTCGAGCTGCGCGGTGCTGTAGAGTTCGGAGCTCAGGTTTCGGACAAGGTCGATGGTTTCGTGCGCGGCACGATCATCCACGACCTGTCCGATGATCAGCGGCTGGTCACGCTCAGCTCGGCCCAGCTCACGCCGTTCACCACGGTGCTGCCGTTGCGCGAACAGGACCGGTTCGAGCTTGCCGCCGGGGCCAGCGTCGACGTCACGCAGAACGTGTCGTTCGAACTGGGCTATCTTGGCGACTTTGCCGATGGCTACGATGCCCATTCGGCGCATGTGACGGCGCGCATCGCGTTCTGAGGCGAAACCCGTCCGGCAAGAAGGCCCGGCTGCGCAAGCGGCCGGGCCTTTTGTCGTCAAGGGCAGGGCGTGCCGGAATGGGTGGGGGAAATGGTGCCGGTTAGAGGATTCGAACCCCTGGCCTGATGATTACAAATCAACTGCTCTACCAACTGAGCTAAACCGGCCCGATGCGCGGAAGTGATCGCCGCCAAATCAAGTCGCCGCCCGCTAGCCGAAAGCGGGGACAAAAGTCCAGAGCGCAAAATCTGCCGCTTGCCGAACGCACTTGGCGCTTGGTCGATGATCCACCTCACAGGCTTGCCATGCCTGACGTTAAGATACATCTTAGCGACAGATCAAAGGGGCTGACGGTGGAACAAGACCTCAAGAAACAGATGCTGTTCGAACAGAACGAGAAGTCCAAGGGGGTGGCTTACCTCCTGTGGCTGTTCCTCGGCTGGCTGGGCGTGCACCGGATGTATGCGGGCAAGACCAAGTCAGGGATTGCGCAGATGCTGCTCAGCTTCACCGTGGTGGGTTTCGTGCTGGTGACGCTGTGGTGGTGGATCATCGACGCGTTCCTCATCCCCGGAATGATCAACGAACGCAATCTCAAGACGATCGAGATGATCTATGGTCCGCTGAAACAGGATTCGGCTGGAGACGATGCTCCTCGTGATGCGCAGGGCGAACTCGACAGCAAACGTCAGGCCATGCTCGAAGACCTGCGCGCCACCGGCTACAAGAAAGAGCGCCGCGACAGCTTCTCCGAACTCTATCGCTAGAAATTAGACCACACCGAGGAGTTCGCCCGGATGGGCGAACACCAACTACAGCGCTCCGAACGTCCAGCCTTCGGTCCAGGCGATCTCGGCGGTGAGAAAACGCGGTTCCCATCGGCGCTTATCCTTGGCTGCCTTGCGCAGCCATGCCGCCGTCAGCAGCGCGTCGGACGAATGATCGTCCACCTCGCCATATTGCCGCACCGGTGGGCTGCCCAAGGCCTCCAGCGCGACGTTGAGATCGCCATAGGTCAGCAATTTGGTGCGCGCCCCGCTGAGCGTGGCGGCCTCTTTCGAGGCGAGGCCGGTGTAGATTTCGACCAGCAGCGATCCGCCTTTGGTCATCATGCGATCAGGCACCGGGTCCATCGGCCACACCGGCAGATGCCCGCGCAACTGGTGCAGCATCCTCATCCCCGTTAGCGAGCTTTTGCCCACCTGCGCCGCGCCGACGAGGTTGAAATTGCTAACCGGGCGGCACTTCATCCGCCGCTGGGCAATCTCCGCCTCGCGAAAACGCCCTTCCCGGGTGATCGCATCGGGCAGGTGGAAATGCTCGCCTTCGTCATCCTTGCCGTGGCGGAAGTATTCGCGCGCCTGCGGGTGATCGAGAAAGCTGTGCGCGCCCAGATGCGGATCATCGGCGCAAATCTCGTCGATCAGCGCCCACAGCTTCTTGGCGTGGGTCGGTGAACGATCCCAGCCGGGAAAGAACGCACCCGCATCGTTGAACGGCAGCGATATCCCAAGGTCCACGCCGACCAGCGTGTTGGCGGGCAAATCGTCGCGCAGGATCGAGAGCACTTCGGTGCGCGACCATCCGCCGCTGGGCGGTTCGACCAATACCGGCGGCCCATCAGGTTCGGCGATGGCAAGCGCAATGCCGGAATGCCGCTCTCCTTTGGCGCCGGACCAGTCCACGGCAAGGAAATGATCAAATTCGCGGGTCATGGGTGTTCTCCCGCTCAGCCCTCAGCCGGTCCCAATACGCAATCCGCTCTCGCACCTTGCGCTCGAACCCGCGTTCGACCGGCTCGTAGAAGGTCTGCGGCTCTATCCCTTCGGGCCAGTAATTGTCGCCCGAAAAGCCTTCCTCGGCCTCGTGATCGTAGGAATAGCCCGCGCCATAGCCGATGTCCTTCATCAGCTTGGTCGGCGCGTTGAGGATATTGGCGGGCGGCATCAGCGATCCGGTTTCGCGCGCGGCCTTGAACGCGGCCTTCTGTGCGGCATAGGCGGCGTTCGATTTGGGCGCGGTGGCGCAGTACAGGCAGGCCTGCACGATCGCGAGTTCGCCTTCGGGGCTGCCGAGGAACTGATAGGCGTCTTTCGCTGTGAGGCACTGGGTCAGCGCCTGTGGATCGGCAAGGCCGATATCCTCGCTGGCGAACCGCACGAGGCGGCGCAAGACATAGAGCGGTTCCTCGCCCGCGGTCAGCATCCTTGCGAGATAATAGAGCGCAGCCTGCGGGTCGCTGCCGCGCAGCGATTTGTGCAGCGCGCTGATCAGATTGTAATGCCCGTCGCGATCCTTGTCATAGACGGCGACCCGGCGTTGCAGGAACTTGGCCAGCGCTTGCGGGTCGAGCGGCTCGGACAGTCCGGCATTGTAGAGCGTTTCGGCCTGGCCCAGCAGGAACCGCCCGTCGCCATCGGCGCTGGCGATCAGAGCGGTGCGGGCTTCGGGAGTAAGGGGCAGGGGGCTTTCCAGCGCCTCGGCCCGCGCCAGCAGCGCTTCGAGCGCGTCATGCCCCAGCCGTTCAAGGATCAGGACCTGCGCCCGGCTGAGCAATGCCGCGTTGAGCGCGAAGCTGGGGTTTTCGGTGGTCGCGCCCACCAGCGTCACCGTGCCGCGTTCGACAAAGGGGAGGAAGCCATCCTGCTGTGCGCGGTTGAACCGGTGGATCTCGTCCACGAACAACAGTGTCTTCTGACCCGCCTGCGCCATGCGGTCTGCCTCGGCAAAGGCTTTCTTGAGGTCTGCAACCCCTGAAAACACTGCGCTGATCGAGACGAAGCGTATTCCCACCGCATCTGCGAGCAGCCGGGCGATGCTCGTCTTGCCGGTGCCGGGCGGGCCCCACAGGATCATGCTCGACAGCTTGCCGGCATTCACCATCCGCCCGATCGCGCCTTCGGGGCCGGTGAGATGTTCCTGGCCGATCACCTCATCGAGGGTGCGCGGGCGAAGCCGGTCGGCCAGCGGCGCGTCATCGCGCGGCGCGTCTTCTCTGGCCGGAGCGGGCGGGGCATCATTTCCGAACAAGTCTGCCATTTGTCAGGTGAGGTAAGCCCTTCGTCGGAAAAAGCCATCCGGGACTTGTTTCGATAGGTCGAAGATATATCTTTAATCCAGAAAGACCTATCTGGAGGATGGTATGAATTGGAATAGAGGCGGTCGTGGCGGGTGGAACAACCTTGGCCCGATGATTGCGATGATGGCGGCTTCGGCGGCCAGCGAATGGGAAAGCGAATCTCGCGGATCGCGTCGGCGCGGGCGCGATTGGAGCGACGGTGACGAACGCCCCCGGCGCAAGCGGCGCGGGCGGATGTTCGCGCAGGGTGAATTGCGGCTGGCGCTGCTGGCCCTGATCGAGCGCGAACCGCGCCACGGCTATGAACTGATCCGCGCGATCGAAGACATGACTGGCGGCAGCTACGCGCCTTCGCCCGGCGCGGTCTATCCGACGCTGCAGATGCTCGAAGAAGAAGGCCAGATCAAACCGGCCAAGACCAAGTCGAGCGAAGACGACGAGGATGCCGGCGGCAAGAAGCCGTTCAAGGTCACCAAATCGGGCAAGGCCGAGCTGGAGGACCGCGCAGACGAGGTCGAAGAACTGATGGGCCGCCTTGGCGAACACGGCGAACGGGCCGAGCGCGTGCGCGAGAAATCGCCCGACCTGTTCCGCGCAATGGGCAATCTCGCCAATGTGCTCAAGAACCGGGCCAAGGCCGGAAAGCTCGACCAGCAGACGATCGACCAGATCGTCGACATTATCGACGAGGTCGCCAAGCGTATCGAACGCTTGTGAGCAAGCCCGCACTGTGACATCCTCTCCACCGGGTCGGGTCGCACCGATACGGGGAGGGGATGATCATGAACAGCAGGCTGGGCGGACCGCCAAAGACGCCGTGGCACCTGTGGGTGATCGGCGCGATTGCTGTGTTCTGGAACGCGTTCGGCGCGACCGATTACACCATGACGCAGCTGGGCAATATCGAATGGATCACCTCGATGGGTTTCGACGAGGCGACCGCGAAAACCATGCTCGATTTTCTGGGCGCTGCCCCGGCATGGGCCGATGCCGCATGGGCGCTGGGCGTATGGGGCGGTCTGGCGGGAGCCTTGCTGATGCTGGCACGCAGCCGCTTTGCCATCTTCGCCTTCGCCGCTTCGATCGTGGGTGTGATCGGATCGATGATTTATCAGGCCGGGGCCGATTATCCGCCCGAACTGGCCGAAATGGGCAACTCGCCCATGATGTACATCGTGCTGTCGATTGCCGTGCTGCTGTTGGCCTATTCGGTCTGGGTGCAGCGTTCGGGCGTGCTGAAGTAAGAGATCAGGCGGCGGCTTCGGCTGCCGCCTCTGCTTCCTGTAGGGCGCGCCGGTCTTCGATCAAGCGGATGTAGGTGTCCGCGACGACCTGATTGATCGCTTCCCAGCTGTATTCCATGCTGCGTTCCTCGCCCGCCGCGCCGTGCGCCTTGCGTAGCGCGGGATCGGTGCAATAGGGCGCGATTGCCTCTGCCAGACCTTCGCTGTCAGGGGCTTCCGCCCCCTTCTTTCCAACCAGCGGGACAAGCCGCCCGGTCACACCGTCGGTGACGAGGCTCGACGCCCCAGTGGCCCCTGCGGCGACCACCGGCAGGCCGCTCGCCATCGCTTCCAGCGTGACGTTGCCAAAGGTCTCGGTGATCGACGGGTTGAAGAAGATGTCCCCGCTTGCCAGCGCCTGACCCAGTTCGGCCCCGGTCTTGAACCCGGCGAAGATGCCGCCGGGCAGCGCATCCTGAAACCAGCCGCGCGCCGGCCCGTCGCCGATCACCAGCACCTTGTGCGGGATCTGCCGCTTGCGAAGCTGCACGATGGTTTCGGCAAAGACGTCCAGCCCCTTTTCCATCACCAGCCGGCCAAGGAACACGATGGCCACGTCATCATCTTCAAGGCCGAGGCTGCGGCGCCATTCCAGATCGCGCCGCTCGCTGGAAAAGATCGTCCGGTCGACCCCGCGCGACCACAGGCTGATGTCGTCGTGCATATCCATCGCCAGCAATTCGTCGATCATGCTCTGCGACGGAGCGACCAGCGCATCGCAGCGATTGTAGAACCGCCGCAGGATACGGATCAGCAGCGGCTCAAGAAACGCCATGTTGTAATAGCGCGGATAGGTTTCGAACCGCGTGTGGACGCTGGCCAGCACCGGAATGTCCCAATCCTGCGCCCAGCGCAGCGCCGCATGCCCTGCCGGATCGGGCGAGGATACGTGGACGATATTGGGCCGGAATTTTTCGAGATCGCGTCGCACCTTCGCGCCCAGCCCGGTGGGTATGCGGTATTCTCCGCGACCGAACGGCATGCCGACCGATGGCGTGCCGACAAGATCGCCGGTCGGCTCGAACGCGGGCTCTGCCACGGTGGGCGAATAGACGCGCACCGCCGCGCCCTTGCCCAGAAGCGAGCCGACAAGCCGATTGAGCGCCTGGTTCGCGCCGTCGCGGGTGTAATTGTAGTTGCCGCTGAACAGGGCAATGCGAAGGTCGGAGGTGTCCATGATCGGAGCGCCTTTTAGGCGAGCACGCGGCAGATTGCGAGAGGGGGGCGAAGGGTTTGTTATCCGCAGCCGTGATGATCGCGGCATGAGAGAATGATTGACTCGTTCCCGCATCTCACTAAAGGCGGCTCCGGGCCACGCGGTCCCAACGCCGCGCGAGCTCTCTGCAAGGAGAGAATACATGACTGACTACGCACGCGGGCTCTTGCACGAGCCCCCGCTCAAGCCTGAGCGTCCGCAATTTTCATCCGGCCCGACGGTCAAGTTCCCCGGATGGTCCCTCGACAAATTGAAAACCGATTCGCTCGGGCGTTCGCACCGCTCCGCGCTGGGCAAGGCGCGTCTCAAATACGCGATCGACCTCACCCGCGAACTGCTGGGCGTGCCCGATGATTACCTGATCGGGATCATGCCCGCATCGGACACCGGCGCGCTCGAATGCGCGATGTGGACCATGCTCGATCCTGCGCGCCCGGTGACGGTCGCCGCGTGGGAAAGCTTTGGCAATGTGTGGATTCAGGATGCGGTGAAGCAGCTCAAGCTGCCGAACCTGCAAACCATGACCGCCGATTACGGCGAAATTCCTGATCTCACCACGATCCCGCAGCGCAACGATGTCGTCTTCACCTGGAACGGCACCACTTCGGGCGCGAAAATCCCGAACACCGACTGGTTGGAGCCGGGTCGCGAAGGGATCACCATCAACGACGCCACCAGCGCCATCTTCGCGATGGAGATGGACTGGGCAAAGCTCGATGCGACCACCTTCAGCTGGCAGAAGATCATGGGATCGGAAGCCCAGCACGGCATGCTGATCCTCAGCCCCAAGGCCGTGGCGCGGATCGAAAGCTATGATCCGGCATGGCCGCTGCCCAAGCTGTTCCGCCTGAAGAAGGGCGACAAGATCAACCAGGGCATTTTCGTCGGCGAAACGATCAACACGCCGTCGATGCTGGCAACCGAAGATTACATCGCCGCGCTCGAATGGGCGAAGTCGATCGGCGGGCGCAAGGCCTTGTTCGAACGCGCTGACCGTAACGCCAAGATCGTCAAGGACTGGATCGAGGCGAAGCCGTGGCTGAAGAACATGGTTTCCGACCCGGCCAAGCGCACCAACACCGGCGTCTGCATGAAGTTCACCGGCGAATGGTACGACAGCCTGTCGCCCGAAGATCAGGCCGCGGTGCCCAAGAAGATCGTCAAGCTGCTGGAAGAACGCCACGTCGGCTATGACTTCAACGGCTATCGTGATGCCCCGCCGTCCCTGCGCATCTGGTGCGGCGGCACGGTCGAGGCGGAGGATATCGAACGCCTCCTGCCGTGGATCGAATGGGCCTACGAAACCGTCAAGAACGGCTGATCTAATCCTTGTGCCCCCGCCAATGGCGGGGCGCACTCCCGTGCATCAACCCCAGCAGACTGGGCTCCTGTAATCGCAGGAGCGCACACAGGAATTTACCATGACCAAACCCAAAGTACTCATCTCTGACAAGATGGACCCGAACGCCGCCCGCATTTTCGAAGAGCGCGGCTGCGATGTCGATGTGATTACCGGTGAAACGCCCGAAGAACTGATCGCCCGCATCGGCGAATACGATGGCCTCGCCATCCGTTCCTCGACCAAGGTGACCAAGGCGATCCTTGACGCGGCGACCAATCTGAAGGTCATCGGCCGCGCCGGGATCGGGGTGGACAATGTCGATATCCCCTACGCCAGTTCCAAAGGCGTGGTGGTGATGAACACCCCGTTCGGCAACTCGATCACCACCGCAGAACACGCGATTGCGCTGATGTTCGCGCTGGCGCGGCAAATTCCCGACGCCAATGTCCAGACGCAGGCGGGCGAATGGCCCAAGAGCGGCTTCATGGGCGTGGAACTGACCAACAAGACGCTCGGCCTGATCGGTGCGGGCAACATCGGCTCGATCGTCGCCAGCCGCGCGCTTGGCCTCAAGATGAAGGTGATCGCCTATGATCCCTTCCTGACGGAGGATCGCGCGGTGGAAATGGGCGTGGAGAAGGTCGATCTCGACACGCTGCTGTCGCGCGCCGATTTCGTCACGCTCCACACCCCGCTGACCGATGAAACCCGCAACATCCTCAGCCGCGAACGGCTCGAAGGGGCGAAGAAGGGCATCCGCATCATCAACTGCGCGCGCGGCGGGCTGATTGACGAAGCGGCGCTGAAGGATTGCCTCGAAAGCGGCCAGGTCGCAGGCGCGGCGCTGGATGTGTTCGCGGTTGAACCGGCGAAGGAAAACCCGCTGTTCGGCGCGCCCAACTTCATCTGCACCCCGCACCTTGGCGCATCGACCACCGAAGCGCAGGTCAATGTCGCGCTGCAGGTGGCCGAACAGATGGCCGATTACCTCGTCAACGGCGGCGTCACCAACGCGCTCAACATGCCCTCGCTGTCGGCCGAGGAAGCGCCCAAGCTGAAGCCTTACATGGCGCTCGCTGAAAAGCTCGGCAGCCTTGTCGGGCAGCTGGCGCACGGCAATCTGACCAAGATCAGCATCGAACGCGAAGGCGCGGCGGCGGAGCTTTCAGGCAAGCCGATCACCGGCGCGGTGCTGGCGGGCTTCATGCGCCGCTATTCGGACACTGTGAACATGGTCAATGCGCCGTTCCTCGCCAAGGAGCGCGGGCTGGAAGTGTCGGAAATCCGCCAGACCCGCGATGGCGCGTTCAACACGCTGATCCGCGTCTCGGTCGAAACCGAACAGGGCACGCGCTCTGTAGCGGGGACGCTGTTCGGCAAGGATGCGCCGCGTCTGGTCGAGATTTTCGGCATCGGCATCGAAGCCGATCTGGATGGCCACATGCTGTACGTCGTCAACGACGACAAGCCGGGCTTCATCGGCCGCATCGGGACGCTGTTGGGATCGAAGGGCATCAACATCGGCACCTTCAACCTCGGTCGCCGGGATGCAGGCGGCGAAGCGGTGCTGCTGCTGAGCCTCGACGAAGAAGTCGGCCCTGACGTGATCGCCGAAGCCGCCGGGGTCGAAGGGGTCAAGACAGTCAAGGCACTCAGCTTCTGATCATGCAATTCGCCACCCGGATGCGGTCGCCTCCGCCGCCGGGTGGCAAACCCCTTCACGCCTTTGTGATTGATCGCTAAGCGCGCATGCGATGAACAAAAGCTCTGATCTCCTGCCCGAAGGGCTTGAAGACCGCCTGCCGGCCTCCGCTGCGCGTATCACCCGTGCGATGCGCGCGTGTCTGGATGTGCTGGACGCGCACGGATACGACCGGGTGCGTCCGCCGCTGCTCGAATTCGAACGCACGCTGGCAAGCCGTATGCCTGCCGGAGTGGCGACGCAGCGGTGTTTCCGTTTCGTCGATCCGGTCAGCCTGCGCACTCTTGCGCTGCGCAGCGATATCACCCCGCAGATCGGCCGCATCGCCGCCACCAGCATGGCCAAGGCGCCGCGCCCGCTGCGGTTGGCCTATTGCGGTGACACCGCCGTGATCAAGGCCAGCCAGCTCGACCCGGCGCGCGAACGTTTGCAGCTTGGCGGGGAACTGATCGGGGCCGATACCGTCGCCGCGGCGAGCGAGATTGTCACCACCGCGATCGAGACCTGTCAGGCTGCGGGCCTTTCGGGGATTTCGGTCGATTTCACTCTGCCCGACCTCGTAGACACGCTCGCAGCGCCGGATGCGGCGCTGGATGCGGAGACGGTCGAAGCGATCCGGCGCGAACTGGATACCAAGGACGCCGGCGGATTGAAGGCGGTGGGCGGGGCGGATTACCTGCCGCTGCTTTATGCCACCGGCCCCTTTGCCGAGGCGCTTGATGCGCTGCGTGATTTTGACAAGGCCGGGGCGCTCGCCTCGCGGATCGAAGGGCTGGCGGCGATTGCCGGACGCATCGGAGACAGCGCGCGCATCACGCTCGACCCGACCGAGCGGCACGGGTTCGAATACCAGTCATGGCTGGGTTTCACCCTCTATGCCGAGGGCGTACGCGGCGCCGTGGGCCGGGGCGGAACCTATCGCATCGGCGGCAGCGACGAGGCGGCGACCGGGTTCACGCTCTATCTCGATCGCCTTGCCGAAGGAGCGGCTGAGCCCGATGCGGCGCGCAAGGTCTATCTCGCGCTCGGTCACGATCCCGCCGCCGCCGCCAAGCTGCGCAGCGAAGGCGCGCGGACTATCGCCCAGATCGGCGAAAACGAAGACCCCGCCGCATTGGGCTGCACCCACGTGCTGCGCGGCACGGAGACTGCGCCGCTCTAACCCGTGACCGCGTCCAGAAACGCGATTACCGCCTCGCTTTGCGCGGCGCCTGCTTCAGTGCCCAGTTCGCGGTTCATGCGGCTGTGGTCGATGTCGGAGATCGGCACCGCGCTCGCATCCGCCCCTGCCTGCGCGAGCGCGGTCATCAGCGCCTCGGTCTGGCTTTTGGCCATTGCGCGTTCGGCGACGTAGAGGCCCAGCCAGTGCGGCGCATCCGGCCCGCCGACATGAGTGATGGGCGAAAGCGCCGCCTGCCGCGCGGGATCCCGCCCGAAGGCGCGATTGTAGATCTGCCAGACCTGCGGCCCGCCTTCGGCCATGTTGGCGGCGACATCGTAGCCCGCCCCGTCAAGCAGCACCACGCCCCGGATCGCGCCGAATGCATCGCCCGCATATGCCGGATCGGTAGCCAGCAGCGCCGCCAGATGCGCGCCCGCGCTGTGGCCCATCAGCACGATATTGCCCGGATCGAAGCCGATTGCTGACGCCTGCCCCAGCAATGCGCGCAAGCCTTCGCCAAGATCGGCGGCCTGCTGTTCCACCGTCACATCGGGCACCAGCCGGTATCCGGCGGAGGCGAAGTAATATCCGGCATCGTTGAAGAAGGCGGGCTTGGTCTGCACCGCCTGATGGCTGCCCATCGTCCATCCGCCACCGTGGATGAAGACCACCAACGGCAGCGGCTCGACCGCGTCCGCCGGTTCGTAGACATCGACCTGCTGGCGCTGATGTTCGCCATAGATCACCGTGCGATCGGGCTTCGCCAACGCCTGATAGGGATTGACCAAACCCGCCGCGCCGCGCGCTCCGCCTGCACCGGACCGGCGTTGCTCCATGCGACTGCGCAATTGCGCGGCGCAATCGCTCGACAATTCGGAACGTTTTTCGCGCAAGCATTCCCTGATCGCGCCGCTATCCCGCGCCCCTTCCTGCGCACAAAGATCGCGGATTTCCGCCACACATTCACGCGGCAGGCGGTTCTGGCCTTGCGATTGCGCCAACAGCGGCAGGGCGATCATAGCGCTGGCAGCAGCGCCAAGCGCCAGAATGGCTCCGGGAAATTTCATGGGTGAGGTCATTCGGCGGGCTCCCACAATCAAGCTGTTATTCACACTCAAAAGATTATAGCCTGACAGGCAATCGAGGTTTTCAATATTCCGGGTGACGCGCATGATCGATACCAAAGCAACCCTTCTTACCTGTGTCGCAAGCCTTGCGATCATTGCAGCGCCCGCATCGGCCAGCGTCGATGAATACAGCGTGGACGGGGGATCGGTTGCGACGATATCGCTTCAGGTGTGCTCAGCCGAAAGCCAGCTTGCGGTGCGCGGCGACACCGGTACCGATCTCGATTTTGTCCTCACCGATCCAGCAGGAGGAATGGTGCATTCGGACGAAGGGGTGGACGATTACCTCAGCATCGTGATCGAGAAAGAGGGCGATGATTGCGCCCCCTATTCGCTCGCCGTGTCGAACCTTGGTGAAGAGGCCAACGCCTTTACCGTCGTGCTCGAACCGATTGTCGAAAGCTCCGTCCGGATCGAGAAATACATCATCCAGGCGAACGAGACGCGCACGCTCGATTTCAAGGCTTGCGGAACCTCGGCAGCGGTGTCGGCGCGGGGCGATGGCGACACCGATCTCGATTTCATTATCCGCAATTCGGACGAAGGCGTCGTCCACGAAGACGCGGGCGAAACCGATGAAACCTCGGTGACGTTGGCGGGCCTGCTTTCCGATTGCGAGACGTTCCAGATGGAGGTCGCCAACCTTGGCGATGTCTACAACGCGCTGATGGTGGTGGTGGAACCCAAGGGCGCTGACCCTGCGCCCTTCGCCGGAACGGCGCCCAGCACCACGCTCGAAGGCGTACGGTTGGCCGATGGCGGCGTAGCAGGCGGTGCCGTCACCCTTGCCGAAACCGAAGGCGCGGGCGAATACCGGGCAGAGGCCAATTCGACGCTGAAGGTCAATCTGCCCGTCTGCGGCATGACCCGCATGGAAGTGCGCGGCGATGGCGATACCGATCTCGATTTCACCGTCACCGATGCCGAAGGCACCGTGGTTCATTCAGATGTCGACATGTCCGACGTGACCTTCGCCACGCTCAAACCGAGCGGCGAGTGTGAGACTTTCGCGGTCGAAGTGTCCAACCTCGGCGATGTCTACAATGTCTTCAACGTCGCGCTGACCGCGGCGGACGCCTTGCGCGGGCCGCTGGGGCCGGGCGAATACCGGGTCAACGCCAATTCCGCGACCAAAGTGGCGCTGCGGGTGTGCGACGTGACGAAGGTCCTGGCGAGCGGCGATGGCGACACCGATCTCGATTTCGATGTCACCGATGCCACCGGATCATCGGTCCATTCGGATTACGACATGACCGATCGCACCAGCTTTACCCTCGATCCCAAGGGTGCCTGTGCCGATTACGCGATGTCGGTCGACAATCTGGGTGATGTCTTCAACACGCTGACTATCGCCTTTGGCGGAGAGGATGCGGTGTTCGCCGGACAGGGCACAGAGGGCAAGGCCAAGCCGGGGGCGGCGACAAGCGATCGCAATATCTCGATCCTGAACCAGACCGGGGAAACGATCAGTTCGATCTTCTGGTCGAATTCGGCGACGCTCGACTGGGGCGATGACAAGCTGGCGGGTAGCGGCGTGCTGGCCGGTGGTCAGCAATGGAACGTCAATGTCAGCGACGGATCGCAGGCGTGCCTGTTCGATTTCAAGGTGGTGACGCAGAGCGGGCGCGAGATCGAAATGGCGCGGGTGAACGCGTGCGAAACCGCGATGGTGGAATTCGGCGGATAGCGATTAGCCGGGGCGGTTCGCTTCGCGCTTTTCTACCGGGGCATAGCCGGGGCATGCTCTGTTGGCGGGCGAAAATCCCGCCAGCATCGGCGTGGAAACGGCAAGGAAACGCAATGGTGATGAAAAGTCACACCCCTTTGGTAATTAAGTTATTTAAATCAGTTGCTTGCCGGGGTCTGAATATTTTTAAAACACCCATTTCACTGTTCCACCTCGCAGCGCACTTGCCCTCCACCGTCCAAGCCCCTAACCCCCGCCCGTTTGTCGAAACTTCAGTGAAAGTGTTTGAATGGCCAACGTCACCGTAATCGGCGCCCAGTGGGGCGATGAGGGCAAGGGCAAGATCGTCGACTGGCTGGCGAGCCGGGCCGATGTCGTCGTGCGTTTCCAGGGCGGGCACAACGCCGGGCACACGCTGGTGATCGACGGCAATGTGTTCAAGCTCTCGCTGCTGCCATCGGGCATCGTGTCGGGCACGATGAGCATGATCGGCAATGGCGTGGTGCTCGATCCGTGGGCGCTGCGCGACGAGGTGACAAAGCTTGAAGGGCAGGGGGTCGTCATCAATGACGATAATTTGGCGATTGCGGACAACTGCCCGCTGATCCTGCCGCTGCACCGCGATCTTGACGGTTTGCGCGAAACCGCTGCGGGCAAGGGCAAGATCGGCACCACCGGGCGCGGGATCGGCCCGGCATACGAAGACAAGGTGGGCCGCCGCGCGATCCGCGTGTGCGACCTTGCCCACCTCGATGATCTGGAGCCGCAGCTTGACCGGCTGTGCGCGCACCATGATGCGCTGCGCGCCGGGTTCGATCAACCGCCGGTGGATCGCGAGGCGCTGCTCGCCGAACTGCGGGATGTCGCACCGTTCGTGCTGCGGTTTGCGCAGCCGGTGTGGAAACGGCTGAAGAAGGTGCGCAAGGCCGGGGCCAAGATCCTGTTCGAAGGCGCGCAGGGCGTGCTGCTGGATGTCGATCACGGCACCTATCCGTTCGTCACCAGCTCCAACACCGTAAGCGGCACGGCCGCCAGCGGCAGCGGGCTGGGACCCAATTCGACCGGCTTCGTGCTGGGCATCGTGAAAGCTTACACCACCCGCGTCGGCAGCGGCCCGTTCCCGACCGAGCTTGAGGACGAGGTCGGCAAGGGCATTGGCGAGCGTGGCCATGAATTCGGCACCGTCACCGGTCGCCAGCGGCGCGTCGGCTGGTTCGATGCGGTGATCGTGCGCCAGACCTGCGCGATCAGCGGGGTGACGGGGATCGCGCTGACCAAGATCGATGTGCTCGACGGGCTGGAGACGGTGAAGATCTGCACCGGATACCGGCTGCGCGGCAATGTGCTCGACTATCTGCCCAGCCACGCTGGGGATCAGGCAGCGGTGGAGCCGATTTACGAGGAAATGGAAGGCTGGAGCGAAAGCACTGTGGGCGCGCGCAGCTATGCCGATCTGCCCGCCAACGCGATCAAGTACATCCAGCGGATTCAGGAATTGATCGAATGCCCGGTGGCGCTGGTTTCGACCTCGCCCGAACGTGACGACACGATCCTGATGCGGGATCCGTTTGTGGACTGATGCGGGGATGAAGCGGTTCTTCGCCCTGGCGTTCCTGATGCTGCTCGCGGCCTGTGCCGGGCCTCCGGCGCAGGTGGTGGAACGATCGGGGCAGGGCGTCATTCTGCCGCAGGCGCCGGTGCTGCCCGATGTCGCCGCCGGGACGCCGCTGGTCGCCGACTTCCTGCTGGTCGACAAGTCGGATCGCCTGCTGATCGCTTATGCGAAGGGCAAGCCGATCAAGGCCTATCGCGGCTTGCAGTTCGGCGACGCGCCGCAGGGGCACAAACGCTTCGAAGGCGACGAACGCACGCCCGAAGGGCGCTACACCATCGACACGCGCAACCCGCGCAGCAGCTATCACCTGAGCTTGCGCATATCCTATCCCAACGCTGCCGACCGGGCCTATGCCGAAAGCATGGGAAGATCGCCGGGCGGCGACATCTTCATCCACGGCCAGCCCAATGGCCTGCCGATGGGCCGGATGCCCGGCGATTGGACCGATGGCTGCATCGCGCTCAGCAATGCCGAGGTCGAGGAACTGTGGCAGCTGGTGCCGGACGGGACGCCGATCGAGATACGACCTTGACTTGATCCCGTTCTGTTCTACTCTCGTTCTCCTGCTGCAGGAGGCGAATCGATGACACAGCTGGACTATCAAGCCGCCGATTTTGACTATGACGGGGCGCAGGACGCGGCGGGAGTTCCGGCGCGAGTGGCAATCTTTGCCGATCGCGCTTCGGTGCGTGGCGAGATCGCGGCGGACCTTGCCGGGGCGGGATTCCGCACGATTGACGGCGGGGCGGTCGCGTCGCTGCTGGACGGACCGATTGCCATGCTGGGCGATGTGGTGATGCTCGATTGCCCTGTGGTTGACGGCAAATCGCTGGCGGCATTGGCGCGGCTGGACATGCGTGCGGCGCGCAGCGGGGCGCATCTGATCGTATCGACCTCGCTCGACGCTCTCGAAGACGTGTTTGCCGCGCTCGACCAGTCTGATCCGCAGATACTCGTGCAACCAAGCCGGGCGGAACGCGTGATCGCGGTGGGCAGGGTGCTGGCTGATATCGCCAATCCGCGCGTGCGGGAGATGACGGAGGTCGATCGCCTGAACCTGCTGCACCTTTCGCGCCAGGTCGAAGCGATCGCGCACAAGCTTGAAGGGCTTTCTGGACGGGTCGAGCCGCGCGAGCCGTCGCAGGGTGCGATGTTCTCGGCACCGGCGCGCGATGATGGCCTGCTGATCGAGCGGGGAGAGGGCAATCGTTTCAACGCAGCTCGCCCGCCGCTGCCCGATCCGCGCCATGTGCGCCGGATCATCTCGGCAAGGCAAGCGCGGGCGAAGTTCTTCGATGCCGAATTGTTCGCCGATCCCGCGTGGGACATGCTGCTCGATCTTACGGCGGCGCAGGCGGAGCATCAGCGGGTGTCCGTGACTTCGCTGTGCATCGCTGCCGGAGTTCCAGCAACAACGGCGCTGCGCTGGATCAAGCAGCTGGTCGATAGCGGCGTGTTCGTGCGGGTCGACGATCCCAGCGACCGGCGCCGCGCATTCATCGGCCTGAGCGATCAGTCAGCGAGCGCGATGGCGCGCTATTTCGCCGAGGTCGAAGCTCCGCTGTTGCAGCAGGCGGCGTGACCCTACCGCTGTGGTGGCTGGCGCAGGACGACGGTTAGACCGCCGCCAGCCTTGGGGCATCGGTTTGATGCTCCCGTCGCAAACGGGCAGTCAGTGTTGGTGCAAACGACCCGTCTCGCATCCGCTCGCGCCCGCGCAAGGATCGTCGCCGGGACATTTGCATCGGTGCAGACCGTGTCCGCTTCTCCCAGCAGTCGCGCCTGCTTGAGCGTTAGATCGTCCGGATCGGTGCTTGCGAGGCTCAAAACCACCGTCCGATCCGCTTCGACCGAATCCGCGCCGGCAAGCCATTGGTCCACGCGCTCGGCCGAATTGGGATCAAAGGGATCCAGCGCTCCGCCTTCGCCCAAGGCCGCATCCAGCGCCCGACGCCGCTGCCCCGCGTCGGAATAGGCGCTGCGAAGCGCATCGCGCGCAGCGAAGAGCCGCGCGGCCAGTTCACCCAGCGATTGCGGCAACAACCGCTCCAGCCGCAGCCGCAGGTGTTTGGCCAGCCCCGCCGAGGCTCCGCCCGTTGCAACCGCGATCAACACCGGATCACGATCAAGTATGCTCGGCGTGGTGAAGTCGCAAAGGTCAGGCCGGTCCACGACGTTCACCAGCATCCCCGCGCAGCGCAGGTTGATCGCCGCCACTTCGCAGGCCTTCGCATCGTCAAAGGCGATGAAGGCCAGCCGTACGCCTTCGTCAATCGCGCGCTGCTGATCATCGATCACGATCCCGCCAGCGCGCTCGACCAGCCGCCGCTTGGGCTCTGCCGCATCGCCATCGCCCAGCACCAGCACCGTCTGTCCGGCGATCCGGTGAAACAGCGGGAGGCTGTGCAATTCGCTCATGCGAGCCAGTCGGGCACCCGTTCGGCATCCATGATCGAACCGGCATCGATCCGGTCTGCCACCACGGCAAAGCGGTCTTCGTCCACCAGTACCTCAGCCACGAACCCGCGCGAGTTGTAGCTTGATGCCATGGTCGCGCCATAGGCCCCGGCGGTGCGGAACACGGCGAGATCGCCGCTTTGCAAGCGATCACACTCGCGGCCCATGGCAAAGGTATCGCCCGTCTCGCAGATCGGGCCGACGATATTGGCGGTCATCTGTGCGCCGTCGGGCTGCACCGCTTCAAAACCGTGATAGGCGCCGTAAAGGGCAGGGCGCGCCAGATCGTTCATCGCCGCATCGACAATCACGAAAGGATCATTGATCCCGCGCTTGACCCGCACCACCCGCGTCAGCAGCACCCCGGCATTGCCTGCGATCACCCGGCCCGGTTCGAAGATCAGGGTAACGCCCCAGTCTTTCGTCACGCGGGCAACCATCGCGCCGTATTCGGACGGCGGGGGCAGCACTTCGCCCTTACGATAGGGAACGCCCAGGCCGCCGCCCAGATCGACATGGGTGATAACATGGCCCGCGCCGCGCAGGCTCGAAACCAGTTCACCCAGCTTGGCAAAGGCCGTTTCCAGCGGAGCCAGATCGCCCAGCTGGCTGCCGATATGCACCGCCACGCCGCGCAGGTTGATGCCCGGTTGCCCGGCCAGCTTGCCGAAAATCTGCCCGGCTTCGTTAATCGGCACGCCGAATTTGTTGTCGGCCTTCCCGGTCGAGATCTTGTCATGCGTCCCGGCATCGACATCGGGATTGATCCGCAGCGCGCACTGCGCCGTCAGGCCCATCTCCGCCGCGATCTCGGCAAGCTCAAGGCCTTCTTCCTCGCTCTCGATATTGAATTGCCCGATCCCGGCCTGCAGCGCGGCGCGCAATTCCGCAGCAGTCTTGCCAACCCCCGAAAAGACGATCTTCTCCGGGGCAATCCCGGCAGCCAGCGCACGGCGCATTTCACCGACGGAAACCACGTCCGCGCCATAGCCCTGTTTTTGCAGGACCTTGAGCACGGCCAAGTTGGGATTGGACTTCACCGCGAAGGCGATCAGCTTGTCTGGCACGCCGTCCAGCGCTTCGCGAAAAACGCGCGCGTGCCGTTCCAACGTGGCGCGCGAATAGACATAGACGGGGGTGCCGACTGCATCGGCAATATCCGGCAGCGGCACGTTTTCGGCGTGCATGACGCCGTTCTTGATCTCAAAATGGTCCATCAGAAACTGGTCTTGGTGTCGTCGATATCATTCCGGCGGCAGGTCGAAGGGGTCGTCCGCCCGTTCTTCTGAACGACGTCGCAATTCCACGCTGCGCTCCGGCGCGGCGAGCGCTTCGAGTTCGAGCAATTGCTCGGCATCGGGACGCGCTCCCTCGCCATAAGGCGCCGGGGGAAGATTGGTTCCCTCCAACGGCTCTAGCGCGGTGCGCGCGCCGCAGGCGGAAAGCGCGGCTCCGGCGATCAGGATCACTGCAAGGCGCATCATTTCTCCGTCCCGGTTTCGCGTGCGAGCCGTTCGCGCGCCTCCGCCACGCGCTGCCTTACCTGATCGGGCGCGGTGCCGCCATAGGAAGCGCGCGCGGCCACCGAAGCGTCAATCGACAGCGCGCCGAACACGCTTTCATTGATGCGCGGGTCAATCGCCTGCAAATCGGCCAGCGCCAGTTCCTCAAGCGAGCAGCCCTTGGCATCGGCCAGCTTCACCGCTTCGCCAGTGATGTGGTGCGCTTCGCGGAAAGGAATGTCGGCGGCGCGCACCAGCCAGTCGGCAAGGTCGGTCGCGGTTGCGTGGCCGGCCTGCGCAGCAGCGCGCATCCGCTCAGCCTTGAATGTGGTCTCGGCGATCATCCCCGTCATCGCGGCGAGCGACAGGTCGAACAGGCTCGCGGCTTCGAACACCGGAGGCTTGTCGTCCTGCATGTCCTTTGAATAGGCGAGCGGCAGGCCCTTCATCGTGATCATCAGCGAAGTCGCTGCTCCGATGATCCGGCCTGAATGCCCGCGCACCAGCTCCGCCGCGTCGGGATTGCGCTTTTGCGGCATGATCGAGGAACCGGTGGAGAGGCTGTCAGGCAAGGATGCAAAGCCGAAGGGCTGGCTTGCCCACAAGATCAGTTCCTCCGCCAGACGCGACAGGTGGATCGCGCATTGGCTTGCCGCCATCAGGTAGTCGAGCGCGAAATCGCGGTCTGACACGGCGTCGAGTGAATTGCGCGTAGGCTCGCGGAAATCGAGCGCGCTTGCGGTCGCCTGACGGTCCAGCGGGAAGCCTGTCCCTGCAAGCGCGGCGGAGCCGAGCGGGCATTCGTTCAACCGATCCTGCGCCGCGGAAAAGCGCGAAGCGTCGCGGGTCAGCATCTCGAAATAGGCCATCAGGTGATGACCCAGCGTCACCGGCTGAGCGGTCTGCAAATGGGTGAAGCCGGGCATGATCGTGGCGGCGTGTTCATCGGCGCGATCGACCAACGCGGCCTGAAGCGCGGCAATTCCGGCCAGCGCACGGGCATTGGCGGCGCGCACCCACAGCTTGAAATCGGTCGCCACCTGATCATTGCGGCTGCGCGCCGTGTGCAGTCGCCCGGCGACCGGGCCGATCAGCTCGGTCAGGCGCGCTTCAACAGTCATGTGAATGTCTTCGAGGTCCCAGTCTTCGGGCACGCCGTCGCGCTCGTATTCCTCGGCGATCCGGTCCAGCCCGTCGCTGATCGTGGCCGCGTCCGCCGCCGAAACGATCCCTTGCGCGCCCAGCATCGCGACATGCGCCTTGGACGCGCGGATGTCTTCGCGCCACAACGCCTTGTCGAACGGGATCGAAGCATTGATCTCGCGCATTATGGCGCTAGGCCCTTCGGCGAACCGCCCGCCCCACATTGAATTTCTGGAGTCGCTCATGTCTCGTTCGATTGCTCTTGCTGCACTTGCGGCTTTCGCCCTTGCGGGCTGCGATAGTGGCGCGGGGGACGCGGCGCAAGAAAGCGCTACTGTTGATGCGTCAAGCTCGGCTGCGGTCCCGCCGCAATTGCCGGGCCAGATGGTGCGCGCCTTTGCCGGGACGCCGCTGCCCGAACTCACGTTGAGCGATCCGGAGGGCAATCAGCTGGAACTGGCCGCGCTTGATCAGCCGGTGCTGGTCAATCTGTGGGCGACGTGGTGCGTGCCGTGCCGGGTGGAAATGCCCGCGCTCGATGCGTTGGCGGGGCAGATGGAGGGCGAATTGCGGGTGCTCACCATCAGTCAGGACGTGCGCGGGGCCGAAGTGGTTGCGCCGTTCTTTGCCCAGCAGGGGTTCGAGCGGCTTGAACCCTGGCTCGACCCAGAAAACGACATGGCGGTGGAATTCTCCGAAGGCGGCCTGCTGCCGATGTCGATCCTGTTCGACGCCGAAGGCAAGGAAATCCTGCGGGTCGCGGGCGATTACGAATGGGATGGCGAGGAAGCGATCGCTCAACTGCGAGAGGCGCTGGCCGAGAGCGCTTCGTAATCAGGCACGGTCAGGCCCAGCGGGCCGAGCGGAAAGCCGAACAGCCCGCTCATCAATTGCGCCTGTATCCGCGACGTCGGCCAGATTTGCGACAGCGGGGCAAGCAGCCGGTCGCGGATCGCCGGGTGCCAATCGGTGTCCGACTGGTACAGCGGGGTGAACAGCCGCGTGACCCATTGATACAGCCAGACATGATCGCGCCGCCAGTTGACCGCAAGGCGCAGCTTTTCGTCCAGCGTGCGCCCTTCCTCGATCCCGCGCGCAAGGCCCCATGCGTCGAGCAGCGCCATGTTGGCACCCTGGCCCAGCTGCGGGCTGGCCGAATGCCAGGCATCGCCGATGGCGATCATGCGCTCCCGTGTCGGAGGGTGTTGTGTGCGGTGGGCGTAGATCGCGAAGGTCAATTGTTCGCGCCGCTCGATCCGGTCGAGCAGCACGCCGGTATCGGGCCATAGCGCGCGCACCTGATCCTTCCATTCGTCAAGTGGGGTGTCCGCCCATGCGGCATAATTGGCGCGTTTCAGCGACCAGAAGAACGCTACTTCGGGGTCGGTTTCGCCCTTGCGCGTTCCGATAGGCAGCACGCCCACCATCTGCGCCGCGCGGCGATACCGCTGCTCGAGCAGATTGCCCGCAAACGGATCGCCGGGCAGGGTGGGGAGGCTCGCCCAAAGCGCGCCGAATTCCAGCACACCCTTGGGCTCGCTGTCGAAAACGGTGCGCCATCCGGTCGCATCAATGACCAGATCGAACGCCGCAGTCGGTTCGCGGCTGTCGAACGTCAGCCTGCGCCCTGCCGCGTCCAGAGTGCTGCCGGTGACAGCGTGCCCCGTTTCTATCGCGATTCCGCGCGCCTGTGCCGCTTCAAGCAAGACGCCGAACAGGCTCGCACGGTGGATGCCGATGCCGAACGCGCCCGGCACGCCCAGCTTGGAATAAGGCGCGTCGAGCACCGCCTTGCCGTGCTCCTCCAGCCCCAGCAGCGCATCGACCCGTGCCCCGCGCGCCAGCGTTTCGCCGGCCAGTCCCAGACGGTCCAGCACGGCCATGCCGCTTGGCTGGATCATCAGGCCCGATCCCACCGGGCCGGGTTCGTCGAACTGGTCGAAGATGGTGATTTCGTGCCCTTGCGCATCCAGCAGGATCGCCGCGGCCAGCCCGGCCGGGCCGCAACCTGCGATGGCAATGGAAAGACGCTTCATGGAAAGCGCCATGGCGGATTGCGGGGCGCGAGCCAAGACGGATTTGGCGTTCAGCCTATGCCGTCTTTTCGGTCAGCTTGCGCTGTCGCCTGAGATGGATGCCGACGGGCAGGCAGATCGCGATCAGGGCCAGCATCCACAACCCGCCCGAAGGGTCTGCGACGATCACGGCGATGAACATGCCCACGGTGATGGCAAGGATCAGCGCGGGCAGGACCGGATGCCCGATTGCCCGAAACGGGCGGTGCATATCGGGCCGCTGCCGCCGCAGCGCAAAATAGGCGGCGTTGTATAGTACGGCCGCGAAAATGCCCGTCGCCACCTGAATCTTGAATACGAAGACATAGGCTCCGCTGAGGATCATCGGCACGGCAAGGCCCGATCCGATCAGCATCGCCACCCACGGCGTTCCGCCCTTGTTGACCTTGAGCGCGCTTTTCAGGAACAGGCCGTCGCGGGCCATGCCGAACAGGATGCGCGGATGGGTCATTGATAGCGCGTTGAGTGTCAGCAGCGCCATGACTGCGGCGGCAACCCCTGCCACCTTCACCCCGGCCGGACCGAGCAGGCTTTCGATCATGATCGCGACCGGCAGATCGGACGAACGCAAGGTCTCGATATCCAGCACGGTGAACACGCAGAGGTTAATGCCGAGATACACCACCAGAATGATCACCGCCGATCGGAAGAAAGCGCGCGGGATGTTGTGAGCCGGGTCCTTGTCCTCTTCGGCGAAGAATGTCGGCCCTTGCCAGCCGTCATAGGCGCCAAGCACGATCTGCAGCGCGGTGATAAGCGCGACCCAGCCGACTGCCGCTTCTGCAGGGGAAGCAGCGGGCAGGCGCGGGCTGGTCGTTGCGGCGACAGGATCCATGATCAGCGCCGCGACGATCACGCTGCCCAGCAGCGTAAGCTTGATCGACAGGCCGACAATGTTCGAGATGCGACCTTCTTCGACGCCCAGCAGGTTCAGCAAGGTGACCGCGCTGATCGCGGCGAGGGCGAGCGGGACGGTGTATCCCTGCAACGAAGGGATCGCGACGGTGAGGAATTCGACAAAGGCGAGCGCAAGTGCCGCTCCCCCTGCGATATATCCGGCCCAGATCGCCCATCCCGCCAACAGGCCCATCCCGTCGCCGAAGGCTTCGTGCACGGGCACATAGATCCCGCCAGCGCGCGGCAGCGCAGTGGTGAGTTCCGAGGCGACATTGACCGACAACAGGACGTAAATCCCGCCTAAGGCCCAAAGCAGCATCGCAATCCAGAACACCGGCACTTCGTTGGCGACAACTCCGGGCGTGCGCAGAATGCCGGCGCCAATTACCGATCCGGCCATAATGGCGATGGCAAATGGCAGGCCCAGACGCTTCTGAAGCTGGCCCGAAGTCGCTTCTTCGCTCATGCAGACGCTTGCCCGCAAGAATACGGTTGGCGGGCAGTTTTCAAGCGGTCTCGGGATGCGCAGCGGGCGGGTTCCGGTTGCAGCATTTTCCCCACCCCCTTGAATGGTAGAACCCCGGTGAGCGGTCGGGTCGCATTGCCGTCCACCGGGGTTCAATCGGTCTGAGCCCTCCCCCAAGGGCGCAGAGCACGAAGGACAAGACTCGCCTGTCGCCGCCAGCGCATATCGCCGGAGCGGGTTCGGTGTCAGCTTGTCCAGAACGTTGCCGAACAGATGCGGCCCAATCCACCCTTCGGTCAAGCGGCAGGAGCGTCAAAAAAGCGTCAAAATGCCAGATTTCCGGGCGCTTCAGGCCGTGCGCGGGTCGGCAGGAATGAGATCGGGCCAGCCGAAACGATCCCACGCCTCGATCAGGCCGATCCTTTCGGCGAAGGCCATGAAATCGGGGTGGCGGATTGTGCGGTTGATCGGGTCGATATCGATCCAGAGGTTCATCAGGCCGAACATGTTGGCCGGATGGATGCGCTCGGAATAGATCTTCATGACAAGATCGCTGTGGCCCATGAAAATCGCTGGGAAGACGATGGTGGAATCATAGGGATCAGGCATGGTCGCATGCAGTCCGTCGAGCATCTGGCAATAGGCCACTCGGTCGGCCTCGTTTCCGCTGTAAATGCCACGCGCCGCGAAGGCGAAATAGGCATCGCGCGCGGCATCATCCATCGGAGGCATGCCGGGCGGCCGCATCAGGGTTGAGCCGAGATAGACGCGCGTATCGAAATGGCTCTTCATCGCCGCTTCGTGATCGCCGGCAACAAGATGCGCGAGCGCGAGCCAGACTGTCGGGGCACCCATATCGGCCATGCGCTGTCCCGCTTTCAGTGCCTTTTCAACCTCGCCGATGCCCAGATAGGCGGACGTCAGCATTGCGTAGTTGCGGGGATAGGCGGGATCGCGATCCACCGCTTCCTCAACATATGGCAGCGCTTCGCGAGCCTTGCCGAGATAGAGCAGGCACGATCCGAGCCGGGAGCAGACATCGGCATCGTTGGGATCGCGGGCATAGGCCTCGAACGCCATTTCCAGCGCACGGGCGGGATTGAACCGGGTCCATTCGTCGATGCCGAGGATCGAGAATGCGTGCCCCTGGCCGGGATCAAGCGCGATGGCGCGCTGGGCACAGCGAGCGGCTTCGGCTGATTCCTCAACCCGTTCGAGGCTGGGAGTGATCGCGGCCGTCATGATGTGCGCATTGGCGAGCGCCGTCCAGCATTCGGCGAATTCCGGGTCGATCTCCAATGCTTGCTTCAGGAATTCGATCGCCTTTTCGAACGCCCCTTCAACCCCGATGCGCTGGCTCATCGCGCGCGCCTGAAGGAACAGGGCGTAGGCTTCGCGGTCGCTGGTCATCCGGCGCGACGGGGCGGGTGATGCGGCAAGGCCCAAGGCGCGGCAGATCGCCGCAATGATATTGGCGCTGATCACCTTGCGCGATTCGAAGAAGTCCTCGACCGAACCGGTCAGCCGGTCCGACCAGACCTGTGTGCCTGTTTGCCCGCTGATGAGCGCAATGCGGACTTCGACCCCGTGTTCGTCCCGCCGAACTTCGCCCTCGATCAGGTGGGACACCCCAAGGTCGGTCGCAATTTCGGTGAGCGTGCGGCTCTTGTCGACCGTTGCGATGACCGAAGTGCGCCCGGCCACGGCGATGCCCTGAATTCCGGCAAGCCGATCGGTCAGTTCATCGACAATGCCTTCAGCCAGAAACAGCTGGCCGCCGACGCTGTCGAATTGTCCGAATGGCAAGACCGCGATCGTGGTCTGGTCGGCGACGCGATTGAATGTCCGATAGGACGGGAAACGCGCCCTTGCCGCCTCAAGCAGGCGCTCGCGACCGGTCTTTGATGTGTTCTGGATGGCTTGGGACAGAGCGGCCCGCAACCGGGCATCGACGTGATCCCGCCTTGTGGTGATCCATTCGTCAAACTCGGCGTTGAGCGACGGCCCCTGAAGCAGCGGTCGATTGCCGATTTCGAGCAGGAATTCGATCGCGGCCTGCGGATCGCCAGAGGAAAGCGCGGCTTCGAGATCGAACAGGTCGCAGGCAAGGCTTCCCGGCGCGAGCGCCACTTCGGCGCGTGACACCATGAGATTGTCGATCCGGTGCTCCGCCAGCTTGCGCTTCAGATCGAGCAGGCATTGGCGCAGGCTGGCCTTGGCTTGCGGAAGGAAGCGATCGGGCCACAGCAGCCGTGCCAGCGATTCGCGATCGATCGCGTGATCGGGTTCAAGGAAAAGGATCGCCAGCAACAGGCTTGCGCGCCGGTTGCTCAAGAGGATCGGTTCGCCATCGGCTGCTTCAAGCCGGAATTCGCCGAATAGACTTGCCTTCAACGATCCCTGCGCTGCCACAGCAGCATTCGCATATCCCAAGATGCACTACTCCCCGGGGCGCAGACTACATCCAAAACGCCGCAATGCAATCGCGCATGGTAAACGCTGGCGCGCGGCAGTGCCCGCCAGGCTTGCGGCTCGAATCTGGTCTGCATTTTTTGCGGATGGAGTGCGGAATGGTGGGCGATGACAGGCTCGAACTGCCGACCCTCTCGGTGTAAACGAGATGCTCTACCAACTGAGCTAATCGCCCGCTTCCGTCTTGCGGAGAAGCGCTATCTAGCGCCAAAAAGTTCAAAATCAATTGCGCATGTGGTGTGAAATGCATTCGCTCGCTAAAGGCGCGGGCGATGAGCGCGCAAAAACTCCTTGTCCTTGGCACTGGCGGAACGATCGCCGGTTCGGCTGCGTCGGCGACGGGGCAATCTTATGCCGCGGGCGAAATCTCGCTCGACGCGATGATCGCGGATATTCGCGGGCTTGGCCTGACAGTCGAACTGGTGCCCAAACCCATCGCCCGGATCGGGTCGCAGGATATCGGTTGGGATCAATGGGACGCGCTGCATGGGGAGATCATCGCCGCGCAGGCCGATCCCGACGTTGCCGGAGTGATCATCACCCACGGCACCGATACGGCGGAGGAAACCGCCTTTCTGCTCGATCTGACGCTGGATGCGGGAAAGCCGGTGGTGATGGTGGGGGCGATGCGTCCGGCCGATGCGGTGGGCAGCGACGGGATGCGCAATCTGGCCAATGCAATCCGCGTCGCGAGCGATCCCAAGGCGCAGGATCGCGGCGTGATGGTGGTGATGGGCGACACCGTCTTCGCCGCAAGCGATGTGCGCAAGGCGGCGACTTCGAATATAGACGCGTTCAAGGGCTATCCGCGCGGGCCGATTGCGCGGGTGACGCCGTCCAGCCTCGACTGGTTCGCACCCGCTCACCGGGTCGGCAGCACGGCGCGCTTTCAATGGCCCGAGGCTCTGCCCCGCGTCGCGATCCTGACTGCTGGCGCGGGCATGGATGCCATGCCGGTCAAGGCGCTGCTTGGCATCGGGTGCAAGGGTATCGTCATTGCCGGCATGGGGCAGGGCAACGCCCCGCGCGTGGTGCTGGACGCGCTCGCAGAGGCGGTGCGCGACGGAGTGCCGGTGGTGCGATCATCGCGTGTCGATGAAGGCATGGTGGATCGCAATGTCGAAGTTGATGACGACGCCTACGGCTTCGTCGCTGCCCGCGCGCTAGGCCCGGCAAAATCGCGGATATTGCTGATGCTGCTGATCGCCAGCGGGGTCACTGATGCGAAAGCGGTGCAGGCGGCGTTTGACGGCGACTGATGCGAGAGGCGGTCTTGGCCCGCCAGCCGAGCCTCAGTCCCGTCGCTGTTGCCCATAAAGCAATGCAGCGGCGCCGCGCACAAAGGCGTCCCAATTGACCAGCTTCGTGGCGAGGCCGCGTGATGACTCGTGCCCGGTCGCAAAAAAGGTCCAACGGGTGATGATCTGGTCACCGTTATTCAGAAACGAACGGCCGTGGATATCGCGCCTGTTCAATTGGTTGACCAACTCCAGCAGCTCCTCGCGGCTCTTTCCTTCGGGCTTGAGCAGGTTCACGATGATCGATAGCGTGCGGCAATTGCTTGAAGTCGCCCTGTCTTCGCAGTTTTGCAGTTGCGCATTGGCTTCCAGACCATTCGGCAAGGTCAAATCGAAGCCGTCATCGGTTTTCTTTACGTCAAGCGGGGGACGAAGCAGGCTGATGGCGTTGAGAAAATCCTGCTCTGACACAACACTCAAGGGATCGTTTGCCGATTGAGATGCTGCCTGAACAGGCAATACTGCAAAACAGGCTGCAACCATCAGATGCAACGCCGCTTGTCTTGGATATTTCATGAACTGCACCTCCCTATTCGCCATGTTAGCGGCAATTTTGTCCGGGAAACAAGGGAGGTGGTCTCATACCGGCAACGGGTCCCCGCGCGATACGAGGACCCGTCCCGATCTGATCAGCCCCAGGGCGTGACGAGGTATTTCTCGCCGGTCTTCATCTGGCGATAATCGCTGATCGCTTCCTTGGTCAGCATTTCCTCAAGATTGACCTTGGCCTTATAATGGCTGGCGAATGTGGTGGTGAGGTTCTGCTGCACGCGGGTGCGCATGCGGATCACGGTTTCCATCCCCGCTTTCTGCAGGAACGGGGTAAGCAGCCAGCCCTGCACGCGCCATTGCAGGCCGTATGACGGGGTCAGGATCGTCGGCCCCAGATCAAGCCGCCCGTACATGTACATCGACTTGTCCTGATTGGAGCCATAGCGCGAATATTCGCTCATCTGCGACGCTGCGACCTGTTCCATCGCCTTGAGCACGTGATCGGTGTTCTGCCCGCCGCCGATCGGATCGAAGCCCAGGAAGGCACCGGTTTCCGCGATCGCAGCGCGCAGATCGGCCATGTAGCTGTCGGCGGAGGAATTCACGACATATTGCGCGCCCGCCGCCTTCAGCATGTCGACGTGCTCCTGCTTGCGCACGATGTTCACCAGCTTCATCCCGTCCTCGATGCAGATGCGGTTGAGCATCTGGCCAAGGTTCGAAGCAGCGGCGAGGTGGACGATGGCATCGTGGCCTTCCATCTTCGCGGTTTCGACGAAGCCCAGCGCCGTCATCGGGTTGACGAAGCTTGACGCGCCTACTTCCGACGAATGATCGCCCAGCGGCAGGCACATCATCGCATCGGCTATGGCGTATTGCGAAAAGGCATTGCCGGGGACGCAGGCGACACGCTGGCCCATCAGCGCCTTGGCCATGTCGGAATCGCCCGTCGCGATCACCGTACCTGCGCCTTCGTTGCCGGCGGGCAGACGCTGGCCGTGGCGGTTCTTCTGCCCGGTCAGGAACGGCTCGGGCATATTTGCCACCACCTTGCCGTGCGAATATTCGGCATTCTCGAAATCGGCCGCGCTCGTCAGGATCGCGAGGTCTGACGGGTTGATCGGCGCGGCTTCCATCTTCACAAGCACCTGATTGCCGGTGGGGGCGGGGAAGTTTTCCTCGCTGACTTCAAGCGTCAGCTTTCCGTCTGCGGTGAGCGTGGTGAACAGCTGTTTGCCGGTGGTTGTCATGCGGATTCCTCTCTTATTCGGGGTAGATTGCTTCGACGAAGTAGAGCCCATGGGGCGGCGCGTTAAGCCCCAATTCGGCGCGGTCCTTTGCAGCGAGTGCCTGTGCCATGCGTTCGACCGGCCAACTGCCAGCGCCGACCAGTTTGAGGCACCCTACCATGCTGCGCACCTGATGGTGCAGGAAACTGCGCGCGGCGGCATGGATGTGGATTTCCGGGCCGAAATCGGTCTCTACCTGTTCGACATCGAGCCGGTCGAGCGTCTTGACCGGATCGGCGGCCTGGCAATGGACGGATCGGAAGGTCGTGAAATCGTGGCAGCCGACCAGCGCTTGCGCGGCGCGGTGCATAGCCTGTGTGTCGAGTTCATGCGCCACCTGCCACGCGCGGTCCCGCATCAGCGCAAGCGGGGCGCGGCGGTTGACGATGCGATAAAGGTATCGCCTGCCTGTGCAGGAAAAGCGCGCGTGCCAATCGTCGGCCACGATTTCGCAGCCGTTGATCGCGATCGGATCGGGGCGCAGATGCGCGTTGAGCGCCTCCATCAGGCGGAACGGATCAATATCCTTTTCCAGATCGACATGGCCGCGCATCGCCAGCGCGTGAACCCCGGTATCGGTGCGGCCCGCGCTGTGGAGGATGGCTTTCTCCCCCGTAATCCGCTCCAGCGCCTCTTCGATGGCCTGTTGCACGCTCGGCCCGTGCTTTTGCCGCTGGAGGCCCTGAAACGGGGTGCCGTCAAATTCGAAGGTGAGCGCGAAACGGGTCAAGAAAGCTTCGTCCCTGCCGACACCGGTCGCCCGCGCAGGAAATCCGCGAGGTCCATCGCCGGTTTGCCTGCGCGTTGCAGGCGCAAGGGGCGCAAGGCTTGCTCGCCGCAGGCGATGGTGAAGCCGTCGTCCAGCACCGTCCCTGCCTCGCCAGAACCATCTGCCTCTTCAGCCAGCAGCAGCTTCACCCGCTCGCTCTCCGCCCCGTTGGCGATCTCGAACCAGGCACCGGGGAAGGGGGCTAGGCCGTGGATGTGGCGCACGATTTCCGCCGCAGGCCGGGCCCAGTCGATCCGCGCCTCCGCCTTGTCGATCTTGGCGGCATAGGTCGCGGCTTCGTCCTCCTGCCGCACGGGCGGGAAGGCGGGCAGATCGGCCAGCACACGCACCATCGCCGCCGCGCCCAGTTGGGCCAGTTCAACAGTGAGTTCGCCCGTGGTCTTTGACCCTATCGGCGTGGTCACGATGTTCAGCATCGGGCCGGTATCCAGCCCCGCTTCCATCTGCATGATCGTGACGCCGGTTTCCTCGTCGCCTGCCATCACCGCGCGGTGGATCGGCGCCGCCCCGCGCCAGCGCGGCAGGATCGAGGCATGGATGTTGAGACAGCCATGCACCGGCGCATCCAGCACGGCTTGCGGCAGGATCAGGCCGTATGCCGCAACCACCGCGACATCGGCGTTCAGCGCGGCGAATTCGGCCTGCGTCGCTTCGTTGCGCAGGCTTTTGGGCGTGCGCACCTCGATCCCCAGCTCCTCCGCCTTGGCGTGGACGGGGGAAGGGCGCAGTTGCTTGCCCCGGCCCGAACGGCTGGGCGGCTGCGAATAGACGCAGACGATTTCATGCCCGGCCCCGTGCAGCGCAACCAGCGCAGGCACCGCGAAATCGGGCGTTCCCATGAATACTATCTTCATTTTTGGACGCATGATTTGGTCGCGGCTCTTCCTTGGCTTCGCGACTGCCCCTATCTCTCCCCCCATGGCATCGCAAGAGATCGAAGCACTATCATCGGCATTGGCCCGGCTTCCCGGCCTCGGACCGCGCAGCGCGCGGCGGGCGGTGCTGTGGCTGGTGAAGAACCGCGAATCCGCGCTTCCCGCTTTGCTGGAGGCGCTGGATGCGGTGTCGCAGACGCTGGTCGAATGCGACACCTGCGGCAATGTCGACACGATCAACCCCTGCGGCATCTGCGCCGATCCGCGCCGCGATGTGCGCGCGCTTTGCGTGGTGGAGGACGTGGCCGATCTTTGGGCGCTCGACCGGGCAAAGCTGTTTCGCGGACGCTACCACGTGCTCGGCGGCAAGCTTTCGGCGCTCGACGGGATCGGGCCGGAGGATCTCAACATCGCGCAGCTGATGGAGCGGGTATCGGACGGTGCGGTGGACGAGGTGGTGCTGGCGATGAACGCCACGCTCGAAGGGCAGACCACCGCCCATTACCTTGCCGAACGGCTGGAGGAGCACAAGGTCCGCATCACCCAGCTTGCCCACGGCCTGCCGGTGGGCGGGGAGCTCGATTATCTTGACGAAGGCACGCTGGCGCAGGCGCTGCGGGCGCGGCGGCCGGTCGAATAGCGCGCGGGCTGCGCGCGTCACTTGTGGTTTCGCGCGGCGCGCACTAAATTGCGCGCATGGCTATCCGTGAAATCCTCGAAGTGCCGGACCCCCGGCTCAAGACCATCTCGACCCCGGTTGAACCGCATGAGTTCAACGACGATCTGCGCACGCTTGTCGCCGACATGTTCGAAACCATGTACGATGCGCCCGGCATCGGGCTTGCCGCGATTCAGGTCGGCGTGCCCAAGCGAGTGCTGGTGATCGACTTGCAGCCCGACGATCCGGACGCCGAGCCGGTTGAATGCGACCACGATCACGGCGATCACGGCCACTCGCACACGCATCAGCCGACCAAGAAGGAACCGCGCGTCTTCATCAACCCGGTGATCGCGGACCCGGCGGCCGAACAATCGACCTTCAACGAAGGCTGCCTGTCGGTTCCCGAAGTCTACGCCGATGTGGACCGCCCGGCATCCTGCACGGTGCGCTATCAGGACCTCGACGGAAACCACCACGAGGAACACCTCGAAGGGCTGCTGGCGACCTGCCTGCAGCACGAGATGGACCACCTCGAAGGCATCCTTTTCATCGACCACCTTTCGCGACTGAAGCGCCAGATGGTGCTGAAAAAGCTAAAGAAGATCCGTCAGGCGGCGTAGTTTTCCGCAGGTGAAGCGGCTTTCGGTGAGCTTGGAGGAGTTTTCGGACCTCTCCTGCGCCCAATTGCTTGCCCGATACGAAAGCCTTTGCGATCTCCATCCATGGCCCGAGGCGCGCGCGGAGCTTGATCGGGCCTTGCGGGCGGAGGGACTGGACCTCGCCTTCTGGACATATGAATCGCGCCAGTCGTCTAGCTTTGGGCGCAAGGGTGAGAAGCGCGAACCGGTGCTGCACCTGAATTTCCGCACCACCGCAGCCCTCAGGGCCGAACAGGGCATCGATCCGCACAGAGGCAATTGGGATGACGGCTGGGTGCGCACCGACACGCTGAGGGACATGGCGAATTCTATCCTTGCCCGGCATGGACTGCCCGAGGATTTCTGCTCCCCGCAAAGCTTCATCTTCCCGTTGTCGTGGGAGGAAACCTGCTGGCACAAGATCGCGGTAAAAAGCGAACCCTCGGTAAAATCGCTGGTGACGAAGCTGGTGCTCGGGCGCTGGCATGGGCTGCTGCCGGGAAACAAACACTATCCGTCTGTCTACAGCGGCTCCGCATGGGACGAACCCGCTCCCGGCGCGTTCAATATCGTGTTCGAGCGCAAGGAACAGATGGAACTCGCCCAAGACATGATTGACGAAATCGCCGCCGGCTGTCGCGATATCCTGCGGCGGGGACGCCATGACGGGTATATCGAGAACTTCGATGTCGCCATCCGGCTGTGGTGCCGGGGCATGGACATGCCACCGCTTTACCGCCGGGACTGAAACGGGCGGGCGGTCCGCCGAGCTTTTCGGGGATATCCAACACGGGACTAGTGTTCTTTATTTGTTCCATGCTATAAGGAGGTATGGAACAACCGATTCTCATCCTCGTCGCGCTTGTCATCGGCCTTGCTATTGGTGGGGCGGGCGCATGGTTTGTCACCTCACGGCCGTTGGCCGATCTGCGCAGGCGGCTCGATGAAGGGGAGCGTGAGCTGGCCGGACAGGAGGCCGAGTTCAAACGCGCCATCGCCGAACTGGGTGATGCCCGGATCGAGGTTGCCGGGTTGAAGGAACGCGCCGGGCAGGCGGATGGTCTGCTGGCGCGGCTGGATGCGGTGCAGGCGGAACGGGCGGATCTGGCGCAGCGGCTCGCCGCGCTCGAAAGTGCGGCGGCGGAGCGTGAGAAAGCCTTTGCCGAACAGAAACAGGGCCTGCTCCAGGCGCAGGAAGCCTTGCGCAAGGAATTCGAGAACGCCGGCAGCAAGGTGCTCGAACAGGCGCAGGAAGCCTTCCTGAAACGGGCCGAAGAACGCTTCAAACAGTCGGAGGAAGCGGGCGAGGCCAAGATCAGGGCACTGCTCAATCCGGTGGGTGAAAAGCTCGCCTCTTACGAAAAGCAGGTGAATGAGCTGGAGGCCAAGCGCACCGACGCATTCGGCCAGCTGCACGGCCTGATCCAGTCGATGCGCGAAGGGCAGGAACAGGTTCGGCGCGAGGCGCAGCGGCTGGGCAATTCGCTCACCAACGCGCCCAAGGCACGCGGGCGCTGGGGTGAACGGGCCTTGCAGAACCTGCTCGAACAATGCGGGCTGGCGCAGCACACCGATTTCATCATGGAACATTCGGTCGATACCGATGACGGGCGGCTGCGACCCGATGCAATCATCAATGTGCCCGGCCAGAAGAAACTGGTGGTCGATTCAAAGGTATCGCTCAACGCCTATCAGGCCGCGTTCGAAGCGGATGATGATGCCGAGCGTGATCGGCACCTGGCGCTGCATGCGAAATCTATGCGCGGCCATGTGCAGACGCTGGGCGCGAAAAGCTATCAGAGCCAGTTCGAGGAAGCGCCCGATTACGTCATCATGTTCGTCCCCGGCGAACATTTCGTCACCGCCGCTCTGGAGGCCGACCCCGAATTGTGGGACTTCGCCTTTGAACGCCGCGTGCTGCTGGCGACGCCGACCAATCTGGTCGCCATCGCGCGCACGGTGGCGCAGGTGTGGCGGCAGGACGGCCTCGCCAAGGAAGCGCAGGAAATCGGACGGATGGGGGCTGAGCTTTATGGCCGCCTGAAGACCGCCGCCGATCACCTGAAGCGCGTGGGCGGGGGGCTCGAAACGGCGGTCAACAATTACAACAAGTTCGTGGGCAGCTTTGAACGCAATGTCCTGTCCTCGGGCAAGCGGCTTGCCGAAAAAGGCATCGAGATCGCCAGCGAGATCGAGGACGTGCCGCTGGTCGAAGCCGCACCGCGCTATAACGCGGCGGATGCGGCAGGGGTTGAAGAAGACGGCTTCATGCTCGAAAACCGCAAGGACGCAGCGGAGTAGGACACATGACATTGGCCTTGCGGATGATTGCAGGCGCGATTGCGCCGATGGCTTTGGCGGCGCCCGCCGCTGCCGAACATCTGGAACCGCGCAACGCCTGCAGCGCCATGGCCGGGGCCGATGAATTCCGCATGACGCTGGTGACGGCGGTGGCAAACCGCGATGCGGAGATGCTGCAAACCGTGGTCGATCCCGATATCCTGCTCGATTTCGGCGGCGGCAGCGGCTGGCGGGAAATGCGTGCGCGGCTCGATGCGGCGGATTACCGCCTGTGGGACGAACTCGACACCGTCATCCGCCTCGGCTGCGATCGCGCCTATCAGGACAGCCTCGTCATGCCCTATTACTGGGGGCAGGATTTCGGCGATATGGACGCCTATGGCACCTATATCGTGCTGGGCGCGGATGTGCCGATGTTCGCCACCGCCAAGGGCGAAAGCAGGATTGCACGCCTCAGATGGGAAGCGGTCGAAGCGGTCGGTTTCTTCGACATGGTCGAAGGCAATCGCGAGGCGCCCCTGTGGGAAGTGCAGACGCGCAATGGCAAGCGCGGCTTTGTCGATCACACGCTGCTGCGCGCGCTGGTCGACTATCGCCTGATCGCGGAACAACGTGACGGCGGATGGAAGATCACGACTTTCGTCGCCGGAGACTGATCGCGCCCTAAGCCGCGCCAGCGAAGGTCTATGCCTCTAGCCCCGCCAGCACTTCATACGCCAGCACCGCTCCTGCAACGGCCGCATTGAGGGAATCCGCCCGGCCTTTCATCGGCATGGTGACGCGCAGGTCGCACTCCGCCTCATAGGCTTCGGGCAGGCCTTGCGATTCATTGCCGACCAGAATGAAGCACGGCGCCTGATAGGCGGCCCCGCGATAGGGCACGGCATCGCGCAAGCTCGCGGCGACCAGCTGGCCCGCGCCGCCTCGCAGCCACGGCAGGAATTCCTCCCACCGCGCCTGCGCCAGCGCCACGGTGAACACTGCGCCCATGCTGGCACGCACAGCCTCGGCGCTGAAGGGATCGGCGCAGTCGTCAATCAGGATCAACCCGCCGGCCCCCACCGCGTCGCAGGTGCGCAGCATGGTGCCGAGATTGCCCGGATCGCGCAGGTCCTGCGCCACCATCCAGATCGTGCCCGCATCCCGATCAAGCCGCGCAAGGCCGGTGTCGAATTCGTCGAACACCCCGACAACGCTCTGCGTGTTCGACTTGCCAGTGATCTTGGAAAGGATGTCGGGCGTGGTGGTGATCACCTCGCCGCCCGCCGCTTCGACTTCGGATTCGAGCCGGGCGAGCAAGTCATGCGCGTCGCGCCCTTCTGCCATCACCAGTTGGCGCGGAACATGGCCGCAAGTCCGCGCATCTTCGAGCAGCCGCAGCCCTTCGACCAGGAATTGCCCGGCGCGCTTCCGGTGCTTCTTGTCGCGCAAGGACCGCAGGTATTTGACCGTGGGATTGGAAAAGCCGGTGATGTGTTTGCGCACAGCGCGCCCCTCAGCCGCGATCTTCGCCAAAGCCGTCTTCGACCAGCGCCACCAGTTGATCGAGCGCGGCATCCGCGCCATCGCCCGACACGATCAGTTCCACCGAATCGCCCTTGGCCGCGCCCAGCATCATCAGGCCCAGGATCGATCCGCCCGCGGCTTCGTTCCCGTCCTTTGCCACCCGCACACTGGCCGTGGCGGGCAGGGCCGCAACGGCGCCCACGAATTTGGCGCTGGCGCGCGCGTGCAGCCCGCGCTTGTTGACGATGGTGACGGTCTTGCGTGCTTCGCTCATCCCGCCAGCCTATTTCCCGCCGCTGGCGCTGCGCGGCGCCGTCTCCGCGCCCAGCAGTTCGCTGGCGACGGTGATGTAGTTGCGGCCGGCGGTTTGCGCGGCTTCGACAGCGGCGACGACGCCCATCGATTTGCGCGCACCGGCCAGCCGGATCAGCATCGGCAGGTTGATCCCCGCGATCACTTCGACCCGGCCCGCTTCGAGCAGCGAAATCGCGAGGTTGGACGGGGTTCCGCCGAAAAGGTCGGTCAGGACGATCACACCGCCGCCGGTTTCCACCGCCTCGATCTTGTCGGCGATTTCGGCGCGGCGCTGCTCCATGTCGTCATTGGGGCCGATGCACACGGTCGCGATGTCGGTCTGTTTGCCGACGACATGCTCCATCGCTTCGACGAATTGGTCGGCGAGGCGGCCGTGAGTTACTAGGATCAAACCGATCATGCGCGAATTCAGTCCGTTATTGCCTGCGGCTCGTTATCGTTTTGCGAAGGCGCACTATTAACTCAAACACCACCATGCGATGCAACCCCTGCGGCGATCAGCGCCGCTCGCCTTCGATTGCGTCTGCGGTGCGTGATGCCAGATTGCGGTGGCGGACAGTGGGCGAAAATCCGGCCTCGCGCAAGCCTTCAGCCATGCGCTCGGCGGTAAAGACCGATCGATGTCTCCCTCCGGTACAACCGAACGCGATGTGGACATAGGATTTCCCCTGCGCGGCATAGCGCGGCACCAGCGTCAGCAGCAGGTCGCGGATCTGGCCGAATGCCTTGTGAAAGGCCGGGTCGCGTTCGATATGCTCGCCAACGGGCGCGTCGAGCCCGGTCTGTTCGCGCAAGCCATCGACCCAGTGCGGATTGTCGAGGAAGCGCATGTCGAACACCAGATCGGCCAGCGGCGGCATTCCGCGTGCAAAACCGAAGCTGGAGACGGTGAGCGTCATGCTGTCCCCGTGGTCTTCGGCGAACAGGTTGCGCACATGGGTCTGCAAATCATTGGCCGACATGGCCGAGGTATCGATCACGATTTCGGCCCAGCGCCGCAGCGGCTCCAGCAATTCGCGCTCGTCCGCGATCCCGTCGAGCAGCGAACGGCCCTGAGCCAGCGGATGGCGGCGGCGGGTTTCGTTATACCGCCTTTCAAGCTCACCCCCGGCGCAATCGATGAACATGAAGGTGATTGCCAGATCGTCGCGTGCCGAAAGTGCCTTCACCAGATCGATGATCTCACCCGGCACAAAGCCGCGCGTGCGCGAATCAAATCCGATGGCGAGCGGGGCGCGGGATTGTTCATCGGGCTCCCCCACCAGCCGTTCCAGCAAGCGGATCGGGAAATTGTCGATCGTTTCCCAGCCGAGGTCTTCCAGAACGTCGAGCGCGGTCGACTTGCCGGCGCCCGAAAGGCCGGTCACCAGCAGGAGACGCTGGCGGGTGTCGGTGGGCGCTGGCGGCGATGCAGTCATGACTTCATGGCTTTTCGCGCTTTGAAGCGCTCAAGGGAAGCGGTTTCCGTTAGCTTTGCCGAAGCTATCCGCAGGAAAGCCCGTGCAGCGCCAGCGCGTGTTCGGCCCGGACGGCCGGGGCGATGCCGCCCGGATCGAAGGGAAGGCACGGGATTTCAACGCCAAGCAGCAACCGTGACAGGATGTTGTCCGGCAGCCTTTCGGGCGGGCTGTCCAGATCCAGCATCAGCGCCAGCGGGGCGGGGGCCGAAACGGGATATTCCACGATCCCGACCCCGCGCACTTCGATCAGGCCCGCGATATTGGGCGGTGGGCTGGCGATGATCAGATCGCCGTGGCGAGCGAGGCTGACGCCGTCGTCTCCGATCAGCGCAGCGCCGCGATCGATCAGCGCCAGTGCAAGCGAGCTCTTGCCCCGGCCCGGAGCGCCGGTGATGGCAAGGGCGCGGCCGCCAATCGCGACAACGCTGGCCTGCATGATGGCAGTTTCGTCCGTCGTCATTTCGCGGCTGGCAGGCGGAACCGGAGGCAAGCGCCGGTGCCTCCGTCAGGCCGCGCCTGTGCGATCAGTGAACCGTCATGCGCCTCGGCAATGGCGCGGGCGATGGCGAGGCCAAGCCCGGAATGGTTGCCAAAGGCTTCTTCGTCGGGGCGCACCGAATGGAACCGCTTGAACACCTTTTCACGCGATCCCTCGGGGATGCCGGGGCCGCTGTCGCACACCATCACCGTTACGCAGTCGCCGTCATTATCGACCAGCACTTCAATCGGCGCATCGGGCGGAGAAAAGGATACGGCGTTGTCGAGCAGGTTTTCGATCACCCGTTCCAGCCGCGCCCCCACGCCCAGGACGAATGCCGCAAATCCGCGCGTTTGCAGCACGATCTTGCGGTCGAGATTTTCCGAGCGGTCTTCGCGGCTGCCGATGATGGCACGGATCAGCTCGGCCATGTCTATCCGTTCCAGTGTGGCGCGGGACATTTCGGCGTCGATCCGGCTGGCATCGGAAATCTCCGTCACCAATCGATCGATCCGGCGCACGTCATGGGTGATGATCTGTTCCAGCTCGCGCCGGGTATCGGCGTTTTGAACCTTGGGGAGGGATTCGACCGCGCTTCTGAGCGAGGCGAGCGGGTTCTTGATTTCATGCGCGACATCTGCCGCGAAGCTGTCAACCGCGTCGATCCGCTGCCGCAGCGCCTGCGTCATATCGGAAACCGATCGCGCCAACTGGCCGATCTCGTCGCTGCGTTCGGGCAGGCGCGGCACCTCGACGTCGCGTTCGCGCCCCTGCCGCACCTTTTGCGCGGCGCGGGCCAGCAATTGCAGCGGGGTGACAATGGTGCGGGCAAGATAGAGCGACAGCAGCGCCGAAGCGCCCAGCACCACCAGCACCGCCACCAGCAGCGCCGAACGCGCCGAGCGCACGCTTTCGGTGATGTCCACCGCATTGCGCACCGTCAGCAACGTCGCCCCGTTGAGGCCGACAGGCGCGGCGGCGGTAATCACCGGTGTTCCGTCGACCCAGTCGTAGAGCCGGACCTGGCTCAACCCCTGTTCGCGTGCCTGCACCAGTTCCGGCCAAGCATCGGCGGTTTGTGCTTCCGGCTCGACATAGTCGGTTACCGCCTCGGCGCTGACAATGGTGTCGACGGTGCGATCGAGCCAGCGGGCGAATTGCTGATCCCAGGTGTCATCGGTGATGTCGTTCAGTTCGAATGCCGGATCGGCAAGCGCGAAGCTGTCTGCCCATAGCCGCCCTTCGGCATCGAACATGCGCATCCGCATCCGTTGTTCGCGCCCGATCTGCACCAGCAGCGCCTCTTGCCGCTCACGGGTTGCGCCAGCCAAGGCCTCGGCGGTGATCTGCGCCTCGATCCGGGCGAGCTTGAAGCGTTCGTTGATGAGCTGCGTGCGATAGGTGTCGAGATAGAACAGCCCGCCCGAAAGCAGCGCCAGCGGCAGGATGTTGACGATCAGGATGCGCGCGGTGAGCGAGAAGCGCCCGGTCAGCGTTCCGCGTTCGCTTGTGCGCGCAATCGGTTGGGAATCCTCGCCTGCGGCAACGGGTTGCATTTCAGCCATCGGTGAAACTGTATCCCGCACCATACAGCGTATCGATCGCGCCGAATTCGGGATCGACCGCACGGAATTTCCGCCGCATTCGCTTGATATGGCTGTCCACCGTCCGATCATCGACGAAGACATCGTCGGGATAGGCTGCATCCATCAGCTGGTTGCGGCTCTTGATCACGCCGGGACGCGCGGCCAGCGCTTCGAGGATGAGGAATTCGGTCACCGTCAGGCTTACCGGTTTGCCGTTCCATGTCACGTGATGGCGGGCCGGGTCCATGTAAAGACGGCCGCGATCGATGCTGGGGTTGGCCGGTTCGGGCAGGGCGGTTTCATTGCCGAGCCGGCGATCAGGCTCGGCCCGGCGAAGGATGGCGCGGATGCGCGCGGTGAGCAGGCGCAGGCTGAACGGCTTGGCGATGTAGTCGTCCGCGCCCAGTTCCAGCCCGGCTTCCTCGTCGGCTTCGTCGTCCTTGCTGGTGAGGAAGATCACCGGGAGCGGCGAATGTTCGCGCACGCGCCGCAGCAATTCCATGCCGTCCATCTTGGGCATCTTGATGTCGAAAACGGCAAGGTCGGGCGGGTTTTCGAGCAGCGCCTTGAGCGCGGTTTCGCCGTCTGAATAGAGGCGCGTGACAAAGCCTTCGGCCTGGAGCGCGATCGAAACCGTCGTCAGGATGTTGCGATCGTCATCGACCAGCGCGATCTCGATTGCTTCGTTGCGCGAGTTGCCGCCGGACATTTCGTCCGATCCGTGCTTGGTTTCGATTTCCATCTTTGCCGGTGCTCCTCGTCTCGCGTGAGACAGGAGGTAGCGTGATCGCGCATTCGAAACAATCAAGGAGGTGATCAGCCCCCGGAAATCCGTGCTGCAAATGCGAAGAAAGCTGCCGTGAAAATTGTGCGTCGCAACGCCCGAAATGCGCGGTTTGACGGGGGCGACATCCGTAACTATGCCGCTTCGCGGATTGGGGTCATTTCGCTCTCTTTCGACTCGCAGGACGGCGGTGTCGTAAGGGGCGACGGCGATATGCTCCCGTTCCCCAGGACAATGCGGCCATGTTTCCTCTCGCGGGCCCTTTTCAGGAGAAGATACCTTGATCCCCCTCGCCCATTCGCTTGCAGCCCAGGGCATCGAAACCCGGGCTGACGTTCACCCCAATCTCGGCACGTCGGCGCTGATCGAAGCTGCTCTCGCTTCGAACGAAGGTTCGCTTTCAAAGAACGGTGCGCTTGTGGTGCAAACCGGCGCAAAGACCGGCCGCAGCGCCAAGGACAAGTTCATTGTCCGCGATGCCGAAACCGAGAACACCGTGTGGTGGGGCAAGGTCAACGTTTCGATGACGCCGGATCACTTCGCCGCGCTCAAGGCCGATTTCATGGCCGCGCTGGCGGAAAAGGACACGCTCTATGTCGCGGATCTGTTCGGCGGGTCGCAGCCCGAACACCGCGTCAACGTGCGCGTGATCAACGAGCTGGCATGGCACAATCTGTTCATCCGCACCCTGCTGGTGCGTCCGACGGCCGAGGAACTGGGTTCCTTCGCGCCCGAATACACCATCATCGACCTGCCGAGCTTCAAGGCTGATCCGGCACGCCACGGCACCAACAGCGAAACCGTGATCGCGGTGAACCTGTCGGAAAAGCTGATCCTGATCGGCGGCACGCGTTACGCGGGCGAGATGAAGAAGAGCGTTTTCGGCATTCTCAATTACCTGCTGCCGACCAAGGGCGTGATGCCGATGCACTGTTCGGCCAATATCAGCGCCGATGGCAAGACGGCTGTTTTCTTCGGCCTGTCGGGCACGGGCAAGACGACGCTTTCGGCCGATGCCTCGCGCACGCTCATCGGCGATGACGAGCACGGCTGGTCGGACACGGCAGTCTTCAACTTCGAAGGCGGCTGCTATGCCAAGATGATCCGCCTGTCCGAAGAGGCGGAGCCGGAAATCTACGCCACCACCCGCCGTTTCGGCACGGTGCTGGAAAACGTGGTGATGGATCCTGTCACGCGCGAGCTTGATCTGGATGACAACACGCTCGCCGAAAACACCCGCGGCGCCTATCCGATCGATTTCATCCCGAACACGTCAAAGGACAACCTTGGCCCGGTGCCGTCCAACGTCGTGATGCTGACCGCCGATGCATTCGGCGTGCTGCCTCCGATCGCGCGGCTGACCCCGGAACAGGCGATGTATCACTTCCTGTCGGGCTACACCGCCAAGGTGGCCGGCACGGAAATCGGCGTGACCGAGCCGGAGGCAACCTTCAGCACCTGTTTCGGCGCGCCTTTCATGCCGCGTCATCCGAGCGTTTACGGCAATCTGCTGAAAGAACGCATCGCCAAGGGCGGGGTGCAGTGCTGGCTGCTCAACACCGGCTGGACCGGCGGGAAATACGGCGTCGGCCACCGCATGCCGATCAAGGCGACGCGCGCTCTGCTTAACGCCGCGCTCGACGGTGATCTGGATGGCGTCGAATTCCGCACCGATCCCAACTTCGGTTTCGATGTGCCGGTGCATGTGCCGGTGCTGGCCGAGGCCGGGATTGACCAGACCATCCTCGATCCGCGCAGCACCTGGGCGGACAAGGCCGAATATGACGCGACCGCGCAGAAGCTGGTGCAGTTGTTCATCGACAATTTCGCCGAGTTCGAGGCGCATGTCGACGAAGGCGTGCGCAAGGCTGCTCCGGTCGCCGCCTGACACGTCGGTAGCTGAGTCAATCGAAGGCCCCGTGCGTTCAGGCGCGCGGGGCCTTTGCCTTGTCACCAACCCCGGCTAATGTCGTTGATATTTCAGGGAAGGGACCAACCATGAGCATTCTCGATTCGATCCTCAAGAACATCGGCGGCGCGCCCGATGATGTCGTCAATCTTGCTGCAAAGGTCGGGATCGATCCGGCAATGGCGGAAAAGGCGATCGCGATGCTTGGTCAGACCCACCAGATGGAAGGCGACACGGTGGAATTGGCTGCGGCCAAGACCGGGCTCGACGCGGGTGTGCTGAGCCAGATCGTCGAACAGATCGGGGGCGAGGGTTCGCTCACCGAATTTGCCAGCGCGATCCAGAAAGACCCGTCATCGCTGATGGGCCTGCTCGACCGTGACGGCGACGGCAACGCGCTCGACGACATCACCGATATCGCTTCGGGCCTGTTCGGTCGGAAGTAAGCACAAGCGAGGGGCAGGGCGCCCGATCAGGAGTCGTCCTCGCCCCCTTCGCCGTCGACAGCCGCCTCGAACTGATCGCGCAGCGCGCCGAAATCCGCTCTGGAGCCTTCCGGTAGCCTGCCAAGGTAGTCGATCGCCGCCTGTGCAAAGCGGCTTTGGCGCCCCCCGTGCGGATCGGCTGCGACCGGCGCGAGCAGATAGCGCGCGATTACCGCGTCGCCTTCGGCTGCTTTCATTGCCGCCAATTCAACTGCAAGTGCCTTGTCGAAAGGCGCGAGCTGGGTCGCCCGCTCCAACGCGAACCTTGCCTGCTCCGGCGGTGCGATCCCGCGGTAGGTGAAGCTGCGATAGTAATAGATCAGCGGTTGCGTGTGATCGGCCTCCAGCGCGTTCAGCGCCTCGAACGGAGCCATCGCTGCGGCATAGGCCGCTTCCTTGTCGGCGGCGTCTGCCGCCTTGCGGAACAGCGCGTAACCTTGCTGCACGTAGGCGTTGGTGACGGTCGGATCGATGGCTATCGCGCGGGTGGATGCGGCGATGGCGGCATCGTCATTGCCGGCATCGTATTCCGCTTCGGCCAGCGCAGCCAGCACCTCGGCATCCTCAGGGTAACGCCCGGCAATCAAACGGGCGTCGGCAGCGACCATTGCGGCTTGTTCGTCATCGACCCCGCGATCCGAACGCATGATCACGTCCATCATTGCGGCGTGCCCGTCGCTTAATTCTGTGACGGTGACCTTGCCGATCCGGAAGCGCTCGGCCGAAAATCGCATTCCCGACATCGATGTCTGGCGTCCGTAATCGCGCAGCTCGCTTTCCAGCCGATCCAGATCGCCGAATATCTGCTCACCTGCCTGAAGGCTGTCCATGCCCGCTGCCACCGCTTGCCAGTAGCGCACCAGTTGCCCGCTGCGCTGCGGGTTGAAGCTGAGGTAGTGGAACAGCAGCCAAGCGCGCCCGTAATAGGCGGTGTAGCGATTGCCCCGGTTTTCGCGGTAAAGATCGTAATCGAGCAGTTGGCGCACCGACACCGGCGCTGCCTGGCTGATTTCCCAGGCGCGTTCGTTGTTAGGCAGGCCGATATCTACCGATCCATCATCGTTGAAGCGTGCGGAAGAGAAGTATTCCGCTGCACCTTCGCTCAGCCAGCGCGGCATGGCATGACGGGCAGAGGCGATCAGGAAATGGTGAGCGTATTCGTGGAGCAAGGTCGACAGCGCCGGGTCTAGCACCTGCGCCGTGGCGCTGCGCGAATAGCGTGACCCCGTCTGCGCCCGTCCGATATCGCGCGTGCGGAACTGGATATTGGGAACGAAGGTAACCGATCCTTTGGCGCGCGGAATGTAGAAACCCGCCACGGCGGAGCGTGCGCCTCCGCCATAGATGTCCCGCAGGTCATCGCGCGTGCCGACCATGTAGATTGTCAGCCTGTTGGACGGGCTGGGTACTGGAACCGTGCGCCCGGTCTCGAGCTCTAACGCGACATGATACCGCTCGAGCAGTTCGGCAAAGCCTTCAAGATCTTCGGCCCGGCTGTCGGAATAGATCACGAACCGGTCGCTTTCGGCCTTGTGCCATGCTGCCCTTGCCGGAGACGAAATGACGAGCGCGCTCGCCAGAATGGCAAGCACCGCGAAAAGGCGATGGATCATAATGGCAGTCCCCCTTCGTGTCTGCGACTACACGAGCAGGGGAAATCATAGCCAATCTGAATGGCTTGACCAGCCCCTTGGGGGACTAAAATCACGCCCCGGTGATGTATCGCTCCACCGTCTTGCCCACCACGTCGAGCGGGGCGTTGCCGCCCAGGATGACGGCGGTGTTGAACGCCTTGAAGTCATAGCCGCTGCCCATGCGCGCTTGTGCTGTCTGGCGCAGGCGCACGATTTCGGAATGGCCGATCTTGTAGGAGCAGGCCTGACCCGGCCAGCTGCAATAGCGATCAACCTCGCTCGCGACCTCTTCGTATTTGGAGCCGTTGCGCTGCACGAAGAACTGGCGCGCCTGTTCGCGGCTCCAGCGTTTGTGATGCAGCCCGGTGTCGACGACGAGGCGGCAGGCGCGGAAGGCGAGGCTTTGCAGATAGCCCAGCCGCCCGACCTTGAAATCGTCATAGGCGCCAAGCTCGTCTGCGAGCTGCTCCCCATACAGCGCCCAGCCTTCGGAAAAGGCGCCAAAGGCGAGGATCGAACGGATCAGCGGCAGGCGGTTCGAATATTCGCCTTCCCATACGTGTCCGGGGATCGCTTCGTGGAAAGTCAGGTCGGGCAGATCGTATTTGCGGTGCAGATCGGTGGTGCGCAGGTTGATCCAGAACCGGCCCGGGATCGACCCGTCCTTGCTGCCCGCGCCGCCATAGGCGCCCGGTGCGCCCGCTTCCTCGGTAATCGGGATACGGCGGACTTCCATATTGGGGTCGACCAGCGTGTTGAAGGCGCGCGGCATCTGCCCCTTGATCCATTGCAGCCGCTCATCGATGAAGGCGAAGATTTCCTCGCGCCCCGGATCGCCTTCGGCAAATTGGTAGCGCGGGTCTTGCGACAGCGCCTGCATCCGTTCGCCCACCGTCCCTTGGGTGTAGCCGATTTCCTTCAGGATCGGGTCCATCCGGCCATGCAGCTGTGCCAGTTCCTCCAGCCCCAGCTCGTGGATTTCGTCCGGGGTCATGCTGGTGGTGGTAGATGCGCTGGTGGCCCAGCTGTACCATTCATCCCCCTGCGGCTGCGCCCACATGCCCGGATTGCCCTTGGCAAGGCCGCGCTGGGTGCGCAGTTCGGCGAGCTGGCGTTCGAGCGCGGGGACGATCTTGCCCGACACGATCCCGTCGAGTGTGCCGACGGCGGGCTGGGCGGCGGCCAATTCGCTGGCCTCCATCGGGCCGACATAGCTTTCGCGCGCGGCGGCGATCACCGTCTCCATCTGCGCGATTGCCTTGTCGAGCAGGAAGTCGGGCGGGACGAGGCCCATGCCACGCGCCTGCTTGATCCGGTCGGTTTCCCCGTCGAGCACCGCGCTGACTTCATCCGCACGGGAGACATAGAAGCCTACGTCATCGGCATCGCGCAGCGGCTGGCTGGCACCGAAATGGCGCGGGAAATCGATGTGTCCGCCGACGTTCTGGATCACGAGGTAGGGGGCATTGCGCCAGCTTCCCACGGCGACATCGCCATAGGGCAGGTCCATCCCCGCAAGCGCGCTGGAAAAGGCGCTTTCGACGACTTCGAAACTGGTCTGCTGATCGGGGGTGAGGCCGGCCTTGGGATAGCTGCGGGCCTGTTCCAATGCCCAGCGCAAGGTTGCCTGATAGGCATCGCGCCCGGCTTCACCCACCGCGCCAAAGGTGCCGCGCCATTCCGCATACTGTCCGGTGTCCACACCCAGACCTGTTGCGCGGCCCGGTTCGTGACGGAGCATCGCATAGGCGATTTCATCCAGCATCTCGTCCGGTGTCAGCGTAACCGGCTGGCCGTTTGCGGCTGTATCATAGGCAGCGCTTGCGCATCCGGGGACAAGCGCGAGTGCGGAAACGCCGCCCAGACCGATCAGGGCCTGACGACGGGTGAAATCTGTGTGGTTCTCTCTCATGGCGGCAAGGTTTGGCGAGCCGCGACGTTCAAGTCAATTGCACCGCGCGAGGCTTGCGCGCTAAAGGGTTTGCATGACCGATATCGTTTTCTCGATCGTGGTGCTCGCCGCTATCCTGCTGATCGTGGGCGCGGTTTTCATGTGGCGGCGGACGGGTGAGGCGAAGCAGCCTTTGCTGATGGTGGTGCTGGCGCTGATCGCGATCGGCAATGTGTTGATCTGGACCATCCCCGATGCCGAAGGAACCGCCCCGATCGACCAGATTTCCGAAGAAGAATAGCGCCTCCGGTTTCCAGGCCGGAAAACAAAACGGGCTTCCCGAAGGAAGCCCGTAATCGCGACCCTCAACGCGAATTTCAGGGGATCCGCCAGTTGACCGAGCTGCTGTAACTGCCCGGAACGATCCGGCCCGAGGAATCCTTGGCCGGGCTGAATTCGGCGCGCTGGCGCAACAGGCGGCAAGTGGCCTCGTCCAGAGCGTCATGCCCGGTCGATCGGGTGATTGAGCAATTCGTCACGCGGCCCTGCGCGTCGATCTGCAAGGTGAAGCCGGCCCGGCCCGAATATCCGCGATTGATCCAGCTTGGGCGGTAATCCCTGTCAGTGATCCAGCGCCCCGGATTGCCCATCGGCGCGGCGGCGACCGGATCGAAAACCGGGGTGGGTGATGGCTTGGGAATCCCGAAATCGACCGGGCCGAAGGTGTCGCCGATGCCCTCGTCGAGACCGGGCAGATCGGTGATCGGACCGCTGGGGGTCAGTTCGAAATCAAACTCGCTTTCGGGCCGGGTGATGGTGGTTTCGGTCTGCTGCGAGGTGGTCTGTTCGGTCGCGGAGGTGGAGGTTTCGGGCTCGATCACTTCCGGGGTGATCTCGATCACTTCTTCAAAGGTACCTGTCGGATTGGGCACCGGCGGCATGATAACCTGTTTGACGGCCAGCCCGGTAATCAGCAGCACGGCGATCCCGGCAGGAACCCCGATCGCGCCGACGGCTGCGGCAGGATTGGGGTGGTTGGCAGCGGCAGTGTAGCTCATGGCAGCAACTCCTCTCACTTTTGCTAGGAGATGATGTTACAACGTAACCGCAAGCAATCAAGAACTATCGCGTTGCACTTAGCGACCCGTCGCGTTTCGCAACCGATCAATTTTGCGTAATAATATTATGGAGGTTGTTTCGCGGCCTCAGGCGCCGGGCGGCCGACATCCGTCCGCCTTGGCTTTGCGAACCCTATCGGGTTCGAACCATGACAAGCAGTTCGGTTTGCAAATGTGTCCGGCTGCAAGGGCGACCGCCCGCCCGCAGCGGGCGCAGCTGTGCTGCGCGTCTAGCGAGGACGAAGGCGCGGATGCGCCTTCGTCAAAACAATCGCTATTTGATCGGACAATCCGGCGACAGGCGGAAGTCGAGGTAGTTGTCGACGCTCGCCATCATCTCTTCCAGCTCGTTTTCATAGAAGTGGTTGGCGCGCGGGATTTCGTCGTGGTGGATGGTGATGTGCTTTTGCGTGCGCAGCTTGTCGACCAGCTTTTGCACTGCATTGGGCTGCACCACCGTATCCGCCGCGCCCTGCACGAAAATGCCTGAAGCGGGGCAGGGGGCGAGGAAGCTGAAATCATACATATTGGCGGGCGGCGAAACCGAGATGAAGCCGCGCACTTCCGGGCGGCGCATCAGCAATTGCATGCCGATCAGCGCGCCGAAGGAATAGCCTGCAACCCAGGTCGTCTGCGCCTCTGGGTGGATCGACTGCACCCAGTCGAGCGCAGATGCGGCATCGGAAAGTTCACCGATTCCGTTGTCGAACGACCCTTGCGAACGGCCCACGCCGCGAAAGTTGAAGCGCAAGGTGGCAAAGCCGCGATCGGCGAAAGTCTTGTACAGCCGCTGCACGATCCGGTCGTTCATGGTGCCGCCGCCTTCGGGGTGCGGATGCAGGATCATCGCCACGGGCGCACGCGGGCGCGGGGGAGGGGAGAAACGACCTTCGAGACGGCCCTCGGGGCCGGGAAAGATGACTGATGGCATCAGCTGGACCTTGCTAGAATCAACGCCGCATTCGCCGGGTGGCGCGCGGGAGGCTGCGCTCTATATAGAGAGCAATTGCATAGTGCAACTTGTTGCGAATCGTTCTTAATTAGGTCTCCGTGTCCCGTCCCCGCATCTATCTCGATCATGCCGCCACCAGCCCGCTGCGGCCCGAAGCAAAGGCAGCGATGGAGGAAGGTTTTGCCCTGTGGGCCAACCCGTCGAGCCCCCATGCAGAGGGGCGCAAGGCCAAGCAGGCGCTCGAGGATGCGCGCGAACGGATCAAGGCGGCGTTGGGGTTGGGCCAAGGAAACAGGAACTACGAGCTGATCTTCACCTCGGGCGCGAGCGAGGCTTTGTGGATCGCGCTCAATCGGGCGAAGGCCAATCGCCGGATCGTCAGCGCGGTCGAGCATGACGCGGTGTTCCGCGCCGCGCCCGATGCGGAAATCTCGTCCGACGAAAGCCTGTTCGACGCGCAGGCCATCCTTGCGGTGCAGCACGTCAATTCCGAAACCGGCGTGATCAATCCGGTCAACCAGATGGCCGAGGCCTTGCGCGAAACGGGCGCGGTGATGCTGTCCGATTGCGCGCAAAGTGCGGGCAAGATCGAGCTGCCCGATGCCGACATGCTGGTGGTTTCGGCGCACAAATTCGGCGGGCCGATCGGGATCGGAGCCTTGCTGGTGCGCGATTTCAACCTTCTTGAGCCGACCGGCGGGCACGAACGCGGTTATCGTCAGGGGACTGAGAATATGCCCGGAGCCCTGGGCATGGCCGCCGCGCTGGAGGCGGGCGCATGGGCAACCAGCACCGATCAGCGCGCGGCATTCGCGGCCGAACTTTCCGGAGACATCCTGACGTTTGGCGATCAGGCCGATCATATCCTCGCGCTTGCTCACCCCACCATGTCTGCACAGGCGTTGCTGATCCGCCTCGACGCAATGGGATTGGCCGTGTCGGCGGGGAGCGCCTGTTCCTCCGGCACGCTCAAGAAAAGCCGTGTGCTCGATGCCTTTGGCGTTTCGGACGAGGTAGCCGCGCGCACGATCCGGGTCAGCCTTGGCTGGAACACCACGGCAGGGGAATTGGACCAATTTGTCGAGGCTTGGCGCTCGCTTTGACAATCCCCTTTTGATAGGGGCTGAGGCCATGATCTATCTCGACAATCAGGCGACCACTCCGCTTGCCCCCGAAGCCCGCGAAGCCATGCTGCGGCATCTGGACGGGCCGGACGGCAGCGCCTTTGCCAATCCGCATTCCCCGCATCGCATGGGCCGGATGGCGGCGGCTGCGGTGGAGGCCGCGCGCGAGAAGGTGGCGGCGCTGTTCCCGTCGGGCGGGCGCGTGATCTTCACCGGCAATGCCTGCGAAGCGATCAACCTCGCCATGCGCGGCGCGCAGATCGAAGGGGGCATCGCGATCTCCGCGATCGAACACGCGGCAGTGAAGGACACGGCCAAGGTGCTGGGCGATCCCGAGGTAATCCCCGTCGACAGCGAAGGCTGCGTCGATCCGCGCACCAATCTGCCGTCCGGCGTCGGCCTTGTCTGCGTTATGCAGGTCAACAATGAAATCGGCACTGTGCAGCCGGTCGATCAACTGGCCGATCAGGCGCACGCGGCGGGTGCGCTGTTCCTGTGCGACGCGGTGCAGGGCGCGGGCAAGGTCGCGCCTCCCGAAAAAGCCGACATGATCGCGGTGAGCGCGCACAAGATCTACGGCCCCAAAGGTATCGGCGCGCTGTGGGTGAGAGATGGTGTCGAACTGACCCCGCAGATCACCGGCGGGCTTCAGGAAGGATTGCGTTCGGGCACGCTGTCCCCGGCGCTGGTCGCAGGGTTCGGCGTGGCGGCGCAGCTGGCGAATGAACGCATGGAGGAAGACCGCGAACACGCGCGCGCCCTGTGGGATCGCGCGCTGGAATTGTTCGACGACTGGCAGGTGAACGGCAGCCTCACCGCCCGCAACCACGCCAATCTCAGCATCAGGCGCGACGGGCTGGATGTGGCGCGGTTGATGAGCACTTGCCGCAATGTCATGTTCTCCGCCGGAAGCGCCTGCGCCAGCGGATCGGGCAAGCCCAGCCATGTGCTGAAAGCCATCGGGCTTTCCGATGCCGAGGCGAAAAGCACGATCCGGCTCGGCTGGGGCCGTTACACTTCGGCAGAGGAGCTTGAGGCGGCGGCACGGGACATCAAGGCTGCGGTGAAGGAGCAGGAATTGTGGGTTTGAAAGTCACCTTCATCGACCCGCGCGGCACCGCGATCGAGGCAGAGGCTGATGCGGGCGACAATCTGCTGAAAGTCGGGCAGGCTGCGGGCCTCCCGCTCGAGGGGACGTGCGAGGGGCAGATGGCCTGTTCCACCTGCCATGTGATCGTCGCGCCCGAATGGTTCGAGAAGCTGGACGAACCGAGCGAGGAAGAGGAAGACATGCTCGATTTCGCCGCCGGAGCGCGCCGGACAAGCCGCCTTTCGTGCCAGATCGACCTGACCGAGGCGTTAGACGGGCTGACCGTCAGCGTACCCGCCGAAAGTAATGACGCGCGGCGGATGTAGGGGTGAACGGGGGGAAGATCATGATCCGCAAATTCATCGCCCTGATGGTTCTCGCCGCGAGCTGCATGCTTGCAGGCGTTCCCGCCCAGGCAGGGGGCAAGCATGCGCTGCTGATCGGCAATTCGTCATACCAGCAGGTTGGCAGCGGAGATCAGTGGAGCAGCCTGCCCAATCCGGCCAATGATGTGGACATGGTGGCCGCTTCGCTGCGTTCGATCGGCTTTGCGGTGACTGTCGTGCCCGACGGGACATGGGCGCAGATGCGCAGCGCGGTTGACGGGTTCAGCCGCTCCATCGACGATGCCGATATCGTCGTGTTCTATTACGCCGGGCATGGTTTCGAATATGGCCGCCGCAATTACCTCGTCCCGGTGGACGCGCCCTTGCAGGCGAGCGCGGACGAGATCGACCGGGTGTTCATCGAATTCGAAGCTCTGGCCGACCGTCTGACGCATGACGGGACGACCATCTTCATGCTCGATGCGTGCCGCACGGCGGGCGATGTCGGCCCTTCGGCCAGTGCCGGGAATCAGGTGACCCGCAGCGCGCCAGCCCCGGTGATCATCGAGCCCGCGACGCGTCAGGCGGCGAGCGTTTCGGCAGGAATTCGCGAGTTTGATTTCGAGCCCGGCGCTCGGGTGGCGGTGCTCTATTCCACAGGTCGCGGGATCCCCGCCTATGACGCAGCCCCGCCGCCCGAGAACGTCAGCCCCTTCGCCTATGAGGTGGCGACCAAGGTGACGGTGCCCAAGGTCGATGTGAGCCTGGTGTTCAACTCGATCCGTCAGGGCGTGTATGAACGCACCGAAGGGTTCTGGCCGCCGCAGGTTCCGTTCACCTACAATTCGTTGTCGCCCAACACGTTTCTGGCGGATGCTAGCAATACAGCCGCCATTGCTGCGCAAGCCGATGCGCTGCCCGCGCTGCGCCCGATCAACCTTTCGCTGGAGGATTTGGAACGGATCGACGAACCGATCCTGATCATGCGGGTGCTGGCGGAACATTCGGTCGCCGATATCGAGGCGCTGGTGGCGGCAGGCGATCCGCTGGCGACCTATCTGCTGGGCTATATGCAGCATTTCGGTATGGGGGTTGAAAAGGACCTCGATGCGGCGCGTGTAACGCTGGAAAAGGCGGCGGCGCAAGGCACGCCCTATGGCCAGCTTGAGCTTGCCTATTTCCTGCGGGTCAACGCGCGTGACGAGGCAGACAAGGCGCGCTCGCTTGAACTCTACAAGGCCGCAGCGGACCAGAACTATGCCAAGGCGCGGGGCATTATTCGCGCGTGCTGATCGGCGCAGCCGAGCATCGCGGAACGCCCGAGTACCTCGAAGGGGTGCGCCAGCAACGCCTCGCTGCGGAAGCCGGCTATGCCTATGCCTATTACGGCCTGTTCTATGCCATCCCCGAAGAGGGCGAGGCCTTTGTCACGGCGCTCAAGGAAATGGCACAAGAAGGGCGCGCGGATGCGGACCAGCAATTGTGCAACATCTTCGTGCGCGAGGCGCGGTTTGCCGAGGCTGTCCCGCATTGCGAGGTCGCGGCCAAGGCAGGCTATCCCGATGCTTTTGCGCAAATGGCGCTGTCCGCCACCAACGGCTGGGTCGGCCCGCGTTCGATTGAGGATGCGCGCTTCTGGATGCGTCAGGCGCTTTCGCGTGGCGATCTGGAGGCGGGGCTGTGCGCGCAGATGGTGTCTATGCAATATGAATTGGCAGTCGAAACCAACACGCTGGACGCGGCGCGCATCCTCAACTGTTCACGCTCTTAGGCTTCGGCCTCGGCCGACACCGGTGCAAACCGGCGCTTTGCCATGCGTATACCCCATGCGCCGAGGCCCACCGGCAGGGCGACCGATCCGATCAGGATGAGCAGCGCGGCGAGATAGCCCATGATCGAACCCAGCGCTCCGATCGCGCCTTGCACCGGGGCGAGGAAATCGCTGCTGATCGGCACGCCGGTTTCGTATCGCACGGTTACACGGCTGTAGGCGACGCGGCCTTCCATCTGCCGCAGCCAGCTGCGCGCCTGATCGATCTCTTCATTGACGCGCGCGACGCTGCGTTCGGCCTCGACTAGCTCCTGAACCGTGCCCTTGCGGGTGCGCAGCACTTCGAGCAGCCGGTCGCGCAATTCGGTGCGGGCGCGCAGGCGCGCTTCGGTGTCGACGATGTTGCGTGACAGTTCTTCCGAAGCAATTTCGGCGGAAACTTGCTCCGCGCCTGCATCCTGCGCCTCATCCTCCAGCAGCGCGCCGAAAGCCCGCGCCTGTCGGCTGGCAACCGCCATTTCGAGCACGCCGGTGACTTCGTCGGCTTCCTCGCCGGTCTTGCTCATGCCGAGAATGCGGCAGGCGGCCGGGCCTTGCTGTTCGCACAGGCTGGCATGGCGGCGCTGCAAGGGGCCGATGTCGGCAGCGGGCAGCGCCCAGCGGTAATCATAGGTGTAGGCCAGCTGCGGCATGTTCACCGGGATGTCGCCCAGTTCGGGGATCGCGCCGTCATCCGCGGCTACTTCGCTGGCTTCGGCGGAATATTCCGCGTCCATCGCGGCCTCTTCATGCAGGGCGGAATCCCCCGCCTCGCTGCACGCGCCAAGGCCGGTTGCAAGCATTGTGGCACCGGCCAAGATCCAGATTTTACGCATTTCTCTCTCCTCAAATCGGGGCGGAACAAGGCACTGAAAGCGAGTCTGCCTTATTCTCGCCCCAATTGTGCCATAATTTGGCCATAATTCAAGTCGGGTTGGAATTTCCCGGTTTTTGCCCGCATTCTTCAGGGCGTATTCCCTGTGGAAACGCCTCTCCCGCGCACCCTCCCGCATTGCTAAGCGAGAGGGATGTCCGACACTTCGACCACTGATGATTCCGATCCGTTCGACGCGATTGTCGATGCGCCTTTCGATGCTGCCCTGTCAGAGCGGTATCTGGTCTATGCCCTGTCCACGATCACCGCGCGTTCGCTGCCCGATCTGCGCGACGGGCTGAAACCGGTTCACCGCCGCTTGCTGTGGACAATGCGGCAGCTCAAGCTTTCGCCCGACAGCGGCTACAAGAAATCGGCTCGCGTGGTGGGCGAGGTGATCGGTAAATATCACCCCCACGGCGATACCGCCGCCTATGACGCGATGGTGCGGCTCGCGCAGGATTTCTCGCTGCGGTATCCCCTGGTCGAGGGGCAGGGGAATTTCGGCAATATCGACGGCGATAACGCCGCTGCCTACCGCTACACCGAAGCCCGCCTGACCAAGACCGCGATGCAGCTGATGGAAGGGCTGGACGCGGGCACGGTCGATTTCATCCCGACCTACAATGGCGAGGAAGTCGAACCCGAGCTGATGCCGGGCCTGTTCCCCAACCTGCTGGCCAATGGTGCCAGCGGGATCGCGGTGGGCATGGCGACCAACATCCCTTCGCACAATGTGGCGGAGGTGATCGACGCGACGCTGGAACTGATCGACAATCCGCATGTCGAGCATGAACGGCTGATGGAACTGATGCACGGCCCCGACTTTGCGACAGGCGGCCAGATCGTGGACAGCGCCGCGACCATTTCCGAAGCCTATCGCACCGGGCGCGGGTCTTTCCGCCTGCGCGGCGTGTTCCGCGCGCCCGAGGCCAAGGATCAGGCCGATATCGAAGCCGGGATTGAACGGCTGGGCGGCGGCCAGTGGCAGCTCGTCATCAGCGAAATTCCCTATCAGGTGGCCAAGGGCAAGCTGATCGAACAGATCGCGCAAGCCATTGCCGACAAGAAGCTGCCGATCCTTGAAGACGTGCGCGATGAAAGTGATGAGAAGATCCGTATCGTGCTTGTCCCGCGCACCCGCAATGTCGATCCCGAATTGCTCAAGGAATCGATTTTCAAGCTGACCGACATGGAAACCCGTTTCGGGCTCAACATGAACGTGCTGGATGCCACCCGCACCCCGATGGTGATGGGGATCAAGGAGCTCCTGGGCCATTGGACAGCCTCGCAGATCGACATCCTCCAGCGGCGCACCCGCCACCGCCTCGACCAGATCGAAAAGCGGCTGGAACTGGTCGAAGGCTACATCATCGCCTTCCTCAACCTTGATCGCGTGATCGAGATCATCCGGTATGAGGATGATCCCAAGGCCGTGATGATGGAGGAGTTCAAGCTCACCGACAGGCAGGCCGAGGCCATCCTGAACATGCGCCTGCGGTCCTTGCGCAAGCTGGAGGAAATGCAGCTGCGGCAGGAAAAGGACGAATTGCTGGCCGAGCAGGACGATCTCAACAAGCTGCTCGAAAGTCCGGCCCGCCAGCGCACCCGGCTGAAGAAGGACTTGCGGACCTTGCGCAAGGACTATGCCGAGGACACCGCGCTGGGCGCGCGTCGAACGCTGATCCGCGAAGCCGCTCCGGCGGTGGAATTCAGCATGGACGCGATGATCGAAAAAGCACCGGTCACCGTGATCCTGTCGCAAAAGGGATGGATCAGGGCGGCGAGTGGCCACGTACCGCTGGATCAGGAATTCAAATACAAGGAAGGCGACAAGCTGGCCTTCATCCTCCACGCGCAGACCACCGACAAGCTGCTGATCGCGGCGTCCGACGGGCGGTTCTTCACGCTGGGCTGTGACAAGCTGCCCGGTGCGCGCGGCTTTGGCGAGCCGGTGCGCACCATGATCGACCTTGAAGCCGAGGCCTCGATTTCAGGGATGCTGGTGCACAAGGAAGGCGGGCGCCTGTTGCTCGCCTCCAGCATCGGCAAGGGCTTCATCGCGGAGACGAAGGAACTGCTCGCCGAAACCCGCAAAGGCCGGCAGGTCGTGAACCTGAAGGACGGCGCGCGGTTGCAGGTGATCCGCGAAGTGCCCGCAGGCCACGATCATGTCGCGGCAGTGGGTGAAAACCGCAAGCTGATCGTCTTCAACCTCGAAGAAATGCCGGTGATGGCGCGCGGGCAGGGGGTGATGCTGCAACGGTATCGCGACGGCGGCCTGAGCGATGCGACCACTTTTGTACTGGCGGACGGCCTCAGCTGGCAGATGGGCGGATCGGGCGAACGCACCCGGACCGAAACCGACATCTGGCAATGGAAGGTCGCGCGCGGCGCCGCCGGCCGCCTGCCGCCGCAGGGTTTCCCGAAGAACAACAGGTTTTCATGATCGTTGGTGTGCGCGGGCCCATTGACGGCTCCGTCCCAACCAAGCGGATGAAAGCAAAAGCCGCGGCCACCATTGCTGGTGACCGCGGCTTTTTTCTGCCCGAACGGGCGTGTCTGCTTACATGCTGACGCCGGTTGCGCCTGCGGCTTCCTCGGTCGCCGCCATTTCGGCTTCCTTGGCGCGGGCCTGTGCCGGGGTGAGGATTTCGGCGCCTTCTGGCACCTCGACGGTGTTCGCGCCCAGCTGTGCGCCGGTGTAGAGCGCCATCAGCGCGCCTTCGGGGCTCACGGCGAAGGATTCGCGCGTCAGGGTGACGATGCCCATCTCGTTCTGGACGATCACGGTGTCTTCGCTGTCGATGGTGTAGACGGTGCCGGCGGGCAGGCCGTCGGCGCTGACGACTGCCGCACCTTCGACCAGCGCGGCATCGCGCTTGGCATTGGCTTCGGCAACCTGCGCATCCATCATGCCGTCGATCTGGCCCTTGGTGGCGTTGATCGTCCAGTTGCCTTCACGCTGTGCAAAGAAGTTCGCAGGCAGCGGAGCCTGGTGCTTGCCGGTGTCGACAAGGACAGTCGCGCCATCATTGCTGACAACCGTGCCGACTTCGGTCGGGGTTTCTTCCTGGCTGAAGATGGTGGTGCCGACGTCCTGCGCATTGGCGGCGACGGGGGCGGCAGCCACAACGGTGGCAATAAGGGCAAGCTTTGCAAATTTCATGATCAATTACTCTCCAGTTGTAATTCCAGTCAGACCCCGGAGGGGAAGGGTGGCCGCCGCAAACAGGAGGGCAGCGCGTGCAGGATGGACGCAAGACCAAAAGGGCCAGGCCAACAGCGATGGAAGCACGCTCCTGCGAACAATGTGCGAAACACGCGGGGAGTTCCCTAACGGCAGGCCCGGCCTGTGACAAGTCGACGACCTGTGACTTTTATGTGACTGATCGCGCCTGAAGCTCGCCTTAACGTAAACGTCAAAGCCCGGTCAGCAATGGCGGTCAGCATCAGCCGCGCGCCAGCTCCTCGTCAAGAATCTGCGCAATGCGGCCTGAATCGGGAAATCCTTCGGCGACCCAGCGGCGTTCGACCGTCTGCATCAGCCTTGCGACTTGTGGCCCGGCGGCGACCCCGCGCGCGACGATTTCTCCGCCTTTCAACGGGAAGGCGGGCGGCTCCCACCCGGTAATCATTGCGGTGTCATGGTCGAGCAGCAGCAGTCGGTCGATCGCTTGCTCGATGCCGATATTGTAGGCCAGCGTTTGCGGATTTTCGGCATCGCTGCCCAGTCGTTCGCTCGCTGACAGAAGCCGCGAACGCTGTGCCTTTGATAGGCGCAACCGTGCGGCGACCGCTTCAGCCACTTCGGGCGAAGGCGGCAAGAGCGCAGCGAGCCGACGGATCGGTTCTGCAGCATGGCCATTGGCATCCTCGCGCCGGATCAAACGGGCAAGCGCGTCGAGATGCGCGCGGCCGGTTTCGGGCAGGATCACGCCCAGCACCCCGGCTTCGTGCATCCGCGCCAACGTCGCGTGCGGATCGGGCAGCGCCAGCAGCGCCAGCAACTCCGCCGCGATCCGCTCGCGGCTCAAGCCCTTAAGCGTTGCCGCCATGGCGGTGCAGGCGGCTTCGGCTTCGGGATCGAGCTCCGCCCCGAACCGCGCCTGAAACCGGTAATAGCGCAGGATCCGCAGGTGATCCTCGGCAATCCGGTCGCGCGCATCGCCGATAAACCGCACCCGCCGCGCTGCCAGATCATCCAGCCCGCCGAAATAGTCGGAAATTTCCAGCGTCTCGGGATGGGCATACAGCGCGTTGATGGTGAAATCGCGCCGCGCCGCGTCCTCGCGCCATTCGGTCGCAAAGGCGACGGTCGCGCGCCTGCCATCGGTGGCGACATCGCGGCGCAGGGTGGTGATTTCGACCGGGCCATCGGCAAGGATCGCGGTGACGGTGCCGTGATCGATCCCCGTCGGCACGGTGCGTATCTCCGCCTGCGCGCACAGGTCGATCACCCTGTCCGGCGTATGCGTGGTCGCGCAATCGACATCGTGGACCGCCATTTGCAGCAGCGTGTCCCGCACCGCTCCGCCGACCCAGCGGATATGCTCTGCCCCCAGCGCGGCGGTGAGCATACGCAGCCCCTCCCGCCGGGGCCAGTCAGCCGATTTGAGTGCGTCGTTCACGATTGCCCCGCTAGACGGAAAACTGTGCCTTGGACAAGCTTGCGGTTGGCCGGGATGCGCGATTCAGCTCTGCCATGCGATCCGGCGCGACAGGTTGAACAGGATCGCGGCGGTCACGCCCCAGATGCGAAATTCGCCATATTGCATGTCGAGATAGAAGCGTTCCTGCCCGTTCCACATCGCGCTGCGCCTGATCCAGTTGTCCGGATCGAGCAGATGCGCCAGCGGCGGATCGAACCACGCGGCGACCTCGCGCGGGTCTGGTTCTATCGCGAGGCCATCGGGCACCACCGCGAGAACGGGCGTCACCGCAAACCCCGTGCCGGTCAGGTAAAGGTCGGTTGCGCCGATCACGCGGACGTCTTCGGCCCGAATGCCAAGCTCTTCCCCTGCCTCGCGCAGCGCCGCTTCGACGGCATCCTCGCCCGGCTCCAGCTTGCCTCCGGGCAGAGCGACTTGCCCGGGATGATCGCGCATTCCGCGTGGCCGCTGAGTCAGCAACACGCTTGGCCCGGCGGGCTTGTCGACCACCGCGATCAGCACCGCCGCAGGGGTTTGCCGATCACCCTCGGCATGGCGATGATCGATGATCAGGTCCGGCGCCTCGCGGGCATGCCCGCGCGCGTACAGGTCTGCCAGATGATCGAAAAGATCGCTCATCCGCCGATCACGCCTTCAGCGAAAACAGCGCACCCTGGCTCGACACGATCCAGTCGTCGCCATTGGTTTCGAGCGCGATTTCGGCAAGCTGGGTATAGGTCGAACGGTTCAACCGCGCCTCGCACCCGCGCCGCACGTGGAGATAGATTGCCGGAGTGTCCGGATCCCCCGCCACGCGCAAGGGATTGTCCGGCCCGGCGATAACCAGCTCATCGGTGTTGATGCGAAAGGCGAGGTCGCCGTCCTTGCGCACACAATCGGTCGCGATGAAGGGGGCGTCTTCGACTTCGATGCCCAATTTCTCGAACGGGGTGACGAGCCAGTGCTGTCCGGTTTCGTCATGGGTCAACAGCCCGGAAAAGGCCCGCACCATCGCCGGACGGCGGATCGGATCGCCTTCGTGAAACCATGTGCCGTCGGCTGCAATGCGCATCTGGCTGTCGCCGACCCTTTCGGGCGCCCAGCCTTCGACCGGGGGCAGCTTGCGCTGCGCCACCTGCTCGGCAATCTGGGCCAGGGTCAGTTCGGCAAGGTAGGGTGGTGGTTCGTAAGGCATGTGTTGAATACGCGATGCCAGATGCCGGGGTTCCGGGAAAGGTGGTAAGTTACCCTTGCCACGGCCCCAGCATGCCTTCGGCGGGCATCGCCGACAGCGCCGGGCCGCGTGCCAGCAATCGGTGCTGTTCGTAAGGGCCGGGGCAACGCCAGCCACCCGTTGAGGCTGCCGAGAAACCCCAGCGCCCGTAATATTCGACATCTCCGATCAACACCTGCGCGAGCGGCGGCATGCCCGATTTCGCAAGGTTTGCTTCTGCATCGAGCATTGCCGCCATCAGACCGATGCCAAACCCTTCGCCCTGCCTTTCGGGCAAGACGGCGACCGGGCCGACCATAACGAGCGGGACACCGCGCCCTTCGCGATCGAACAGCGCGATCGGATAACACTGGATCGTGCCGACCAGCATCTCGTCCTCGTCCAGCGCGGCAAAGCTGAGCGCTTCAAGCCAGTCCATCCCTTCGCGGATGCGATAGGCGGTGCGCGCGTGACGATCCGGGCCGAAGGCACGGTCGAGCACTTGCTCGATCATCTCGGGATCAACCGCGACAAGCGGAATGAGAGTGGCGGTCTGATTCATTGGAGGGCGCGGTTAGGTGAGTTTTCGCGCCCTGCCAAGGTTACTTACTAATCCGCAGCACTCGCCCGCCTTCGCCGTCTTCGGCCACGAAGATGCTGCCGTCCGGTGCCAGCGTTACCGAACGCAGGCGGTCGCCCACTTCGTACCGGCCGACTTCGCGTGCGGTTTCGCCGTCGATGGCGACGTGGACCAAAGCCTTGCTGCCAAGCCCTGCGATCAGCGCGTCACCCTGCCAGTCGGCGAACATCTCGCCCGAATAGAACACCATGTCGCCCGGCGCGATCACCGGGGTCCACCATATCGCCGGCTTGGTAAAGCCGTCGTCATCGGTGTGGTCGGGAATGTCGACGCCGTTGTAATTGTCCCCGTTGGAACGCGTCGGCCAGCCGTAATTCGCGCCTTCGCGCACCAGATTGAGCTCGTCACCGCCTGCCGGGCCGTGCTCGACTTCCCACAGGCGACCTTGTGCATCCCAATCGATGCCGAGGAGGTTACGATGGCCGTAAGACCAGATTTCCGCCGTCACCCCGCCTTGTTCGGCAAAGGGATTGCCCGCTGCCGGGGTGCCGTCGAGGTTCAGCCGCACGATCGTGCCCAGCGTGTTGGTCATGTCCTGCGCCGGGGTCTGTTTCTGGCGATCACCGCTGGTGACGAACATGTATTGTTCGTCGGGCGAGAAAGTGATGCGGTGCGAATAATGCCCGCGCCCTTCGACCTTGGGGGTCTGCTGCCAGATCACTTCCAGCCCTTCGATGGCACAGAGCATTTGTGCGGTGTCGGGATCGGTGCAGTCGAGCTTTCCGCGCCCAACCACTGCACCGCGTGTCTCCCCGTCTTCGCCGAGCTGCGCCCAGCTGAGATAGATGGTGCGTGCGCCCATTACTTCGGCTTCGCTGTCCAGAAACGCCACATCGCCGAGGCCGCCCTGACCGCCAAAGGCGACTTCGGGCACTCCGCTGACATTGACCACCTGCCCGTTGGCGGAGTGCATCAGTTTGAGCGCGCCTTCCTTCTCGGTGATGGCGATCCAGTCGGTGCCGGGGATGAATTCGATGGCCCACGGGCGTTCGAATTCGCCCATCGGGGTGACAGTCAGGCTGACTTCAGTCGTGGCGGTTTGGGTGGTTTCCCCATTTTCCGCATTGGCGCAGCTTGCGAGCGCGAGCGCGGGAAGGGAAAGTGCGGCGGCGAGTTTGGAAAAGGTCTTCATGCTTCAGGTAACTCCCGATCCTTCATTTGGTTGCCCCCCATCCTTGCGCGCGCCGTTTGTCATCGGGGTGGACGAGGCAGGGCGAGGGCCGCTGGCAGGGCCGGTGGTGGCCGCCGCCGTGGTCGTGGGGGCGGGACTACCCGCTGGTGTGGGCGATTCCAAGACGCTTTCCGCCAAGCGCCGGGCAAAGCTCGACGAAGGTATCCGCGCATCCTGCGCATGGGCGGTGGCGGTGGTGGAACCGGAAGAGATCGACCGGATCAACATTTTCCAGGCGACGATGGAGGCGATGACGCGGTGCGTGCGCGATCTGTGCGCGCTATTGCCCGATGCCCCGCAGGAAGTGCTGATCGACGGCAACCAGACGCCCGAGCGGCGCTGCGCCGAATGGCGCTGGCCCGCGCGTGCGATCATCGGCGGGGACGGTTGCGAAGTGGCGATCGGCGCTGCGTCGATCATCGCCAAGGAGTGGCGAGACCGGCTGATGATCGAGGCCGCCGCGCGCCATCCCGAATACGGATGGGATCGCAACAAGGGCTATGGAACGCGCGAGCACATGGAAGCGTTGCGCGTGCATGGACCCACACCCTTGCACCGCCACAGCTTTGCCCCCGTCGCGCAGGCAAACCTTTTGTGAAACCGCCGCGCTTCGATTAAGGGCGCGCGATGCTTGAAGCGATACTACTCAGTCTGGGCGGGCTTGTCGGCCTTGCCATTGGCGGCGAATTGCTGGTGCGCGGGGCCGTGGGCATCGCGCAGAAACTGGGCGTGTCGACGCTGTTTACCGGGCTGGTGATTGTCGGCTTTGCCACCAGCATGCCCGAAATGGTGGCGAGCGTGCAGGCCGCGCTGTCCGGTTCGCCGGGGATCGCGTGGGGCAATATAGTCGGGTCGAACATCGCCAACACGCTGCTGATCCTCGGCGCTTCGGCGCTGATCATGCCAATCGCGCTTTCGGGCATCGGGCGGCGCGATGCGGTGGTGGCGCTGGCGGTGACGCTGCTGTTGTGGGGGCTGGCGCTGACGCAGATCGGCGCGGTCTGGATCGGGATCGCGCTGCTGGGGCTGATCGTCGTCTATATCGTGTGGCGGTATCGCCATCCGGGCGCGGCGCCGCTGGACGAGGTGGAGGATGACGACCAACCGCAAAGCGGAGTGATCGCATTCGGCCTGTTCGCGGTCGGTCTGGCGATACTTGTGGTGGGTGGCAATGCGCTGGTGACGGGGGCGATCAGCCTTGCGACCATTTTCAAGGTGCCGGAAACCGTCATCGGCCTGACGATCGTCGCGGTCGGAACGTCGCTGCCCGAACTCGCCGCATCGGTGGCCGCCGCGCTGCGGGGCAAATCGGGCCTTGCGCTGGGCAATGTCGTCGGTTCGAACATCTACAACATACTGCTGATCGGCGGCGCGACCATGGCCATCGCGCCAAGCCCCGTCTCGGCCGATCTCGCCGGGTTGCAGATGGCGCTGTTGACCGCCAGCGCGGCGGCATTGCTGGCGCTCTTGTGGTTCGCGCGGAGCATCGGACGCGTGATCGGCGCGGTGCTGGTCGCAGCCTTTGCCGCGAATGTGGTGTTCGTCTTCAGCTGACAGGTGGGGCTGCCACGCGCCGCCTGACCTGCCAGATCCAGTCCGCATAGACGCCGCGCTTGCGCCGCAGATGGGCGATTTGTCCTGCCGTCATCACGAATATCTGTAGCCAGCCGGGGCCCATCACCATCAGCCCGTAAACGAAGATCATCAGATCATCCGTGCTCGCGCGCACGACATGGCCCATGACGGCGATCACCTGAAGCCCGGCGATCCAGAACACGTATCGACGGTTTGCAATCAGGGCGAGACCGACAAAGCCGATCAGCAGCAGCCCGTCCACCAGAAAGGAGTTCCAGTTCACACCCGACCACAGAGCCAGCGTCGCTTCGGGCGTTTTCTCTGTGTTGATCGATAGGTATCGGCTGAACTCGACGACGATCAGCCAGACGCTTATGGCGACCTTTTCCGGGCCGCCGCCCCAAAGCAGCGCGGTGATGAGCAGAGCGATCGTCCAGGTCTCCTGCAGGCTGATGCGCCACGGGCTCGTCATCCGCAGAATTTCGTAAATCTGACCGAAAAACTCACCCATTCGCGCTCAACGCATCGTTCAATGTGACGGCAAACTGGGTCAGCGCCATAAAGGTTATCGCCAGCATCAACGCCGCGACACAGATCGCCACCAGCCGGTAAAGGATAGGGTGGGGCGCGTTGAGCACTTCGGGCACAAGGCTTTCATCGCCCGTCCCCGCTGCCTCGCCCTGATCGTCGGGTGCTTCCGAATGGGTCAGGCCGGTTTCCAGCGCCTTCTGATAGGCCGCGACGATGCCGGCCTGCGTATCGACTTCAAATCGGTTCTTCAGCGCACGGATGATCCGGTTGACCCGGCTTTCGGTCAGATTGAGGTCTTCGGCAATCGCAGCAATCGTCATCCCCGCTAGGAGACGATCGGCTACCTCACACTGTCGCTGGGTCAGCTGCACAGTTCAAACGCTCTCAAAATTTTTAGGAATTGAAATCATATACTTAAGTATCTCTACAGACTGTAGTGCAGAATTCTGCAGATTGGAATCAATATCGAAGCGCAGCAGATTTCGATCACCCGAAGGGTCGCAGGGGAGATTGTTCACGCGAAGGCACGAACTCTCCAGTCGGCGTTGCGAGTTTTGTCCGTGTCTTGGCAAATCCTCGATCAACTCAACAATCTCCTCCCGGGGCGCCGACTGGAATTTTGCCGCAGCAAAAAATCGCGCCGCACCCGAACAAAGCCGGCAAGCGAGTCCTTCACGCAACACCACCCGATCTGGAGTCCCGCCAATTGCCGGGGACTCAACATCTAGTGGGGTCACCTTTCGTTCCGCGCTGCCATTAGCGTCCTTTACCAAGTGTTAACCATAAACCCCGAGAACCAAAGCGCTTGACGCGGAGTCCGCGAGGACTCATGCCTGTGGATAAGTTTGGCGCAAGCAATCACTTCGGGGCATTTCAATGGGCGTTATGGAAACAACAAAGCTGCGGGCAAAGGGGGCAACCAAAGCCCCGCAGGACACGCGTGCGCTCTTGCCACTGGGGCAGATCCTGTCCGGCGACTGCATCGAGGCGATGCGTTCGCTGCCCGACAATTCGGTCGACTGCGTGTTCGCCGATCCGCCCTACAACCTCCAGCTTGGCGGCGACCTGAACCGGCCCGACGGCAGCCAGGTCGATGCCGTGGACGATCACTGGGACCAGTTTGAATCCTTCCGCGCTTATGACGAATTTACAAGAGCTTGGTTGACGGAAGCGAGACGCGTTCTGAAGCCCGACGGGTCGCTGTGGGTGATCGGCAGCTATCACAACATCTTCCGGTGCGGTGCGATCATTCAGGATCTCGGCTTCTGGATCCTCAACGACATCGTGTGGCGCAAGACCAACCCCATGCCCAATTTCAAAGGCACACGTTTCACCAATGCGCATGAAACGCTGATCTGGGCGTCGCAGGGTGAAAAGGCGCGCTACCACTTCAATTATCGCGCGATGAAAACGCTCAATGACGAGCTTCAGATGCGCTCCGACTGGGTGCTGCCGATCTGTTCGGGCGGCGAACGGTTGAAAGAAGACGGCAAGAAAGCGCATCCCACGCAAAAGCCGGAGGCGCTGCTGTACCGCGTGCTGCTGGCGACGACGGAGAAAGGCGATGTGGTGCTCGATCCGTTCTTTGGCACCGGCACCACCGGCGCGGTGGCAAAGCGTCTGGGCCGCGAATGGATCGGCTGCGAGCGCGAGGATTTCTACCGCAACGTCGCGATGAAGCGGATCGAGAAGGAACTGCCGCTCGACGAAAGCGCTCTCACCACCATGCAAAGCGCCAAGAGCGCGCCCAAGGTCGCATTCGGTGCGGTGGTGGAAACCGGGCTGATCAAGCCGGGCACGCAGGTGTTCGACAAGAAACGCCGCTGGATCGCGACCGTGCGCGCCGACGGATCACTGGAATGCGGTGGCAAGACGGGTTCGATCCACGGCCTCGGCAAAGACCTGCAAGGCGCGCCCAGCTGCAACGGCTGGAGCTTCTGGCACTACGAGGTCGACGGCGATGTAAAGCCGGTGGACGCGGCACGCGAACTGTACCGTCTGGCCAACGAGGATTGATCGGGGTTCTTCCCAAAATTGGCCTGTCAGCCTTGCAATAGAACCAGAATTCGGGAACCTTTCAGGTCCGATCCATGAACTGTATTGCGAAAGGGGGCAGCCAAGTGACTGATCAACCCGCGAATATCCGGCCGTACAAAATCAACGATGTCGAATGCCGTTCGGCGAAGGAACTGGCTGCTGCCATCAGGGCCAACAGCAAGCAGGCGGCGGAGCATTTTTCGGCCGGTTACATTGGCAAATGGCTGGAAGAAGATCTGCGCGATTACGATGCCAAGATTGCGCATGACAAGCTCGTCGGTGCTCATATCGATTATGCTTCGATTGTGTATCTCGCGCAGACGCTGGACCCCGATAACCCGCCGCATCTGTATCTGGTCGGTGAGATCAATCGCGCGAACCTGTTGTCATTCTTCGAAGAGCGCCGCGATCCGGCGACCGGTGAATTCGCGGAATCGGCTATCGCGACCGCTCTGCTCCTTTTCCGCGAGGGGTTGATCCGTTCCGATGTCATTCTCAAACACGCGCCCGAACTGGAGGGGCTGGCGGATGCGTGGCAATCCGCCTTGGACGATTATCTGAAGGCTCGCGGCGAAATGCTGCTGCAAGCGGACATCTGGAACGATCCTTCGGGCAAGCTTGCAGAATTCATCGACGATGATCGCAAAGTGGAGCTTGGCCTTGCGCAGCAGTTTTCCGAAGGCCGGATTGTCGATGCAGCCTATGCCATGATGCTGTTCAACGGCACCGCTGCAGTGCTGTTCGATCTGCTCAAGGCAGGCCCGCCTTACTCCGATCCCGTCCCGGCGTTCACGCTCGCCGATCATCCGATGTTCGAACCCGCGATCAAACGCCGCTGGTTCGCAGATCTCAATTCCACCGGTAAAGACTTGATCGGTCGGCAGGCGCTGCTGCGCGATATCATTCATATCCCCGCGCATGAGACTGTCCTGAAAGGAGTTTTTGAAAAGGTTGATCCAGCCGACGGGATTGAAAAGAACTGGTTCGAGCGGCTGCCACGCCCGGCAAAGGCGGGCTTGTTGGGCGGGCCGTTGTTCTTGCTGACGATGCTGTTCGACCGGGATACAGATGCTATCATCGTTCTTTGGCTTCCCCTTATTTTGTTTGCTGCGTTGTTCGCTGCCGCGTCCTGCGCCATCAAACTGAACACAAAGGCGGCTGGGTGGGTCGGCGCTGCCGCATTTGTTGTGGCGTTCGTGTTTTTCATTTGGTGGGAGATGCAAGGTTTCGTGGGAACCTTCACCGGAGCTTTGATGCTGGGCGCAATTGGCGGGGGACTCGGCTGGGCGTCCGATCCTCTGCTTGAAAGGCGTATTCAAAAAGAGGCCGAGGCCATCACGGCCAAACGGATGCAGAAGTTTGGCGAAACCGGCGCGAAACTGACGATCAACGATCTTCGCCGGAAATTCTTTCCGCCAAGGCTTGAAGAAATCCCAATGCCGCAGCGGACAATGGAGGATTATCGCCGTGATGCCGCGCTTCGGCATGGCGATGCGGTGCCCGGCGATTGGTCTGCCGATGCCGTCGCTGTGCGCAAATCGGGCGTCGCGCCCAATTACGGCCCCGGAATGTCTTACAACATCGCAGGCATCAATGTCGCCAGCGATGGCACCCGCACCTATGAACTGGTCGATGGTGTCTCGTTTGATGAAGACGGTGGCTACAACACGCGGGTGGTCGACGGTGTGACCTTGCACAGCGATGGCAATTACACGACGCGCGTTACCAAGGGCGTTGATATCCGTTCAGACGGACAGGTGAGCACAGAGGTCGCCGGCTTCCGCTTTTCCTTCGGCGGCAAGGAAAAGAAGAAGGACGAATGGGACTGGGGCACTGGCCAGAAAAAGGAAAAGGGCTGGTTCGACTAACTGGCCGAACGCTGTTGGTATTCGTCCGCCCGGCGCTGTCCTACATCCCGCCGTCACGCTAAGACGGCGGGCATGGAAATCGCATTCTCTCCCCGCCCAAAGGTTACACTTTGCATGGGCAAAGCGTTACGCTTTGCGCCGCGAAAGGTGACGCTTTCGCCCGTTCGGGTGACACTCGCCCGCGCGAGGGTGACACATCGCGGGGGTAAGGTGACACTTTCCCGCCAAAGGGTGACACAATCGCGATTCTTTCCCTTGGACAGTGTTCCACATGTTCCATCCTGTAGGAGTTCCGGCCTGTGAGCGCGCCGAAATCAACCCGGGTCTATCTCCACCCGATCGGCCTTGCCGCCAGTCCTCAGGCAGAGGACGGGGCGTCGATCCGGCTGGCGGGCAGCATGGCCTATGCCAGCCGTTTTGCGCTGGTGGTGCGTGATAGCGGTCGGGTCACGCAGCGCCTGTTGTTCGGCGCGCGCGGGTTTGACGCGGCGCTGACCAGCCTTGACGCATCGCTCGCGGATGAAGCGCGGCTGCAATGGGCGAACCTGCAAAAACTGCATGCGCCGCTGCAACTGGGGGATCGCACGATCCGCCTCGATCAGCCGCAGGTGATGGGTGTGCTCAACGTCACGCCCGACAGCTTCAGCGACGGTGGCGAGTTCCTCGAAAAGCCGGAGGCGGGCCAGCGCCACGCGGCGCAAATGCTCGAAGCCGGTGCAGCGATCATCGACATTGGCGGCGAGAGCACGCGTCCGGGCGGCGCGGCGACATGGGAAGGCGACGAGATCGAGCGGGTGATCCCTGCTGTCGAATATTGCGCCGAAATGGGCGCCGCGATCAGCGTGGATACGCGGCGCGCAGGCGTTCTGGAGGCGGCTCTGGCGAAGGGCGCGCATATGGCGAATGACGTGTCCGCGCTGCGTTATGACCCGCGCAGCCTGACTTTGGTGACGAATGCCGGATGCCCGGTGGTGCTGATGCACGCGCCGGGGACGGGCGATGATCTGCATCAAGGCGGCGAGTATGGCGATGTCGTGAGCGAGGTGTTCGACTTCCTAAAGGCGCAGCGTGCGCGGGCGATTGCGGCTGGCGTGGCAGAGGAACGCATCGTGCTCGATCCCGGCATCGGCTTTGGCAAGAGCCTCGCGGACAATCTCGCTCTCATCAACGCGCTACCGCTGTTCCATGCTTTAGGAAGCCCGCTGTTGCTGGGGGTCAGCCGGAAACGGATGGTCGGCGCGCTGTCGAGTGAGGAACCCGCGCATCAGCGGCTGGGCGGATCAATCGCGCTGGCGATGCGGGGGATGGATGCGGGCGTCCACTTGCTGCGGGTGCATGACGTTCCCGAAACGGTGCAGGCGCGCAACGTCTGGCGGGGCATGCGCGATGCGGCGCTGACCGACTTTGGCCAGTTGCCCGCATGACGCGGCCCATGCAAAAGACGTCGCCATACCGTCATCTACCCGGCGCAGAGAATGCCCGAATCAGCAATTGGAGATCACCCTTGCGCACCACCTCGCTCCTCGGCCTTGGAACCGCACTCGCCGCGCTTGTCGCCGCTCCGCTGATGGCGGGCGCCCAGCAGGATCACTCCGCCCATGCCGGGCATGCCGCGCACGGGCAGCATGCGGGCGGGCAGGGCCAGCACCCGCGCCACGGCGACGGCCATGTGCCGATGTATGCCGAAGACCTGCTGGCCGCCTATTACGCCAGGCTGGAAAGCCGGGTGGAGCTGCCCGTCGCCCCGGCCAATGTCTCGCTTGCGCCCTATACAGTGATTACCCGGCTCGCCTTTGGCAGCTGCAACCACCAGTCGCGTTCGCAGGCCTATTGGGATGTGATCGCGCGCACCAATCCGCAAGCCTTCCTGATGATCGGCGACAACAACTACGGCGACAGCAACTGGAGCGGTGATGCCGCGCTGACGACCTTGCGCGAGGCGTATGGTTTGCAGGCGCGCACGCCCGAACTGGCGGCATTCCGGGCGAAGGTGCCGATGATGGCGACCTGGGACGATCACGATTACGGGATGAACGATGCCGGGGCGAGCTTCGCCTTCCGCGGCTGGTCGGAGACGATCTTCGAGACGTTTTGGGGATCGTCGGACGCGGTAAAGTCGCGCCCGGGCATCTATGACAGCGTGATCGTGGGCAAGGACGGTCAGCGCACTCAGATCATCATGCTGGATACGCGCTTCTTCCGCTCCGATCTCGATCGCATGGACTACACGCCCGAACGTCCGCCGCTTGGCCCCTATGTCCCCAGTAACGATGCCTCGCGCACGGTGCTGGGCGATGCGCAGTGGCAATGGCTGGAACAGGAACTGGCGAAGCCTGCCGACTTCAGGATCATCGTCTCGTCGATCCAGGTGATCACCGACGCGCATGATTACGAAGCGTGGGAGAACCTGCCGCTGGAACGCGAGCGGCTTTACCGCGTGCTGGCCGGGCGTGAGGAAAGCGGGATGGTGCTATTGTCGGGCGATCGCCATGCGGGGGGAATCTACACCGCCACGCCCGAGGCGGCCGCGGGTGAGCAGATCTGGGAGCTGACCAGCTCCTCGCTCAACTACTCCTTCTCCAGCACCGCGCAGAACACCGCGCGCGAACCCGATCCGACACGGGTGACGGACTTCATCTCGGAAGAGAACTTCGGCCTTGTCGAGATCGACTGGGCCGCGCGCACCTTCACCATGACGATGCGCGGTGCGGTGGAAGGCGAGGAACGGGCTGTGCGGACGGTTTCGTGGTGATCACAGGGTGAAGCCGCCGTCCGACACCAGCACGTGCCCGGTCAGGTTCGATCCGGCGTCGGAGAGCATGTAGAGAATGTCGCTCGCGATTTGGTCCGGAGTGGCAAAGCGGCCCAGCGGCGTCGTCCCGGCCATCGCCTTGAGCGTCGCTTCGCGCCCGTTCGCTTCGACCGAGGCGAGGAAGTCGGGGGAGCTTTCCCAGATGGCGGTATCAACCCCGCCCGGCGCAATGGCGTTGACGCGGATGGCGTGCTCGGCGTTCTCGCGCGCGGCGATGCGGGCCATGTGCGAGACTGCGGCTTTGGACACGCCATAGGGGCCGATGCCGGGCACGGGCTTCACTCCGGTGGTGGAGGAAGTGATGACGATGCTGCCACCTTTGCCGCCCGCCTTCATCGCGCGCAGGGCCGAACGCAGGGTGAGGAAAGCCCCGTCGAGGTTGACGTCCATCACCCGGCGCCATTCGGACAGGGCGATGTCGGCCAGCGGCCCGCCCGCGCCGATCCCGGCGTTGACGACCGCATGGTCGAGCCCGGCAAGGCGGGGTTCGAGATCGGCCCACAGCGCTTCGTCCGCGACGCTGCCGACCACCGCTTCGACCTCGCACTTGAGGTCCAAAGCCGCCATCCTCTGCGGATCGACATCGACGAGCACCAGCCTCGCCGCTCCGCGCGCCGCAAGCGCCTTTGCACATGCCGCACCGATCCCCGATGCAGCCCCGGTGACGAGCGCGGTGCGCCCGGCGAAGTCCTGAATGTCAGTCATGCCCGCCGCGCTAGGCGGATCAGGCCGCGTTGTCGATGCCCAGATCGGAAAGCTTGCGATACAGCGTCGAGCGACCGATCCCCAGCCTGCGGGCAACCTCAGTCATGCGGCCGCGGTAATGGCCGATGGCAAGGCGGATGACGTCGGCCTCGATCTCCTCAAGCGGACGCAGATTGCCGTCCTCGGTGTAGAGCATGATGCCCACGCCATCGTGCGAGCTCTGGCTTGCTCCGATCTGCAATTCGCCCAGCAGTTCGGAAAGCTGCGGGAAGCTGTCGGCAGTCAGCGTATCGCCTTCGCAATAGACCGCGGCGCGGAACAGCACAGATTGCAACTGCCGGACATTGCCGGGCCAGTCATATGCCGCAAGCAGCGCCAGCGCGCTGTCTGAAATCGAGAGATGGGTCAGCCCCGGCTGTTCACCGATCCGGCCGAGGAAATGCCGCGTCAGCGCCGGAATGTCGCCGGTGCGCTCGCGCAATGGGGGCAGGCTGATGCGTGTGCCTGCAAGTTGCTGGGCAAGAGCCGGGTCGAACAGCCCGCCTTCCGCCAACTGCGAAAGGCTGCAATTGCTGGCCGAAAGCAGACGCACATCGACGCGGAAACCGTGTGCCGCGCCGACCGGGCGGATGATCCCGGTTTCCAGTGCTTCGCGCAGGCGGTTCTGTGCCGGCGCGCTCATGCGGTCGACTTCGTCGAGCACGAGAGTTCCGCCATCGCAATGCTGAAGCGCGCCGATCTGGCGGTCGAATGCGCCGGGAAAGGCGTTGGGTTCATGCCCGAACAGCACCGATTCGATCGAATTGGGCGGAACGCTGGCGATGTTGATGATGCGCAGCGGATCTTTGGAGCGCGGGGATGCGGCGTGCATCGCACGCATCAGCATTTCCTTGCCCGTGCCGCTTTCTCCCTCGATCAGCGCATGGCCGTGCCCGCGAGCAGCCTTCGCCGCCTGCGCCAGCGCGGCGCGGAAGGTGGGAGCGGTGCCGATCATGGCTTCAAAGTCGAGATTGGCCGACATTTTCTCGGTCAGCGGGGCCAGCTCGTTGCGCGGAGCCTCGCGCGTGGTAACAGTACGCAGCGCCTCCATCAGCCGATCGGGCGAGACCGGCTTCACCAGATAATCGCTCGCCCCTGCGCGCATCGCCTCAACCGCGAGCAGCGGGGATGCGCTGGTCGTCAGCATCAGGATCGGCAAAGCAGGGCGGCGTTCCTTCAATTCGGCGATCAGAGAGCAGGCATCATCGCCCGGAACCCATTGATCGAGCAGGATTGCCGATAATTGCATGCCTTCGCGCGTGCCCAGCATGGCAATCGCGGTTTCGGCATCGCTTGCCACGACAGTGCGCCAGCCCTCGCGCGCAGCGATGGCCGAGATCAGACGGCTTTGTGCCGGCTCATCATCGATCAGCAGGACAATCCGAGTCTCATTGTCAGAATCAGGGCGCGTATTCACCTGTGCCATCAATCCAGCCTTGACCCCTCAATCCCCCGGCAAACCGTCCCAGGGTGAAACGTGCCGGATTCTTATCCGGCGCGGGTAAAGACTGAATTAAGGCTGTTGGACCGATCTCACCGGATTGCCACTTGGGCACAGCTTGCCCTGTCAACATTGCTGACTTGAGCTAGCTCGCGCGCTCGGATACGGGGCGATGATCAAGCCTGCTGGCAATTTTTCGGCAACCATTTGCCAATTTCACCGTTTGGGATCTCAAGGGGAATAAAATCATGACTGTGCATGACATGGACAAGGCGCGCTCGACCTATGGCAGCTTCATGGGTGCGCTCAAATGGGCGGTGCCGCTGATTGCGATCATCACCCTGTTCGTCGTTGCGCTGATCGCGCCATAAACCGGGGTACCGTCACTTGAAGATCGCAGTGCTTAAAGAGCGCGCCGCGGGGGAAACCCGTGTCGCGGCCACGCCGGAAACGGTGAAGAAATTCATTGGTCTGGGCAATGAAGTCGCGATCGAAAAGGGTGCCGGGACGCACGCCTCGATCACCGATGCCGCCTATGAAGAGGCAGGGGCAAAGGTAGGCACGCTGGCGGCAACCGCAAAGGACGCCGACATCGTGCTGTGCGTGCAGGCACCCGAAGTGGCGAATCTGAAAGGCGCGAAAGCCGGCGCATGGGTGGCCGCGCTGTTCGATCCGTTCCAGAAGGGCGATCTTGTCGCCGCCTATGCCAAGGCGGGTTTTGAGGCGCTGTCGATGGAATTCATGCCGCGCATCACGCGCGCGCAGTCGATGGATGTGCTGTCGAGCCAGTCCAACCTTGCAGGGTACAAGGCGGTGATCCACGCGGCGGACGCTTATGGTCGCGCTTTCCCGATGATGATGACCGCGGCCGGCACCGTGCAGGCGGCGAAATGCTTCATCATGGGCGTGGGTGTCGCCGGGCTTCAGGCGATTGCGACGGCGCGGCGTCTGGGCGCGCAGGTATCCGCCACCGACGTGCGCTCTGCGACCAAGGAGCAGATCGAAAGCCTCGGCGCGAAAGCGATCTTCGTGACCGATGTGGCCGGGATCGAAGGCGAAGGCTCGGGCGGCTATGCCACCGAGATGAGCGAGGAATACAAGGCCGCTCAGGCGAAGCTCGTTTCCGAGCATATCGCCAAGCAGGACATCGTCATCACCACCGCGCTCATCCCCGGTCGGGCTGCTCCGGTGCTTATCACCGACGCGCAGATCGCGACGATGAAGCCGGGTAGCGTGATTTTCGACCTCGCCGTCGCGCAGGGCGGCAATGTCGAAGGATCAAAGCCTGACGAAGTCGTCGAAAAGCACGGTGTGAAGATCATCGGCTATGCCAACACCCCCGCGCATCTGGCCGCCGACGCATCGGCGCTGTTCGCGCGCAACCACTTCAACTTCCTTTCCGCATTTTGGGACAAGGAAGCGGGCAAGCCCGAACTCGACGAAGAGATCGGCGACGCGATCCGCCTGACCAAGGGCGGAGAGATCGTCAACGAGAGGCTGAAGGGGTGATCAGGCGGGTAAGGTCACTGCTGTTGGCAAGCCTGCTATGCACAGCTCAGCTTGGCCATGCTCAATCCGTAGAGCCCGAGGCTCCAGCGCCGGTCGGGTTTGAAGGTAAGCTGCGGTTTTTTCCTTACTGGAGTTACCGCGCTCTTGATGAGCAACTTCTCGTTTTTGCCAATCAACCGAATGAACAGGCACATCAGTTCGCGATCGCCGACTTATGGCCGGCGAATTCAGCGCGTCTTCAACAGGCTTTGACACGGAAAAGCGGGAAGGAAATTCTGCCTGAGGGTAGCTTTCTCGTGTTGATGACAAACGGGGAGCAGACTGCGGGATGCCCGCTTGCACGGCCCAGAGGATGGGGTGGCATACCCTGTTTTTTAGACCCCGACAGCGATGGTGATTTCGACTACTGGTTTTTTCACGATCGCGACTTTGAATTCATGATGTTTTCGTTCGAGGCAAGGTCATCGGGAATGATGCCGCTGGGAACAGTCGCCCGGTATACGCGGCAATCTGACTGGCCCGAAGACAAGCCCTTCCAATTTTACCTGTCGCTCTCTTGGAAGCCCGCAGACGATTACCCCTTCGTCAGGAGCGTTGCTTATTCGCTTTGCACAAAGACCAATGATCTCCAGACCATTTGGGGCGGGTCACGTTCTCGGACGGAGTGCCTCAGGTCGGGTGCATCGTTGAAAAGCAATGAGCTGCCGTCCGAGAAGGAATTTTTTGGTATGCGGATCAGGGTGGCAGATGAGAATCCGTCAGGCGCGTATATCCGCATCACGCCGTTCGAACCCGAAGGAACAATCCCTTTCTTCTAATTGGTGATTTCAAAGCTAGCGCGGACATAAGGCTTAACCACGCAGACCAACTGCAGAGGCGTAATAATGGACTTCATCTCAATCCTATCGATCTTCGTGCTGGCGTGTTTCGTCGGCTACTATGTGGTCTGGTCGGTTACTCCGGCGCTGCACACTCCGCTGATGGCGGTGACCAATGCGATCTCCTCTGTGATCATCGTCGGTGCTCTGATTGCGGCGGCTGAGGCCAACGATCCCGTCGCGAAATATCTCGGCCTGTTCGGCGTGGTGCTGGCGAGCGTCAACATCTTCGGCGGCTTTGCCGTGACCGAGCGCATGCTCGCGATGTACAAGAAGAAGGAGAAGTAAGAGATGAGCTTCTCCATTCTTGCAGGCGCGGCGGAAGGCGCCGCCGGAACCCCAGCCTGGGCGATGCTCGCCTATCTTGCGTCGGGCGTGTTCTTCATCCTCGCATTGCGCGGCCTTTCCAGCCCCGCATCAAGCCGGGCTGGCAACCGCAACGGCATGATCGGCATGGGAATCGCGCTCGTCACCACGCTGGTGACGCACGACATTGCCAATATCGCCGAAATCGGGATCGCAATCTTCCTTGGCGGGATCATCGGGGTGACGGTGGCGCGCAAGATCGCGATGACCGCAATGCCCGAACTGGTCGCCGGATTTCACAGCCTAGTCGGCCTTGCCGCCGTGGTGGTGGGCTTTGCCGCGTGGCTCAACCCCGGCGCGTTCGGCATCCTTGATGAAGCGGGGCAGATCCTCGTTGTCAGCCGGATCGAACTGGGCCTCGGCATTGCCATCGGTGCGATCACCTTCTCCGGATCGGTCATCGCCTTCCTCAAGCTTTCGGGACGGATGAGCGGATCGCCGATCCTGCTCCCGGCGCGGCATTTCATCAACCTCGGTACGCTGGCCGCGATCCTCGGCCTTATCGCCGCCTATGCCATGTCGGGTGCGGGCGGGCCTGCCGAAGGTATGCTGATCATCTGGATCGCCATTCTGGCCTTCCTTATCGGTTTCCTGCTGATCATCCCGATCGGTGGCGCGGACATGCCGGTGGTTGTGTCCATGCTGAACAGCTATTCCGGCTGGGCGGCAGCGGCGATGGGCTTCACGCTGGGCAACAGCGCGATGATCATCACCGGGGCGCTGGTCGGTTCGTCGGGTGCGATCCTGTCTTACATCATGTGCCGTGCGATGAACCGCAGCTTCATCAGCGTGATCGCGGGTGGCTTTGGCGCCGACGCGGGCTCTGGCGGTGGCGGCGAAGCGCGCGAGCAACGCCCGTACAAGCAGGGCAGCGCCGAAGACGCGGCCTATATGCTCGAACAGGCGGAAAAGGTCATCATCATTCCCGGCTACGGCATGGCGGTGGCACAGGCGCAGCACGCGCTGCGGGAAATGGCCGACACGCTCAAGGAAAAGGGTGTGGACGTGAAATACGCGATCCACCCTGTCGCGGGCCGCATGCCCGGCCACATGAACGTGCTGTTGGCCGAAGCCAACGTCCCCTATGACGAGGTGTTCGAGCTGGAGGATATCAACTCCGACTTCGCGCAGGCTGATGTGGCCTTCATCATTGGCGCGAATGACGTGGTGAACCCGGCGGCGAAGACCGACAAGAGCTCGCCGATCTATGGCATGCCCGTGTTCGACGTGGACAAGGCCAAGCAGGTGTTCTTCATCAAGCGTTCGATGGGCGGGGTCGGCTATGCCGGCGTCGACAACGATGTTTTCTACATGAACCAGACCGTCATGCTCCTCGCGGATGCAAAGAAGATGGTCGAGGAAATTGTGAAAGCTCTCGACTGATGGGCAAATTCCTGTTCGGCACGGTCGCGCTGGCCCTGCTGATCGGTATCGCGTTCCAGACCGGGCTGGCTGATCCACTGGTGAAGTGGCAGGTGCAGTCCGCTTTGGAGGAATCCGGCGTGTCCGAAGAGCGCGCCGAATGCATGTCCGATCGGATGGTCGACCGGCTTTCGCTGTTCCAGCTTTACAAGCTGGACACCCGCAATAACCCCTCGCATTTCCCGTACTGATGTGATTCAGCGTCGGCGAGGAGATAATGCTGATGCAACCATCGAGCCTGTTTTCACTTTCGGAGCACCTGGAGCGACTGAGCCGGGATGGCGATCCACTTGAGGTTTTGGCAGACGCAGTGGACTTCGAGCGTTTCCGCTCCTTGCTGGTAGAGGGGCTGGGATACAGCGATGGTGCGAAGGGCGGCAGGCCGCCGTTCGATCCAGTTTCGATGTTCAAAGTGCTGGTGGTGCAGGCGCAGCACAACCTTTCCGACGCCCGCATGGAGTTCATGATCCGCGACCGGCTTTCGTGGATGCGCTTCTTCGGCTTCGATCTGGGCGGCACGATGCCCGATGAGAACACCATCCGTCACTACCGCAACCGACTGACGACAAGCGGCACGTTCGAAGCGCTGATGCAGGCTTTCGAGCAGCAACTGCGCGAACGCGGCTATCTCGCTATGGGCGGGCAGATCGTGGACGCCACGCTGGTGCCGGCTCCCAAGCAGCGCAATACCGAGGACGAGAAGGCCGCGGTGAAGGCGGGCAGGTCAGCAAAGCAGATCTGGCCAGGCAAGCCGAACAAGGCGCACCAGAAGGATGTCGATGCCCGTTGGACGGTCAAGGTCGGAGGCAAGGTCCGGTACCGCGCCGATGGGACGCCTCTTCCGCAGATCGCCACGCCGGTGTTCGGCTACAAGAGCCATATCAGCATTGATCGACGCTTCGGCTTTATCCGAAAGGGCAAGGTGACCTCGGCGGCGCATAGCGACGGGCGGGAACTGCGCCATGTGATCGATCCGGACAACACGGCTAGCGATGTCTGGGCTGACAGCGCCTATCGCAGCCGAAAGAACGAGACGTGGCTGTCACGGCATATGTTCAAAAGTCGCATCCATCGCCGCAAGCCCAAGGGCAAGCCGATGCCCGAGCAGACATCACGCGCAAATGCCGCCAAGTCAGCGGTCCGCGCCCGCGTCGAGCATGTCTTTGCCCATCAGAAGGGGCGATACGGGCTCTTCATCCGCACCATCGGTTTGGCCCGCGCCCAGGCCAAGCTCACCCTCGCGAACCTGGTCTACAACTTCGACCGCCTGATCTTCCATGAACGACAAGCCGCCACCGGATAGGTGCGTCTGGAAGGCACACGCGAGGCAGAAAATGGCCAGAAGGCAACCGGAAAACTCCCATAATCAGGCGCTCAGGCAGCCACTCTGCTTGCTCAATCTATTATCCCACCGTTTGCGCCGAAAACATGTGGTTGTTGCGGGTGTCCAGCTGCAACAGGGGATGAAGGCGCGCGAGGGCGAGCCGGATGGCGGCTATGGCCTTGGCGAACTGGTGAAGCGCCTGCGCCGCGTCGGCGACGGCGAAGCGGTGGCAGTCGTCACCACCAGCGCCGGATTGTGCGCAATCGGCATCGGCTGATAAACTCTCGCCTTGCCTTGGCGGCGCACCCTGTCGCACAACAGTGGCAAGGAGAGATTGTCATGCCACGCCTTTTACTTGCTTCCGCCGCCTTGGCGCTTTGCACCGTTCCCCTGACCTCAGTTGCCGCCCAGACGGCCGACGCAGCCGTGGGAGGTGTCGGCACCGAATTCATAGTGTTCGAGGTCGAGACGAGCGAAGCGGCGAAGGAGCATTTCCTGCGCGGCCTCGCGCTGCTGCATAATTTCGAATACGGCCGCGCCGCCGCCGCTTTCCGGGAAAGTCAGGAGGCCGATCCGGCGTTCGCCATGGCCTATTGGGGCGAGGCAATGACCCACAATCATCCGCTGTGGGAAGAGCAGGACCGCGACGCGGCACGGGCGATCCTCGCGCGGCTCGCGCCGACGGCTGAGGAGCGTGCAGCCAAGGCTCGCGGCCCGCGGGAGAAGGCATGGATGGACGCGCTGGAAACGCTGTATGGCGATAGCGGCAGCAAGGAAGAACGCGATCACGCCTATCTGGCGAAGATGCGCGCCATGCTCGCCATGTGGCCCGATGACATCGACGTGCGCGCCTTCACCGGGCTGGCGGTACTCGGCACTTCGCACGGTGGGCGCGACATCGCGCTGTACATGGAGGCTGCGGGCATTCTGGAGCCGGGCTTCATGACGCATGAACAGCACCCCGGCATCCTGCACTACTTGATCCATTCCTATGACGATCCGGTCCACGCTCCGCTCGGCAGGCGCATGGCTCAACGCTACGCCAAGGTCGCGCCCGATGCTGGCCACGCGCAGCACATGATCAGCCACATTTTCCACGCGCTCGCCGATTGGGAGGCTTCGGAAGAAGCCAACATCCTCGCCGATGCCGTGGTCGATCGTCAGCGCGCGGCGGCAGGGCGCGGTCCGGCGCATTGCGGGCACTACAATGAATGGCTGGTCTATGCGCTTTTGCAGCAGGGCAAGGATGCAAGCGAACGCGTAGCCCTATGCCGCGCCGATGCCGACCCGGCCGAAGGGGAAGAGGCCAATTACGGGGCCGTGCGCAGCTATTCGGTGATGGCCGCATGGCAGGCAGTCGATACCGGGATCTGGCCCGAACCGCTTGGCGAGGAGGCGAATAAGTTCCGGCTACCTCGGATCACGATGACCCATGTGGCAGCGCTTCAGCACCGGGGTGATGCCGAAAAGCTTGCCAGCGCAGTGTCCAATATGCGCCTCGATGCGGAGCAAATGGTCCCGCTGCTCGCGAGGACCGCGCCTGATGATCGCACAACCATGCCCTGGGTCGAACGCGCGGTGGCGCAGGTTGACGCGCTGTTGATGCTTGCTTCGGGTGATACAGACGCCGGAATTCGGGCCCTGTACGAAGCGGCTCGTGCCGAAAGCGCATTGCCGGTGGTCTTCGGCCCGCCGGCGATTGCCAAGCCGAGTTGGGAATTGCTGGGAGAGGAACTGCTTGCGCTCGGCCGCAAGGCCGACGCGGCAGAGGCCTTCCGCCACTCGCTCGAATTTGCGCCGGGCAGAAAGCTTTCGCTTGAAGGGCTTGCCCGCGCCGAGGGTGGTTGAGCGCGCCCGCGTTCTGCGGCACTGTGCAGCCAAACGGGATTGGGAGAGGGACAAATGATCAGATTGACGATAGCCGCATTGGCGCTTGCGAGCGCGGCTCCGCTGCTGGCTGAAACGCATGTGGTGTCACCGGGTGAAGGCGCGCAGGAGCGTTTGCAGGAGGCTCTCATCCTGGCGGAGCCGGGCGACGAGATCGTGCTGGAGGCGGGGCGTTATGTCCTGACTGACGGGCTTAGCCTTGATGTCGACGGAGTGACGGTTCGCGGATCGGGCATGGACGGCACAGTGCTCGATTTCACCACACAGGCCGGATCGGGCGAGGGGCTGCTGGTGACTTCGGACAACGTCACCCTTCGCGATTTCGCGCTGGAGAACCCCAAGGGCGACGGAATCAAGTCGAAGGGTGCGGACAACATCGTGTATTACCGCATCCGCGTCACCTGGACCAACGGGCCGGACGCAGGCAACGGCGCCTATGGCATCTACCCGGTTGAAAGCACCGGGGTGCTGATCGACGGGGCCAAGGTCACCGGAGCATCGGACGCCGGGATCTATGTCGGCCAGTCGAACCGGATCACCGTGCGCAATTCGATTGCCGAGGCGAATGTCGCCGGAATCGAGATCGAAAACAGCCGTAACGCTCTGGTCGAACACAATATCGCCACCCGCAACACCGGGGGAATTCTGGTGTTCGACCTGCCCGGCCTGCCGGTGATGGGCGGGGGCAATGTGATTGTCGCCAACAATCTGGTGGTGGCCAATGACACACCCAATTTCGCGCCGCCGGGCAACATCGTCGCCGGAGTGCGCCGGGGAACGGGCATTATGGTTATGGCCAATGACAAGGTGCTGATCGAAAACAACATCATCGACGAAAACCCGACCGCGCCGATCATGGTAATCGCGTACACGCTCGGCTTCGATGATGAACGCTACAATCCTTTCCCACGCGATGTGGTGGTGGGCGAAAACCTTTATGGCCGGGGCGGTGACGACCCGCAGCTTGAAGGGGCGGAGATGCTGCTCGCAGCCTTTGGCGGTGCCTTGCCCCCGGTGCTATGGGACGGGCTGGGTTCGATTTACGCGGTCGAAGGGACGCAGGGCTGGTCCTTGAACCTGACCGAACAGGGCAAGGGGCTTGGCGGAGCCAGTCCTTCGCCGCTGATGGCACAGCCGCCCACGAGTGAGTTTGACCGCAGCGGCATTGGCGCTCCGGCAGAGCTGGATGATCGCATCGGATGATCCGTTCGCTGGCGATTGCAGGATTGGCAGCGGGCGCTCTGGCGTTGGCGGTTTCGGCCGCTCGCGAAGCGTCTGCTTTGCCGCCACCTTTCATCAATGATGCGGCCATTCTGGGCGAGGTGCAACTCGACGGCGAAGTGCGTGAAATGCCGCGCACGCTTGCCGAATACGGCTTCTTCCTCGATGCCGCAGGCCGCGTGCCGGATGCCCGGCTGATCCCCTATGAACTCAATACGCCGCTATGGTCCGATGGCGCGGACAAGCTGCGTTATGTCTACGTGCCCGAAGGCAAGCAGGTGAAGGCGGACGGCGAAGGCCTCCTGCAATTCCCGGTCGGCAGCGCGATCATCAAGACTTTCGCTTTCGGTGAGGGCGATGATCAACGCTACATCGAAACGCGCCTGCTGCTGCATCGTGCGGACGGGTGGCTGGCGCTGCCCTATCGCTGGAACGATGATCAGACCGAGGCGACGCTGGCGCTGGCTGGGGCTCGCATGCCGATCACCACGCCTGCGGGCGAGGACATCAGCTATCGCATTCCTAACAAGAACCAGTGCAAGTCGTGCCATTCGCTCGATGGCGAGGTGATCCCGATCGGGCCCAAGGCGCGCAACTTGTCATCCGATCTGTTGCAGCGACTGGCCGGTGACGGGCGGCTGGATACTGCCCCCAAGGTTGCGCATGCATTGCCCCGGTGGACAGATGCGGCAGCGGACAATGCCGCGCTCGCCCGGGCTTATCTGGACGTGAACTGTGCGCATTGCCACCGACCCGGTGGCGGCGCGTCCAATTCCGGGCTCGACCTGCGCTGGGAACAGGATGATCCCTTTGCCATCGGCGTGCGAAAGCCGCCTGTCGCGGCTGGACGTGGAGCAGGGGGTTTCCTGGTGTCGATAGAGCCGGGGGCGCCTGAACGGTCGATCCTCGTGCATCGGATGGACTCGAACGAAGCGGGCGTCGCCATGCCCGAACTGGGCCGGTCCAGCATCGATCACAAGGCGATTGCGGTTATGCGCGAGTGGATTGAAGGAATGGATCGATGAAGTGGTTTCTGCGGGTCGTCGGCGTCGTTTTGGCGGTGCTTGTCGTCGCCTTCCTGATCTTTCGCACGCCTGATACCGACGCGGCTGAAATGCGCGCCAAATACGGCGCGCCTCCTTCGCAATTCGTCGCAATCGGCGATGGCGTGACGGCTCACCTGCGTGACGAGGGGCCGCGCGATGCCCCGGCAATCATCCTGTTGCACGGCTCCAACGCCGATCTGCACACCTGGGAGCCGTGGGTTAAAGGTCTGTCGGACAGCTACCGCATCGTCCGCTTCGACCAGATCGGGCACGGACTGACCGGCCCCGATCCCGCGCATGACTACAGCCTCGCCAGCTTTACATCGGACATTGACGAAGTGGCCGATGCGCTTGGCATTGAAAGCTTCTTCATCGGCGGCAATTCGATGGGCGGGAAACACGCGCTTGCCTATGCCTCGCGCTATCCCGAGAGGGTGCGGGGACTGATCCTTGTCGATGCCGGGGGTAGCCCGGTCCGCAAGGTGAAACAGGACGATGACGAAGACAGCGGCGGCGGCAACATCGGTTTCACCATCGCCCGCACGCCCGGCATCAACAAGATCGCTGAACAGATCACTCCGCGGGCACTCATCGCGCAGAGTCTGGACCAGAGCGTCTCGATCAAGTCGGTGGTGACCGAGGAAGCGATTGATCGTTACTGGGAGCTTCTCCGCTATCCCGGTAACCGCGCGGCGACGATGGCTCGCTTCAGTACCCCCTATGAGGTGCTGACCGAAGAGGAACTGACCGGCATAGCAAGTCCGGCGCTGATCCTGTGGGGGGACGAAGACCGCCTTATCCCGGTCGCGGCCGGCGAATGGATCGATCAGAACCTGCCGAACTCGCAGATGATCGTTTATCCGGGCATCGGCCACCTGCCTCAGGAAGAGGCCCCCGAAGCGACCATCGCCGATGTCCGCAAATGGCTCGATACGATTGCGCAACCCTGACGCTTAAGCCGGAATTAACCATCCAAATCATTTGATTGAATGGCAAAACCGCGCCCTATGGACGCGGAGGCCGCTTCGTCGCTACATCTCTTGTGCAGCGCACACAGATTCGGGGATCACATTGCGAGAACTGGGATTGATCGGCGGCATGAGCTGGGTGTCGACAGGCATCTATTACGATCGCATCAACCGGATCGTCCAGCGTCGCGCCGCCCCTATGGCGAGCGCGCCGATGCTGATCGAAAGCCTCGATTTCTGCCAGCTTTACGCATTGCGCGAAGAACGCGACTGGCAGCGCGCCAGCGTGATCCTGTCCGAAAGCGCCAAACGGCTCGAAGGTGCAGGAGCCGAGGGCATCATCATCGGCGCCAATTCCATGCACAAGCTGTATGACGATGTCGCCGCCTCAGTGAATATACCCATCCTGCACATTGCCGAATATGTGGGTCGCGCACTGAAACGAGCCGGCTACAAGAGTGCCGCGCTGATCGGGACGCGCAACGTGATGACGGAAAGCTTCTATCGCAAGCGGCTGGTCGCCCACGGGATCGATCTGCTGCCGCCCAACATGGACAATGTCGAAACGCTTGACCGGATCATCTACGACGAATTGATGGTGGGTAAAGTGACCCGCGATGCTCAGCGCGCGATGAAGACAATCATCACCAACAAGTCACAGGAAGGAGCCGAGGCGATCGTCCTTGCCTGCACCGAACTCGACCTTGTCGTGGACGTCGACGCAAACGTTTTGCCGGTGTTTGATTCTACCAGAATCCATTGTGAAGCGGCCGCAGACTGGATCCTTGAACAGGAATTGGTGAATTAGTTGGCGGCTTGCCCCTTGCCAAGAACGGTTGGTCGCAAGTCTGTGATGCATGGGGTGCAACATTCACGCGACCCCCTTACGTGCGCGCCCTGAAATTGTCATCGATAAGTAACAGACAATTTCCGGGTCTTCGGGTCGCACCGTTGACCCAGGGGCCAAAAGGCTCTTGGGGCCGCTTACCACCCCCCCATTGCACCCGGTAAGCGGTCCCTTTTTTTCAAATCAGCGGCGATGTCTCTCAAACCGGTCTGTCCACCGCAATCCTTCAAGGTTGCCGATCTGTTCCGGTTGAGCCTGCGCGCACTGTGAAATAAGCGGTTCGTCGTGACAACGCGTGCTCCCTTTGCTGCAGATCCCTATTCGCATGGCGGGCGCGAGTTCGGCGGAAACGCTGCGTTGGGCAAGATCACCGGTTCCGAAAGCCGTGGTCCGCGGACCGATTTCCAGCGCGACCGCGATCGCATCATCCATTCGATGAGCTTCCGCCGCCTCAAGTCGAAGACGCAGGTTTTCATATCGCCAGAGGGCGATCATTACCGCACGCGGCTGACCCACAGCATCGAAGTGGCGCAGATCGGCCGGGTGCTGGCACGCGCTCTGGGGCTGGACGAGGATCTGACCGAGGCGCTCTGTCTCGCTCACGATCTGGGCCATCCACCCTTCGGCCATGCAGGGGAATCGGCCCTTTCCGAGGCGATGGCGCGCCACGGAGGCTTTTGCCACAACGCGCAGGCGCTGCGTACCGTCATGCGGCTTGAAAGCCCCTATCCCGAGCATGATGGACTGAATCTGACGTGGGACCTGCTCGAAGGGCTGGCCAAACATAACGGCCCGGTCGCCGCGCCCAACTGGGCCTTGGCGGAACTGGATGAGGCATTCCCGCTTGATCTTGGCACCTGGCCTTCGATCGAAGCGCAGATTGCGGCGGTGTCCGATGATATCGCCTATGACAACCACGATATTGATGACGGCCTACGTGCGGGCTTTCTCGATCTCGACGACCTGCTCCAGCTCGATTTTCTCGCCGATCAATGGCGGGCGGTCGAACGGCGCTTCCCCAATGCTCCGCGTGATCGCCAGCTGCGCGAACTGATCCGGGATCAGATCGGTCTGATGGTCAATGACGTGCTGCAACACACGCGGGAAATGACCAAGGGTGTGGGATCGGTCGCAGAAGTGCGCGATGCCGGACGGCAACTGGCCGGATTTTCACCCGAGATGCGTGAACACGAAAGGCGGCTGAAAGCCTTCATGTACGAAAGACTTTACTACCATCCCGAACAGGTCAGTGCCGCTGAGCGTGCCCGCGATGTCGTGGCGCGACTGTTTGCGGCCTATTCGCAGGATGCGGGCCTGATGCCGCCCGAATGGCGCGCCAAACTGCCCGAGCAGGACCCGCAGCGCAGCCGCGTCATCGCCGACTTTATTGCCGGGATGAGCGATCGTTTTGCAATGCAGGCTTGCGAGACGATCTATGGCGAACGGCCAAGGGGGCTGATCAATGTCTGATCCGAGCCCTGTGGTACACGCTCCCACGCGTATAGGCCTGGTCGGCGCGACTGGCCTGATCGGTCAGCGCCTTATTGCGATTTCCAGCGCCGGGGATGAAGTGCGCATGGTCGGCATAGCCCGGCGCGAGGCGCCCTTGCCCAAGGGTGCTCGGGTTGAAGTCTTCGTTGCCGAACCGGCCAAGTGGGGCGAGGTGCTGGAAGCGGTGCGCCCTCGTGCGTTGATCTGTGCGCTCGGCACCACCTGGAAAAAGGCAGGGCGTGACGAAGCGGCGTTTCGTGCGGTCGATCATGATCTGGTGATTGCGACCGCCAAAGCCGCCGTCGCGGCCGGTATTCCGAACATGGTTCTGATAACCGCCGCCGGATCCGACCCCACTGCCAAGAACCTGTATCTGAGGGTCAAGGGCGAGGTCGAACAGGCTGTGTCGAAGGTCGGTTTCAAACGCCTCGACATCCTGCGGCCCGGCCTGCTCCGTGGCGAGCGCAAGGATGATCTGCGTCCGCTTGAAGCGCTTGCGCAATTTGCCAGCCCGGTGATCGACCCGCTGATGCCCGCAAAATGGGAGATGTTCCGTTCGATTGACGCTGATTTGGTGGCGGAAGCGGCATTGGGCCTGTGCCAGCGCAAGGCGCAGGGGCGTTTCACCCATGACAATGAGGCGATGAAGCGGGCGGCACGCGAATGGCGCGCCAAGGCCTTGCACGCGGCGGAGTAGCGCGGATGGATTGGAACCCGATTTTTGGCGCGGTGAACATGCTGGCCCTGATTGCATGGACCGCTTTGATCCTTTTACCGCGCTGGCCCGCTTTGCTTGCCGCCTTGCTTTATCTGGGGGTTGGCCTGCTCTGCCTTGTCTATGCCGCTGGCCTGATCGGGGTCTTGAGCGGCGCCATCCCGACTGACGGGGGAGGGGCGGACTTCTCTTCCATCGAAGGTGTACGCGCAATCTTTGCCAGCGATGCGGGCGTCACCATCGGCTGGACGCATTACCTTGCCTTTGACCTGTTCGTCGGCATCTGGATTGCCCGCGATGGCGACATGAAGGACATTTCGCGTTTCATTCAGGCTCCGGTGCTGTTGGCGACATTCCTTGCCGGGCCACTCGGCCTCGGGCTGTGGCTGCTGATCCGTGAGCCGGCGGCGCGCAAGCTTGGTCGCTGGCATTAGTAACGGGCAGGCTGCAAACCGCTGGACCGTGACTGCCTGAAATGCTTAACCCAAGGGCAAACAGCTTTGGGAGAGCAAGCATGACATGGGAAGGGACCGTCAAGGGCGATCCTCATCACGATTTCGTGACCTTCGATGAAATTCTGGCTTTCTGGGCCGAAAAGCGCCCCGATCAGACCGCGTTCGAGCAGGACGGGCGCATCACCAGCTATGCCGAAGCTGACGCGATGACCCGTCGCTTGATCGCGCTGTTCAAGGCGCGCGGGTTGGCAAAGGGAGACAGGATCGCGTGGCTCGGCAAGAATTCCGATCGCTATTGCCTACTTTACATGGCGGCAGCGCGCATGGGCGCTGTGATGGTGCCGATCGGCTGGCGGCTGGCTCCGCCTGAAATCGCCTATATCCTGTCCGACACCGGGGCAAAGTTGCTGTTCGCGGGCGAGGAATTCGTCGATACCGCACTGGCGGTTGCCGCCGATGTGCCCGAAAAGCCTGCCGTGATCGAGGCATCGGCCGCGCTGCGTGAGGCTGCGGGTCTTGAGCCGGCGGCTTATGACCCCCCACATGCGGATGATCCGATCCTGCAACTCTACACCTCTGGCACCACCGGCAATCCCAAGGGCGCGGTGCTTTCCAACGCGAATCTGCTGGGCCTGCGCAATCCCGGCAATGCCATTGGACTGCATTGGAATTTCTACGACCAAGGCGACTGCATGCTGGTTGCCATGCCGTGTGCGCATATTGGCGGAACGGGCCTGATCAACATTGCTCTTGCCAATGGCATACGCTGCCTCTTGCAGGCCGAATTCACGCCCGTTGGCGTGCTTGAGGCGATCGAGAACGGGGCAACCCATATGTTCATCGTGCCCGCTGCGCTGCAAATGGTGGTGCAGCATCCGCGCGCACCCGAAACCGATTTCTCGCACCTGCGCTATCTCATGTACGGCGCCGCGCCGATGCCACTCGAACTGCTCAAGCAGGCGGTGCGCACCATGCCCAATGCGAACTTCCTGCAGGCTTACGGCATGACGGAAACCAGCGGGACGATCTCGATCCTCCCGCCCGAAGATCACACCATCGAAGGCAACCAGCGGATGCGTTCCGCGGGCAAGGCATGTCCGGGTGTCGAGATCGAGGTGCGGGGGCCAGACAACAAGGAGGTGCCGCGCGGCGAAATCGGCGAAGTCTGCATCCGATCCCCCTCGAACACCGCAGGGTACTGGAAACTGCCCGATGCCACCGCCAAAACGATTGATCCGGATGGCTGGCTGCATACGGGCGATGCCGCCGTGATGGACGAAGACGGCTATGTCTATATCCAGGACCGGATCAAGGACATGATCATTTCGGGCGGCGAAAACGTCTATCCCGCCGAAGTGGAAAACGCCGTGTTCGGTCATCCTGCCGTGGCCGAGGTCGCGGTGATCGGTGTCCCAAGCGAGCGCTGGGGCGAAGAGGTAAAAGCCTGCGTGGTCCCCAAGCCTGGCGCAACCATCGACGAGGCCGAACTGATCGCCTGGACCCGCGAGCGCATCGCGGCGTTCAAGGCCCCCAAAAGCGTGGACGTGATCCCCGAAATGCCGCGCAATGCCTCTGGCAAGATCCTGCGGCGGCAATTGCGTGCGCCCTATTGGGAGGGGCAGGAGCGGCAGGTCAACTGATGGCGGCGGTGCAGCGATGAAGAAACACGCACCCGCCGCACTGCGCAATCGCGATCCCATCGCGGCGGTGCTGCACGAAGAATTGCCGAAGAGCGGAACCGTATTGGAGATTGCCAGCGGATCGGGCGAACATATCGTCCATTTCGCGGATCTGTTCGGCAATCTCGACTGGCAGCCGAGCGATCCCGATGCCGAGGCGATTGCATCGATCCTCGCTTATTTGAACGAATATGACGGCACCAACCTGCGTCTGCCGATGGTTCTGGATGCGGCATCACCCGCAAGCTGGGAGGTCCGCGGCGCTGATGCAATCCTGTGCATCAACATGATCCATATCAGTCCGTGGGAAGCGACACTGGGCCTGTTTGAAGGGGCTGCCCGGTTTCTGGGCGGCAGGAATTTGCCGCTGATCCTGTATGGCCCATATATTGAGCAAGGCGTTGAAACGGCGCCGTCGAACATCGAGTTCGACGAAAGCCTGCGCTCAAGAAACGGGCAGTGGGGTTTGCGCCGGCTGGAGGATGTCGATGCCGTCGCAGCCAGCCACGGCTTTGCGCGCACGGCCCGCCATGCGATGCCGGCCAACAATCTGACAGTGGTTTACCGCGCCGGTTGAGCTTCTTCGCGCGAAGCGGGCGGGGCATGGCTGATCACCTCTTCGCCCTTGCGGCCGACGGATTCGATGTCGCGGCCAAGGCCTTTGACGGTGTTGCAGCCGGTTGTGCCAAGGGCGAAGGCTCCAAGCGCTGCGGTAAGAACGATCTTGCGGATCATGGGGGTTCCTTTCTGCGCCAGCTTTAGCGCAATCAGACCTCGGTTGTCTGCGTCTTTTGACGCGCGACCGCGATCTGCCGTTCCCTCCATGCGATCAGCAGCCCCGCTGCGACGATAAGCGGCGCGCCGAGCCAAAGGCTGGCAGGCGGTGCGCGGTCGAACACGCTGAAACCATACCACGTGGCCCACAGCAACGACGTGTAATCCATCAACAGTATCACTCCGGCAGAGCCGAACCGGAGCGATGTGGTGAGTAATATTTGTGCAAGCGCCCCGCACAGCGCCATGGCCACGATGATGGCCCATGTCTGGGCATCGTGCGGCTGGAACACGAAAGGTAGCGCCAGCGCCGCGACAGGGGTTGTCAGCGCGACGAACCAGAAGACGATCGTCCAGGGTGCTTCGGTCTTGTTCAGGTCCTGAATCTGGAAGCTGATCAGCGCCACCATGAAAGCCGCGACAAGTCCCACAACCGCGCCGATCGGGTCCATTCCGGTTGCACCCCCCAATCCAAATGCAGGCTGGGTCAGCACGACCACGCCGGAAAACCCCAGCGCCACCGCGCCCCAGCGATACATGCCCACTTTTTCACCAAACAGGACAACGGCAAGCAGCACGGCAAAGAACGGAGCGGTAAAGCTGATCGCGGTGGCCTCTGCGAGTGGTAGGAGGATGACCGCTCCATAGACGAAGAACATGCCTGTAAGGCCATAGGCGGCCCGCAGGGTGTGCGCGCCGAACCGCTTTGTCCTGATCGTACCGAGCTTGCCCCAGGCGGCCAGCAATGCGGCGATGCAGATCAGCGAAATGAATTGCCGCCAGAACACCAGTTCGGCCAGATGCGCTCCGTGCTCGCCCGCCAGCTTCACCAGCATCGCCATGGTCGCCAGCGTTGCCGCCGTCGCAAGGCGAAGGCCCAACGCAAGAAATGGGCGGGGGCGGGCTACGGAACCATCCATAATTGGGGCATTAGGCACCACGCAGCTTTGCGCAAGCGATGTGCGCGCCTACATGGTGCGGAACATGAAAATGCTCCACGATCTTGTCTTTGCCAGCGACGCGGTTTTGATGGCGCTTGCCGGGCTGGGTTTCTGGCTGTTCGCCGGGTTTTGCCTGGTTATGGACAGGCTGCGCACAGCGCGCCGATCTCTCGATCGGCTGGAACGCGTCGGCTGGGTTCCGTGGACCGGGCTGTTCCTTGGCAGTGCGATCATCGGCGGTGGCTGCCTCGCGATGAGCCTTCCGGTGGTGCTGGGCAACATGTGACAGGGCTGACCAGATTTTGATCAGCGGCCCGGCAAGAACTTGCCGCATTGTCGGTGCCGCAAGTTCGTGATATCCGGTGACAAATCAGAAGAGTCGTACCCCTGAAAGTCTATCCGATGTAAGGTGTTCTCTCATGCGGCCAGTTGCGCTTGCTTTGCTTGGGTGTGCAGCGATTTTGCTGCCACTTGCTTTTCTGACCGGTGAAAAACCCGCACCTGCGGCCGATCACCTCGATCCGCCAGCACGGACCAATCCCAACAGCGACAGCACGCCCGATTTCGCGGCAGACATCGCTGATCTCTATGTCACGCATGATGATGATGTGGTCACCATGACGGTGACATTCGGGGGGCCGTCTTCGCCGCAATTGCCCGCTTTCTACGATCCTAACGTGCGCTACACGATCTCGGTATCGAACCAGGCACCTCGCCAGACCACCGACATTCCCATCGTCTTCAGCTTCGGGCGTGAAAGCGGCACTTCTGATGGCGCATTCGGAGTGCGGGTCAAAAACGTTCCGGGGGTCGATGGCGATATCATCGGTTCGGTCGAACGGATCATCGAAAAGGACGGCGTCCGCGTTTTTGCGGGACTGGTCGACGATCCATTTTTCTTTGACTCCCAAGGTCTTACCGACACGCGCCGCACCGGCGCATTGAGTTTCCGCAATGATCGCGATTTCTTTGGTGCCCAGAATATCACCGCATTCGTGATCGAGATACCGCGCGACAGGCTGGAAAACGGCGCGAACGAGCTGGAGTTCTGGACATTCAGCGAGCGGCTGGGAGGGCAGTTCAATGGCTGATCGTCGTATTCATGGCGTCATTTCGGTAATCGGACTGACAATCGCGCTCGCGGCTTGTGGCAGCGATGAGCAAGCGCCTGTCCCGCCACCCGAAGGGACCGAGCTCGTCACCAGTGTCGTGCCTTGCCTTGAACAGGTCGTACCCGGCACGGGCAAGCGGGTGGTCGATCTGGTGGTGCCCGATACGATCAATGTTGATCTGTCGAAAGCATCCGGTTTCCCCAACGGGCGCCGTCTGGAAGACCCGGTGATCGACGTCACGCTGGCGATCATCTTCCTCGACATGGCAGTGCACACACCTACCACCTTTGTGAACCTGCCGTTGAACCCTCCCGCGAATGATCGTCCCTTCCGCGCCGAGTTTCCCTATCTCGCACTGCCGCAAGGCAACCCGCCGCTGTCGGGTTCGGACTCTGCCGTTTCGTTCGATTTTGTCGATGCGCCCGACGATCAGTTCGTGCGGGTCGATCGCACCGGCATGCCCGCAATCTCTCCGGCACTGGTCGCTCCGCAACGGCGCACCGAATACAATGATGCCGGGCCTGCCGAAGATGCGGCGTTCATTTTCGCGTCCGAACTGACAACGCAATTGCAGGTGCTTCACGAAGTGCTGGTTGACGATTTTCAGGCAGCCGGTCTCACCTCCTGTGCCCTCGTTCGCACCCTTTAAGCGCCGATGGACGCCATGCCGCTGCGAGAGGCTCTTCGCTGGATGATCCTGCTGATCATCGCCCTCGTGGCGATGACGGGTCTTCAGCGGTTCTTCGATGGAACGTCCGCGATCGAGCCCGCGCGGGCGGCGGTTCCTGCATGGGGCCCTGCCGATTTTTCACAAGCACTTCAGATGCTTGACAGGGATGTGGAGCGTTCCCGAGCTCGTCTGGCCGCCATCCCGGACTCTTGGGCCGCACATGAGGCATTGGCCATGGCGCTCCATGCGCGCGGACAATTGAACGGTTCGCACGAGGATCTCGCTGCGGCCCTCGAAAGCGCCGAGAATGCGCGGCAACTCGCGACCGATCCGAGCGGCCCTGTCCTGTCACGGGCGATCGTGAACCTTGCTCTGCATCGCAATGATATTGCCGCTGACGAAATTGCCCGGGTGGACAGCTTTGCCGTGCCCGCTGATCCACCCGATCGTGCAGAGGCGGAAGCGATAATCGGCGATGTCGCTCTGTATGCGGGTGATTACCGGGCGGCGCTGGAGCGATACCGGGCGGCCGAAGCGATGTATCCCAGCGTCGGTACGGCCGTGCGACTGGCGGACTGGTTTCGCCATCAGGGCCAGTTCGAGCGCGCAAGGGCGACATTGAAAGCCGGTTTTGACAGGCCGCAGGTCACTCCTTGGACGCGAGCGGCCTTGCTGCTGCAACTAGGCGCCATTGACCTTCAGACCGGGGACTGGGCGGCGGCGGAGCGGTATTTCGAACAGGCCGATGCGGCATTTCCTGGATGGTGGCTGACGCGCGCACATCTGGGGCAGATGGCCGCCGTGCGCGGTGATTTCGCCCGCGCCGAAAGCCTTTATCACGAAGCGATGCAAGGGGCTGAACGACCATCGGTGATGGATGCGCTGGCGGCGGTCCTCGAAGCGCAGGGGCGGAACGAAGAGGCCTCCCGTATCGCGCAAGCGGCGGCAGGAATGTGGAAGGCGAGGGTCGCAAGCCACCCCGAAGCCTATGCCGATCACGGATTTGAAGCGGCCCTTTCCCAAGGGGACACCGCAGGCGCGTGGCAATTGGCTTCGCTCAATTTCCGCAACCGCCCTTATGGCGACGGGCGGATCGGACTGGCGCGCGCGGCAGCGGTAAGAGGGCGCGATGAAAGCGCTCGGGCGATCCTTGAAGAGCTTGGCCGCACCGGCTGGCGATCGACGGAACAATACCGCGTGCTGGCCGAGGTGTGCGAGCGGTTGGAAGATCCGGCTTGCGTCGCATCAGCGCGCAAGGCGGCGCTCGCGATCAGCCCCTTGGCTTTCGACCCGCGATCCGACCTGCTGTTCTTCAGCAATCACTAAAGCGTGTCCGGGCGCATGTCCCGGACCTTGGGGCCTTACAGGCAGGCTTCCAAATATGCCTGATCGAAACCGAATTGGCGCGCTTTTTCAAGCGTATAGGGGCGCAGGCCGCTTGAGCGGAATTCGCCCATGATCTTGCCGTCTTCGCTCTCGTCGAGGTACTCGAACTTGAACAGGTTCTGCGTCACGATCACGTCGCCTTCCATCCCGATCACTTCGGTGATGTCGGTGGTGCGGCGCGAACCGTCGCGCAGACGCTTTACCTGCACGATCAGGTCAACCGATTCGGCGATCTGGCGCGAAATGGCTTCCTTCGGGATCTTGATGTCGCCCATCAGGATCATGTTTTCCATACGGCCAAGGCATTCGCGCGGGCTGTTGGCGTGAAGCGTACACATCGACCCGTCGTGGCCCGTGTTCATCGCGGCGAGAAGGTCGAAACACTCCGCGCCACGAATTTCGCCCAGGATGATGCGGTCAGGACGCATACGCAGCGCGTTCTTCACAAGGTCCCCGATGGTGATCGCGCCTTGCCCTTCGAGGTTCGGCGGACGGGTTTCCAGCGGCAGCCAGTGAGGCTGTTGCAGGCGAAGTTCCGCAGCGTCCTCGATCGTCAGCACGCGCTCGCCCGGGTCGATCATCTTCGACAGGGCGTTGAGCATGGTCGTCTTACCCGAACCGGTACCGCCCGAAATGACGATGTTCATCCGGCAGGCACCGGCGATCTTGAGGCAGGTCGCCATCTTTTCGCTCATGGAACCGAATTCCTTGAGCATGTCGATGGTGATCGGCTTTTCGGAGAATTTACGAATCGAGATCGCGGTGCCGCGCAGCGACAGCGGTGGAACGATTACGTTCACACGGCTGCCGTCCTTGAGACGGGCGTCAGCCAGCGGTGTGGTCTGGTCGACGCGGCGGCCGACCTGGTTCACGATGCGCTGGGCGATCTGGAACAGGTGCTGTTCGTCGCGGAACCGGATCGGCGCGATCTGCAGCTTACCCTTTTTCTCGATGTAGGTCTGATCCGGGCCGTTGACCATGATATCGGACACGTCCGGGTCATTCAGCAGTTCTTCGAGCGGACCAAAGCCCAGCAGCTCGTCGATCAGAACCTTTTCGAGCGCGAATTGTTCGCGGCGGTTGAGCGTTACCTTGAGCTCGGCCAGCACTTCCATGATGATCGGGCGGAATTCTTCCGACAGTTCATCCTTGGTCAGCGTGGCGGCCGCCTCCGGGTCGACGCGTTCGAGCAGGCGGGGGAGGACCTGCTCCTTGATCTTGTGAACGCTCGCTTCGAAACCGCCGGCTTCGGCCTCGGCGGCGTTGGTTGCGTTCATGCGTTCCGACAGACGCTCCATCGCGCTGGCGGTGGCATTGCCGGCAGGCTTGGGCGCGGGCTTGGGCGCAGCCGGACGCTCGCCGCCGCTGCCGGGCAGGGGCGGGAATTGCTCGCCACCCTTCGCCTCTTCTGCACCGCTGCTGCTGCCACCTTTCATCGGCCGGGCCACACCGAATGCGGGCTTTGCGCCCGGTCTCATTCCAGCTGGGCCACCCTTTTTGCCGAATGCGCTCATTACATAGCCCCCAAGGCTTTCTGCATAGTCATCCTGCGCTGGTCGCAAACTTGTAACGAACAGCGCCTCTCGAAAAGTGGTGAATAATTGGGAAACCTTATTTTTTCCCTAAAACCGGCCTCGTCATGCAGAACCATTCCGGCCTTTCGCATGGCCGTGCCGGGGATAGAATCGGTTCGCCCCTTTACCCTGCGGGAAGCACAGGCGAGTGAGCCGGGAGGCGGCCCTGCAAGGGTTGGCCAGTGCGAACAGGCAAGGATCGGGCACCCGGATGCACAAGCTGTTAGGGGCGTGGAGCAAGCTGGTTGGTGGAAATGCCGCCAATGGCGTCTTGCAACTGGTGATCTTTGCGATCGCGGCGCAAGCGCTTGATCTGGCTGCGCTGGGCGTAGCCATACTGATCCAGGCTTATGTCCGCCTGATTGACGGTTTGTTCAATTTCCAGTCGGTCAACGTGTTGACCAATTTTCTCGCCGGGGCGCAGGAAAGCGACGACACAGATCGCTTGCGAGGATTGCTCAAGGCCGGGCTGATAGTCGATTTCAGCACAGCGTTCATCGCCACAATTGTCGCAGTCGCCTTGCTGCCTCTTGTCGCGCCGTGGCTGGGCATCGACGGGCACTGGATCGCACTTGCCGCCGGATTTTGCGTCGTGATCGCAACGCGCACCTTTGGCGCGATCGAGGCGGGACTGCGGTGTTACGACAGGTTCGGCGCGATCAGCCTGAGGCCGGTGGCGGTTTCGTTGGTGACCTTGGTCGGATCGCTGATTGCCTGGTTTGCCCAGGCCGGGGCCGAAGTGTTCCTGATCATCTGGCTGGTGGCGGAAGTCGCCGCGAACCTTGTCTATCTGGTCTGGTCTCTGGTGATCCTGCGGGCGCATGGCATGTCGGGATTGCGGCAAGCGGATGCGCGCGGTGCGATTGCCGCCTCGCCCGGTTTTTGGCCGATGATGTGGCAGACCAATGCGACCTTCGGCATCAGGATGTTGAGCCAGGAAGGGGATGTCATTCTTGCAGGCGCGGTGCTTGGCCCGGTGGCGGCCAGCCTGCTGCGCGCGGCCAAGAATCTCGCCAATCTCGTCGGGCAGTTGGGGCGGCCCTTGCAGCAGGTGGCGAGCGCGCCGATTGCTCGTTTCTCAGCGCGGGACGAGGGTGATAAGGCGCTGTTCTATGCCGCAAAGATCGCGGCAATAGCATGTCTGGCCGGATTGGTTCTGGCAGCCGTGATGGCGGTGATTGCCGGACCCGTTCTGGCGCTTGGCTTTGGTCAGGAGTTTGCCGCCGCCGCGACGATCACCGCGATCCTGTTTTCCGCGCGGGCGCTTTACCTCTCAGGCGTCACCTTGATGCCGCTGCTGATCGCCTTTGGCCAAAGTGGGCGGTTTCTCGGCTCGGTCATCGCCGGAACCGCTGCGTTCTTTATCGTTCTGGGCTCGACGATCGAACCGCTTGGGCTGATCGGTATCGGGCTGGCCCATGTCGCTTTTGAGTTGGTGTGGTCCGGTTATGGCTGGATTACCGCGCGCCTCACCTTGCACCGCACGCAGGGTTAGGCGCGGCCCAGCACCTGCTTCACCTTGCGCGAGATGGCGCGGCCCGGCTGTGCCGCTTCGGCATGGAGATACTGATCGGGGTGGACCAGATCGAGCATCGCAGGCGCACCAAACCCGTGGCCTGACAGCTTCGCCGCCGCCTCGGAACCTTCGCGAGCGAACACCAGCATGTTCTGGCGATACCAGAAGGCGATATCGCCATTCTGCCAGATCATCGGGCGGATCGGATCGAATGCCTGATAGCCGTGATCGGCAAAGTGGCCCGCCCAATAGCTTTGCCATTGTTCATTCACGTGCCCGGTGCCGCCTTGAAACGGAATGGCAGCCGAAAACAGGACGCAGTCGCCCAGCGCACAAAGATCGCCGACAAAGCTGCGCGCGCGGGATTCGGCCAGATGTTCGGCCACTTCCAATGAGATCACGAGATCGAAGCGGCGGTCTGCTGAAACCTTTTCCTCAAGGTTCTGGAAGCTCACCTGCCCTTCATCGAGCACGAGATTGGCGGTGCGCGCCCATGGTCCTTCGAACCCCTGCACCTCGGCGATGCCCATTTCCTGCGCGACCGACAGCCAGGTGCCGACACCGCAACCGACATCGCAGGCGCTGACGGGCGCGATCCATTCGCCGATCTTCCCCAAAACGAGGCGAGCGGCGGCGCGGGTGCGGGCATCGCGGTCCGCGTGGAAATCGGTGCCGTAGAGGGAATCGGGGGATTGGGCCTTGGTCGCCATTTTGCACTCGCTGCTGTGCGCCTTAGGTGGCGCGTTGGAAAATATGCCCAATGAGTAAGAAATCTTAGTAACTGCCGGGTTAATGAATTCGCATGAGCCGCAAATTGCTTTCCTCCATCGCGATGACGATCCCGCGTCCCATCAGGCGCGGGCTGAAGACACAGGTCCTTCCTCCGGTGCTGCGCACGGTCAGATCAATTCGCGAAGGTGCGCCGGATAGGCCCGAGGCACGCGAATATCGTGTCGCCGGGCAGGAAACCTTTGCCGGATACTACGAAATCCAGCCTGTATCGGCTGACGGGCAAGCGGTGCTGGCGCATGCCTCACCCGTCGCCCGCCGTGCGCTCGACGGTTCGGAAAGTGCGGCTGTGGGCTGGTTCGATATTGCCTCGGGCGAATGGCACCACGTCGCCGACACGCAATTGTGGTGCTGGCAGATGGGGGCGAGATTGCGCTGGCGGGACAGCGCGGGGCCGCGCACTCTGGCATTTAACGCGATGATTGACGGCGCGCCTGCGCATTGCCTCGCCGACAAAGATGGCGGCATGAGAAGGCATTGCGACGTGCCGTTGTTCGACGTGCGCGAGGATGCCGGGATTGGCCTATCGCTCAATTTCGCGCGGCTGGCCCGGTGCCGCCCCGGCTATGGCTATCCGCTGCTGGAAGATCCGTTCGCACGGCAGAACCTGCCCGATGGCGACGGCGTCACACTGGTCGATCTGGCCACCGGCAAGGGGGAACTCGCCTATGCGATGCCGCGCTTTGCCGAACTGGTGCCGGACGCAGACGCGGGCCAATATCATTATCTGAACGCCGCTCTGCTCAGTCCGGCGGGTACGCGGTTCAGCGTCTTGTACAAACGCCTTCCCGATCCTGATGACGTGCACGGGTGGACTGTTGATGCGGTGGTCGGCAATTGCGACGGTTCGGGCCTTATGCGGGTGCCGCTGAAGGGGCGGGCATCGCATTACTGGTGGCTCGACGAAGACCGGATCGCCTACACCGACAACACCGGCATTTTCTCCGAATATGTGGTGTTTGATTGCCACGACGGCTCGCTTTCGCCGTTATCGTCCACCATGCCCAAGGTCGACGGACATCCCAGCCAGCATGACGAAAGCGGCCAGTGGGTGACGGACACCTATCCCGATCTCTACGGCGATCAGACGCTGTTCGTGCTGGATCGGGACGGCAGCAATCGCCGCGAACTGGGCCGATTGCCGGCGGACCGCCGGTATCAGGACGAATGGCGCTGCGATCTGCATCCGCGCTGGTCGCGCGACGGAAAGCTGGTGGTGGTCGATTCCACCCACGAAGGTTACCGCGCGCTCTATCTGGTTGATGCCGGGGATCGGTGATGCCCACGATTACCGTCCTGATGGGGGTCCACAATGGCGAGGCGTTCCTGGCCGAAACGCTGGAAAGCGTCGCCGCGCAGACATTTTCCGATTACGAATTCGTGATTGTCGATGACGCATCGAGTGATGGCACACCCGCGCTGCTTGCATTTGCGGCGGAGAATGATCCGCGCATCCGCATCATTACGAATGACACCAATCTGGGCCTAACCCGCTCGCTCAATCGCGGGCTTGAGGCGGCACGGGGAGAATTCATCGCGCGGATCGATGCCGATGACGTGTGCCTGCCCGATCGGCTGGCTACCCAGCACGCGCATATGCAAGCGCAGCCGCAGGATGTCGGCATTACCGCGAATTTCGAGATGATCGACGGGGAAGGGCGGGTGCTGCGTCGCGGTGGCGAGCCGCTTGACGATTGGCAGGTGCGCTGGCTGCTTGGCTGGAACCCGCCGGGGCCGCATCCGACATTCTTCTTCCGCCGTTGTCCCGATGGCACAAATCCGATCCGCTATGACGAAGGATTCCGCACCGCGCAGGATTTCGACTTGTGGAGCAGGCTTGCCGCGCTTGGCCCCACCCGCCGGTTGCCCGATGCACTGATCCGCTATCGCCGGCACGCAGGCGCGATTACGCATTCTCGGCGGCATGAACAGGCGCAGAATTGCGCGGCAATCGGGCGCCGGAACCTCGCTGCACGTCTTCCGCAAGAGATTGCGCAAGGGCTGGAGCCGCTGATTGCGCTGTTCTCATACAATGCCAAAGCTACGCCCGCCACGGTCCGGGCGGCGATAGCGGGGGCTGATGCGATGGTCGCGCATGATTGCGCTTCGGCGCCCAGCGCCGCGCATCGCGGCTGGGTGCGCAAGATGACGGCGGGTCTGCTGGCCGATGCGATCCTGTCACGCGGCGCGGGCCTTTCATCGCCTGCCGCGATTGCTGCTTTCGTCTGGCTTGGCCGCGCTCATCTGCCGCATCTTGCCCGAGCGGTTGCCGGTGATCCGGGGACTGCCATCAAGAGCCTGCGGGGCCGCAAGCGCGGGTGACTGGTTATTGGGTGTAAGCTTGCGCGGTCGCCTCGGCCACGCGGCGCCAGCTGAAGTGCCGCTGTGCCGCAAGCTGTGATTGCGCGATAAAATCCGCCCGCGCCGCGGCATTCCAGTCGCGGATCGCAAGAATTCTGTCCGCCCATGCCTGGGCATCGCCGGGGGGCAGAAGAAAGCCGGTTTCGCCGTCGATCACCGCGTCCTTCAATCCGCCGGTCGCCGATGCCAACACAACACCGCCGACGCTGGCGGCTTCGGGTGCGATCAGGCCAAAGCCTTCGAATTCGCCATTGGCGCGCTCGATATTGGGCATGACGACACAGGCGGCGGAGGCGAAATGCCGCGCCAGTTCGGTTTGCGCCATCGGGCCGAGGAAGTTGACCCTCGGAAAATCCAGCACCGCGTCCTCGCTCGCATCCCAGCGCGTGCCGATCACGATCAGCCGCATGGTCTCGGGCAAGCGCGGCATCACCTCGCGCACGAACCAGCTGCACCCCTTTTGGGTGATAAGCCGCCCTGCGAACAGGATCGTGTCCGGATCGAAAGATGCTGGCGGGCCAGCGCGAAGATCGGTGGCAAGCGGCACGACGGCACGCGGTTGCCACCCGATATCTTTGAGCCTGTCACGTGTGGCCTGCGAATTGGCGATGATCCCGGCACGCCCCAGCAGGCGCGTGCCCAGTTTCTGGTACGCTTCGTAAACGTTGCCCAGAAACCCGCCGCGCAGGCCATAGGATACATCGGTGCCATGGGCGGACAGGACAAGCCGCGCCCTCGGAAAAAAGGCACGAGCCATCAGACCCAGCGGCCAGATCGCCATATCGCCGCAATGGATGATTGCGGGTGCATCGCGCAGCGCGGACAGGCGGCGCAGCACGGTGAAGGGAAACAGCAGCAGCGAAAGCACTGTCGGCGGCAAACCGTTGTCGCGCCCTTTCAGTGCAATCACGTCAACCGGGTGGAGCCTTGCCAACTCCTCGGAGAGCCGCTCGCTGTAGGTTTCCATGCCGCCGACCGCCGGGCCCCACTTGCGGGTGATGAACAGCACCCGCGCCGCGCTTGACGCTTCATTTGCTCGGGTCGGCAGATTGGTGGGCATGGCTGTCATTCTGCGCCGATCCGCGATCAGAATCCACGCCAGTATGGTCGTTCGGGCGGCGGGGCATCTGGCGTGCGCAATGCCTTGCCCCAGATGATCCCGGCTTCGCCGTCGCCGGTGTTTTCCAGCGTCACCATGCCGCGATCCAGCGCGATGATGGAGCCCGCGTCATGCCGGGTTCCGTCGATGCTGATCGGAACGCCAGTGACAGTGTAGGGGCCGGGGACGAGCACTTCATAGGTTGCGCTCTGTCCCGCAGGCACGGTCTTGCCCGCCAACCAGAACGGCCCCCAGAACGGGCGATAGGTCGCGCGCAGCACGGCCCTGTCATCCTCGCGGAAACGGGCTTGTTGCGGCAGGCCTTGCATCACGGCGAGCAGGGTCGGGTTCTTTTCCGGTTCCGCCGTCAGCAACAGCGGTACGGATTTTTCTTCCAGCAGATTGCGGAAATAGCCTTCGTCGCGGGCATGCTGGCTTTCGATCCCCCAGGCTGTGAGGAACCCGTTTTCCTTGCGATGGGCGGGCAGCATGTCGGGGAAGTCGATATAGCCTACCGGTTCATCAAAGATCGTGTCTGCGGCGATCTGGATTTCGCGTTGCTGCTCCTTGAAACCCGGCCCGTCGACCGCCCAGACCACGATACCGCTGATGGCGGCATAGCCGATCAGCAATTTGAGGCTGTAAAGCTCGGCAATCGCGGCAACGCCGATCACGCTGGCGGCAATCACCGGGGCCAGCATCATCGGATAGAAATAGGGCAGCGTGTTGCGATAGATCAGCAGGGCAGCAAGCGGGGCGAGCAGACCGGCCAGCGCGATCATCTCGTCACGCGGACGCGATTTGAGCTTGGCAAAGGCAAAACCGATTGCCGCAACCGCCGCGACCGAAATGATCGCCGCTTTCACGGCGAAATGGAGGTAGATCGGCAGGCCCGCGAACAGCATCGATTGGCTGACCCCGCTGGCATAAGACGCGCCCGCTTGTGCATCGGCATCGCCCAGCACCGACCCGTGCCAGAGATACAGCGCGGCAAAGGCAATCGCGGCTGTCACCGGGATCGCGGCAATCCTTATGGCGAATGCAGGAGCGAACTTCGCCTCTGACCAGCGCAGCCATGCGAGCCCGGCAAAGGCGGGCAGGAACAGGATCGTCTTGACCGTCACCATTCCGGCAAAGCCGACCAACAATCCTCCCAGGGCGATCCAGCCCGGCGAGAGCCGCGACCGAGCAAGCACTGCAAGCGCCGCAGCGAGCGGGACGGTGGCGAGCGGATCGGTGCGGAAAGACCAGCCATGCTGCATCGTGAATCCGGCCGTTAGCCAGATGAGAGCGGCAGCCAGCGCATATTCGCGGCGCGCGAACTTGCCAGCAATCAGCGTGATCGATGCAGCGGTGACAAGCGCGCAGGCGAGCATGAACAGCCGCCCGATGACGATGCCGTCAACGCCGGTGCTGGCGATGCCGGGGATCCATTGGAACAATTGCACATGCAGCGTTTGCAGCGGGCGCAGCGCCTCGCCTTGGGTGAAATCGACGATCTGGCCGTAGAAGAAGAATTCGTCCCAGTTGATCGTCCGGGTAAGCGCGAAATGCACCTGCACGACGGCGATCACGGCCAGCGCGATCAGGGCCAGCCACGAATGGTCACGAGATGCATCCTGCGTGGGGGCAGGGACTTCGATGGTTTCCATGCGGCTCATGGGCTTGGGCCGGCTTACCCGGCTTTGCGCAGGGTTTCGGCGGTGTCGAGTGCTGCGGGCGCGGTTCGCTGAGCCTCCGCCTCGATCAGCTTTTCCTCGATCCGGCGCAGTTTCAGCATGTTGGCTTCGAGCAGTTTGCGATTGGTTGCAATCAGATCAGCCAGAATGCCAAGCGTCGCCACCAGTACGCCGACGGTGAGCAGCGCGCCGCCGATCACCAGCGATTGCACATGGCCATCGCCATCGCCGCTGAAATAGAACCACAGGAAGCGCCCGATTGGAACCAGCCCGATCAGCGTCGCCAGCATGCCAAGGCCGACAAACACCCGCAGCGAATTGAAAGTGGTGTAGGCGCGCAGGATGGTAACGCCGGTCTGCTGGATGAAGCGCGGGATCGACTTGAACAGGCGCGAAGGCCGGGTCGCGGCATGGGTGCGGATCGGCACGCTGGTGATCGCCAGCCGCTTGCGCCCGGCCTGGATCAGCATGTCGGTGGTGTAGCTGAAATCGGTGGTGATGTTGATGCGCTGCGCCGCGTCGCGGCTGATCGCGCGAAAACCGCTGACGGCATCTGTGATGTTGGTCGCCGAAAGCGTGCGCACGACATAACTGCCAACCCGTTGCAGCATTCGCTTGCCCGACCCGAAATGTTCGTTGCGGGCAACCGAACGATCACCGATGCAGATGTCTGCTTCGCCAGCCACGACAGGAGCGACGATCTTGGCGATGTCGGCGCCTTCGTACTGCCCGTCGGCATCGGTGTTGACGATGATGTCCGCGCCTTCGGCAAGACAGCGATCAATTCCCGAACGGAAGGCTTCGGCGAGGCCGCGGTTGCGACGGTGGCGCACGATGTGGTGCACGCCCCAACGCCGGGCGACACCCGAAGTGTCATCCGAACTGCCATCGTCGATGATCAGATATTCGATCGTATCGACCCCGTCGATCTGGCGCGGCAGCTTGGCCAGCGTCGCCGGCAAGGTCTCCGCTTCATTGAGGCAGGGAATCTGGATGATTAGCTTTGTCATTGGTTCGGTTAGGCCCCCGTTGGCACTCTTTGAGCACCGGTTCAGGGAAGTGTTACCGGGAGGGGTTTAAGCAATCGTAAACCATGATGGGGATCGTTCGCGCTCACTCTTGCCTTTCAATAGGGCATGGCCCACGGGGGCGCATGATTAGGCCATCTGGATCATTCCATGACCCCGCTTGAACGCAGCGGACTGGGCTATGCCGTCGCCGGGTTCGCCATCCTTTCGATGGGTGACGCGGTGGTAAAGAGCATGGCGGGTGAATGGCCGCCCTATGCGGTTGCCGCCTTGCGCTTTTCCATTGGCGCCTGCGGGCTTTCGATGCTGCTGCTGCGCCAGGAAGGGCCGCGCGCCTTCATCCCGCAAAAACCTTGGCTGCAGGTCGCCCGCGGTCTGTGCCTCGCGCTTGCATCGGTGTGCTTTTTCTCCGCGATCTACATCATGCCGCTGGCAGAGGCGCTGGCGATCGGGTTCCTGTCACCTATCCTGACGCAGGCCTTTGCCGGGCTGCTTTTAGGGGAAAAGGTGCGGCCCAAGGTCTATCTCGTTTCTATTGTCGCGCTGGCCGGGGTGGTGATCATCCTGCGGCCCAATCTCGCGCTGCTGGGGTGGGGCGCCTTGCTGCCGTTGGTTTCGGCCACCTTCTTTGCGTTGCTGATGGTGTCCAATCGCGCCAGCGCCGGCCAAGGCAGCGCGCTTTCGATGCAGGTTTTCGTCGCCGCTTTCAGCATTCCCATCCTTATTGCCGTTTGTGTCGCCGCCAAGGTTTCGGGCGTGCCGGAACTGGATTTCGGCTGGCCCAGCTGGGACGTGGTGCTGCGCTGCGCCGTGGTGGCGGTGACGGCCACGACCGCCCATTGGCTCGCCTATGTCGGCACAAGCCGCGCCGGTGCGGCACAGGTCGCGCCTGCGATCTATGTGCAGTTGATAGTCGCGGTCGTGCTGGGCTGGGCGTTTTTCGACGACGTGCCCGATCTTTACACCGGAATCGGAGCAAGTTTGATCATCGCATCCGGACTATATCTTTGGCGAGACGGGTTGAAGGCGAGCGCGCCTTCGATAAATGCGGGTGCACGGCCATAAAACCTTGGTTATCGAGCTTTCCTTCAAGGCTTGTTCAACCTTACCGGGTTAACCACCCGACTTCAGCTTCAGCATCGCCTCAAGGCATCAGGGGAAATCAGGACAATGTGCGGCATTATCGGGATCGTGAGTTCGCATCCGGTGGCAGATCGACTCGTCGATGGTCTCAGGCGGATGGAATATCGCGGCTATGACAGCGCCGGGGTCTGCACCCAGCACAATGGCGAGATGATCCGGCGCCGCGCCGAAGGCAAGCTGCTCAATCTGGTTGGCGTGCTGGAACGTGAGCCTGCCCCAGGCAATGTCGGGATCGCGCACACGCGCTGGGCCACGCATGGAGCGCCCACCGCAGCCAATGCGCACCCCCATGCGACCGAAGAACTGGCGCTGGTGCACAATGGGATCATCGAGAATTACAAGGCCCTGCGCGAGGAGTTGGCCGACGAAAACCGCACCTACCAGAGCGAGACCGATACCGAAGTCGCCGCCCATCTGATTTCATCGCGGGTCGAAAAAGGAATGTCACCGCAGGAGGCGGTCGCCGATGTCCTCCCCCGTCTGCGTGGTGCTTTCTCGCTTGCCATTACTTTCCGCCAGAATCCCGATCTGCTGATAGGGGCGCGACTCGGCTCGCCTTTGGTCGTGGGATATGGCGATGGCGAGATGTTCCTCGGCTCGGACGCGCTTGCGCTTGCTCCGCTGACGCAGCGGATCACCTATCTCGAAGAAGGTGACTGGGTGATCATCACGCGCGACGGTGCGCAGATTTTCGATGCCGAAAACAACCCGGTCGAACGTGTGATCCAGGCTTCAGGCGCTTCGGCAGCTGCAGTGGAAAAGGGCAATTACCGCCACTTCATGCAGAAGGAGATCTTCGAGCAGCCCACAGTGGTGGCGCAGACGCTAACCTCCTACCTGCGGCGCGAGGACAATTCGGTCGCCCTGCCGCAATTCGATTTCGACATTTCCGGGATCAAGCGGCTGACGATCGTGGCATGCGGCACTTCCTATTATGCCGGTCTTGTCGCCAAGTACTGGTTCGAGCAGTTCGCCCGTGTCCCGGTCGACATCGATGTGGCATCGGAATTCCGCTACCGCGAACCTGTGCTGGAAGAAGGCGGGCTGGCGCTTTTCATCTCGCAAAGCGGTGAGACCGCGGACACGCTGGCCGCGCTGCGCCATTGCAAGGCCGAGGGGCAGACGATCGGCGTGGTCGTCAATGTTCCGACCAGTTCGATGGCGCGCGAAGCTGATCTGCTGCTGCCGACCCATGCCGGGCCGGAAATCGGGGTCGCTTCGACCAAGGCTTTCACCTGCCAGCTTGCGGTGCTGGCCGCGCTGGCGGCGCATATGGCGGTCAAGAAAGGGCGCATGACCCGTGAGCAGGAAAAGGAAGTGGTCGGCCACCTGCTCGAAACGCCCGCCGCGCTCAACGCCGCGCTAGCGCATGATGATGATATTGCGGCGATGGCGCCGCTGATCGCACCTGCGCGCGATGTGCTGTACCTTGGCCGCGGGCAGGATTTCCCCTTGGCGCTTGAGGGCGCACTGAAGCTCAAGGAAATCAGCTACATCCATGCCGAAGGCTACGCGTCGGGTGAAATGAAGCATGGGCCCATCGCGCTGATCGACGATGAAGTTCCGGTGGTGGTGATCGCCCCGTCTGGCCCGCTGTTCGAAAAGACCGTCTCCAACATGGAAGAGGTGCGTGCGCGCGGTGGCAAGGTGGTGCTGATTTCCGATGCCAAGGGTATCGAAGAGGCAAGCGAGGGTTGCCTTGCCACGATCGAAATGCCGGTGGTCCACCCGCTGATCGCTCCGCTGGTTTACGCGATCCCGGTGCAACTGCTCGCCTATCACGTCGCTGTGGTCAAAGGCACCGATGTCGATCAGCCGCGCAATCTCGCCAAATCGGTAACGGTGGAATAGGCGGTCTTACGCGCGAAATTTTTTGTGTCGCTGGCCCCCGCTTTACCCACTTCTAACCTTTTGAGGTTAACCGCCGGAGGGTGAGCGATCCGATTTTCCATAAGCCCGCGGCTATCCATGAAGAATTGCCGATTTCCGCCGTCCTCGGCCTGTCGGATAATGGCGACATCGATTGGGCGCGTTTGCGCAGCCTGCAATATGCGGCACTTGCCAAGCTGACTTTCTACCGCGCATTCGTTCATGCCTTCCTCGGCATCTTCGTGGCGCAGATGTTCATTCCGCACATCAGCCTGATGTGGATCGGGCTTTGGCTTGTCGCCCTCGCTGCCGTTCACACCCGCGGCCTGATGGTCGATCGCAGCCTTGCCGATGCAGATCAGCGCAAGGTTTCCCGTTCCGAATTCACGCAGCATAATGCGATTTCGCTGGCATCGGGCGTCGTCTGGTCTGTGCCGTTGCTGTTCTTCGCCCCGTATGCGCCGGGTGCGGAAACAGCGGCGTTGTACATCGTGGCGATGCTGCTCATGACCCTTTCGGTCTATTACTACACGACTTCGCCAATCAGCATCCTGCTGTTTTCGGGGATCATCTCTATCGCCGCCATCGTCCAGCCCATGCTGGCGGGGCAGTGGACTCTGATGGGCGCTGTGATCCTGTTCCAGATCGCAACCGTCGTCGGTACCGTTCAGGTCGGTCGCACCTATCTCGCGGCGCGCCTTGCCGAAGACGCGGTCACCGAGAAGGAAGAGGTCGTGTCGCTGCTGCTGCGCGAATTCGAAGAGAACGAAGCCGATTGGCTTTGGGAAGTCGATCCACAGCGCCGCATACGTTCTGTCAGCCCCCGCTTTGCCTTTGCCCTCAACGCAACCGATCGCGAAGTCGAAGGGCGCCCGCTGCTTGAACTGATCGCGGGCGAAAGATGGGAAAGCGGCGATTTCGCACCCTGCCTGCATGATCTGGCTGAGCGGCTGCGCAACCGGGAAAACTTCTCCAACCTGATTGTCCAGGTTTCCATCAAGGGCGAAGAACGCTGGTGGGAGCTTTCCGGCACGCCGATGCGTGACGAACGCGGCAAGTTCGTCGGATTCCGCGGTGTGGGATCGGACGTCACCGAACAGCGGCTTTCGTCGGAAAAGATCGCCTATCTGGCGCGCTTTGACACGCTGACTTCGCTGCCGAACCGGCTGATGCTTACCGAAGCGCTCGAAGAAGCTTTGAAGTATGCCCAGCATTGGCGCACGCGCTGCGCGCTGCTGATGGTCGATCTCGACCGGTTCAAGGCGGTCAACGATTCGCTTGGCCACATGACGGGCGACAAGTTGCTGGCGCAGGTTTCCGCACGGCTTCAGGCGCTGATGGGCGACAATGCGCTCGTCGGGCGCCTGGGTGGCGATGAATTCGCGATCGTCGTGCGTGATGCGAGCGATCCGGAGTTCCTCCGGCGGCTGGCGGGGCAGGTGATCAAGAGCCTGTCGGAACCCTATCTGGTCGACAACCATACGCTCTATGTCGGTGCCAGCGTCGGCTCGGCTATCGGTCCTCGCGATGGCCGCACAGTCGAGGAACTGATGCGCAATGCCGACCTTGCGCTTTATCAGGCGAAAGACATCGGTGGCGGTGAACACTGCCGGTTCGAACCCGTGCTGCACGCCACAGCCGAAGAGCGCCGCCAGCTCGAAGTGAGCCTGCGCAAGGCGCTGGGCCTTGATGAATTCGTGCTGCACTATCAGCCGGTCGTCGATGCCCGCACCGAAAACGTGGTCAGCTTCGAGGCGCTGGTGCGCTGGAACAGTTCGGAGCATGGCTTTGTCAGCCCGGGCAAATTCATCCCGCTGGCGGAGGACACGCGCCTGATCGTGCCGATCGGCAAATGGGTGCTGCGTCAGGCCTGTTTCGAGGCGCGCAACTGGCCCGAGCACGTGAAGATCAACGTCAACGTTTCACCGGAACAGTTGCTGGAGCCGGACTTCCATCAGGAAGTGGTCGATGCGCTGGCGGCAAGCGGATTGCGGCCTGAGCGGCTTGAGATCGAAGTCACCGAAAGCATTTTCCTGCGCGATGCCAGTGTTGCCCGCAATGCGTTGGAACAGGCTATGGCGCTGGGTTGTTCGATTGCGCTTGATGACTTCGGGACGGGCTATTCCTCGCTCGGATATCTGCGCAAGCTGCGGTTCTCGACGATTAAGGTCGATCGCACTTTCGTTCAGGGCGCTTCACAGGGCAGCAACGAAAGCCTCGCCATTATCAACGCAGTCGTCGCTATGGCCAAGAGCATGAACATGACGACGACGGCGGAAGGCGTCGAAGATGCCGATCAGGCCGAACTGATCCGCAATCTGGGCTGCGACAAGATCCAAGGCTTCCATTTTGGCCGCCCCATGTCGAGCGAGGAGGCGCGGCGCCTGTTTACTTCGGGCGACGGTGGTGGAATGCGGCTGCGCGCCTGATCAGGCGGCCACCAGCGCTCCGACCACGTTTTCAAACAGCTTGCGCCCGTCTGCGCCACCCAATGACGGGTGCGCGGCAGGCTCCATCGCGCGTTCGGGGTGCGGCATCATGCCGAGCACGCGGCCGTTGGCGCTCAAGACGCCCGCGATGTCGCGCTGTGATCCGTTGGGGTTGTCGGCATAACGGAACGCCACCCGGCCTTCGCCCTCAAGCGCGTCGAGCGTTGCCTGATCGGCGAAATAATTGCCATCGTGATGCGCGACGGGAATGCGGATGTGCTCACCCCGCGCGAATCCGGTGGTGAAAGGCGAGCTCGTGTTCGCAACCTCAAGGTCGACGGTGCGGCACACGAATGTCTGACCGGCATTGCGCATCAATGCGCCGGGCAAGAGCCCGCTTTCGGTCAGCACCTGAAACCCGTTGCAAACGCCCAGCACTGGAACACCGCGTCCCGCCGCTTCAACGACGGCGCGCAGGATCGGGCTTTTGGCCGCCATCGCGCCTGAGCGAAGGTAATCGCCATAGGAAAAGCCGCCGGGCAGGGCGATGAAATCGAGATTGTCCGGCAGATCGGCATCGCCATGCCATACACGCAAGGCTGGCTGGCCAGATACCGCTTCGATCGCCACCGCCATATCGCGGTCGCAATTGGAGCCGGGAAAGGTGATCACGGCGGCGCGAAAAGCCATCAGGCCGGTTCCTTCTGCCCGTCGAGCTTTTCGATCGCGAAATCCTCGATCACCATGTTCGCGAGCAGCTGTTCGCACATTTTCGTCAGCGTTTCGTCGCTGGTGCCATCGGCCACGTCCATTTCGATCAGGCGGCCGATACGCACGTCTTCGACCCCGGCAAAACCGAGGCTGTCGAGCGAGTGGTGAACGGCGCGACCTTGAGGATCGAGCACACCCGGCTTGAGGCGGACGAGGATGCGAACTTTCATGAATCTGGTCCCGGCAATTGGATCAATGAGGGCGGCTATAGCGTTTCGCCCGCGTGGCGCAATCGCTGCGGGACGCTCTTTCCTCGGCATTTGCGGTCACAGTCCGGTCAGGAAGTGTCTCTCTTGCGCAACAAGTGTCAAAAGAATGCCACAGAATGCGGGTTTCGCGGCGCGCAGATGCGCTCTCAACTCGCCAGAATCACGCAAACCTGTCAGCGGCAGTGCTCTCTCCACCCGTCGTGAGTGACCAACCCCAAGAGGATCCCATGTCACACCGCATCACCACCGCCCGCCGTTTCTGGGCCACCACCACCATCTTCACCGCTGCCGCCATCGGCTTTGCCGCCCCCGCCGCCGCTCAGGACGCCGAAGAAGGCGCGAGCGAAGGCCAGCTCGGCTCGATCATCGTTACTGCCAACCGGCGCGAGGAAAACCTGCAGGACGTCGCCGTTTCGGCTGACGTGCTCGATCAGGGCCGCATCGACAACATCTTCGCAGCTGCCGCCGACACTACGGCGCTGGCAGGTTCGGTCCCCGGCCTGAACGTCGAAAGCTCGAATGGCCGTGTCGCTCCGCGTTTCTACATCCGCGGCCTTGGCAACACCGATTTCGACCTCGCCGCATCGCAGCCGGTTTCTGTCATCATGGATGACATCGTGCTCGAAAACGTGACCCTCAAGAGCTTCCCGATCTTCGACGTCCAGCGCATCGAAGTGCTGCGCGGCCCGCAGGGCACGCTGTTCGGCCGCAACACGCCCGCCGGCATCGTCAAGATCGACACGGTAAAGCCCGACACCAATGAAACCGACGTTCACGCCGGCCTTTCGTTCGGCTCGTTCGACACCATCTCGTTCACCGGCGCTGTCGGCGCTCCGATCGTCGAAGACGTTCTGGCGTTCCGCGTGTCGACCCAGCTTCAGCGTCGCAGCGACTGGATCAGCAATGATTTCACCGGCGAAGAAAACGTCATGGGCGGCTACACCGATTTCGCCGCTCGCGGCCAGTTGCTGTTCACGCCCGGCGATGCATTCAGCGCGCTGGCGCAGGTCCAGTTCCGCGATCTCAACGGCAGCTCGACCTTCTTCCGCGCCAATGCGGTGGCGGCAGGCGACAACGATCTGGTGCCCGGTTTCGACCGTGAAACCGTTTCCTATGATGGCGGTGGCGGCAACAATGCCGATTACCAGCAGTGGGGCGCGACGCTCAACATGAGCTACGATTTTGGCGGCGTCACGCTGACTTCGATCACCGGCTATTACGAAAGCGAAGGCTCCAGCCGCGGCGATGTCGATGGCGGCAATCTGGTGACGGGTCCGGGCTTCATCCCGTTCCCGGCCGACACGCAAGACTCGATCGATCTCAAGCAGTACACGCAGGAAGTGCGGCTCGCCTCGAATGGCGATGGTCCGCTCTCGTGGCAGGTCGGCGCGTTCTATTTCGACAGCGATTTCGACGTGACCACGGTCGGCTTTACCTTCCCGCCGCCTGTCACCGTCAACCACACCAACGAAGCCTGGGCGGTGTTCGGCCAGCTGACCTATGAGCTGACCGACATGCTGCGCGTCACCGGCGGCCTGCGCTACACCGACGACGAGAAGGACTTCTTCGTGCGTTCGGGCGCCGCGCCTCAGCCGGTGTCGGTGCAGGACGACAACATCGACTGGGACATCAGCCTGTTCGCCGATGTCAGCGATGACACCAGCGTCTATGGCCGCGTCGCCAACGCCTTCCGCGCACCGACCATCCAGGGTCGTGACGTTGCCTTCTTCGCCGCGCCCAGCGTCGCGCAGTCGGAAAACATCACCAGCTACGAAGTTGGCTTCAAGAGCGAGCTGGCCGATCGCACCATCCGCCTGAACGGCGCGGTGTTCTACTACACCGTGGAAGATCCGCAGTTCACCGCTGTCGGCGGTGCGGGCAACCTCGTCCAGCTGATCAACGCCAACGAAGGCGAAGCCTGGGGCTTCGAACTCGACACCGCGTTCCAGATCACGCCGGAATTCCAGGTCACTCTGGGCGTTGCTTACAACGACACGCAGATCAACGACGATACGCTGGCCGTGGGCATCTGCGCACAGTGCACCGTCACCGATCCGACGACCGTGATCGGCGGATCGACCCGCGCACTGGTGGACGGCAACCCGTTCCCCAACGCGCCGAAATGGAGTGGGGATTTCACCGCGAGCTACACCATCCCGGTTGGCGCGCGTGACGAATTCTTCATCTTCACCGACTGGACCTATCTCGGCCAGACCAACTTCTTCCTGTACGAGAGCCTCGAGTTCAACGCTGACAGCCGTATCGAAGGCGGTCTGCGTGTGGGCTATCGTGGGAATGACGGTGAGTACGAAGTGTCGTTGTTTGCTCGCAACATCACCGATGAAGTTAACGTGCTTGGCGCGATCGACTTCAACAACAACTCGGTGTTCGTAAACGAACCGCGCGTGGTTGGCGTTGCACTGAATTTCAACTACTGAGGAAATTCGGGGACCGGAGGATAACCGGGACTGAACAATCTAAGGGCCGACGGGAGGCGACCTGTCGGCCCTTTCTTATTGCCAGAAGTGCGGCCTAGCCATCTTCGGGCAAGACCACGATTTCCACCGCTTCGCCCGGCACGAGATATTGCAGGGCTTCGGCTTGCAATTCCTCTGCTGTGATCGCGCGCAGCATGTCGGGCGCGACGAACCAGCGTTCGAGCCGGTCTGGCTGGCTTTGCGCGCGGTCGGCAAGGTTCATCCATCCGCCCGGTGATTTGAGCGCATTGTCATAGGCTTCGAGCAAGGGCTTGCGCGCGCGTTCCAGCACGTCCGCATCGACCGGGGCGGCCCGCAGATCGGCGATCAGCTTGTCCATCGCGGCGCGGGTCGCCTCGACTTCGGCGACATCCACCGACGCGCTGAGCATGAAGGTGCCGTACCCACGATAAATCCGGCTCATGCCGCTCGATGCGCGGGGGGAATAGGCCTGCCCCAATTCTTCGCGCAGGCGATCGGTCAGTTCGAGCTGCACCACGCGCGCCAGCAGGTTGACGCGCATGGTTTCGCCGTGATCGCTGTCATCGGTTGTGGGCCAGATCAACCGTACCAGCGCCTGATCATCCTCGCCCTGATGGCGCAGCACATGCTGCGTGCGGTCTTTGGTGAAGGTTCGCTGGCGCGCTTCCTCACGCGGGAGGAAATCGGCCTCGCGCGGGGGCAGGGCGCCCAGCGTCCCGGCAACCGCGGCTATTGCGGCGTCCTCGTCGAAATCGCCCACCAGAGCCACTTCGATTGCGCCCTGTTCGAGCCGGTCCGAGATTGCGGCGCGCAATTGATCGAAATCGAGCGCTTCGAATGTCTCGCGCGGTTGCAGGCTGAAGCGCGGATCATTGTCGGACAGGATCGCGCCCGCTGCAGTGGAATAGGCGCGGCCCGGCGTCGAATTGAGCGTTTCGAAGAAATTGGCGATGCCGCGGCGGAACTGCTCGATCCCCTCCTGCCGGTATCCGGGATCGGTAAGCCCGGCAGTCGCCAGTTGCAGCTGCAATTCCAGATCGCGCGGGGTCGTGCCTCCGATCGCGGTAAAGGCATCGCCATTGCTGGCAATGCGCCAGCCGACGCTGCGCCCGGCAAGGATCGTCTGCAATTCGTCGCTGCTGTGCGCGCCGAGCCCACCCGAAGGCATTGTGCTGACAAGATAGGTCTTGAGCGGATCGTCCACGGTGTTGAGCAGATCGCCACCGTCGAGCGCGATATGGAACACGATCTGGTCCTTGCGGATATCGGTCGCCTTGAGCGTCAGGCGCACGCCATTGGCAAAGGTGATGTAGCGGAAGCCAAGCCGTTCCTCGCGCGTGTCGGAAACCACCACGCCCGGTTCGCCAAAGTCACCGTAGGCGAATTCGACCGTTCCGGTGTCCTCGGGCTGGGCGATCGGCAGAGCCATGCCTTCGGCAAAGGCGGCGCGCAGCGCGTCCTCTCCGCCGTCGGGCGCGGTGCGGCCCTGAAACCGGATCAGCGGATTATCGAGTGGCGCAGCATCGGCCTTGAGCGCGGCCAGTATGCGTTCAGGCGTGAAATCCGCCTGCATCGCCTCGAACTGGGCGAGTTGGTAGCTCGCCTCTGTCGGGATGCGTTCGCTGCTCACCAACGCCAAAGCAGCCCCGGCAAGCGCCTGATTGTTGCGCGTCGCTTCGCCTTCGACCCGGTTTTCAAGGGCGGTGCGGATATTGGCGAGCTGTTCGTTCAGTTCGGCCTGGGTAAAGCCATAGGTCAGCGCCTGATTGAGCTCGCGCGTCGCCGCCAGAACGCCCTTGCGCCATTCGCCATCCTCGCTCGATATCGAAAGCGTGGTGCTGCGCGCGTCTTCAAAGATGTCGCCGCTGGAGAAACGGGCGCTGCGGAAGGGTGCTTCTTCACCGCGGGCAAGGCGGGCGAGGCGACGGTTGATGATGCCGTATCCGATGGCACGCAGCGATCCTTCGCGGCGGTTTGCCTCGGTATCAGGCAGGTCCTGCCACGGGGCGAGCCGGTAGATCGAAACGCTCTCTGACAGGGCGGGATCAAGGTAGATGTCTGTCTCCCCGCTGCGGGTTACATCGACCGGGCCGGTTTCCGGTTCCACCGGGGCAGGGGCGGCCTGCCAGTCGGAAAAGCGCGCGCGCAGGGCGGCTTCCATCACCTCGACCGGATAATCCCCGATGATGACCAGCACGGTGTTGGCGGGAGTGTAGGTGCGTTCGTACAGCGCCCTGATCTGCGCGGCGGTGGCGGTTTCCAGCACCTCCAGCGTGCCGATCGGCAGGCGTTCACGGAATCGTGCGTCTGGCGCGGTGAATTCGAAACTGTCCTCCTGCGCGCGCTGGGCATAGCCGCGCCGGTCGCGCCTTTCGGCGAGGATCACGCCGCGTTCGCGCTCCACCGCGTCCTCGGCAATGGTCAGCTCGCTCGCGGTTTCCCGCATCAGCATCAGCGCGGTGCCGAGCAGTTCTTCGTCATTGCGCGGCAGGTTGAGCATGTAGGTGATGGCATCAAAGCCGGTTGAGGCATTGGTGTCCGCACCAAAGGCCAGCCCTTCGCGCTCCAGCAACGACACCATCTCGCCTTCTGGGATGTTCTTCGACCCGTTGAAGGCCATGTGCTCTAGATAGTGCGACAGCCCGCGTTCGGTGTCGGTTTCGTCGAGCGATCCTGAATCGATCCGCATCCGCACCACCGCTGTGCCTTCGGGCGTGGCGTTCTGGCGCAGGATGTAGCGCATGCCGTTGTCGAGCCGCCCGAACACGAAGCCCGGATCGACCGGCACGTCGCTTTCCTCGAACGCCCAGAGCGGTTCGCTGGACGCCGCTTGTTCGGTCTGCGGGCTTTCCTGCGCGGCGAGGCCCTGTGTTAGGGCGATGTTGGGGAGGGCGAGCAGCAGGCCGGCGGCAATCGCGGCGGTCGGTCGGAAATGTCTCATCACCGCCTTTGCTGCCCGATGGGGCGGTCAATCACAAGAATATTCAGGCATTTCGCCGGTGATCGGGCCGTCATCGTCCAGCACGATGCGGGTGAAGAGATCACCCCGCCAGCACGTCCGGCGGCAGGCACGGCGGGTTTTCGCCCGTCCAGTCGATCTCATAGGTCGCCGGAACCTGTCTCAACCTGCCATATCGAGTGCCCATGCCGGACGGATCATACGACAGGACAGCCATCGAATTGTCGAAATTGGCGAGCCTGCCGTTGTCACGCTCGGCCTTCTGCACCGAGATTTCCTGTTGTTCGACGCGGCTGCCGCGAACCATGCGCAGCGTGCGATCATCGCGCAGTTCCATCATGCGATAGAAGTTGCGACCATAGATCAGCGTGTCGATCGTGGAGTTGAACCCCCAGTTCTTAAGGTCCGTCCCGCCGGGCAGACGCACTGTCGTCGCATAGCAGGTGTAGATCGGGTTCTGGTAGAACGGGATATCGCCACTTTCGCCATCGCTTCGCTGGCGCCGCTCGGGCGGGTAGAATCCGCCGCCCGGCAGGATCAGATCATAAGCGCCGCCGCCTTCCTCATCCCAATCGACCGGACCGGTGCCGGTGATCGTCAGGATGCTCGCCTGCGTTCGTTTGTCGAAGCGATAGGCGATGCTTTCGATAGTGTCCCATTCCGCGCTGCCTTCCAGCCGCGAGCGCAGCGCCGCCTCAAGCTGGTTTGCCGGGACCCCGGACAATTGCAGATATTGCTGCAAACCCGCGATCCCGCGCGCCATCGTGGTGCTGACCCGCCGCGCGGGCGCGTCGAAACCGGCGCGTGCATCGATTTCGATCAGGCCCATTTCCTGCGGCAGATCGAACACCCGATCAGGCAGCCGCTCGAGCCCGCTCCCCGCTTCAGTCAGCGGCAGCACCCATTGGTACGGCAGGAAAGGATCGGTTCGCCCGTCGATCACCGCAGGCAGCGTCCCGTCGAGGAAGTAGTCCTTTCCGCCAATCTTCGCGCGCACGATGATGTGATCGAAATGGCCGGGGTTGGGCAGCTTTGTGTCTAGCCCGTCAGTTGGCACGCTGTTGTTGACGAGCACCCCCTGCGCCTCGATCCCCATCGCATCCAGCAGCGCCAGCAGCAGCGCCGTCTTGCCCTTGCAGTCGCCATAGCGGCGGGTCCACGTCTCATCCGCGCTTGCGGGAGTGTAATTGCCGCCATTCAGGCCGATGTAGATGTAGCGGATCTGTTGCTGAACGAGTTCGAGTGCGGCCTGAGCGCGGTCGAGATCACTGTCATGGCTTTCGGCGATGATCGCGGCCTCTTCTCGCAGAGGCGAATCCTGGGCGAGCGTCGCGGCGTCGGCATAGAGCGCATGAAAGCGGCCCGACACCGCTTCCCAGTTGTCGAAATCGGAGAATTCGAGAATCCGCGTCCAAGAGTATCGCGGCGGGGCGTTGCGCGGCGGGGTGACGATGCCCGGGTTTTCGAAATCGAGCGAGATCGCATTGCCTGTGCGGCTGGCGACTGCGCCGAAATCCTCGGTCATCCGGACTTGCGGTTCCTGCCCGTCCTCCCACGAAAGCCGGAGCGAGAAGCGGCCCGGAGGCGGTGCATCGCCCAGGAACAGCACGCCATGGCTGATGTCGCGCAGCGTGGGATCGTGAAGGGGCACGGTGTAGGCGATTTCCAGATCGTCGCCGACGCGCAGGTCGGGCACCTGCAGCACGGCGGTGAGAGTGCCCGTCAGCATCGCCTGTTCAAGCTGGTCTTCGCGCCGGAGAATTTCGAACGAGGTCTGGCCAAGCACGTCGATCTCGCGCGGGCCGCGCCGGATTTTGAGGCTGTGCACCACTGCGCGGCCCGCTGCCGGGTTCCAGCTGATCGCGATGTTTCCTGCCTGCAGCGCTTGCGGCTGGAGGATGCGGATCACCTGGCTCTGGTAGGAATAGTGGCCTTCCTGCGTCAGATGCGCGATCGTGTCCTGGCTGCGATAGAACACCAGCCCCTGCACATCCTCGGGAACGGGCAATGGCTCGGAGGTCGTTACCCATCCGGGTGCCGGCTCGATCGCGATTTCGCTGTTATCGGCAAGCGCCGGTTCCATTGCCGCGAAAGCCACGCTGGCGGCCATCAGCCGACCGGCGGATCGGATGCGATTCATTGATGCTCCCCATTGCTGCGGCGACAAACCCGGCAATGGGGCGCGCGTCGCAATCCGGTGCATTCTTGCACAAACGGCGCGTCGATCAAGCACTTGCAGCGGGCAAACCACCCGCAATCGGCGCTATTTCTTGATAGGAGGGGCACCGCGCAGCCGTGAGCGGTGGTGCGACATGTCGAACACTTCGCCCGGGCCGTTGTCTTCGCCCTGAAGCAGGCCGAGTCGCCGTGCGACTTCGCGATAGGCCTCTTCCTCGCCACCCAGATCGCGGCGGAAACGATCCTTGTCGAGCTTTTCGCCGCTGGCCATGTCCCAAAGGCGGCAGCCATCCGGGCTGATTTCGTCAGCCAGGATCACGCGGCTGTAATCGCCATCGAACAGGCGCCCGAATTCCAGCTTGAAATCAATCAGGCGGATATCGATCGCGGCGAACATCCCGCACATGAAATCATTGATGCGGATCGCCATCGAGGAAATGTCGTGCATTTCTTCGTTGCTGGCCCAGTTGAAACAGGCGATGTGCTCTTCCGCGATCAGAGGATCACCCAGCGCGTCGTCCTTGAAATAATATTCGATCAGCGTGTGCGGCAGCGGTTCGCCTTCTTCGAGGCCCAGCCGCTTGCAAATCGACCCGGCGGCGACATTGCGCACCACGACTTCGATCGGGATGATTTCGACCTGCCGAATCAGCTGCTCGCGCATGTTGAGGCGGCGGATGAAGTGCGTCGGGATGCCGATGTGCGAAAGGCGGGTGAAGACGTGCTCGCTGATGCGATTGTTGATCACGCCCTTGCCATTGATGGTGCCTTTCTTTTCCGCGTTGAACGCGGTGGCATCATCCTTGAAGTACTGGATCAACGTGCCCGGTTCAGGACCCTCGTAGAGGATCTTGGCCTTGCCTTCGTAAATTTGGCGACGACGGGACATGCACGAAACCCCCAATTGCAGCGAATGGTGCCCGGGGGCGGATTTGAACCACCGACACGCGGATTTTCAATCCGCTGCTCTACCCCTGAGCTACCCGGGCATTCGCTGCGGCGTCGGGGTTATAGCGCATTGCGCTTGCCCCGGCGAGCAAATGAGAGCGGCCCTATGGCGAAGCTGGGCGGGGTTGGCAAGAGGGGAATCGAAGCTTTTGGACTATTCCTGCCGATCCCGGCCATCACCCCACTCGTTGGCGGCGATGTCTTCGGGGTTCACCGGCTCTCCGGGCAGGGCGTATCCGTCGCCAAACCACTGCGCGAGATCGCGGTCCTTGCACCGTTGCGAGCAAAACGGGGTGAAGTCTTCGCTGCGTGGCTTCTTGCAGATGGGGCAGGGGCGTTGCTTTGTCATCGTGGAACAAGCTGGGCGTGGGGCGCTTCCAATGCAAGGCCGGGATCGGTTTCGATCCGTACATCACGGCCCGTCCTGCGGCGCAATTCTTCGAGCCATTCTGGCCTGATCTTCGCCTTGAGCGCGGGGTGGACCCTGACGAGCGTGATGCCCGGCCCTTCGACCATTTCCGCCCGCCGCATCGCGAGCCGCGCCGCCGCGCCGACCCGATGCCGGGAAATCCGCTGGAGCAGCGATGGCTGGCCCATGCGGGCGATAATCTGGACAAAGCCGAACCCGTTCATCGCGGTGCGTTCATGCGACCAGTCGGCCAACAGTGTCGCCAGCTTGTCGTCCACCGCCTTGCGATCCGATTTGTCGAGCGTGGGGAAATCGATGCCGATGTTGCCGCCGATGTTCATCCGCGCAAGCGTGCGCGCCAGCACCGGAAGCCCGTTGAAATAGAGCGCTTCGAAATGATCGTTCAGATCGACATCGATCAGCGTCATTGCCGGGGTGTCAGACAGGATCAGCGCGCCGCCCGAAAAGCTGACATCGCCGCTCCACGCCTCGCTCCACAATTCTTCCCAGCAGCCGTTGTCGGGAAAACGGCGGACGATCCGCGCTGTGCCGCCATCCGATGCGATCTGTTCGGCAAGGCTGGGGGCGGGGCGCAAGTCGCCTTCGCTATAGACCGCCTGTGCCAGCTTCAGCCGACCGCGTTCGGCCAGCGATTCGCGGGTGACTTCGACCCGCACTTTCGCGCCTTCGCTGGTATCCCGCGGCAGGCGGGCAGCGTGGGCAAGCTCGCCATTGGCGAAGCGCACCGTTCCCCGGCGGCGCTGGCCCGCGTGGGGCTTGAGTTCGATAACTGTCGCATCCTCGACCTGACCGAGGGTGATGCCGCCGGGCCAGTGCAGCCGGCCCGCGACAATCGTGTCGCCATCGAGCAGGATCGCGCGGCTTTCTCCGATCCCTTCCTCAATCAGCCACTCAGGCGCGCTGTCAGCCAATGGCGAAACTCGCCGATTTGAGCAGCGCGCGCGTTTCATACAGCGGCAGGCCCATAACGCCTGAATGGCTGCCCTTGATCCATTGCACCAGCCCTTCGGCCGCGCCCTGGATCGCGTATCCGCCCGCCTTGCCTTGCCATTCGCCGCTGGCGAGATAGGCGGCGATTTCCTCGTCAGAGAGGTTCTTGAAGCGGACGACGTTCTCGTTAAGCCGCTCGCGCACAGTTCCGTCGGGCATGCGCAGCACCACGCTGGACATAACCACATGCCGCCGCCCCGAAAGCAGTTTCAGGCAGGCGCGGGCCTCGGCTTCATCTTCGGTCTTTGGCAGGATGCGGCGTCCAGCGGCGACCACTGTGTCGCCCGCCAGCACAAATCCGGGAGCGTCCACCGCAAGCGCCTTCTCCCGCCCCATGCGCAGGGCATAGTCGCGTGGCCGCTCGTCCTTCAGCGGGGTTTCGTCGATATCGGCGGGGGTTACCGCATCGGGTTCCAGCCCCAGCCGCGCGAGCAGGTCCCGCCGTCGCGGGCTTGCCGATGCCAATGTCAGGTGAAGCGCGCCCATCAGCGCGTCAGACTATTGCGGGCCGGGACCGCCGCGGCCCGGCATGAAGCGATAGGTGATGCGCGCCTTCGTCAGATCGTAAGGCGTCAGTTCGCAAAGCACCTCGTCACCCACCAGCACGCGGATGCGGTTCTTGCGCATCTTGCCTGCGGTATGGCCCAGCACTTCATGGCCGTTTTCAAGTTCTACCCGGAACATCGCATTGGGCAGCAGCTCGACGACGCGCCCGCGCATTTCGAGAAGTTCTTCCTTGGCCATGTAATTCCTTAGCTGATTGCCTGATGAGGTTGGTTGCATTCGAACGACGTTCGTCGGTCTGGGCGCGCCATTTAGCGATGGTGAGAACAAAAGGGAAGCCTCGTGCGTTAGTGGGCCAGACCAAGCGCGCGGGAACACGCGGGAACATATGGCATCCGCGCGCGTCCTCATTACGTTCATACTGTTGCAAGCCGATACAATTCAGGTGCTTGCCCGATACTGGTGAAAGCTCAAAAGGGCCTCAATGATCCGTAATCCCCTCTTCCGGCCCGCCTTGCTGGCGGGTGTTGGTTTTGCCGCCCTGACGGCGCAGCCTGCATTCGCGTCCGAGAACGCGAATGAAAACAACGCGCCCCAGCAAACGGTGCAGGAGCCTGTGTCGGCCCAGACCGGCGCGCCCGATGACGAGGTGATCGACACCGGCGGCGCGGGGATCGTCGTGCGCGCCCAGCGGCTGCGCGGACAGCTTGATGTCGAACAGGCTCCCTTGCTCGAACTGGCCGAAGCCGACATCGCGGCGGAGGGCGTCACCTCCGTTGCCGATCTGATCACGCAGATCACCGCTCAGACGGGTTCTTCGCGCGGTCGCGGCGGTGGCGGGCAGCCGGTGATCCTGATCAACGGCATCCGCGTCGGCTCTTTCCGCGAATTCGCCAATTACCCGCCCGAAGCTCTCGCACGGGTCGAGGTGTTTCCCGAGGAAGTGGCGCAACGTTTCGGATTTCCGCCCGATCGCCGCGTGATCAATCTGGTCTTGAAGGAAAATTACCGCAATACGGAGGTCGAATTCGAATTCGAAGGGCCGTCGCGCGGAGGCTTTCACCGGCGCGAACAGGAAGTCGGGTTTCTCCAGATTGCCGATGGCGCGCGCATCAATGCCAATTTCACCGCGCAGGACACGTCGTTCCTGACCGAAGACGAACGCGACATCATCCAGACACCGGGTTCGGTATCCGATGTGGCCGGCGATCCGGCGCAAGCGCAGTTCCGCAGCCTTGTTGCCGACAGCCGCTCGCTCGACGGCAATCTCAGCTGGGCAAAGGCGATCATCGACAGCGGCATCTCGCTGTCCGCCAATGCCAGCTATGAACGCAACGATCGCCGCACCTTGCAGGGGCTCAACACCGTCCTGCTTACCAATGCCAATGGCGACAGCGCGCTGCGGGTCTTCGGCGAGGATAACCCGCTCGAAGTGCGCACTTCGGAAGATGCCTTCCGCGCTTCGGGATCGCTGACGAAGCCGATCAACGCCTTCCGCCTGACCAGCACATTTGATGCCGGATATTCCGAAAACACGCAGGAATTCGACCGCCGTCTTGATACCAGCGGACTGCAGGCCGATGCGCTGGCCGGGACGCTGGCGATCGACGGCACGCTGCCGACTTCGGCGGAAGCCGGGTTCGACACCGCGCGCACCCGTTCCACCAATGCGACCACACTCACGACCTTGCAGGGGCCGCTTGCCAATCTGCCGGGCGGTGAAGTGCTTGCGACTTTCGATGTCGGGTACGACTGGACCAATCTCAAGACTTCCGACACCCGCAACAACCTGCCAGTCGACCTGACGCGCGGCGATTTGTCGACGGGCGTCAATCTGGTGGTGCCGATCACCAGCCGACGCAACGGGTTTGCAGATGCGCTGGGCAGCTTCACGTTGAATGCACAGCTTGGCCTCAATCGCCTGTCGGATTTCGGCACTCTGGGTGATTACACCGTCGGGCTGAACTGGTCGCCTTTCGACAATCTCGATCTGTCGGTGAATTACATCGAACGCGAAGTCGCCCCCGGCCTGCGCACTCTGGGCGATCCGGAAGTCGAATTCCTCAACACTCCGGTGTTCGACTTCGTCAATGGCGAAACCGTGCTGGCGACGGTGGTGACAGGCGGCAATCCCAATCTGCTCGCGGAAACCCAGCGCGACTGGAAATTCGCGGTCAATTGGGAACTGCCGTTCTGGGAAGGCACCCGTTTCGGGGTCGAATACATTCGCAACCGCTCTGACGATGTGACGCGCGGTTTCCCGACGATCACTTCCGAAATCGAAGCCGCTTTTCCGGATCGCATCCGGCGCGATGCCGACGGGCGCCTGACCTTCATTGATCGCCGCGCGGTGACCTTTGCCGAGGAACGCGCCGAACGGATCAATTTCAGCCTGAACTTCCGTGGCTCGATTGGCGCAGGCGAGCAGGGCGGACGCTTTGGCGGCGGTCGCCCCGGTGGCGGCGGCGGTGGCGGCGGGCGTCCGGGCGGCGAGGCTCCGGCACCGGCCGAGCCGACGACAGCCCCTGCCGAAGCGCCTGCAACTCTTGCCCGTGGCGGCCCGCCGAGCGAGGAGCAGCGCGCCGCCTTCATGCAATTCCGCGAACGGATTTGCGCCGATGACGGTATGGAAGTGCTGATGCGCCTAATCGAGGCGGTGGAGAATGGCGAAGACCTGTCCTCTATCGTCCCCGGTTTCGATGCGCAGCGGTTCCAGCGTCTGCTGGCGCAGGCGCGCGACGAGAACGGCAATATTGATCCTGAGCGTGTCGCTGCTTTCCGTACCCGGATTTGCAGCTTTGACCCTGCCACGATGGGCGGCGGGCGGCGCGGCGGTGCGCCCGATGGCGAAGGTGCTCCCCCTTCCGGAAGGCCGGGTGGTGCTCCGGGTGGACGGCCTGCAGGGCCGATGGGCGAAGGTTTCGCCGCGTTCCGCGCCATCGCTTGCGGCGAAGACGGCGAGGCGCGCATCCGCGCTCTGATAGCCCGCATCGACGCCGGCGAGGACGTGTCCGACGAACTGCCCGGCTTCGATCCCAACATGGCCGGTTTCATCCTTGATCGGCTGCGCGGCGACGATGGCCAGATTTCGGCCGAACGCATTGCCGGAATGCGCGCGCGTTTCTGTTCGAGCGAAGGCGGCCAGCAAGCTGGCGGCGCTCAGGATGGAGGCCAGGGCGGTCCACCGCAGGGGGCAGGCGGCCCTCCGGCTGGCGGGTTCAACCCGCTGGCGCAGCGCAGCTTCCGCGGCTTCCGCTATTTCGTCTCGCTCAACCACACGATCGAGCTGGAAAACGAGATCCTGATCGCGCCGGGCCTTGCTCCCATCAATCAGCTTGACGGTCAGGGCACGGGTGCATTCGGCTTCCCGCGGCATTCCTCGCGGCTCGAAGCGGGGATTTTCGGTGCCGGGGTCGGGATGCGTCTGTCAGGCCGCTACACCGGCGAAACCCGGCTTGCTGGGTCGGGGCTGCCCGGATCGAGCGACCTGTTCTTCGGCGATCTGGCGACATTCGACATCCGGATTTTCACCGAAGTCGGTCAGCTGGTGGGCAAGAACGAAGGCGCGCTCAAGAACCTGCGCATTTCGCTCCGGGCAGACAATCTGTTCGATGCCCAGCGCCGCGTGACTGACCAGAACGGCGACACACCGCTGAATTACCAGCCGTTACTGATCGATCCGGTTGGCCGATACCTCGGCCTCGATATACGCAAGTTGTTCTGACGGGCTGAAAACCTCAAAAAACCAGCTTGGGGAACAACAGCTTGTGGCGGGGCTGCGGCTCGAACGGTGACCAGTCACCTTCGGGCTGGGCCAACCTGTCCGCCAGCGCGATCATCACCGATGGGTTCACGCCAAGCCCACAATGGCTGGCGTAGACCACGATGTTTTCGCTGGGGTGGCCGTTGGTCTTCTTCGGGTCCTGCACGCTGCCGCGCCAGTGGACAATGCCGTCGGTCTTGGTCAGCACCGAAGTCGTCGGCACCGGCGGCGCGATGTCGAGCCCCCGGAATTGCCCGTCGCGGATATTCTCCGGTTCGTCCCCGTTGAAGAATTTGAACAGCCGCGCCGCGCTGGTGTGGTTGCGATCATCGCTGATCGGACTGCCGAGGCTGATCACCAGCCGCACCTTTTCCGGCTGAAGCTTGGCCAGTTCGCGCGCCAGCACGCCGCCAAGGCTCCATCCGACCAGTGAAACCGGCCTGCCGCTTTGGGTGTAGAGCCGGTCAAGCTGCGTCTCCAGCTTGTCGATCAGTTCCTCGTTCACGCGCACATTGCGGCCCGAATCCCAGCCATGCGCGTCATAGCCCAGTTCTGACAGCAGGCCGCGCATCGGGCGGGTGGAATTGTTGGTCGCCATGAAACCGGGCAGCGTCAGCACCGAATGGCCATCGCCCTTGGGCAAGGTCGAAAGCATCCCGCGCACCGCGTAGAAAGAGGCGAATTCGAACATCGCCCGGCCTTCGGTGTAGGTCCAGAACCGGTTGGGCGGGGTGGGGATGTGCTTGGGGATCTCGCGCGCCGCTTCGCCTTCGTTCAGGACGAGGCTGCCCCGTGGTGGTGCCATGCTTGCCATTATGCGCTCTCCTTGGGGCTCTTGCTTGTCGTTCTCTTCGTGGCCGGGCGCGGGGCCCGTTTGGCCGGAGGTTTAGCTTTTGCCGCCGGTTTTTTCGCTGCGGGTTTCTTGGCGGCGGGTTTTCGGGCCGTGGGCTTCTTGGCTGCCGGTTTACTCGCGGGAGCCTTGGTCGCACCTGCTTCCAGCGCCTTCGCCGCCGCCAGCATGTCGTCAAAACTGTCCTGCAGGCACTGCGAATAGAATTCCGGATCGGGCATGATGTCGCGGCAGGCGGTGAAGCTGATGTAGGCTTCATCGACATAGCTTTGCACCACATGGGCAAGGCCCAGCCCGTCCGTCAGGCAGATCAGCGACAGCGCCATACTTTCAAGCCGCGCGCCCGATGAATAGATGTGGATCGGCGGGCCGGGCACATTCGTCACCACCGTGTTGAACGGCATGGCAAGCCGATGGGCAAGGCTGACCCGGCTGAACAATTGCGCACCCAATGCCATGTAAAGCAGCGGGTTGACCTTGCTCACTTCCGTCATGGTGCGCGCGCCCAGCGCGTTCGTCATCGCCTTTGAATTGCTGGTCTGGCGATAGACGTATTCAAGCCGTTCCTTGGGGTCGGAAAGGTGCGAACCGAGCGGGGCGATCATTGCCGCCACCTGATTGCCCATGTCGCCTTTCTCTTCGCCCGAACGCACAGAAATCGGCGCCATCGCCGTCATCGTCGTCTTGGGCAGATCACCCTTGGCGGTCAGATATTTGTTGAGCGCGCCGCCCACCACCGCCAGCGCTACGTCGTTCACTTTCGCTTCGGGAAGCAGCGCGCGGATCGCCTTCATATCGGCAAGCGGGAAGGTCCGGCCCTCGACCACGCGATGCGGCGAGATCGAGCGGTTGAAGCGGGTGCGCGGCGGGACGAGATCGGTCGTCAGCTTGAAATCGCGCGTCACCAGCCCGCGGATCGCCTTGGCAATGCCGGGCACGGTCTGCGCCGCGACCTGCGCCTGTTTCAGCGGATTGAGCAGCGTGTTGAAATAGCTCTTGCCCAGCAGTTCGACCGCGCTCGGAATTTTTTCCGGTTTCCAGTTGTCGGGCTGGTTGGGAGGGGCGGTGCTGGGGGTGATGGTGTGCAGCGCCTCCATCAGGTCAATCCCGCTCATCCCGTCAATCGCGGCATGATGCACTTTGGTGACAAAGGCAAAGCAACCCTTGGGATAGCCGCGGACGTTATCCAGCCCTTCGACCACGGTGAATTCCCATGGTGGCCGATCCAGATCGAGCGGGCGGGCATGAATGCGCGCGGCCTGAATGCAGAGCTGCCGCCAATCGCCCGGCTTGGGCAGGGCGACATGGCGCACGTGATATTCGAGATCGAAATTGGGGTCTTCGATCCAGTACGGATAATCAAGATCGAACGGCACCCGCACCAGCCGCTGACGCATGGTGCGCGACAATTGCATGCGGCTTTCGATGAAGCCCAGAATGTCCTTGAAACGCACGAACCCTTCCGGCGCGGTCGCCGGATTGTAGATCAGCACACTGCCGATGTGCATCGGCGAATTGGGCGATTCCAGCGCAACGAACGAGGAATCCATGCCCTGCAACTGGCGCAAAGGGCTCTCCTTGCAAACATCCCCATGATTGGCCCGTTTTCGGGCTATGGCACGGACGTAAGGATGTTTCAGTGCGGTTACAACCTGACGCAAGCGTAAGTGTTGCGCTTGTCACAATTGCCGTGAAAGAAAATTATCCGGCGATTGCTTCTCCGCAGGCGACGCCGCTGGCCCAGGCCCATTGGAAATTGTAGCCGCCCAGCCAACCCGTCACATCCACCGCCTCGCCGATGGCATACAGGCCGGGCACCTTCTTTGCCTCCATCGAGCGGCTGGAAAGCTCGTCGGTGGAAATGCCGCCGATGGTGACTTCGGCCTTGGCAAAGCCTTCGGTTCCGCTGGGGGTAAAGCGCCAGTCGGCAAGCTGCGCTGCGGCAGCGCGCAGGTCCTTGTCAGCGACATTGCCCAGTTCGCGCTCAATCCCCAGCCTTTCGGCCAGCGCATCGGCCAGCCGATCGGGCAGATGGTCGCGCAGCGCGCTGCGGACGGTTGCGCGCGGGCGTTCGCGTTTGAGGTCGAGCAGCCAGTCGGCATCGGCCTGTGGCAGGAATGTGATCCCGACTTCCTGACCGTGACGCCAGTAAGAGGAAACCTGCAGGATCGCCGGGCCGGACAGGCCCTTGTGCGTGAACAGCGCCGCCTCATCGAAGCTGGCCTTGCCCGCGCGCGCACGAACCGGGGCCGAAACGCCCGAGAGTTCGCGGAACAGCACATCCTCTCCGCCAAGGGTCAGCGGGACAAGCGCAGGGCGCGGCTCCACCACTTTCAGCCCGAATTGCCGGGCAAGGTCATAGGCAAAGCCGGTTGCGCCCATCTTCGGGATCGACGGGCCGCCGGTGGCAATCACCAATGCAGGGGCGGTGTAGCTTTCCCCGCTTGCCATGACGGCGAAATCGTCTCCGTCCTTCACGACCACGCTGACATCGGCGTCGCAGATAACCTCGACACTGTCCGGGCATTCGTCGAGCAGCATCTCAACGATCTGTTTCGCTGAGCCGTCGCAGAACAATTGCCCCAGCGTCTTTTCGTGCCAGGCGATGCCGTGCCGGTCGACCAGTTCGATGAAGTCCTGCGGTGTGTACCGGGCGAGCGCGCTCTTGGCGAAATGCGGGTTGGCAGACAGGTAATTAGCCGGGCCGGCATCGACATTGGTGAAATTGCAGCGACCACCGCCCGAAATCAGGATTTTCTTCCCCGGCTTTTCAGCCTTTTCCAGTACCGCGACTTTCAGCCCGTGCTGCCCTGCGCGCGCCGCACACATCAGGCCCGCCGCGCCCGCGCCAAGAATGATGACTTCAAATTTCTTCACGCGACGGGCCATAGAACCGCCCACGCGCATTGCCAATCGCGCCGCATCGTCCCTATCTGTGCGCCATGTCGCGGACCGAAGCAGGCGCACCCCACGATCCCAGAGGAGCCGGGCGTTTCAACGAGGAACGCGCGGCCTATACGGTTGCCTCGGCCCAGCCCAATCTCGAAGCGGGGGTGGAGGCGATCCGCGAGGTGGTGCGGACGCTAAAGCCTGTTCCCGGTGTTTACCGCATGCTCGATGCGCGGGGCGATGTGCTGTATGTCGGCAAAGCCCGCAGTCTTAAGGCGCGGGTGGCCAATTACACCCAGATCGCGGGGCTGACGAACCGGCTGCAACGCATGGTGTCGCAATGCCGCGCGATGGAAATCGTCACCACCAATTCCGAGGCCGAGGCGCTGCTGCTCGAAGCGCAATTCATCAAGCGGTTTCGCCCGCCGTTCAACGTGCTGCTGCGCGATGACAAGAGCTTTCCCTTCATCTTGTTGCGCGCCGACCACGCCTTTCCCCGCATCCACAAACATCGCGGGGCGCGCCGGGCAAAGGGCAATTACTACGGCCCCTTTGCCAGTGCGGGCAGCGTCAACACCACGTTGAACGCGCTTCAGAAGCTGTTCCTGCTGCGAAGCTGCACTGACAGTTTCTTCAACAATCGCGACCGGCCCTGCCTGCTGTACCAGATCAAACGGTGTTCGGCGCCCTGCGTCGGACGGATCAACGAAACCGACTACGATGCGCTGGTGGCTCAGGCGAAGGATTTCCTCGCGGGGAAATCTGGCGCGGTTCAGGCCGATCTTGAAAAGCAGATGGCCGCCGCCGCCGAAGCGCTGGATTTCGAAACCGCCGCGATCCTGCGCGACCGGCTGCGCGCGGCGACATTCATCCAGGGCAGTCAGGCGATCAATGCGGCGGGGCTGGGCGATGCCGATGTCTTCGCGCTGGCGGCCAAAGGCGGGCACATCGGGGTGCAGGCCTTCTTCATTCGCGGCGGGCAGAACTGGGGGCACCGCGCCTTCTTCCCCAGCCACACAAAGGATGTGGACGAGGAACAGGTGCTCGCCGATGTGATGCTGCAATTCTACGAGGAAGTGCCGCCGCCGCCCACTGTGCTGGTGGACCGCGAATTGCCCGAGCGCGAATTGATCGAGGCGGCGCTGGGGGAACTGGCGGGGCGGAAGGTGCAGGTATCGATCCCGCAGCGCGGCGACCGGCGCAAACTGTTGGCGCAGGCCAGCCGCAATGCGGTGGAGGCGCTCGAAAGGCGGCTGGCGGAAACGGGGACCAAGGCGAAAATCCACCGTGAGCTGGCCGAATTCCTCGAACTGGGCGAAGTGCCGCAGCGGATCGAGGTTTACGACAACTCGCACATCCAGGGCGCAAAGGCGGTGGGTGCGATGGTGGTCGCCAGCCCCGAAGGTTTCGAGAAATCGCAATACCGCAAGTTCAACATCAAGACCGCGCAGACCAATGACGATTTCGCCATGATGCGCGAAGTGATGGAGCGGCGTTTCTCGCGCGCGATGGCGGAAGACCCCGACCGCGAAAAGGCGGGCGTATGGCCCGATCTGGTGCTGGTCGACGGGGGCAAGGGGCAGCTTTCCAGCGTGATGGAGGTGCTGGGCGAGCTCGGCATTGAGGATCTGCCCGTCATCGGCATCGCCAAGGGGCCTCATCACGGGCGCGAAGGGCGCGAGGTGTTCCACTTCCCCGATGGGCGCGAAAAGACGCTGCCGATCAATTCGCCCGTGTTGTTCTACGCCCAGAACCTGCGTGACGAGGTGCACCGCTATGTCATCGGCGCGCACCGGGCGAAACGTTCAAAGGCGATCACCGCCAGCCCGCTCGATGAAATCCCCGGCATCGGCCCCGCCAGAAAGCGCGCGCTGTTGCTGCATTTCGGCACCGCGAGCAAGGTGCGCGCCGCCGCGCTTGAAGACCTGAAGCGCGCACCCGGTGTCAGCGCCAAGGTCGCGCAGCAGGTTTACGATTTTTACCACGCTGGCGGCTAATATGGCGGCATGGACCAGTTCACTTTCGCCATGGTTTCAATGTTCGGGGTGCCCTTTGCGCTGATCGGACTTGTGCTGCTGGCGCATCGTCTGACGCCGAAATCGATCTGGTTCAGCGCCCCGGTGCAGCTTGTCGCCACGGCTGCGGTTCTTGGCGCCATCGCCGCGCCTGTCGCGATTGCCCAGTTCGACAGTCAGGGCGATTATTTCGACGATGAAGCCGCGCTAGTCAGCGAAGCTTTCGCCCTTCCGGCCGGGGTCAAGGTCGACCGTCAGCGAGATCGCACGCTGCGGCTGGGTGATTGCTGGCGCAATGCGGTGAACTGGCGATCCGAGGTGGAGTTTGCCTCACCTCAAGCGTTTGACCGCTGGTACGCAGCGCAAGGGTATCGCGAGCCGCTGGTGGACCAGATCGCGGGCTATTTCGGTGTCCCGCCCGAAAACATCAGCATCGCCGACGGCGCGCTCGATTTGCGGGATCGTGATGCTAGCTATCAACTGAGCGATGCGAACGGCTCCTATGCGCGCAACACTCGTATCTTCGAATTCTATGAGCCGTTTGTATGCGCCGCGATCGAGCGTGACGCGGCAGGCTCTCTTGCGCTGAGGCGCTGCGATCCGCTGGCTGCGAAGGCGGACATCGGCAGCGCAGGCTGGGTAATCATCAATCCGAGCACGAAAGAGCGGAGGCTGGAAGGGCGCATCTATTACGCGCAAGGGCCGGCCCATTGCACCAATCCGCTGCGTCGCGCGGCGAACAAGGCGCTGGGCCTGCCGCATCCCGAAGGTGGGAAGCCGAACACCAATGTCGGCGGGAACATGCCGATCTGGTGATCGCAGCGGTTTACGGATGACGCAAAAAGGGGCCGGAGGTCGCGCGCCCCGGCCCCTTCTCGCCCCCAAAACTGCGGTTGTGGTGCCTTACCGCAGGTTCTTGATGCACTGCCCTTGATTGCGGGCACCGACCAGATCGAGGAGGTCGAGGTCTTTGAGGACCTTGCAGATCGAATGTGCATCAACATCCTTGAAAATGTTGACACAGGTGCCGACGCTGACACCCAGTTGTTCGGCCAGCCCGCTGTTGCAGGCTTGCGCTACGGCTGAATTGCCGCCGGGTGCAGCCTGTGCGGCGGTCGGAACAACGGCCATGCCCGATACGGCCAAGGCCAATGGTGCTGCGTATGCCAGAAGCTTTTTCATGATTTCTCTCCCAATGGTTGCGGAGCGGCCTTTTGCGCTCTCTCATTGCGAGCCCGAATGACTGGAAAGATGACTTATGGTTTCCCCTACGTAAACCCTCCTACGACCGGCTGATGCGCAAGCCCTTGAGAAGGCGGGCCTTGCGCGATTTCGGCCCGCCAGCGGGTTTGAAACATTCGCAATGCCCGCGATAATGAGATGTCGCGACTCGGACCCGCCGATCGCCAATGCGCGGTGCTGCACCGGCCAAAGGAGAGCCAAGTGATCAACCTTCCCGAAGCGCGGGTGACGGTGCAGGCCATCGGCCAAGAGCGTGAGCCGGTTGTCATCATCGACAACTTTACCGGCCAGCCCGAACGTCTGCGGGCGATGGGAGAGGGGGCGCATTATTATCCTGCCGGGGTCGATTATCCGGGCCGCCGCGCGCCGGCCGATCCGTCCTATCTCGATTTGCGCCGCGACCTGATGATGCAGGTGATGGCGCGGGTGTTCGGCCTCACGCGCGGGGTGCAGTGCGAAGTGGCTGCCTTCTCCATCGTCTCGCTCGCGCCGGGCCAGCTTTCGCCGCGCCAGCGGATACCGCATCACGACCACTCCGATGCGGGGCGGGTGGCGATCATGCATTATCTCGACGGGCCGGAAAGCGGCGGCACTGCCTTTTACCGTCATCGCCGCACCGGGTTTGAAGCGATCACGCCCGACCGAGAAGCCGCCTATGCCGCCGCGCTGGAGGAAGACGAGCGCGAATTCGGCCCTCCACCTGTCGTCTATCCGACGCAAAGCGAAAGGTTCGAGCAGATCGGCGCCGTCGAAGCGCGGGTTGACCGGCTGGCACTGTATCGCGGGCGGCAACTGCATTCCGGAATCATCCCCGATCCGCAGGCGCTGAGCGAGGACCCGGCCAAAGGGCGGCTCACGGTCAACATGTTCCTTTTCGGCAGCTGACGCGCACTCCATGGCTTCCATGGGGTTAATCGGGTTCTGCGTAATCGAAGTGAAGTCGCTGCTTGTGATTTCGCAATAGCGCAAGCTTATCCCGGTAGGCGTAAAAACCTGTTTTAAAACAGAATTGGGTCGCTGATACGCCATGCTCCGCAAGATTGAACGCTCTGAGGTCGCACTGGGGATGTTTATTGTCCAGTTCGGCGGATCGTGGTTCAACCACCCGTTTTGGCGCAGCCGCTTCCTGATCGAGTCCGGTGGCGACCTTGAGAAGGTCCGGCGATCGAGTGTTCCGTGGGTGATGATTGACGATGAACTGGGCGTAGCCATGCCTCAGCCGCCATTGGCAAGCGATGCGGCCGATCCGGAGCCCGGCCACCACTCACGCATCGCTTCCAGCCGTCGGCGTCCCCCTGGCGTCCGTTCTATCCGTCATGATCCGGCAATAGCCAACCGTCGCCGAGCAACCGCGCTTGTGTCGCGATCCAAGGACGCCATGCGGCGTGTCTATGACGATGTGCGGATGGGCTGGTCGGTCAATCGCGCCGGCGTAGACGGAGTGGTTGAAGAAATCGTCCACACCGTCGGCGAAGATGCGAAAACGCTGCTGAGCGTAACCCGGCTCAAGACCAAGGACGACTACACCTATCTTCACTCCGTGGCGGTATGCACTTTGATGATCTGCATTGCGCGCCATCGCGGTCTGGATGAAGCCACGGTGCGCGATCTGGGACTTGCCGGATTGCTGCACGATATCGGCAAGATCGGCATTCCGGACCCGATCCTCAACAAGCCGGACCGCCTGACCGACCCCGAATTCGAGATCGTGCGGAACCATCCTGAGCACGGATTTCAATTGCTTGCCGCTTCGCCCGGAATTTCACCAACTGCGCTTGATGTCTGCCGGCATCACCATGAGAAGATCGATGGCACAGGTTACCCCTTTGGCCTATCCGGCGATCAGATCTCGCTTGCGGCGCGCATGGGCGCGGTGTGCGACGTATTCGACGCGCTGACTTCGCAACGGATATACAAACAGGCATGGTCCGCGCAGGCCGCCTTGACCAGGATGTGGCGGTGGCGAGGGCACTTCGACCGCGAAATGCTCGCCGATCTGATGCTGGTGCTGCATGTCTTTGCCGAGGGTTTGCTGGTCAAGCTGTCTGACGGACGGCTCGCGCTGACGCTTGCGCTTGCACAGGACGGGATCGGGCAAAGCGTGCCGCTTGTCGCGTTTCATTGCGGAACAAGGAACGCGCCGATCACTCCACGCCGGTTGCGGATCAGAAGCGGCGATGCCGACTTGCGCGTGACAAGTGTGGAAGACCCATCAGACTGGGGTTTTGCCGATTGGGACAACATCAGGGCACAGATTCTGGCCGGGCAGACCCCGGTGATCTCGCAGCCAAAACAAACCCCGCTTCGCTTGGTGCGAAGCGGGGCTGATTGACGGGCTGTTGCCCTGTCCGGTGAAGCGGATCAGGCCGGGTAGGTCCAGGTCGTGCCGCGTGCGAGGTTTTCCGATGCGAAAGCCCAGTTGAGCTTTCCGTCGACAACCGCGTCGAGATAGGCCGGGCGCTTGTTCTGGTGATCGAGGTAATAGGCGTGTTCCCACACGTCCACGGTCAGCAGCGGGTTGAAATCGCTGTCCGCCAGAGTGTCGCCATCGTGGGTTTCCTCGATCGACAGCTTGCCGTCCTTTTCAGCGAGCCACACCCAGCCGCTGGCGAAATGGCCGACGCCGCGTGCCTTCAACTGTTCCTTGAGCGCGTCGACGGAGCCGAAAGCCTCCTCGATCTTGGCCTTGAGTTCATCCGAAGGCGCGGTTTCGCTGGCCGCCATCGAATGCCAGTAGAACGCATGGTTCCAGCTTTGCGCGGCGTTGTTGAACAGTCCCTGATTAGAGCCGCGCGATGCCGCGACGATCGCTTCCATCGAAGCGTTGGCGTGATCGGTGCCTTCGATCGCGGCGTTCATCTTGTCGATATAGGTCTGGTGGTGCTTGCCGTGGTGGAACGACAGCGTCTCTGTCGAAATTGCCGGAGCCAGCGCCGTGTCGGCATAGGGAAGGTCGATAAGTTTGAAAGCCATTGTGGGTCCCTCTCGTCTTTGGGTTGGGGTTTCGTAATCTCAACGCAGGGGGCACATAATGGTTGCATCAACGGATTGAAAGGCGGGGCCGCCACGCAAGCCGGCGCAATGCAGGAACCGGCAGTTGTGATTAAGCATTTTTGCCATAGTTGCGGCTAACGGCCCACCGTGGCATTAGCTGATATTGATAACAGGAAGCCGCGAAACAGCGGCCATTTGCAGGGGAAATGCCTTGGGTTTGCTGGGCTTCAGCCTGGTGTTGGTGAACGGCCGGACGATGGGCCGTGTCCTGCCGCATCGTTCGCTTGCGCTGTTCTACCGCAAGCGGAAAGTGTCGAAGGGCGATATCGTCCTCGTCAAACATCCTGAATTCGGAACCGTTGTCAAAACCTGTGCGGCCGTGACGATCAACGGCCGCTATTCGCTGCGCGGTGCGCGCCCGAATGCCGAGAATGAAGAACGGCTGGGCGCGGTGGAAGGCGCTTACATTCGCGGCACCCTGATCGCGACGTTGTTCAAGGGCTGGACGCTCAAGGATTAGCGTCAGGCGGCGAGCTTCGAACGCCTGAATTGCGCATCCGCCCGCAATTGCGAATGCTCCACCCAAGTCGAATGCACCCCGCTCGAAATCTTGTGCGGCAGGCGGGCGCAGCAGATCGGCCCTTTCGTCACATCACTCGCGTCTAGGATGGCAAGCTCTGACGTGCCGGTGTTCTCGTCGATCAGGAAGGTGACGAGATAGCCGGAGTCTTCTCGCGCCACCGCTTCGCTGCCTGATGTGGGTTTGCGCGGCACCATCGGGCTTTCGCTGGCATAAACGCCGTCGGGCAGGGTGTAGACCTGTTCTTCCCCCGTTTGCGTGTCGTGGCGGACATAACCGTTGAACAGGAACCAGCCGGGCCGGGTGGTGGTGGACCAGATGTAGCGGCTCTTTTTCATGAGGTAATCGGGGTTGATCATCCCGAATTCGACGATCCTGTCCGACAGCCGTTCTTCGGTGCATTCGCCCGTCGCCAGATTGAAGCGCCAGCGGTGCAAGCGGCACTGGAAACTGTGTTCGTCGACATAGGCCATCATGTGGCTGTACTGCCCCGCTTCCTCGATCGGATCAGGCATTGGCTTGTCCTGATAATACCCTTCGAGCACGACTTCGTCGCCGTCTTCATAGGCGTTCGTCCAGTGCAGGACATAGGTGGGTGAGGCTTCGAACCAGCGGATATCCTGCGGCTGGCCGTGGCGCGGTATCAGCGCGAAACGGGTCGGTACCCCTTCGTGCAGGCGCGCGGCGTGGATGTTGCGTTCCAGCAGCGCCTCGTCCCAGTACAGCGGCATGTCGTTGAGGATCGACCAGTTCTTGGTGATCGCCATGTCATGCGGCAGGCGCGGGCCGGGCAGCGGAATGGGGACGTAGTGGACCAGCTTTCCCGCCCGGTCGACCACGCCGTAATGCATGAAGGGCGCGTGCTTCGAATAGTTGAAAAACATCAGCTCGCCCGTTTCCTCATCCACCTTGGGATGGGCGGAAACCCCGTCGAGCGGCCCCCAAGGCGCCTTACCTAGGTTTTCGAGCGTCACCGGATCGAGCATCCATGCCTCGCCGCATTGATACAGCGTGGCATAGGCTACCCCGGCGTGGACGATGATGTCGGTGCTGCCCGTGTCTTTCAGCCCGCCATGCGCGCCAAAGCCAGGGCGCAGGCTGGTTCCCGCAGGGTCCATCAGTCCGCCCCACAGCGCCTGCCCGGCGATCTGTTCCGCCTCGAAACAATGCGTGCGGACAAAGCGGTTGCGATAGCTCGCCTTGCCTCCGCTGATGCTGACCTGATGCACCATAGCGTCACCGTCAAACGGGTGATGCCGGCCGAGCGGCTGATGCACCGGGTTTTCGGTGTTGCGCAGGTAGATGCCGTCGATATCCGCCGGAATTTCGCCTTCGATCACCTCCAGTTCGTCAACGTCCACCTCTTCGTGGCACGGGGTCCACGCGCCCGAGAGATAGGGGTGGTTCGAAGGTTGCAGGCTGGTCTTTACCGGCGGGTGGCGCGTGATCGTCATGTCTCTCTCCCTGCGGCGAAAGGTAGCGCAAGGCTCTGCCACGCGAAAGTTCGTAATGCAGGCGGGCTTGTCGGGAAAATTTGATCTCGATCAAGGACGCGGCGTATCATCCGCTGCATTCTCCAAGGCAACAAAGGGAGACATCCGATGAAATCGATCCTGCTTCATATCGACGGTGACAGCTGCATGGAGGCACGGCTTCAGGCGGCGATGGACATTGCCCGTGCGACAGACGGCCACATCACCTGCCTGCAAGCCGTCAGCTTTGACGTGTTCGCGCCGGGCGATTTCTATGGCTCGGCGATGGCGGCGGCGATGCCGGTGATCAAACAGGCAGCCGAGGAACTGCGCGCCAAGATCGAGGCTGACCTCGCGAACGAGGATGTCTCGTGGGAATGGCGCTTCCTCTATGGCATGGCCGAACAACGCCTGCTCGAACAATCGGCGCTGCATGATGTCATCATTGTCGGCCCGCACGACATTGGCGAGGAGGGTGCCCGTGGCCCATCCGGCATGGCGGGTGAACTGGCTATCCGTGCGCCCGTGCCGGTGTTGGTCGTGCCCCAGCATGTGAAACGCCTCGACATTTCCGCTCCGGTGCTGATCGCGTGGAACGGCTCTGCCGAAGCCTGCGTCGCGCTGCGCGCCGCAGTGCCGTTGCTGGCGTTGTCGTCCAAGGTGTATCTCGCCAGCGTGGCCGAGGAAGACGAAAAGAACCGTTTCGACTTCCCGCCGACCGAAGGCGCGAAATACCTCAGCCGCCACGGGATCGAATGCGAAGTCGTCGAAATCCCGCGCGGCAAGGCGAAGATCGCGGATACGCTCGCGTCAGCCGCGCAGATGCGCGAATGCGGGGTGATGGTGATGGGCGCCTATGGCCATTCGCGGCTGTCGGAAATGCTGTTGGGCGGCGTCACCCGCAAGATCCTGAGCGATCCGGATTTGCCGGTCTTCATGGCTCACTGATCGGCTGGCGGAATCGGCGGCGTGGTCCAGAACAGCGCGACCTCGTCGTCGAGCCCGGTCATCTCGTATCGCACCAACGCGATCGGCAGGCGACCGCTCGCCATGAACTGATCGTGGAAGTCCTTCAGCACGAAGTCGCTTCCCAGCTGGCTTGCCCGGTCGGCCAGCAACGCGTCCATCTGCAATTTGCCGATGGTGTAGGCGACGCCGTAGCCGGGAGGGCGGCGCAGGTAGATTTCGGCATCGACGCGGGCGACGTCCTCGTCCAGCCATTCGGTCTTGGCGCGCATGAAATCGACCGCTTCGCGCACGTTCCAGCGATTGTGCTGCATGTAGACATCGGCGGGGACCCGCGCGGCGCGGAAAATGCCGAACAGCATCATGAATTCATCCGCGCGGGGTGAATGGACGGTGCCGCCTGCCAGCATTGTCGCTTCTTCGAGATAGGTTGCCCAGCCTTCGGCGCGTCCGCCATCGCTGTAGCTGCCCCGGATCGGGCGGGTGTCGCGCTCCGCCAGCACGGCGTCGAAACGGTGGCCGGGGATCACGGCATGAACATGATCGGGGATCGGGTCACGGAACTGGATCTGCTCCCAGAAATTCGGCCCCGTGAGGCGCTCGATATAGGGCGTGTTGCTGCCCAACTCGCCGACGAAATCGGGGATGGTGATGAATTCCTCGCGCACCAGCCAGTCGCGCACGATCCGGTCGGTTGCAGCGATCTTGGCGCGCTGTTCCTCCGCGCTTTGCGACAATTCGATCGGCGGCAGGTCGCGGTTGCGATGGCGCAGCAGGGCAAGCGCTGCCGTCATCCGCTCATGCTCACGCGTTGCCAGCGTCACCATTTCGCTGGCGCTGATCGGGATCATGCGGACATGCCGGATGAACCAGTCATACCGCGCCGCGCCCACGCCTGCGGGCGCCGTCATTCCGGCCCGGTCGGCGCGCAGCCAGTCGCGGAATTCGACCAGAGCCGCACGCGCCGCCAGCACTTCCTCGACGATTTCAGGGCGCTGCACCCGTGCGCGCTCCAGCAGATCGTCATACCAGCCGATGATCCCAGCCGGAGGCACCGCGCGATAGGGGTGGTAATGGTTCACCCCGTCGCTGTTTTCGAGATTGTGCAGCGCCAGATCGGCGAAATCGCCCGCCACTTCGGTCAGGTTCGCGCGCGCGGCGGCCAGCATCGGCGGAACCGAACGCAGGCGCGTGCGCAGGGCGGCCACATCATCGCCGTCCTCATCCACCTCGGTAAAGGCGACACGCATCAGCGGATCGAGATAAAAGCCCGGATCGCGTTTCCACGGGCGCAGCACTTCCAGATTGAAGCGGTATCCGTTGAGGATCGATTTCACCGCGAGGAAATCGACCTGCGCCGCGCGCGGCCATGCGTCCACATCCATCGCCGCCAGCCGCGCTTCGAACGCGCCCAGCCCCGCGAGCTTTTCCGCCATCAGCGTATCGGCATAGACCTCACCCACGCGCGCACCGGAATCGAGCACCACGCCTGCGGTAAAGCCGGGGACCATATAGGCCTGCAATTCATCATGCAGGGCGATCAGATCGGCATATTCGGCGGGCATTCCGGTGTTTGAGGCCGCGGTTTGCGGCTGTGCGTGAGCAACGGGAACTGGCGCGGCACCCGCCAGAAGCAGCGCGGTGATGGGCAGGGCAAGGAACAATCGCATAGGGGCCTCCGGTGGAACGCAGACAATGCGAAAGCCGAGGCTTCCTGTCCAGCGGGGCCATCAAAAGCGGTTTGCAAAGGGCGGGTGGTTGAACCACTGTCGCGGGGATGGAGCCCGCGTCTTACGATCAACCTGCAATCCGGCCCGCGCTGGCGTGGGTCACCGCAGTACTGGCGGGGATTGTCGCGCCCGCGATTGCCTTGACGTTGCTGGCGGAGGGTGCCGCGCCTGGAGCCCAAGCTGGCGCTGTCGCGGCTTTGCTGGCGGTCGGCATGATGGGCGGGGGGATGATTTCCGCATCCATCGCAGGTCGTTTCTGGCTTGGGATTGGTCTGGCCCTGATGGCGGGAGCCGCGCTGCTGGTGCTGGCGGGCATCCTCGAAATGCCCGGAGCTTCAGTCCCGCTTTCGATCGCGCTGATCATGCTGATCGCCAGTATCAGCTTTGCCGCACGCGGGACGCTGTTCGCCCGTTCGGGCGCGGGCAGGGGGTGGTGGATCGCGGTGTTCGTCGTGGGCGGAGAGGGCGCGATGCTGCTGACGGCATGGGCGATGCCCGGTGCCTTGCCCGAATGGTTGCTGGTGCTGCTGCCCGCGCAATGGGCCAGCATGGCAGTGCAATCGGCACTGGGCGGCAATGGCATTCTCGCTGCAAGTTCGGCCCTGATCGCGCTGGGCGGAACGGCGGCGGCGACGCTGCTGGTCTGGCGCCTGTGGCCGCGCCGTTGGCCCTATGCGATCATGTTCACCACCTGGATCGGCCTGTCCGCACTGGTGTGGCACTGGCCCGTGGCGATTTAGGGTTCGGACCCGTTGTTTATGGGTCCGAACCCTAGCGCCCGAGGGTCGGATTACAGCAGGTTCGCCTGCGTTTCGTCGCGATGCTTCTTGAGATACCGCATGAACGGCGTGCCGCCCGTGCCGACTTCGGTATCGTTACCTGCGGCCCGCTTGCCCTGCTTGTTGATATAGCTTGCGGCGTATTCGAGGTGGCGGGTCCGGAAATCCGCCACCGCCTGGATATTGGCGTTGTAGGCATCGGTCAGCCCCGCATCGCCCGCCGATGCGACAAAGCCGCGCAGGGTGCTGCTTGCACGCACATCATCGACAAACCGGCGATGCGGTCCGGGGCGATAGGCGTGCAACTGGTCGAGATATTCCCGCAAGGGATCGGCGGCGTGGCCCACGCCCAGCAATGCGTCCATGCTGGGCACGATCGATGATTGCGATCCTGTCTGCCCACGAAACGCCTGCGCCGCAGAACCGTAGCGCTCGACACCTTCATAGACGACACCATCGGGCAGCGCAGGGTTGTCCTTCCAGCCGTGAATATAGGGGCGAACCCGTTCGAAATAGATGTAGGGATCGCACCGCTCCGGCATCCGGTCGAAAAGGGCGTTGATCTTTGCCCAGACTTCCGCCGAGTGTTCCAGCTGCGCTCTGGCCTGTTGCTGGTCCTTGTGCGTTACCGCCGCCTGAATGTCGGCGAACCGTTCGAAGACCTTGCCCGCCTGTGCTTCGATCGCGACGTGCACCATGACGAACCAAGCCTCGTCCTGACCTCCGAGGAAATTCTGGAGCATCTGGATGTTGTCCAGACCCAGCGGCTTTGCGGGATCGATCAGGGCCCAGTTGTCGAGGACATAGGAACTGTAGGTCAGGAGCGGTTGTTGGCCCAAACGGTCAGCAAGCGCGACCATCGGCACCGCCAGTACCGCAGGCAGCCGGTTGGTCACCTCGGTTTCGCCCCAGACATAGGATTGCACCATGAAGGTGTAATGCACGGTGGCCATGCGCGCCTGCTCGTCGGTCAGCGCCTGAGCGTCCGAGAGGTCATCGGGGTGCGGGAGCCGCGCTTCAAGAAAACTGCGCACGCGGTTCGACGGCAGGACTTGCGGCAGCTGTCTTGCTACGGAGGCGGCATCGGCCCAGCCGCCGGAAAGCTTCACCTTGGCGGCGTCGTAACGGCAAAGGAAACCGCCGTCGCTCGACATGTCATATTCTGCGAGCGGCCTGATCCCCTGATGGGTTGCATGTGCGTTTTCCATGATTGATCCCTCGACTATATTTTTGCGCAATAATAAGCCGGTTTGGCCGCAAACGGGTTGCAAAGTTGGTTGACAAAGGCGGCATTAGCCGGTGATTATTGCGTCATGGACGGAATTGACCGCAAAATATTGCAAACGCTTGAGCGTGATGGCCGAATCAGCAACACCAATCTGGCGCAGCAAGTGGGGCTGTCCGCCTCGGCCTGTCTGCGCCGCACGCAGGAGCTGGAGCAGCGCGGCTATATCAAGGGATATCGCGCGGTCCTTGATCGCGGCAAGCTGGGCGGGGAGGTGACGGTGTTCGTCATGGTCGGGCTTTCCGCCCAACTGGCCAAGGATGCCAAGGCTTTCGAAGCGGCGATGGAAGCGGCCGAGGAAGTCCGCGAATGCCACAATATTACGGGGTCGGTCGAATATCTGCTCCGGGTCGAGGTCGACAGTCTGGCAAGCTACAAGGCCTTCCATGCCGATACGCTGGGCGTCCTGCCGCAGGTTGCCCGCATCATCTCTCACATCAGCCTGGGCTCATCCAAAGACATGCGAGCTTAGGGTCCTGACCCTTGGGCGGGGCTGGCGGATCTCTTGCGGATCAGCCGCTAGCCCGGATCGCCCAATAGGCCCCGACGTCAGCAAACGGCGCGGCATTCCGTGAATATTGTAAGACAGTTGACAATATGAAAGCAGATTATATGTTTCTAACATGAAACTTGTCTCATCCACTCCGGGCGATTCGCCGATCCTCACCCCGCTCGACACGCTGACGTTCCGGCTGGAGGACCTGCCGCGCCAGCTGCGCCGGATCATCGACGATGCCCTGCAGGATCAGGGGCTAAGCCGCACTCAATGGCGTCTGCTCGCCTATGTCCTGCGCCAGGAAGGGCTGACCCAGACCGAACTCGCCCGGCATCTCGAAATCGAACGCGCCAGTGTCGGCGTGGCCATCGATGCGCTGCAGGCGCGCGGGCTGATCGAACGCAGCCAGCACCCAAGCGACCGCCGCGTCTGGCGCATCCTGCCGACCGCATCCGCGAAGGCCTTGCTCGGCAGCCTGCGCGAGACGATCGACGAAATCTACGCCGAACTGTTCGCCGGTTTCGACGAAAGCGAACTCGCACAGCTTGGCAATTTTTTTGAGCGCATGGCGCGCAACATCAAAGCTTAAAGGACTGCACCCGATGACGCTTGACCTCGCTGTCCGCCCCGACACGCTCGATCCCAGCATTCCGGAACGCTTTGCCGATGGCAGCGCCCACGCGATGTTCACCCGGCTGCGGCATGAGGCCCCGATCCACTGGTGCGCCGACAGCGCCTTCGGTCCTTTCTGGTCAGTCAGCCTGTATGACGACATTGTCGCGATCGAAGCGCAGCCCGCACTGTTTTCTTCGGAGGCAAAGCATGGCGGGGTGTCGATCATCGACGTGAACCCTGCCGAAGCGGCCTATCTTGAATCCTTCATCATGATGGACCCGCCGCACCACGCGCAAAAGCGTCGGACCATCGCGCCGGCCTTTACCCCTTCGGAAATGACCCGGCTTTCGGATTCGATCCGGGCGCGCAGCGCCGCCTGCCTTGACGCGCTGCCGCGCGGAGAAGGGTTTGACTGGACGGGGCGCGTCTCCATCCCTTTGACGATCGACATGCTGGCCATCCTGTTCGATTTCCCGTGGGAGGAAAGGGACCGTTTGCGCGTCTGGTCGGATGCGATCACCTCGCTCGACATGATCGCCAACCGTCCACAGGAACGCGCTGCGGTGATGTTTGAGATGGCCGGACGCTTCCACCAGCTGTGGCAGGAACGGCTTGCCGCGCCGCCCGCTCCCGATCTGCTTTCGATGATGATCCATTCCGGCAACTTCGGCGAGATGGATGCGGCCGAATTCATGGGCAACATGGCGACGTTGATCGTCGGCGGTAACGACACCACCCGCAATTCCATGTCGGCATTGGCCGATGCCTTTACCCGCTGGCCCGAACAATGGGAGCGCCTGCGCGCCGACCCGTCCTTGATCGCCAATGCCGCCAGCGAGGTGATCCGTTGGCACAGCCCCGCGCTGCACATGCGCCGCACTGCGCTGGAGGATACGGAGTTCAGGGGCCACCACATTCGCAAGGGCGACAAGCTGGTGCTTTGGTACGTTTCTGCCAATCGGGAAGAGCGGCTGTTTCCCGATGGTGAGCTGTTTCTGGTCGACCGGCCCAATGCACGGCGGCATCTGTCCTTCGGCTACGGCATTCACCGCTGTGTCGGTGCGCGTCTTGCCGAGTTGCAATTGCAGATTTTGATCGAGGAAATGCTCCGCCGCGATCTGAAGCTGGTCGCCGATGGCGCTCCCGACCGGGCCGCGCACCCGTTCCTCGCGATCATCAATTTGATGCCGGTCCGGATCGGTTCATAGCCCTAGCGATGCAGGCGCCAGCGATCGGGCCAGCGCCTGCTCTCGTCATCGCGGGTTAGTGATGTGTCATTCCCGCGGCCCGATCGCCCCGTGTTTGTATTCTAATATTCTGCATCATGCCTTCATCGCCATGCGAGGCGAAATGGCAATGCATCACAAAGTCGCCGACATAGCGGCGATAGCGGGTGCGTATGACGATCCGGTAATTGCGCTTCACGTACACCGTGTCACGCCAGCCTCCCAGCATGTCTGCATAGTCTGGATCGTAGGCCTCTGTCCCTTCGATGGTTACATCACGCCCCTCGTCATCGAAGATACCGACAACCTGAAACGGATTCACGTGAATGTGGAAGGGGTGAGACCCTACATTCGACGTGATCTCCCATTCCTCCACATCGCCGAGGGTCAACGTCCTGTCGACACGCGCATGTTCGTAGGGAACGCCGTCGATGCTCAGGACCGCTGAGCCATCATCATTGTCGACAATGCTGAAGGTGACCTGCTGCCGGCCGGTAATCTCATCATCGAGCACCGGCTTGCGCCATGCAAAGGAATAGAGCGAAAAGTCATCCTTCAGATCAGCAATAACTTTGCTGCTGACCTCCGGGTCATCAATCTTCAGTTCCGCAGCCTCGATCAGCGTCTCCGCAAGCAATTCCGTGACGTTCCCTGCCGGAGCAGCCTCTCCGGTAACCTCGAACATGGCGAGGATGCGCTTCTGATTTGGGTTTCTGCCCCAGACGGCATTGTTGATGACGCAATAGGAGCCCGGCTCTTCAAAATAGGCCAAGGCATCGAACCGCGAGCCGGCGGTCAGCCTTGAGCTTTCGACCTTCCTCATCGAATAACGCGTCAATCCGTCGTCGGCAAAATGGAACTGTTCAATCGGATCACCCGTGCAATATTCGGCAATCCACTTGTTCTGGTCGCGCCCGGCGACATCCCTAAGATCCGGGGCGCCTTCGGCCAGTTTGCGGATGCTCATGTCAACCGAGCGGCGAAGCCCTGCATGGATCATCCGAAGGCGATGAAACCGGCCCGTCTCGATGCCCGTAATCGTGGGTTGGACCTTGCCATTGACCCCGGTCAGCCGACCCGATGTCATTTCCGGAAACGGATTGAATAACCTGAAACTGTCGACTGTACCGACTTCACCGTCTTCGCATTCCCAAGGTGGAAGATCCCAAGGGGCAATATCAGGGTTTGGACGCCTTCTGGCTTCGCCCTCCTCAAAGCAGCCGTACTGAATCTGGGAGAACACCATGATCTGTTCGCCAAAGGCGTTCCCTTCGCCGTCGTTGAAGAGAATATCGATGTCGCCCGGTGAAGTTGGCGTTGGAACCCTGTCGCCATCTATGATGAGCGCGCCAGCCATGCCGGACCCAAGCTGAATGCTCGTCGCGCCGTGCATGTGCGGGTGGTACCAGAACGTCCCCGAAGGATGGTCAGGTGGAATGACGAATTCATATTCGAACCGCTCGCCTGGATCGATGGACAGCATCACATTATCGCTGTTCCCGCTGGGCGAAATCCAAAGTCCGTGCGTATGGATGTTGGTGGAATTATAGCATCGGTTCTGGGCGATCTGCTCCGCCGAGCAGGGCTCAAGATTGTTGTCGACCGTCAAGCTGAAAACCTGTCCCGGGTTCACCCGCATAACCGGCGCGACCAGGCCTTCTCCGCCTTTTCCCTGAAATGCGCGCAGCTCGACGGCATCCATTTTCCGGGTCCACGGATTGTAGACCTCGTCGCTTATCCGCTCGACCGACAATTCATAATGTGGTGAATTTGATTGTGCCTCAGCACCTGCCGACAACGCTAACGCCGCCACAACAGAACACGCGGCAAAAGCCGCCAACTTGTTTTTCATTTGGATCGCCCCCCAGCAATTCCATGCGACCCGTTTGACAGGTTAGCGACTGGGGCCGGCTTTGTCTCGCAATAGCGGGCTTGAGCAGGGTGTGTTTCAACCCTTTGCCGACAGCGCCATGAATTCAATGAGAGAATTTATGCCGACAGATTGGTGGTTTTGGTGGGCGCATGGCGATCCCGCCTGCAAGGTGCCGAAATTCTGGCCGCCTGCCGCAGATTTTCCTACATCGCGCCGCCCCGGTATTACCCGCGCCCGCTCTTTGCCATCGTCAGTCCCGCACACCCTTCAAACAGGGTGACACTTGCCCCCGTGCAAAGGTGACACTTTGGCGCGTGAAAGAGTGACGCTTTGCCCCGTTGGGGTGACACTTTGCCCGGATAAGGTGACACTCTTGCGCCAATGGTGACACATTGCGCGCCAATGGTGACAGAATTTGGGGTTTATCCCTTGGACCGTGTTCCACCTGTTCCAGCCTGTTGGGAATCGCTGGAACGGCCCGCAGGGCCGCAAGGGCGACCGCCCGCCCGCAGCGGGCGCAGCTCTGCTGCGCGTCTAGCGAGGACGCACCCGCGGATGCGGGTGCGCCAAACAGGAGTCCTTGTTCGCGCTAACGCTTCGCTGCTTGAGCGCGGCGTCTCATCATCCCCTCCTGCGCGACGCTGGCGACCAGTTCGCCCGCGCGGTTGAAGATGCGGCCCCGGTTGAAGCCGCGCCCGCCGCCGCTCCAGGGTGCATCGGTGGCGTAGAGCAGCCACTCGTCGGCGCGCGCTTCGCGGTGGAACCAGATCGCATGGTCAAGGCTCGCGCCCACCAGTTCGCCCCGCATCCAGCTCAGGCCATGCGGCAGCGCGCTCGTCCCCAGCAGCGTGAAGTCGCTGGCATAGGTGATGACGGCGCGGTGCAGGTTCGGATCGTCGGGCAGCGGCGCGGCGGTGCGAAACCATGTGTGCGCTCGCGGCTCGCGCGGTTCGCTGTTCATCCAGTGCAGCCGGTCAATAGTGCGCATCTCGATCGGGCGAGGGCGCAGCATCAGCGCGCGCTGTGCCTCGGACAGCTTGTCCCCGATCTTGTCGGCCATTGCGCGGCGCATCTCCATGTCGGACTTCAGCTCCTCGGGCGGCTGGACATCGGGCATGGGCGAATCGTCATGCTCAAGGCCATCCTCCGGGGTCTGGAAGCTGGCGGTGAGGTTGAGGATCGGGCTGGAGGTGCCGTCCTCGTTCTCCTGAGAGGCGACCACCCGTCGGTTGGCGAAGCTGCGCCCGTCGAAATCGCGCTCGATCCGGTATTCGATCGGCGCTCCCTCGCGCCCGCCGCGCAGGAAATAGGCGTGAAGCGAATGCGCGCTCTTGCCGTCGACAACGCTAGCCTGCGCCGCCTGCAACGCTTGCGCGAGAACCTGTCCGCCGAACACGCGGCCCACGCCGCCCTTCTGTGGACGTCCGGCGTAAATGTCGGAAGCGCGCTTCTCGACCGTGAGGAGCTTCACAAGCCCGTCGACGAGCCGCTGGTTATCGGGTGTGTCATCCATGAATTGCGCAATGCGCAGCGGCGCGCGACCCGTCAACTGGCTATCGGGCAAGACCCAGCTTGCGCAGAGCGCGGAAGGCATAGGCCTTGGGTGCGTTACTCATCGGCCAGCGGCCCGTAGCGCGCGGCGAGAACCCGCGCTGGCGCAGCAGGTGGTTGAGCCCGCGTGCATCGCTTTCGGCATAGCTCCATTCGCTGCGCCATGTGATCGACAGCGAGACAGAGCTGGCCGGGCCGTTCTGCACGAAATGCGGCGCCATCACCGGCACGAATACCGCATCGCCGGGGCCGAGCGCGAAGGCGCGGGCTTGGTCCATGTAGCTATCGTCCCACTTGAGCTCGCGCGGGCCGCCCGAATGGTAGCTTTCGTGCACCTCGTCCGGGGCGAAACGGGCATCACCCGCCGGGAACTGGGTCATCACTTTGCTGCCCCTGATCTGGAGCAGGATGTTGTGCTCCGGATCGAAGTGGTAGGGCGTGACCGCGTTAGGGCTGGAGATGAAGATGAAGCCCTGCGGGGTCAGCATCGCGCCGGTCTTGGCTTCGATCTCGTCACGGAGCTCGCCCAGCAGCTCCATCAGCAGTTCCTCGTAGGCGGGGACCTGCTCGATGTTCTTGAGCGCGGCCCAGCTGTTCGCTTCACCCACCTGCCGGATCGTCTCCCCGATCGACAGGCCGGTCTCACCTGGCTTGTCGTCGATGCCGATCGGCAGGTCGCCGCGGTTGAACTCGATGCTTGCCTCGGGCAAGCTTTCGGCAAGTTGCGCCAGCGCTTCAAGGTCAAGCAACGGGTGGCGGTCCAGTGCGTGGCGCAGCTTGTGCGGCACTTCGGGATAGCTCTGGGCGAACTCCATCCGCGCTGTTGCGTCGAAGATGTCGGTGACAAGCGCGTGGTGGCGCTGGTCGGTGGTGGGCCAATGCTTGCTGGGAGCGTTCATGCTTGGGTTCGTCCTCTGGTCTCGTATGCCATGAGTGTTCGGAAAGCGGCCCGGCGCAATGGTCCGCCAATTGCGATGTTGCGGCTGACGAGCCGCCGTTTCTCGCGCCAGATGCGCTCGATCATGGAATGCCCCTCGACCGCGCAGCTATCCGCCCATTCGATGCGGGGGCGGGTGAGCAGGTCAAGGTTCTCAAGCTGCAACAGCAGGCCGGGGGAAAAGCGGGCATAGGCTTCGTCGAACGTGGTCTTGAAGCTGTATGCTCCGGGTGGCGCCAAGAAGGTGGCGAGCATGGCAATTGCCTTGCCATTGAGCTTTAGCGAGAGCCGCTCCAACCGGCCTGCACGTGCAGCTTCGACAAGGGTTTCGGTGAAGAACCGCTGAGTTGCAGGCGCGTTGGCCAGTGCCGAGCCTGCCTCGCCCTTCCATCCGGCGGCCTCGATGCGGAGGAAATCGGCGATCCATTGCTCGATCCCGTCGAGGCCGTTCTCGCGCTCGAATGACAGCGATCCCTCGTCTTCCAACCGCTTGCGCTGGCGGCGAAGTTCCTTGCGCTTCTTGGCGCTCATGGAGGTGTTCAGATAGGTTTCGGCGTCGCAATCGCCAGCGAGCATGGCCCGTTCGAGCGTGTCGACACGGAAGGCCGGGCGGCGCGTTTCGCGCAGCACATGGTCCAGCGCGGCATGCACCGGCCCCTCTGCCGGCAAATGCGGCAGGTGCAGAAATGCCGCCTTGCGCGAGTGCCGGTCGAAATGGTCGAGAAGAGCATCCCAGAATGCCTGTTCAAACCCACGAGCGACCAGCGGGGCACCGCAAAAGGCGTTGGCATGCAGCCACACGCTGGCATGCGGGAGGGGGTATCCGTAGTAGTTCCAGACGCGCGAGACGGGGAGCAAGCCGAGCAGTTCGCCATCAATCCGAAGTGTCTTGATGTTCACTCGCGAGTCCGCACCCAGATGCTTGAGCGAGGGCAGCAGAAACCAGCGTTCGAAGAACGGGTTGGGTTCGCTCGCTCGCGCCGCAAGGGCATCCCATTCGCGCGCGAACTGCGGGTCAGCGGCATCCGCCCCGGACACAAGGCGCAGTTCCACACCGGCTGCCGCGACTGCTCGAAAAGCGGCATCCCGTTGCATGATTGTGAGATCTGGCGAGCTCGCCATATCCATCGTCTTGTCCCGTCAGGCCGCCGGGCTGGCGACCACTGGAGCGCATATCGCATATCACTGTTAATAAAGCGCTTGCATCGCCGTAGCTGTCCGATCGCGGCACAAGGCATGAGGCAAGAGAAAACCCCGCCCGGAATGAACCGGACGGGGTTTCCGTTAGCCGTATGAGGCTATCGTGCTTAGTGCACGCCAGCCTGTGCCGCGAGCGCTGCGAGCAGCAGCAGGGCAACGATGTTGGTGATCTTGATCATCGGGTTCACGGCCGGGCCGGCGGTGTCCTTGTACGGGTCACCAACGGTATCGCCGGTCACGGCAGCCTTGTGGGCTTCGGAGCCCTTGCCGCCGTGGTTGCCGTCTTCGATGTACTTCTTCGCATTGTCCCATGCGCCGCCACCGGCGGTCATGGAAAGCGCGACGAACAGACCGCCGACGATAACACCCAGCAGCAGCGCACCAAGCGCGGCAAAGGCGTTTTCCTGACCGGCAAGGCCATAGATCACGAAGTAGGTCACGATCGGAGCAAGAACCGGAAGCAGCGACGGGATGATCATTTCCTTGATCGCAGCCTTGGTCACCAGGTCCACCGTGCGGGCGTAGTTCGGACGGCTGGTGCCGGCCATGATGCCCGGATCCTTGGCGAACTGATCGCGCACGTCGACAACCACGTCACCCGCAGCACGACCAACCGCGGTCATGCCCATCGCGCCGAACAGATACGGCAGCAATGCGCCGAGCAGCAGGCCGACGATCACATACGGATTTTCGAGACCGAAATCGACGTTGGCATCCGGGAAATACGCCCGAAGGTCAGCGGTGTAGGCAGCGAACAGCACGAGCGCTGCGAGACCGGCCGAACCGATGGCATAGCCCTTGGTCACAGCCTTGGTGGTGTTGCCAACTGCGTCGAGCAGGTCGGTCTTTTCACGAACGCTTTCGTCGAGGCCGGCCATTTCGGCGATGCCGCCAGCGTTGTCGGTCACCGGACCATAGGCGTCGAGCGCGACAACCATGCCAGCCAGAGCCAGCATCGCGGTTGCGCCGTATGCCAGACCGATCAGCCCTGCGAGCTGGTACGCACCGATAATCGCCGCAATGATGACGATGGTCGGCAGTGCGGTCGATTCAAGGCTGATGGCCAGACCCTGGATAACGTTGGTGCCGTGGCCCGTTTCCGATGCCTTGGCGATCGAGCGGACCGGACGATAGGCCGTGCCGGTGTAATACTCGGTGATCCAGATGATGATGCCCGTCAGCGCAAGGCCGATGAGCGAGCAATAGAACAGGTCACGGCCGTGGAATTCAACGCCACCCGGGCCGGTCCCCAGAACCGTGCTCATGTCCGCCCCAACGGTGCCAAGCGCGAACTGCGTGGCAAACCAGATCAGCGGAATGGCCAGAACGGCGGTGACGATGAAGCCCTTGTACATCGCGCCCATGACATTGGTGCCATTGCCGAGACGGACAAAATAGGTGCCGATGATCGAGGTCACGATACATGCGCCGCCAATCAAAAGCGGCAGTGCCATGAGCGGCAGGAGCATTTCGCCAAGCTGTTCAGCGAACAGAAGCGCGGTGAGAACCATGGTCGCACCGACGGTGACGACATAGGTTTCGAACAGGTCAGCGGCCATGCCGGCGCAGTCGCCGACGTTGTCGCCCACGTTGTCGGCGATGGTTGCCGGGTTGCGCGGATCGTCTTCCGGAATGCTGGCTTCGACCTTGCCGACGAGGTCGGCGCCGACGTCTGCGGCCTTGGTGAAGATACCGCCACCCAGACGGGCAAAGATCGAGATCAGCGACGCACCAAAGGCAAGACCGACGAGACCGTCGATCACGGTGCGGCTGTCTGCCTCAAGCATCATCGGCCCGACGAGGACGTAGAAGAACACTGCAATGGCGAGCAACGCCAGACCGGCCACAAGCATGCCGGTGATGGCACCTGCGCGGAATGCGATGGTCAGGCCCTGTTGCAGCCCTTGCTCGGCAGCGGCGGCGGTACGCACGTTCGAGCGGACCGAGATGTTCATCCCGATGTAGCCCGCAACGCCCGAAAGCACGGCGCCGACGATGAAGCCGACGGCCGGGACAACGCCCAGCGCAACGCCGACAACGATCGCCGCGACCACGCCGACCATGCCGATCGTGGTGTACTGGCGGTTCAGGTAGGCTTGCGCGCCTTCCTGGATCGCCCCGGCGATTTCCTGCATTTTTTCATTGCCGGCGCTGGAGCTCAGCACCTGGCGGCTTGTCACAATGCCATAGACAATGGCGAGCAAGCCCAACCCGATCGATATGAGTATAAGGTCCACGAATAATCCCCTCTTGTGCGTGGAAATGCGCCTTTCGATGTATCCCGTTCGGCGCAAGGCGCCCTGTCATAGGGAATGGAGAGCGGGAGACAAGCGGGAAAACGGCGGAAACGCGCCCGTGTCACCAGTTTTGAGAGGCTAGGCCTCCGTCATGCTTCAACCGTGCAGGTAACCCAGCCCGTCGCGCCCAAGAATCGGCTCACCGCTCAACATCAAAGGAGCAGCCCCCCGTTCGACGACAGTGCCGATCCGTGAGGCGGCCACCGGGCATGGCACGTCGGTGGGTAGGGTGAAGAGCAATTCGTAATCGTCACCCCAGCGCATGCACTCATCGGCTCGGGCAGGGTCTGCTACCGGAACGTCTTCTTGCCGGATCGAAAAGGTGACGCCACTGGCCTCCGCCATTCTGAAGGCATCGAGCAGCAGCCCGTCGGAAACGTCCATCATCGCGCTTACATGCGGCGCAAGCGCACGGCCTTCGGCCAGCAGCGGGCGAGGGCGGTTGAATGCCTGAAGATGATCCCGCTCGCCTTCGAACCCCAACATCGCCCGGCCAACCCTGCCTGTGAGATAGACGGTGTCACCCGGAGCAGCGCCGATGCGGGAGGGCACGGGATTGCAAGTGGCACGCCCGATCGCGGTCACGCTGAAAGTGCTGGCCCCTGTCCCCGCGACGGTATCGCCTCCCATCAGCTTTACGTCATAGGCCTCCATGACTTCACGCAGCCCCTTGATGAACTGCATGTCGTTGCCGCCGAGCGAATGCCCCAAGAGAATGCCGATCGGCTCGGCACCTTTCGCGGCGAGATCGGACAGGTTTAGCGCCACCAGTTTCCACGCAACATCGGCAAGGCTGGCTTCGGGCCGGAAATGGACATCTTCCGCCATCACGTCGTGGTTGAAGATCAGCGTTTCGCCGCCGATTTCGATCAGCGCGCAGTCATCCTTCAGGCCGCGCGCACCCGGGTGCAGCGGCAACGTCTTCAAAGCCGAAAGAAATTCGGTTTCGGTCATGGCGCGATCCCCCTCGCCAAATCGTCTCTTGTCGACGCTAATTCCTGATCTCTTTTGCCGCCGCGTCAAGAATGCCGTTCACGAATTTCGCCTCGCGATCATCGAAGAACGCCTTGGCGACGTCGACATATTCGGTGATGGCGGTTGCAGTGGGGACATCGGCCCGGGCGAGCAATTCATAGGTGCCCGCGCGCAGGATCTGCAGCATCGTCTTGTCAAGCCGCGCCAGCGTCCAACCCGCTGCAAGCTTTGCAATCAGGATTTCGTCAATCTCTTCGCACCGCGCATCCACCCCGCGCACGACATCATCGAAGAAATCGACTTCGGCATCGGCAAAGACTTCGCCTTCGAAGTCTTCATCGTCCACCTCGCGGCCAAGCCGGTGCTGGTGGAATTCATCAAGCAGGCGATTGAGCGCCGTGCCTTCCATCTGCAGTTGGTAAAGCGCCTGAACGGCAGCAAGGCGCGCGGTCGAACGGGCCTGCGATCGGGAATTCATATTCATTTGAGGCGGAGCTCCACCGATTTGGCATGGGCGGGCAGGCCCTCTGCATGGGCCAGACTTACCGCAGCCGGACCGATCCGGCCAAGCGCCGCTTCGTCCAGCCCGAGGAAGCTGGTGCGTTTCATGAAATCAAGCACCGAAAGCCCGCTTGAAAAACGCGCGCGACGCCCGGTGGGCAGGACGTGGTTCGGCCCGGCAACATAATCGCCGACCGCTTCCGGGGTCATCCGGCCAAGGAATACGCTGCCCGCATGCCGCACTTTCGGCAACATCGCTTCGGGATTGTCGATCGCGAGTTCGAGATGCTCGGCTGCGAGTCGATTGATCAGCGCTGGCGCTTCGCTTTCGATATCGTTCACGACGATCATGACGCCGTGATCGTCCCAGCTTGTCCGCGCCGTCTTGCCGGTGGACAGCATGCTCAATTGCACGTCGACGCAATCTTCTACCTGGGCGGCGAAGCCGGCATCGTCGGTGATCAGGATCGACTGCGAAGTGGGATCGTGTTCGGCCTGGCTCAGCAGATCGGCCGCAATCCAGTCAGGATCATTCTTTCCATCGGCGACCACGAGGATCTCGCTTGGCCCGGCGACCATGTCGATCCCGACGACGCCATAAAGCTGGCGCTTGGCCTCCGCGACATAGGCATTTCCCGGCCCGGTGATGACATCGACCGGCTTGATCCGCTTCGTGCCATAGGCCAGCGCCGCCACCGCTTGTGCGCCCCCGACCCGCCAGATTTCGTCGATACCCGCGATATGCGCAGCGGCCAGAACCAGCGGGTTTGAATTGCCCTTGGGAGTGGGGGTTACCACCACGATCCGTTCAACCCCGGCCACGCGGGCGGGGACCGCGTTCATCAGCAAAGAAGACGGATAGGCAGCGCGGCCGCCGGGCACATAGAGTCCTGCGGCATCGACCGGTCGCCAGATCGCGCCGAGGCGAACCCCGGCATCATCGGTGTAATCCCGATTCTCGGGCAGTTGCGCCTCGTGATAGGCACGGATGCGCGCCGCCGCGAGCTCCAGCGCATCGCGCAACTCCGGCTCCAAACCGGCATAGGCCTCGGCGCAGCGATCAGCGGTGATGATCCAGTCGGCATCATCAACCATCGAATAACCGTCAAACCGTTGGGTGTATTGGACCAGCGCATCGTCCCCGCCGGTGCGCACCGTACGCAATATGTCCTGCACCACGCCGGTTACGTCATTGTCCGCCTCACGGCGAGCGTCGACAACCCGGGCAAAACGCTGTTCGAAATCAGGGTCGAAGGTGGAAAGTATTTTCATCACGCGGTGATCCCGTCGGCCTTGTCACTCGCGGCTTCGCGCGATTCTGCATCCGCCCGGAATGCGGCAACCAGTGCCGCGACCCGCGCATCCGTCTTGAAGGCGGCGCGATTGACGATCAGGCGTGCGGTGATGTCGATGATACGCTGCGTTTCGACCAAACCGTTCTGTTTCAATGTGGTGCCAGTGGAAACGAGATCGACGATCTGGCGCGCAAGGCCCAGCGAAGGGGCGAGCTCCATCGCGCCGTTCAGCTTCACGCATTCGGCCTGAATCCCCTGCCGTTCAAAATGGCGCGCGGTGAGATTGGGGTATTTCGTCGCCACCCGCAGGTGGCTTACTCCGGCCGGGTCAGCCGGATCGTCGGCCAGCCTCGCCACCGAAAGGCGGCAATGGCCGATATCGAGATCGACCGGTGCGTAAAGGTCGGAATAGTCGAATTCCTCGATCACATCGGACCCAACGATACCCACCTGCGCGGCGCCATGCGCAACGAAAGTGGCAACGTCGAACGCGCGCACGCGGATGATGCGCATGTCAGGACGCGTCGTGTCGAACGAAAGCGAGCGGTTTGACTTGTCGTGAAAGTCCGCGTGAGGCACCACGCCAGCGCGCGCCATGACAGGCAAGGCCTCGTCAAGGATACGCCCTTTTGGCACGGCGAAGGTGAGCTGGGTGCCGGGGGAGGGAGGAAGATCGATGGTCATTTCGCGCCGGGACTTAGGGATTGGGCGTTCAAAGGGCAATGGAATTGGCGCAACGGCAGATGCGAAGGGTGAGGCATGAGCAGTAGCGAAATCATGGCTATCAAGGAATTCGATGCCGCAATCGAATGGCAGGCAGACCACGCCGATCAAGGAGGAGCGCCATGCACTGCCCGTGTGATCCGGGCGTTGCGCAAGGTTCGGGAAAGCAATACCGCAACCGGACGCCGCATTGCAGGCTGGCAGGGCCTTACCTTGAAGGATGCAATGCCGCTCAGGATCGCAGGAGGTCTTCACCACCTTGTCCTGTCAGGAGAAGACGATCGTCTGGCGCTAGTCTACAGCGGCCAGATCACCGATCAGGGTCAGATCGACGATCTTGTCTGCGAACTCGTCGAGACATTCGATCACCTCTTGCTGCCATGGCTGGACGGGCCGCCCCAGACGAATGAGGCGGGGCGTTCGGCTAGCATCATGGCAGGACTGCTATGGGCCGCGCAAAGAGCGTTGCCCCGGTTCGAACTGTTCGAACTGGGCGCAAGCGCGGGAATCAACACGATGCTCGAGCGGTATCACTACCGGCTTGGCGAGACCGAAGTGGGCCCGGCCAGTTCGCCCATGCACATCGAGCCCGAATGGCGCGGCGACAACGGATCGCCGCCGCCAGCTCCTGCCGGGTTCGAGATTATCTCGATCAGAGGCTGCGACGTGTCGCCGATTGATCTCTCCGACAAGGAGAGCGCATTGCGGCTCAAAAGCTACGTCTGGCCCGATGCGATGATCCGGATGGCGCGGATCGATGCGGCGATCGAGTTGGCGCAGCAATGCCCGCCCGATCTGGTGCGGCAGGACGCGGGCGAATTTGTTGCTGATTGCCTAGCGCGACCTCAACCGGAAGGCGTGACCCGCACGATGTTTCATTCGATCATGTGGCAATATATGCCCAAGGAAACACAAGCGGCAATCACGCAGGCCTTTGTCGAAGCGGGCGCCGAGGCAACTCGTGACAAGCCCCTTGCGTGGATCAGCCTTGAGACGGACCCGGCGACATTTCGGCATGAACTTCACGTTCGCCTTTGGACAGGAAAGCCCGGAGACGGTGAACCGACCCTGCTTGCCTTTGCGCACCCTCACGGTGCCTGGGTGCATTGGCTCGGTTGATCAAAACCCGCCAGCTTAGCTGAGCAGGAAAGCTTCCATCGCCGCATTCACCGCTTCCGGGGCTTCCCACGGAACGAAATGCCCGCAATCCGGCACTTTGTGGATGGTGAGCGGGGCGATGATTTCCTCCATCCCTTCAAGGTTTTCCGCAGGAAGCGCCAGATCGTCCAGCGCCCATATGACAAGCGTGGGAATGGTCAGGTTGGGCAGCGCAGGTGCGGTGAACTCCGCCGGAAGCTCGAACGGTTCCTCCATTGTCGGCACCACCATCGGGCTAGCCCGGTAATAATTGAGCATACCGAAGCACGCATCGCGGTCTTCCCAGTCCTTGAGCAACTGGGCGCGCTCTTCGGCGGGCATATTGTCGGGGCGGTCCCAATTGACCTCTTGCCGCAGGATCCCGGTTATCCCTTTTTCGCGGATCAGCGGATCATTGGCCGGATCGCGAAAGGCGCGGATGTACTGGCTGGCCTCCCGCTGGCCGGGATGGGTCCAGAGCAGCTTGCCAAAGATCGCCGGGTGCGGGGCGTTGGCAATCACTGCGCGTTCGACCCGCGTATGCTGGCCGCCCAGCGCCACGCCCCATGCGATAGCTCCGCCCCAGTCGTGGCCGACGATGGTGAATGTCTCGATCCCCAGCGCATCGGCCAGAAGGAACACGTCCCCGATCAGCTTGTCGGGCGTGTAGGCGTCCACCTCCTGCGGCTTGGACGATCCGCGATAGCCGCGCTGATCCGGAGCAATGCAGCGGAACCGGTCGGAAAAATGCGCGATCTGGTGGCGCCACGTGCGGTGGTTTTCTGGAAAGCCGTGCAGGAAGATCAGCGCAGGCGCATCCTTCGGGCCTTCGTCCGCCACGTCCAGATGAATGCCATTGGCGAGTTCGACGCGCTTTTGCTCCATCGTGGCTACTCCGCCTGTTCCATACGTTCCATGTAGCCCGCGGCTACCATGGCCGCGACCTGATCGAACAGCGCATCAGGCGTGCGCCGCATCTCGCCCATGCCCGCTTCCATGCCTTGCGCCACGATGATTTCACGTTCGCCTGCCGCGATGGCGTCTAGCATCGCGCGGGCGGCATCGGGAGCCGGAATACCTTCGTCGATCACCTTGTCCGATCGGCCCCGCTTGCTGCCGTCACCCACCAGTGCATTGCGCGAGACATCGGTGGCGACTGATCCGGGATAGATCACATGGACGCTCACCCCGGTTTGCGAAAGCTCGGCCCGGAGCGCGTCGGCATAGCCTGCAAGGCCGAACTTCACCGCGCAATAGGCGGTGCGCATCGGTACGCCGACCTTGCCTGCGATGGAGGAGATGAAGGCGAGGGCGCCTGAGCCACGTGTGGCCATGTGGCCGATAAGCCCTTGGGAAAAAGCGATCTGAGCGGTCAAATCGATATCGATGATGTCGCGATAGACTTTCATCTCGGTCTTTAGGGCGCGGCTGCGCTGGGAAACCCCGGCATTGGCGAAAGCGACATCGACGCCGCCTTTCCAGGCAATCGCCTTTGCCGTCGCATCGGCAAGGGCCGCATCGTCGCGCACGTCAAACGGCAGGATCAGCGTCTCTCCGCAATCCGCTGCGACTTCGGCAAGGCGCGCTTCATCGCGGCCTGACAGCACGACATTCGCTCCGCGCGCCGCGACATCCCGCGCCAGCGCCGCGCCAATTCCCGATGATGCGCCGGTGATCCAGACGGTCTTGCCGGTGTAATCCATATCTCTCTCCCTTTGCTTCAAGGGAGTAGCGAGCGTGGCAGGCAAGGGCAATCAGGTTGCGGTGTGCAACGCGATCATCTCGGCCAGATTTTCGGGAAACAGCGCCTCGTGCCAGGCGGAAAGCTCGGCGAGGGTAAACCAGCGGTGCCGCGTCATCACTGCCTGTTCAAGCGGAGTGTGACGCGAGGTATCTATCGCCGAATGTTCCACCCGCACCATGAAATACCGCTCGTCAGCCTGCACCGGTTCGCCCTCCACGGTTACGAATTCGGGCGTGGTGCGGGCGATTTCAGGGCCGGGATCAGCGTTGATCCCGGTTTCTTCCAGCAATTCGCGGCGCGCGGCAGCGATGTAGCTCTCTCCCGCCTCACATTCGCCCCCGGCTGTCACCCAGAAAGGCGGGCGACCGGGAACATCGAAGCGGAACATCAGCGCCCGGTGCTGGGCATCGAGCACGATGATCCGCGCAGATCGCCGCACCCGTTTGGTGTTGCCGAATTCGTTCATGCTTCGGGAACGCTGGCCTTGATCGCGACGGCATGGACGCGCTGGCCAACGATGTCTCCCAGTGCAGTGATAACGGCCCGCTGGCGTGCAAGGCGGTTCATGTCGGCAAAGGCGGCGGCTTCGATATGGATCGTGAAGTGGGATTCGCCCGATCCGTCATCGCCCATGTGGCCGCTGTGTTTCGCGCTGTCGTTGATGATTTCGAGCCGGGTCGGGGCAAATGCCTCGGTCAAAAGGTTCCGCATTTCCTCTGCCACTGCACCGCTCATGACCTGACTTTCCTTCTTTGCAACTTCTGACGGGTTGGAATCTGGCGTCTCACTCGCCATTCTCAACCCCCTTATGTCCCAGACGCGATTCCATGGCAGGCACGAAGGCAGCGAGCGGGTGTGCGAGCACCCGACTTGCCGTGAGCCCGGCGAATTTCGCGCCCCCGGCTATCGCCCTAGCGGGTTTGACGGTCCGGGCGAGTGGCGCTGGTTCTGCCTTGATCACGTGCGCGAATTCAATGCGGGATACGACTGGTTCGAAGGGATGAGTGCCGAGGAAATCCTGATGGCGCAGGCACCTGCTGCGGGGTGGCGCACAGAAAGCCCAAGTTTCGGGCCACGGGCCGGGGTGGACGGAATGCCGCGCTGGGCCGATTTCGACGATCCGCTGGAAGCGATTTCGGCGCGCGCGGGCGGCATCCGCAGCCGCGCGGAACGCTCTGCGCGGATGGCGATGGACGGCCGCTTTTCCAAGGATGAGGCCGAAGCGTTGGAAACCATGGGGCTGGGCTCTGACACCGACAGGCGCCGATTGCGCCGGCGCTATTCGGAATTGGTCAGGCGCTATCACCCGGACCGCAATGGCGGCGATCGCAGTCACGAGGCGCGGCTGGGCAAGGTGGTCGAGGCGTATCAGCTGTTAAGGAAAAGCAGGGCCTTGGGTTAACCGGCTATCGCCGCCTCTATCCCGGCGTGGTCAATCTTCACCATGCCCTGCATCGCAACGAATACGCGGTTGCGCACAAGAGCATCCTCGTGGCCCAGCGCATCCATCAGGACGCGGGGGACTATCTGCCAGCGCACGCCGAAGCGATCCTTGCACCAACTGCATGCCATTTCACTGCCCCCATCGGCGGTGAGCGCTTCCCAGTAGCGGTCGGTTTCCTCCTGAGTGTCCGTGAACACCTGAAAAGAAACCGCGTCTGTAAAGTCGCCTTCGGGTCTGCCGTTCATCGCCATGTGGGGATGCCCCAGCAGTGTGAATGCTACCACCAAGGCATCCCCCTCCTTGCCTCCGGGGTAATCGGCGGGCGCACGATCCACCCGGTCTATGCGGCTGTCGGGAAAGAGATCGCAATAAAACCGGGCGGCTTCCTCTGCGCCGCTCTCGTACCAGAGGCAGGTCGCCAATCCGCCCTTGCTCATTGCCCGGCCTCCGCAATCAGCTTTGCATCGATGGCATTCGCCTCTGCATAGGCGGGTCGCTGGGTGATCCGTTCGACATAGGCCTTGAACGCTGGCGTTTCCGGGATCGAGCCAAAGCGCAGTCCCCATACAAACTGGCTGCCGACATAGGTATCCGCCATGGTGAAGCGTTTGCCGGCGGCGAAGTCGTTCTTCGAAAGCCAGCCTTCCATCGCGGACAGCGCGAGATCAAGGCTGCCGAAACCGGCCATTCCGGCGCGTTCAGGCGGGACTTCCCAGCCCATTGCCTTGCCAACCACAGCCTGCTCCAGCGGTCCTGCGGCAAAGAACAGCCAGCGGAAATAGGCGGCGCGTTCATGGATGTCTGGCAGCAGACCGGATTCGGGGTGGGTTTCGGCAAGATAGTGGTTGATCGCAGCCGCCTCGGTCACGACGTGATCGTGATCGCCGTGATGGTGGACCAGCGCGGGCACCTTGTTCATCGGGTTTATGTTGATGAAGTCGGAGGGCCGCGTGGCCCAATCGAATACGACGTGTTCGTAATCCGCGCCCGCTTCGTGCAACGCCCAGCGCGAAATCTGGCCACGGCTCATGGCGACGGTGTAGAATGTGAACTCGGCCATTGCCTATGCCTCCTTCCATACGATCGGCTCGAACCCGCCAAAGATCATACGCTTGCCGTCAAAAGGCATGTCGCTGCCATCGGGATTGCCGAATTGGGTTTGCATGCGTTCGTCGGCCATCATCTTTTCATGACCAGCATCGCAGCTTTGCTTGTCGTCCCAGGTAACCCAGGAAAAAACGACTTTCTCGCCGTCCTCAACCTTCACGGCGCGGCGGAAATCGGTGCTTTCGCCATCCGGCACATCGACTTCCCAGCATTCGATCTGCGCCCGCGCGCCATAGTCCTTTGCGATCGCCCAGAATTTCTCCGCAATCTCGCGGTATGCCTCCCGGTTGCCTTCGGGCACCGGGATCACGAACCCCTGCACATACATGCCGCTTCTCCCTCCGCCGCTGATCGTAGCATTCTTTTGCCGGGCTCGCCCGTCAATTCTGGCGGAAAGCCCATCGCAAGGTGCGACCCACTCCCCAGGTCGCCGCACGAGCGGGCAGGGCGGTCAATACCGGGCGTTGCAGCCGCAGCATCTGGCGTGCCCAGTCGGGCAGCATCGCCACCGCTTCCGCTCCGATCACGTTTTGCAATGCGGCCGGAGTGCCCTTTGGGCGCTGGCTGAGAACGAGTTGCGCCACTTCGCGCGCGGCGGGCGAGGCACGCAGGTCGCTGCGCAATTCGCGAAAGATCGCATCGGCTTCATTGCAGCTTTCCGGAACAGGGTCGGCCCCCAGAGCGCGGGCGATGACCGCGAACTGGCGATAATATTCGTCGCGTTCAGAATAGGGCATGTCAGGGCGGACATGGCGTAGATATCCGGCAAGAAAGCTCTGCGCCTCTGTCACATGAACCCACGCAAGGGTGCGCGGATTGGTGGCATTGTACGGGGTGCCATCAGGTAAGGTTCCACCAACCTTCGCATGAATCCGGTTGACCCGGTCGATTGCCTTCATCGCCTCATCGCGATGCCCGAAGGTTGTGACTGCGATAAAACGCGCGGTTCGTTGAAGGCGACCGTGCATGTCTTCGCGAAAGTTCGAATGGTCGAGCACCCCTTGCAGCGCCTCGGGGTGGAGCATCTGGAGCATCAGCCCGCGAATACCCCCGGTCATCATCCCGACGAGGTCTGCATGAACCAACCGGATCGGCGTGTCCTTCGCGAAAAGGGCATCATCGGAGATCGGCACAGGCTTCTGCCCGCTCTTGGTGTCGTTAAACACCCCTCTCACCTGCTCTACCAGTCGCAAACGCAGGGATTCGATGGGGTCCGGCATGGTCCGAATATAGGGCAGCAGGCGGTTCAAGGCGAGCATCACTGCCATACTTGCAAAATTAGCAGGTGCGATGCGCTTGCAGCCGCCGCCTTGGCGTTCTAACCGAGGCGCGTAATGAACTCACACGCCACCAAAGAATTCGCCGGCGCCAGCGCCATTCCTGCCGAACCCGATACGACTGTCGACGTGCGCGACACTTTCGGCATCGATGTAGATTGGCAGGTTCCCGCCTTTTCGCAGCCGAGCGAGCATGTGCCCGAACGCGATGACAGCTATGTCTTCGATCCGGAAACCACGCTCGCGATCCTCGCGGGCTTTGCCCACAATCGGCGGGTGATGGTTCAGGGCTATCACGGCACCGGCAAATCGACCCACATCGAACAGGTCGCCGCGCGCCTGAATTGGCCCAGCATCCGCGTAAACCTCGACGCGCATATCAGCCGTATCGACCTTGTCGGACGCGATGCGATTGTTCTTAAGGACGGTTTGCAGGTCACCGAATTCAAGGAAGGCATTCTGCCCTGGGCCTTGCAGCACCCGGTGGCGCTGACCTTCGATGAATATGATGCCGGCCGCCCGGACGTGATGTTCGTGATTCAGCGCGTGCTGGAATTCGACGGTCGCCTGACGCTGCTTGATCAGAATCGCGTGATCACGCCGAACCCGTATTTCCGCCTGTTCGCCACGACCAACACTGTCGGCCTTGGCGATACCAGCGGCTTGTACCACGGCACACAGGCGATCAACCAGGCGCAGATGGACCGCTGGAACATCGTCGTCGCTCTCAATTACCTGCCCGCCGAAACCGAGCAGCAGATCGTCAAGTCCAAGACGCCGGATACCGACGATGCGATGATCGCGGACATGGTCAAGGTAGCGGAACTGACGCGTCAGGGCTTCATGAACGGTGACATTTCGACCGTGATGAGCCCGCGCACCGTCATCACCTGGGCCCAGAACGCAGCGATTTTCAAGAATGTCGGCTTTGCCTTCCGCCTGTCGTTCCTGAACAAGTGCGACGAGGCCGAACGCACGCTGGTGAGCGAATACTACCAGCGCGTGTTCAATGAGGATCTGCCGGAAGGTGCGATCTAGTCTCTCTTGCGCCTTGGCGTGTTAGATTGCTAATACAGTAGCCTATGGCGCTGTTCGAACGATTCTGGAAACGCCGGGGCGGGGGCGATTTGCCTACGGGCGGCGCGGGATTCTTCCCGTTGTACGAATCGCAAAGACCGATCGATCCTGACGAGGACGGGCCTGCATACCGCCCGGCCGGCTCGCCCGATTACGCCACTTGGGACGCCCGGCTGTCCCAGCTCGACAGCTCGCTTGAACGCGAAGAGCGCCGCCGCCTGCCGTGGTGGACCCGCGAATACTGGCGCGGTCGGCGCAAGCGCTGGTGGGCGGTCCGCATCATCGCGGCCTGCTTTGCCCTGTTTATCGCCCTGTTCCTGTGGCTCGCGATCACCGCTCCGCTATCGAAGAGCCTTGAACCCATTGCCCCGCCGCAGATCACCTTGCTGGCGAGTGACGGCACGCCGATCGCGCGCAGCGGAGCGGTGGTGGAGGCGCCTGTCGAGGTGGACAAGCTGCCGCCTCATGTCATCGAGGCGTTTCTGGCGATAGAGGACCGGCGCTTTTATTCGCATTGGGGCATCGACCCGCGAGGGATTGCCCGAGCGATATGGACCGGAAATGGCGGCGGTTCGACTATCACCCAGCAGCTCGCCAAATTCACTTTCCTGACCCCAGAGCAGACGCTGACGCGCAAGGCGCGCGAGGCGCTGATCGCCTTCTGGCTGGAGGGCTGGCTGACCAAGGATGAAATCCTGTCGCGCTATCTTTCCAATGCCTATTTCGGGGATAATCAATACGGGCTGCGCGCCGCAAGCCTTCATTACTTCTACCGCCAGCCCGAAAACCTGCGGCCAGAGCAGGCAGCCATGCTTGCCGGGCTATTGCAGGCTCCCTCCCGTTACGCGCCGACGAACCACTACGACCGCGCAAAGGCGCGCATGGATCTCGTGATCGGGGCGATGGTGGAGGTGGGTTACCTCACACAGGCGGAGGCCGATGCCCTGCCAGACCCGCGGCTTGACGTGCGCACCCGCAACGATCTGCCCACGGGCACCTATTTCGCCGATTGGGCGCTGCCGATCGCGCGTGAAGGGATGGAAGTCAGCTATTCGCGTCAGACCCTTACGACAACGCTAGACGCACGGCTCCAGGCGCTTGCAAGCCGCGTGACGAGCCGCGCCGCATTGGGCAACGCGCAGGTTGCGTTGGTGGCAATGCGTCCCACGGGTGAAGTGGTGGCGATGGTGGGGGGACGCAGCTATGCCGATTCCCCGTTCAACCGCGCAACACAGGCGCGGCGGCAGCCGGGGTCAACGTTCAAATTGTTTGTCTACCTTGCCGCGCTCGAAGCCGGGTGGGAACCCGATGACACGATAGCGAACACTCCCATCGAAACGGGTTCGTACCGTCCGGGCAACGCGGGAGATCGCTACTCCGACACGATTACGCTTGAGGATGCTTTTGCCACTTCCAGCAATGTCGCGGCAGTGCGGCTGTTCAACGAAGTCGGCAGTGAAAACGTCATCCGCATGGCGCGTTCGCTGGGTGTGACTTCGGACATGACCAAAGGCGATCCGAGCCTTGCCTTGGGCACTTCGACGATGACGCTGCTTGAGCTTACCGCTGCCTACGCCGGAGTTGCTGCCAACCGCTTTCCCGTAAAGCCGCGTGCCTTTCCGCAAGAGGAGCAAAGCTGGTGGGAATGGCTGACCACCCCGGTCGACAGCGCATCTGACCGCACGCACGAGAATATCGAACGCATGCTGCGCGCTGCAATCAATCGCGGGACGGGGGAGGCGGCGGAATTGCCGATCGCCAATTTTGGCAAGACTGGCACGACCCAGAATTACCGTGATGCCCTGTTCGTCGGTTATGCGGGCGATCTTGTGGTGGGTGTGTGGGTCGGCAATGACGATGCCTCTCCGCTCAATCGCGTGTCAGGCGGCGGTGTTCCGGCACGCATCTGGAAGGACTTCATGCGCGGCGCCTTGTCCCTACCTGCTCCGCGTCCGAGCGCCTCACCCGATCCCGAGGGACCGGTTCAGCCGCTTGATGTCGATCTAGGCGAGGGCGAGGAAATTCCGCTGGGTGAAGATGGAGCAAGGTTGCGGATTGAATCCGACGGCATCGTGCTTTCACAGGACGGAGTACCGGTGGAAGTTCGTCTTGGCGAAGAAGGCTTGCGGGTCGAACCGATCCCACCCGAAGAATAGCCTGGCCCGGTATCAAGCCATCAGGATATTCATGATTGCGGTCGCTATCGGGCGATAAGGATCATCCTGCCAAGCTTCCACCGCGATATTGGCATTGCGCCGTCCAAGCCGGGTGATGCGGCCTTTGGCAAAACTGGTTTGGGACTTGCCCGCCGATAGGTATTGCACGGTGATATTGACCGGTTTCAATTGTGCTTCGCGCCCTTCCGCGATCAGCCGAGCGCGCAGTGCCGCATAGCCGGCGTTCTCCAGCAGACCAGCAGTGGCCCCGCCGTGATAGTGCTGCGGCCGTCCTTCAACGATGCGGCCGAATTCGACGGTGAGGACTGGCACACCGTCTTCGATCCGCGCGACTTCTATCCCCAGCGCATGCGCATAGGCGGGCAGTTTCAGCCTTGCCGGATTGTCAGTCATCGCCTGTCCCCGCTTCGCTTGGCGCAGCATCATCGCTGCTCATTCTTACCCGGCGCGGGTCCTTGCCAATGGTCATGAATACTCCGGCGACATGCGCGACAGGGTCATCGGGGTCGCCATCGTGCGCAATGCCCCTGACAAAGGCGGCCGAACGTGTGGTGCGGTAGCATTCGACCCGCCCCCAGACCGAACTGCGTTCACGGGCTGGGCGCTGGTAATCAACACGCAGGTCGAGCGTGGCGATCGGAGTGAAGTCCTTCTTGGTTTGCCAGATCGACATGCCGCTGGCCATGTCCATCAGGCTGATGATCGGGCCTGATGCGAGAACCGGGCGGTCCGGCTCACCCAGCAGGTCTTCGCGCCAGGGCAATTCGATCTCGACCCAATTGTCTCCATGGTCGGTGTATTTCAGACCCAGCCACCCGGTGTGGCCAGCCTCAAACAGAAACCGGCCAACCATTTTCGCATCAAACTGCGATTGATTAGTGCTCATGCGCGTAAGCTTTCCACGGAAAGCAACATTGTTACAATCATTTAATTTCAACCTCGCATGGCCTGCAATCAATGTCCCTCAGGCAGCTGGCACTTTCGCCAGAGGCATTCAGACAAGGGGACGCATTCATGCCCAAAATCGATCTAGCCAGTATTCCCGGTCTTGAGTCCGCTCAAGCCCTGTTCGGCGCCGTTAAGACAAAGGCGGCCGTCTATGACGATACGATCGTCGATATCATGGTCTATGTCTACGACACCGTGCCGCCGCCACCCCCGCCGCCGGGCATCATGTAAACGGGGACGGCCGGGATAATGCAAGTGCATCCCGCCATAGCGGCGCTGCGGGCAGACCCACCCCTGCAGCGCCGCGCCACCGCCGAAGTGGAAGCCGCGCTCTGCCGATGGCACCGGCATGAGCATGTATCAGCTGTGCATGGCGATCTGCTGCGATATGCCGCCGGCGAAGATCTGACGCGATTGCCGATGTTGGCATCGCTGATGGCGGAACTGCCTGTGGCGCAGGATTATGTCGGAAGCTTCACCTCCGCGATCATCCCCGCCTTGCGCGAGCAACCGCTGGCCGAAGTACCGCTTCGCCAAAGCCACAGCCCCGGATATTCCCGACTGCTGCTCTGGCAGGAAGCAGGCGTGACCCTTTCGCTTTCCACTTATGAACCGGTCGCATCGACTATCGAGCCGGAAACGGCCCAGTTTGTCGATTGTGAACGAACCGAGTTGATTGTTTCAGGAGAGGCCAGCGGTTGGCATCTTTCTATTTGCGATCAGGGCCGTGTGAAAGCCGACCGGAAGTTTTGGTGCCAGGGAGACAGTATTCGCTGTCATGCAAGGCGCGAAAGCCGACAATTCCTTGGGGTGCAGCGGAGCGTCACTTTGCTCCAGTTGATCCGCACCCCCAAGCGCCCGGCACCAACGCTGGTCTATAACCTTGCCGATAGCGCGCTTGTCCAGCAATCGAGCGGAGATAAGCGGGCCAGCGAGCAGGTCATGGCGCTGGGGGTTCTGGGCGCGCTTGGGAACAGTGCGGCGATCGCGCCGATGATCGCCTTTGCCTCCGACCCGTCCCACGATACGACCGCCCGCTGGGAGGCTGTGCGGCAAGTTCTGGCGCTCGATGCGCGCGCCGGACTGAATTTGCTGTCCGAATTGTCGTCGTGCCAAGCCGATCCCTTGGCTCAACCAGCTCGATCACTCCACCGGGACCTCCTGCGCCGGCAGCCCGAACTTGCCCAAGCCAGCGTGGAGCCAGTCTGATGCCGCGTACTATCGCAATCGATTCAGCGAAATGCGCCTCGCTGCCTGAGGCGATTGAAGCGCTCGCTCAACTGGATTTCGATCCGCGCGAACAGGAAAGCACCTTGGAAGCCGCCTTGTGGCTGCGCCGCCTGAACAACAATCGCACTTTCCTTGCCGACCTGCTGCTGGATCGGCTGGCTGGCCGAAGCGACGGCGGGGTTGAAAGCGGATACGGTCCGCAAGCGATCATCCTGAGTCCGCGTCGCGGCAACATGTTCCTGCGCGCCAACATCTGGCCAGCGGAGCATGATCTGTTTTTCCGCAACAGCGGTGCGGCGGCTTTTGTCTATGGCGTGCCGCACGATCACAATTTCTCATTCCTGACGAGCGGATATCTGGGGCCGGGCTATCGCAGCGACTATTACGAATATGACTACGATGCCCTGAGCGGATATGAAGGCGAACCGGCGGGATTGCGGTTCGTCGAGCGCAGCGCGCTAAGCCAAGGCAAGCTGATGTTGTACCGCGCCCACCGTGACGTTCATTCGCAATTGCCTGCCGAAAGCCTGTCGGTTTCGCTGAACGTCATGCACGTCGATCCGGCTCAGGGGTGGTTCGACCAATATGGTTTCGATCTTGAACGCGGCGAAGTGACGCGTGTCCTCAGCCCGAATGCGACGGAAGTCTTCCTGCGAACAGCCGTCGCGAGCGGTTCCGAAGCGGCGCTGGATTTTGCGGAATGGGTAGGACGGACCCATCCGAGTGACCGAATGCGGCTTGCCAGCTTTGAGGCGAGGGCCGGATTGATTGCAGAGCCGGACGCACGCCAAGAACTTTGGCGCACAGCAGAAGCTGCGGGATGCCGGATGGTCGCAGAAACGGCCAAACGCAGGCGCGCAGCCATCCGAGCCTAGCGCGAAAGCTTATCCAGACTTCGTGAAAAGGGTAAAGAGCACCAATCCGCAAAATGCTGCGATCAGCCCGATTGCGACAGTCCGGCAACCGATCCTGACCGTGCGCGGCAATCTGTTGACCAGTGGCTGCCCCAACCGCGTGTAAAGGCCCGTCAAAAGGTCCCGCAATAACAGTTGCAGGAACTCGTTCATGAGTCAGAGCATCCCGCCGGCAAGCCTGTCAATCGCGCCTTGAAGAATCACCGCCGCCGCGTGGCTGTCGATTGCCTCGGCGCGCTTCTTGCGGCTCATGTCCTGACCTATCATCGCGGCTTCGGCGCTTTGGGTGGACCAGCGTTCGTCCCATAGCAGAATCGGCAGGGCAAAGGCTTCTGCGGCATTGCGGGCAAAGGCGCGGCTGGCCTGAGCGCGCGGACCTTCGCTGCCATCCATGTTGAGCGGCAGGCCCAGCACCAGCCCCTTGACCGAACGTTCGGCGATCAAGGCGGCGATTTTTTCCCGGTCCTTGCCCCATTTGCCCCGGACTATGGTTTTGCCATTGGTGGCAAAGCGCCAGCCCGCATCACAGGTCGCGGTGCCAATGGTCTTGGTGCCGAGGTCCAGCCCAAGCAGCACTCCGCCATCGGGCAAGGCATCGGCAAAGTCGAGGGCGCTTTCGGTAATCAGTTTGCCGACGCTCCGCCGCCCACTTTCGCTTCGACCCGGCGGGCGACATCGGCCTGTGTGTTGGCCCAGAACAGCGGGATGTCATAGACGTGGTAATTGTTGCCCGGCAGGACATAGGAACCCAGTTCGGGCGGATCACCTATCAGCAGCAGGCCGCGATCGTCGCATCGTGCCGGCACCGCATCGGGAACCAGTTCGCCGTTGGACATGCTGTCATCCGGAACGAGCGTTCCGAGGTTGCGATCCGCTGCGGCCTCTCCGCCGAACATGCCTGTCAGCGGATTGGTGCACAGGATACGGCTGTCACCGCGCGGTTGCCCGTCAAACCCGATGGATTTGGCATAGGTTTCCATCAAGGCGGAAGGATCGGCCGGCTCGGCGAAGCTCGACCAGGACAGGATGCAGCCTGTCTGCTGCGGCGTAGCGCAGGCGGCAAACCCGAGTTCGGGGACGTCATGTTCCACCGAGATCGGCCATCCGATGACATAGGCAGCGACTAGACGATCCGCGACCGGCGAGCCTTTCACCTCCTCGCGCAGCAGGCGCAGGAGATGGAGTGAGCCCTGGCTGTGTCCGGCCAGCACGATAGGCGTTTCAGCGTCCACCGACTCGATGAAGAAGCGATAGGCCTCCAGCACGTCCGCATAGGCAGCATCAATCGCCTGCTGGCCCTCGGGTTCGTCAGTCAGGAACGATCCCATGGTGGCTTGACGATATCGTGGTGCCCAGATCTCGCTGGCGGCGTTGAACGGGCTCGCCATGCCGCGCACGTAGATGCGGGCAATGCGCTCCGCCTCTTCGTCTCCAATCGGCGCGTTCCAGTTCTCGCGGCTCAGATAGCTCGTCGGATGGATGAAGAAAACGGCGTGCTGCGGCGGGCGCTGGTCGGCGGGTGTTGGCAGCAGCCCGCGATCATTGGCATAGGCAGGCTGCCATCGTGCTGGGTCGTTCACGCCAATGCCGGGGCGCGAATACCAGAGGGCGGGATCCTGATAGGCATTGGGTTCGAGCGGCGCTTGCGCCTCGAACTCAGCGGTGGGCACCAGCGCCGCGCGCGCGATCTCTTCGCCCCATACTCGGAAAGCGATGGCGGCAACGAGGATCAGGACGATGCTGATTGCGACGAAATAGAGAAACTTCTTCGCCATGGGCGGGCCGCGCCTCCGTTATTCTGCCGCTTCGGGCTGTTCGGCGATTGCAGGACGCAACGTGCTCCATGCCCGCTCACCGCGCATGGCCGAGAACCAGCTTAGCGGGTTCCAGGTGGCTGATCCGTCGAGCGAGAAGGTGATGAATTCAGCCCGGCCACCAATGTTTTCCAGCGGTACTCCATAACCAAGGCCGCGTTCTTCCGCAGACGCACGACTGTCGGCACTCTCATCGCGATTGTCACCCATGACGAAGACATTGCCTTCGGGCACGGTGTAGGGGCCGAAATTGTCGAGATACTGGTTCTTGTGATCGATGATCAGATAGGTCGCGCCATTGGGAAGGGTTTCGCGATAGGTCGGCGGCTCGAAATATTGCTGACCATCCGCATCGCGCACGCGATAGGCATCGAAATTGGCAAGGCACGGGCCGTTTTCGCACATCAGTTCCGGCTCGAACGGAATGCGCACCGGCGGAACCACTTCGCGCTTGACCGGAACGCCATTGAGGATCAGCCGCCCGTCGCGCACTTCGATCGTATCTCCCGGCAGCCCGACCACACGCTTGATGTAGTCTTCGTCGCGGGTAGGATGCACCGGGATCACGATATCGCCATATTCCGGTGTCGAACCGAATACGCGCCAATCGCCGCGCGGCATGAGGTGGAAGCTAACCGAAGCCCAAGACCAACCGTATGGGTATTTGCTGACAACCAGACGATCGCCGACATGCAGGGTCGGCATCATTGATGTGGAGGGAATGTAGAACGGCTTGGCCACCAGCGAATGGAATGCCAGCACCGCGAGCAACATCAGCGCAAGCCCCCGAATTTCGGCGAACCAATCGACCTTGTCCGATTTTTCCGCATCCTTTTCGGCGAGCTGCTTTCTCAGCTCTTCGTGGGGATACGGCTCGTTCTCTGGAGTGCCGGATGCGGGGGATTCGGATTGGGTCAAGGTTGTTGCTTCACTGCTTTGCGTCGATCAATTCCGGCCGTTGTCAGGCTTTTGGATGCGCTTCGATGATGACGAAGGCCTGCGCCCATGGATGATCGTCGGTTAGGGTAAGATGAATGGTGGCCTCATGGCCCGGCGGGATCATTTCTTCAAGCCGCTTTGCCGCGCCGCCTGTCAGCGCGAGTGTCGGCGCACCTGAAGGAGCGTTGACGACGCCGATGTCCTTCATGAACACTCCACGCTTGAAACCGGTGCCGACAGCCTTGCTGAAAGCTTCTTTCGCAGCGAAGCGCTTGGCGTAGGTGCCGGCGATGGTGAAGGGGCGACGGCGGGCCTTGGCGCGCTCGGTTTCGGTGAAAACGCGGTTTTCGAAGCGTTCGCCATAGCGTTCAAGCGAATTGGCGATGCGCTCGATATTGCAGAGGTCAGAGCCAAGACCGATGATCATTATCCGGCCCTCGCGATCAGGACACTCAGCAGCACCAACCCGATCCCGTGCAGCATCACCTGCGACTTGAACAAAGGATGGGCAAAATCACCCTTTGCGAATTTGAGCGATCCCACGAACCCGAAAATTTGCAGCGCGACCCAGCCTATCGCGAAACTGCGCAGGATACCGGTGTTGAGCGCAAAGCCGAGGAAGCCGATGGCGATCAGAAACAGAATGGCCGCGGCAAGCGACCATGTCTTTTGCGCTGATGACAGCGGGGGAAGTTCCTCCTGCGACATATCAGCGCGCCTCATCCATCAATTCGCGCATCCGGCGGATCGCGGGTTCAAGTCCGGAGAAGATCGCTTCGCCGATCAGGTAATGTCCGATATTGAGCTCCGCCAACTGCGGAATCGCAGCGATCGGTTGTACGTTGTCGAAGGTCAGCCCGTGTCCCGCATGCGGCTCGATCCCGTTCTTCGCGGCTAAAGCGGCCATGTCGGTTATGCGGCGCAATTCGCGGCTCACGCGCTCCTGATCGCCGTCAATCCACGCATGGGCATATTCGCCGGTATGAAATTCGACCACAGGCGCGCCAAGCCGCAGAGCGGTATCAAGCTGCCGCTCGTCCGCTTCGATGAAAAGCGAAACCCGGATGCCCGCTTCGCGCAGCTGATCGACAATAGGCCCAAGCTGGTTGTGGAGCCCTGCCGCGTCGAGGCCGCCTTCGGTCGTACGCTCCTCGCGCTTTTCGGGCACGATGCAGGCAGCATGCGGTTTGTGCCGGAGGGCGATGGCCAGCATTTCCTCGGTCGCCGCCATTTCCAGATTCAGCGGCAGGTCAGTCGCGGCCTGAATGCGCGCGAGATCTTCGTCACGGATATGACGCCGGTCTTCACGCAGGTGAGCGGTAATACCGTCGCCGCCAACCGCAGCAACGATCTCTGCCGCCCGCACGGGATCGGGATGGTCGCCGCCGCGCGCGTTGCGGATGGTGGCGACATGATCGATGTTGACGCCCAGGCGAAGGCGGTGGCTGCTCATTCACCTGCTCCACATGCCAGTTTGGCAACGGCTTGGGGCAGGAAGCCTTCGCCAGCCCAGATTTCGCCAAATTCGAAATCGGGATCAATCGTTGCAAAAACCATCGACCGCTTGAGTTGCGGCAAGAGGATATTGTGCATCCGGTATTGGCCGATCTGCCCCTTGCGCTCGGCAACTATGACAGGTGAGGGGCAACCCGGTGGCTGCGTTTCGAAGACCCATTGGCCCAGCGCCATGTAACCAAGCGCGGGATCGCCCTTCCACATCTCCGCCATCGCATCGCCCCGTTCGCCATATTGGTGCATGAGGCCCCAGTTGAAGTACACGATATCCTGCAGGGTGCCACCAAGCGATCCGGATGCGCCGTAGCTTGGCAAGATGTCACGCTCAGGGCTGCGGATCGCATAGAAACGCTCAACATTGTCGGGCGTGATGAAGACGCGCTCAAGCGAGTTCCTGCCCCCTGGTCGTTCACCGATCTCGGCATCGGGCGGACCGGCAAGCATGTTTTCGACCTTTTCGAAGCTCAGTTCGTCAAAGGCTGCGCCCAGCACGATGTAGTCGCAATTGTTATAGGTCCAACCGCTTGCAGGCGGCTCCGAACGCCCGTTGAGGCACCATTCGATGCCGTAATCACCCGGCTTGTTGTAGAATGCTGGCCACCCATTCGCTTCCATCGGGGTGTCTTCGGGATTGCGCAGGCCAGAGCGGTGCTGAAGCAATTCGCGGAAAGTCGGCACTCTGCCACCACGACGGCTGATTTGCGGCACGTAGCGGGAAATCGGTGTGTCGAGGCTGATCCCCTCACGGTTCAGTTCCCCAAGCAGGCGGGCGGCAAGGATCTGTTTTGTCACCGAAGCGAACGGCCAGAGCGGCGACTCGCTGACAAATGGCACGTATCCCTCGCGTTCCAGATCGGGGCTGACATGCGCGCTGATCGCCATATTGCCCATGTCGATCGCGATTTCGCCTTTGAACCCGGCTTCGAAAGCCATCTCCTTGATTTCGACCGATTGCAGAATCAACGCTTGTTGGTCCTGCGCAGCGACAGCGCCGGCAGGCAGGGCGCAGCCGAGGCTGGTCAGGGCAAACTGGGCGAGGGTGCGGCGGAACATTTCAGGCCTTTCGACTTCCTGGCTTCGTAACAGCTACGCGCGCAAGTTCTTCGGGGATTTCATTTTCGGCATAGGTCGGGAAATCAAATGCGGCGAGTGGGTAGAAGGGAACCCCGAGGTCGACCGAGCCCATAGAACGGTCGATCAGCGCGCATTCGGCGATCACCTCGCCGCCTTCGCGTGCGACAGCGGCGATTGCTTCGCGGCTGGAAAGCCCGGTGGTGACGACATCCTCGACCATCAGCACCTTTGCCCCCGGCTCAAGCGCAAACCCGCGCCGCAAATGGAACACGCCTTCGGGCCGCTCCAGAAACAGCGCATCCTTGCCAAGGACGCGGGCAACTTCATGGCCGATGATGATCCCGCCCATGGCCGGGGATACCACCACATCCACTGCCGCAACGACTTCGGTGGGCATCGCTTTGACGACAGCTTGCGCCAGACGGCCGGCACGCGCCGGGTTCATCAGGACGCGGGCGCATTGCAGGTAGTGTCCGCTATGGCGGCCCGAAGACAGCTTGAAATGCCCCTCCAACAAGGCGCCGGATGCCCGGAATTCATCCATCACGGCTTCAACTGTGTCGGGGATATCTTGTTTCAAGGTCATGTGTTGTCTGTCCGGTAACTCAGGGAGAAAAAGGGGCTGGAAACGCAGGTGCTTGCGCGAGCGTCATGCAGCCTTGCATAATTTTCTCCCTAGAAGCGCTTGAGGCACTGGGCAAGCGCGGCTAAGGGGGCGTTGAATTCGGCAGAAATGTCGGAAGTCGCCGGGCCCAAAGGCTGTGCAAATGACCTCGAAGTCCGGCATGGGATAAAAACACGATAAGCGATTAGGCATGATTATGGGTCAGGCTTTTGCCCGCATGAAATTTGGATTTCTCGCGCTGATGGCGGCTGTGTTCGTTCTTGCGACACCGCAGGTTTCCTTGGCGCAGGAAGTGGATGCAGCTGCAGATGATGCTGCGGCAGCTACCGTGGAGGGCGCTGCTGATGCTGCTGTCTACACGCCGATGGCACCGACTGATGGCAAGGGTATGCCTGTCGACCGCGGCCTGACCTTTCAGGATCAGTACACGGCTGATGGTGCCTACGCGCTGTGGATGCATGACTGGATCCTGCTCCCGGTGATCACCGCGATCAGCCTGTTTGTTCTCGCTCTGCTGCTGTGGGTGATCGTGCGCTATAATCGCCGTGCCAACCCGATCCCGTCCAAGAACACCCATAACACCGCTATCGAAGTGATCTGGACCGTGATTCCGGCCCTGATCCTCGTCGTCATTGCGGTGCCTTCGATCACGCTGCTTGCGCGTCAATTCGAAACGCCGCCTGCTGACGCGATCACGATCAAGGCCGTGGGTTATCAGTGGTACTGGGGTTATGAATATCCCGATCATGACATCGAGCTCGTGTCGAACATGCTCGACGAAAACGAAGCGCTGACCAGCGGTGAGCCTCACCAGTTGGCAGTCGACAACCGCATGGTTGTGCCGGTTGGTGTGCCACTGCGCATCCAGACCACCGCTGCCGATGTGATCCACGCTTTCGCCGTGCCGTCGCTGTGGTTCAAGCAGGATGCGGTTCCGGGCCGTCTGAACGAACGCATGCTCGTGATTGACGAGCCGGGCGTTTACTACGGTCAGTGTTCCGAGCTGTGCGGAGCCCTGCATGGCTACATGCCGATCGCAGTCGAAGCTGTGCCGATGGAAGACTTCGAAAAGTGGGTCGCTTCCAAGGGTGGCACCATGCCGGGCGCCGAAGCGGTTGTTGAAGCCGCTCCCGCGCCGGAAGGCGAGGCGGAAGCTGCCCCGGCAGCCTAAGCCTGACCAAGCAACAAGTTTTACGAATTAGAACGAACTGAAGAGACGCAAACGATGGCAACCACCGCTGACAGTTTCGCACCGGCCGCAGGACATGGTGGCGATCATGGTCATGATCACGCGGACCACAAGCCGGGCTTTTTCGCCCGCTGGTTCATGTCGACCAACCACAAGGATATCGGCACACTTTACCTGATCTTCGCGATCATCGCCGGAATCGTCGGTGGTGCCATTTCTGGCATCATGCGGTTTGAGCTGGCTGAGCCGGGCATCCAGTATCTGCACTGGTTCGCGAATTCCTCGCCCGAGGATATCGCGGCTGCGGGTCACATGTGGAACGTCTTCATCACCGCTCACGGCCTGATCATGGTGTTCTTCATGGTCATGCCCGCGATGATCGGCGGCTTCGGCAACTGGTTCGTTCCGTTGATGATCGGCGCGCCGGACATGGCGTTTCCGCGCATGAACAACATCTCGTTCTGGTTGACCGTTGTCGGCTTCCTGAGCCTGCTTTTCTCAATGTTCGTGCCGGGTGGTAGCGGGCTTGGTGCCGGTGTGGGCTGGACGGTCTATGCGCCGCTTTCGACCACGGGTTCGGTTGGTCCGGCTGTGGACTTCGCGATCTTCTCCCTCCACCTCGCAGGTGCGGGCTCGATCCTGGGTGCGACCAACTTCATCACCACCATCTTCAACATGCGTGCGCCGGGCATGACCCTGCACAAGATGCCGCTGTTCGTTTGGTCGGTGCTGGTTACGGCATTCTTGCTGCTGCTCGCACTGCCAGTGCTGGCTGCGGCCATCACCATGCTGCTGACAGATCGCAACTTTGGCACGACCTTCTTCAACCCTGCCGGTGGTGGTGATCCGGTGCTCTATCAGCACCTGTTCTGGTTCTTCGGTCACCCCGAAGTGTACATCATGATCCTGCCGGGCTTCGGCATGATCTCGCAGATCGTGGCTACCTTCAGCCGCAAGCCGGTATTCGGCTACCTCGGCATGGCATACGCCATGGTGGCGATCGGTGTCGTCGGCTTCATCGTCTGGGCGCACCACATGTACACCGTCGGCCTCGACGTGAACACGAAGATGTACTTCACCGCTGCAACCATGGTGATCGCGGTTCCGACCGGCGTGAAGATCTTCAGCTGGGTCGCAACGATGTGGGGCGGGAGCCTTGAGTTCAAGTCGCCGATGGTATGGGCACTTGGCTTCATCTTCCTGTTCACCGTCGGCGGTGTGACGGGTGTGGTGCTGGCCAACGGCGGAATCGACGACAACCTGCACGACACCTACTACGTGGTGGCGCACTTCCACTATGTGCTGTCGATGGGTGCCGTGTTCTCGATGTTCGCCGGCTTCTACTACTGGTTCCCGAAGATGAGCGGCCGGATGCATTCCGAACTGCTGTCGCACATCCACTTCTGGACCTTCTTCGTCGGCGTGAACGTGATCTTCTTCCCGCAGCACTTCCTCGGGATGCAGGGCATGCCGCGTCGTTACCCCGACTATCCGGAAGCTTTCGCCTACTGGAACGAGATCAGCTCGATCGGCTACGTGATCATGGCCGGCTCGATGGTGCTGTTCTTCGCCAACCTCGCTTACGCCTTCCTGGCCGGCAAGAAGGCTGAAGCGAACCCGTGGGGTGAAGGTGCGACCACGCTTGAGTGGACTCTTTCGAGCCCGCCGCCGTTCCACCAGTTCGAAACCCTTCCGGTGATCGAGGACCACCACGATTACCACGATCACCGTCCGGCAACCGCCTGACGCGATCCGGCTGCCCGGCACCGCGCCGGGTTGGCAAACCAAAGGAAAACGGGGAGCGCGTCGTTGAGGCGCGCTCTTCCTGAATAGACCGACGAAGCAGACTGCCGCAATGAACACCGCAACCACATCGACGATGCTGCCGACGGAATGGCGCGATTTCTTCGCGCTGACCAAGCCGCGCGTGATGACACTGGTGGTATTCACGGCGATCTGCGGTCTTCTGGCTGCTCCAGGCACGATCCACCCCGTCCTCGGATTTACGGCCATTCTCGCCATCGCAATGGGCGCAGGCGGTTCGGCTGTGCTGAACCAGTGGTGGGAAGCAGACCTTGACGCAGGGATGAAGCGTACCGCCAATCGCCCTCTGCCAGGTGGCCGGATGCGGCGCGATGACGCGCGTGATTTCGGCGTGTTCCTGTCTGCGGTTTCGGTCGCGCTCATGGGCGTCGCAATCGGCTGGCTCGCAGCGGCGTTGCTGCTCGGCGCGATCATCTATTACGCGGTCATCTACACCATCTGGCTGAAGCCGCGCACGCCGCAGAACATCGTTATCGGTGGCGGAGCTGGCGCGTTCCCTCCCATGATCGGCTGGATTGCGGTGACTGGCGAAGTCACCGCCATGCCGCTGTTGCTGTTCGCTATCATATTCATGTGGACCCCGCCGCATTTCTGGGCGCTCGCTCTGTTCGTGCAGTCCGATTATGCCAAGGTCGGCATTCCGATGATGCCGGTTGTAGCGGGTGAGCGTTCGACCCGTCGCCAGATTCTCGCCTACACCGTGCTGCTTGCTCCCGTGACGCTGGCTCCTTGGCTGATCGGCGGGACAAGCTGGGTTTACGGCTCTGTCGCCGCTGTGCTGTCCGTGCTGTTTTTCGCGCTGGCAGTGCCAGTCGGCACAAGGGCGCGGAGCGAGGTCGATTCGATGACCCCGGAAAAGACGCTGTTCAAGTTCAGCATCTACTACCTCTTCGTCCTGTTCGCTGCGCTTGTGGCTGATCGGATGCTTGCAGCAAACGGGCTGATCGGGCCGGGAGTTTTGGGATGACGCCTGACGAAGAAGCCGAATTCAAGCGCCGTCAGAAGAGCCGCAACCTTGTTGTGGGCGGAACGCTGCTGTTTTTCGCCGTGCTGTTCTACGCCATCACCATGGTACGGATGGGCGACTGATCATGGCGAGCCTTCCTCTTGATGGCGACCAGAGCCGCAAAAATGTGCGAACCGGGTCACTCGCCTTTCTCGGCGCAGTAGCCATGCTCGGCCTCGGCTATGCGTCGGTGCCGTTGTATGACCTGTTCTGCCGCGTCACCGGCTTCGGCGGGACGACACAGGTGGCGAGCGAAGCCGATGCCAATGCGGCAGCGGCCGTGGGCACCATGCGGGAAATCTCGATCCGGTTCGATGCGTCGACCGCGCGCGACGTTCCGTGGGATTTCCGCCCGGCCCAATCGACCGACACTGTCCGCATCGGCCAGCGCGACATCGCGACCTATGTCGCCAAGAACAATTCGGATGTGCCTATCACCGGTACCGCCACCTTCAACGTGGAGCCCGCGCAGGCCGGCATCTATTTCAACAAGATCCAGTGCTTCTGCTTTACCGAGCAGACGCTTGAGCCCGGGCAGGAAGTCAACATGCCCGTGCTCTATTTCGTCGATCCTGCCATCCTTGACGATGAAGTGATCGGCGATATCGAGCAAATCACATTGAGTTACACTTTTCACCGCGCGAAAGAGCCCGTATCGAGTGCTCTGGACCGCACGCAATAAGACGCAATTCTCCTAGGGACGGGAAGGCAATCATGGCTGGAAACGTAAACCACGACTATCACATTCTGGACCCGGATCCGTGGCCGCTGATCGGTGCGTTTGCCGCACTGACATTCACGAGCGGTATGGTGCTGAGCTTCTACCCTGACCTGTTCGGCGCGGCTGCCAATGTCGTGATCTGGGCCGGTCTGGCAGGTTTGCTGGCAACCTTCTTTTTCTGGTTCCGCAATGTTGTGATCGAAGCCCAGCGCGGCGATCACACTCCGGTGGTGCAGCTTCACATGCGCTACGGCATGATCCTGTTCATCGCCTCGGAAGTCATGTTCTTCGTGGGCTGGTTCTGGAGCTTCTTCGACTTCGCGCTGTTCCCCGATCCTTTGGTGGTAACCGCTGCGGGCACCGCCGAACAGGCGACCAGCAACCTGTTCCTGAGCGAAGGCAAGCTTGGTCTCGGCACTCTCGTACCCGAAGGCATGGAAGTGCTTGATCCGTTCAGCCTGCCGCTGCTCAACACGCTGATCCTGCTGTGTTCGGGTACCACCGTCACTTGGGCGCACCACGCACTGATCCACGGCGATCGCGAAGGTCTGAAGCAGGGGCTCTGGGCTACCGTTGCGCTCGGCGTGCTGTTCAGCTGCATTCAGGCCTACGAATACAGTGTCGCGCCGTTCCTTTTCGGCCAGAACACCTACAGCTCGGCCTTCTACATGGCGACCGGGTTCCACGGGTTCCACGTTCTGATCGGTACGATCTTCCTGTGCGTGTGCCTCTACCGGGCCTACATTGGCCACTTCACCCCGCGTCAGCACTTCGGGTTCGAAGCTGCCGCGTGGTACTGGCACTTCGTTGACGTGGTTTGGCTGTTTCTCTTCATCGCCGTTTACATCTGGGGCGGTGCGGGAGCCGAAGTCCACTGATGGAACCGGGCGAAAGCCCTGAGACACGAAAAGGGCAGTCCGGCATCGTCCGGGCTGCCCTTTTGGGTTCATGCCCCCGCTGCGGCGAACCCACCTTGTTTGAAGCACCCGCGCGCGTTGCGCTGGAATGCTCCGGATGCCGGCTTGATCTTGGCGCGTTGGAGCGCGGCGGGCGGTTTGCCGGAATGCTGACGGTGATCCTCGCAATCGTACTGATGATGATCGCCGTCGGGATAGAAGCCGCGTTTCGTCCTCCCCTGTGGCTGCAGGCTGCATTCTGGGCGCCAGTGACAGTGGGCGGGGTTATCTTTGCCCTGCGCCTCTACAAGACCCTGCTGCTATACGCGGCGTACGAACGGCAGAAGGAGCCTTCCGAATGATCCGCCAGTTGCCGTTGATCCCCACGATTATCGTTGTCGCCGCGGCCGGGGTGATGGTGTGGCTGGGTGTGTGGCAATTGGGGCGTGCCGATGAGAAGGCGGAACTGATCGCAAGGTATGAAACGGCTTTGGCCGAGGCTGAGGAGATCGCATGGCCTTCGCCCGACACTTATAAAGCCTCGCTCTTTCGTCGCAGCCGCGTCGATTGTTTGCAGGTGAGAGGCATCGACTCCGTTTCCGGCAAATCGGATCGCGGACAATCGGGCTGGGCGCATATTGCCCGGTGTGACCATAACGGGGCGGGCGTAGCGGATGTTGCCATCGGCTGGTCCAGAGACCCCAATCCGCCTGAATGGAGCGGAGGCTCCGTTACCGGTATCGTTGCCCCATATGGCGAAACCGTCAAACTGGTCGCGTCCCAAGGATTGGCGGGGCTGCGCCCGCTTGCGCGCCCTAACCCCAACGACCTCCCCAACAATCACCTCGCCTATGCCGGCCAGTGGTTCTTCTTCGCGCTTACCGCGCTGGCAATTTACGGATTCGCGCTGCGTTCGAGACTGGCGAAGCGGGACTAGGGCATGGACAAGCGACACTCGCTTGCTCCCGCGCCGCACCATCGCTAACCGCGAAACCATCATGGAATATATCTCCACCAGGGGCAGCGCGCCCGTACTCGATTTCGAAGGCGTCACGCTGGCAGGGCTTGCCTCTGACGGGGGGCTTTACCTGCCGCGCGAATGGCCGCGTTTCAACGAGGCGCAAATCCGCGACTTGCGCGGCCTGCCCTATTGGCAGGTGGCAGTTGAGGTGATGGCGCCTTTTGTCGGAGACAGCCTGACTCGCGACGAACTGACCGAAATTTGCCAGCAGGTTTACGGTGGCGAATTCAGCCATGCGGCGGTGGCGCCGCTGGTGCAACTGGATGAACAGCATTGGCTGCTGGAACTGTTCCACGGCCCGACGCTCGCGTTCAAGGATGTAGCGCTGCAATTGCTGGGCCGCCTGTTCGAGACGTTCCTCGCCCGACGCGACGAACGGCTCACAATCGTTGGCGCGACCAGTGGTGACACCGGTTCCGCCGCGATCAGGGCGGTGGCGGGACGCGACCGGGTGGAAATCTTCATGCTCCACCCGAGCGGCAAGGTAAGCGATGTCCAGCGCCGCCAGATGACGACGGTGCGCGCGCCCAATGTGCACAACATCGCCATCGAAGGCAGCTTCGACGATGCGCAGCGCCATGTGAAGGCGATGTTCGGCGATGCTTCGGTGGCGCGTTCGTTGGGTGGTCCGCTCAATCTTGGGGCGGTCAATTCGATCAACTGGGCGCGGCTGATGGCGCAGGTGGTCTATTACTTCACCTCCGCGCTGCAACTGGGCGCGCCCGATCGGAAGGTCGCCTACAGCGTACCCACGGGCAATTTCGGCGATGTCTTCGCTGGTTATGTCGCGGCGCAAATGGGACTGCCGATCGAAACGCTGGTGGTGGCGACCAATGTCAACGATATCCTGTACCGCGCGCTGACTACCGGGGATTATTCGGCCGGGACTGTCACCCCGACGCAGACCCCGTCGATGGACATTCAGGTCAGCTCCAATTTCGAACGGCTGCTGTTCGATGCGGGAGGACGCGACGGTGCGGCCCTGGCCGAGCAGATGCGCGGGTTCGAAACGACCAAGGCGATGCAACTCACCAATTCCCAGCGCGAAGGCGCGCGCGCCCTGTTTCAGAGCCTGCGCGCCGATCAGCAGCAGACCGCACGGGCGGTGCAGTGGGCCTATCAGGCAGCCGGGCAGATCATCGATCCGCACACCGCCGTGGGCCTCAGCGCCGCACGCGATGCTGTGGCACAGGACGAGATCAATCCGTTGGTTCCGGTGGTCACGCTGGCGACGGCCCACCCCGCGAAATTCCCCGACATGATCGAGCGTGCCGTCGGCGTACGCTCCGCCTTGCCTCCGCGCGTGGGCGACCTGTTCGGGCGCGAGGAGCACTTCGTCGAACTGTCCGGTGATTACGAAGCATCGCGCGATTTCGTGCTGGAAAACGCGGCAGCTGCAGCCTGATGGCGAAACTTGTCGAGCAGCCTACGGTAATGAAATGCACCGGGTGGGGCGTTGATGACGGCTACCACCTGCTCGACAGCGGCGGCGGCCGCAAGCTGGAGCAATTCGGCGACTACACCTTCATCCGTCCCGAACCACAAGCGATGTGGAAACCGCGCCTCCCTTGGAAAGCGGCAGGGGAGTTTGTCCCCGGCTCCGACGAGGACGGCGGCGGGCGCTGGGTGATGGAGCGTGAACTGCCCGAAAATGGCTGGGAGCTGGGTTGGGAAACCGTGCGCTTCACCGCGCAGCCCACACCGTTCCGTCACCTGCAATTCTTCCCCGATATGGCCCCGGTGTGGGAATGGATGCGCGAACAGCTGGACGGGCGGACCGATGCGCAGACGCTCAACCTATTCGGATACACCGGCCTCGGCTCGCTGGCGCTCAGCGATCATGGCCCTGTCACTCACGTTGATGCGTCGAAGAAGTCGGTGGCGCAGGCGCGGGAGAATGCTGCGCTGTCCGGCATGGAGGATCGCCCGATCCGCTGGCTGGTTGATGACGCGGCCAAGTTCACCGCGCGCGAAGTGCGGCGCGAGCGGCGCTATGACGGGATCATCCTCGACCCTCCGAAATTCGGGCGCGGTCCCAAGAACGAGACATGGCGATTGGAGGAGGGGCTGCCCGCGCTTATCGGTGATTGCGCAAAGCTGCTCGACGCCAACAGCAGCTTCCTTTTCCTGACTGTCTATGCCGTGCGGATGAGCAGCCTTGCGATTGCGGGATTGCTCGAAGAGGCACTGCGCGATCTGCCCGGTACAATCGAGCATGGCGATCTGGCGGTTCTGGAAGAAGGGCTGGGCGAGGGCGCTCCGCAACGGCTGCTGCCGACAGCAATTTTCGCAAGGTGGAGCAATCCCGGCTAAGGGCACCGTTCCATGACCAAAACCGATTCGCTCATACTCGAAGTCGCCGATCTCGAAGTCGATGTCCTCACCGGCATCTATTCCGAGGAAACCGGCAAGCCGCAGCCGCTGCGGATCACCATTCAGGCGCGTTATGACGTGGCGGATCGGTATGATCCCGATACGCCGCTGGATGCGAGCAAGAATTACATGGATCTCAAATTCGCCGCCTCCGAAGGCCTGCCCAAGGGCGTGCATTTCAAGCTGATCGAGGCGGTGGCCGATCACATCTGCGAAACCCTGTTCGTCCAGGATGCGCGAGTGCAGGCGGTAACGGTAAAGATCGTCAAGCTGGCTATTGCCGAAGCGAACGAGCAGATCGGCATTACGCTCCACCGCGAACGCCCGGCGCTCTGATGGCGGACAAGCAGCGGGTCTTCACGGTTGAACACCTGCCTGCCGATGGTCTTGCGGCGGGGGCTGCTTTCTTTGCCGGACACCTTGCTGGCGCACGCGCCGTGATCGAGGAGGCTGACGTTGAAGCTCTCGCAATCGTCTTGCCACCCGCCGGCCCCGATCACACCGACTGGCGTCGGGCCGTCGCACGCGATCTGGCGCGGGCCTATACCCCGAAAAGGGTCAATGTGGTGGCAGGAGAGGAAGGCGCTGAACTCGACGCCCTGCTAGCCTATTTGGGGAATGCACCCGGCGTTACGGGGCATTATTGTGAGGTCCATGACCAAGGGATCTGACCGCAAGCCCGATCTGATCGTGCTCGACAACACTTCGGCAAGCCGTGCCGCGCCACTGGTGGACGCATTTCGGCGGCGCATTTCCTATCTGCGTCTTTCGGTGACTGACCGGTGCGATCTGCGCTGCACCTATTGCATGCCCGAGAGGATGACTTTCCTTCCCAAGAAGGAAGTCCTGACGCTGGAGGAATTGTACGAACTGGCGGCGGGCTTCATCGATCGCGGGGTGACCAAGATACGGATCACAGGCGGTGAGCCGCTGGTGCGGCGCGACATCATGGACCTGTTTTCGGCGCTTGGTCGCAGGCTGGGACACGGGCTTGAGGAATTGACGCTCACCACCAATGCGACCCAGCTTGCAGGTCATGCCGATGCGCTGGTGAAGGCCGGGGTGCGGCGGGTCAACATTTCGCTCGATACGCTGGATCGTGATCGCTTTGCTCGGCTCACCCGGCGTGATGCGCTGCCGCAGGTGATGGAAGGAATCGCCGCAGCCAAGGCGGCTGGCTTGAAGGTGAAGCTCAACGCCGTGGCGCTGAAGGGCGTGAACGAGGACGAATTGCCGGACCTGATCGCATGGGCGCACGGGCAGGGGCATGATGTCACCCTGATCGAGGTGATGCCCCTTGGCGATGTCGAGGAAGAGCGGCTCGACCAGTATCTCCCGCTGAGCGATGTGCGCGATCAGTTGGAACGGCGCTGGACCCTGCGCGACAACGACGCCTCCACCGGCGGGCCCGCGCGTTATGTCGATATTGCCGAAACGGGTGGACGGCTGGGCTTCATCACCCCGCACACCAACAATTTCTGCGCCGGATGCAATCGGTTGAGGGTGACGGCGACGGGTCAGCTTTACCCCTGCCTCGGCGGGAGCGAGCGGGTCGATCTGCGTGCCGCGCTGCGTTCGGACGACCCGCAGGCTGAACTGGCTAGTGCGCTGGAACGGGCGATGATGATCAAGCCGGAAAAGCATCACTTCCGCATGGATCAGCGCGGCGCCGACCCGCATCTGGCGCGGCACATGTCGATGACGGGCGGCTGATGGCAGGGGTGCGCGTCATATTGCTGGGCAAGCTTGCCGATCTGGCGGGGTCGCCTGAGATTGCCTTGCCAGCACCGCTTGATTGGGCGGGATTGCTGGCTGCCTTGCCCGAAGGTCTGGCACAGGCGGCACAAGACCCGCGCAATCGCATTGCCGTCAACGGATCGCTTGTCACCGACAAGCCATCGTTGGCTGCGGCCGATGGTGACGAAATCGCGTTGCTGCCCCCTGTTTCAGGCGGATAGGCGATGCGCGACATTCGCCTGCTCGACCGGATGTTCGTTCCCGGCACGTTGATCGGCCCGTTCACTCAAGCGAATCCGGGGTTGGGCGGGGTCTGCACCTTTGTGGGAGAGGTCCGGTCGGACGCCGGTGTCGAGGCGCTCGAGTTGACCCATTACGAGCCGCTGACCCTGCCGGGAATGCACGAGCTGGCTGACCGGGCCCTTGCACGGTTCAATCTGATGGGATTGCTGATGGTTCACCGCGTCGGGATGATGCGTCCGGGAGAGCCTATTGTCTGTGTCTCTGCCGCGGCGCGCCATCGCCGCGATGCAATCGATGCGGTCGACTTCTGCATGGATCATCTGAAAAGCGCCGCATGGTTCTGGAAGCGCGAGAAACGCGCCGGGGAGTGGCACTGGATCGAGCCGCGCGACCAGGACCATGCCGATCTTGCCCGCTGGGCCGACTGAAAAAATGCGGTGATTTGATATCGATCAAGGCCGGCTGGTTTCCGGCGGCATAATCCTGTCCCTCGAATAGGGAGATGGTTCATGAGCAAGCTCGTACAGGACAAGATTCAAACCGGCGAAGCCCGCATCGTCGACGCGCCGAAATTCGGCGTGAAGCGTGATCGCAGCTTCGGCCTGCCCAATGCGCTCTATGCCGGGACAGTCGCCTGCTACCTCGGCTTTGTCGGGGTAATGGCCACCGGTTTCGGCAATCCGGTCTTGATCATTCCGATGGTGATCTTTGCCTTCTTCATGATCGCCGGTTTCGGCGTCCCCGCTGTGTGGACCCGGCTGAAAGGCAATGACAGCAAGCCGATGACGATGGGCCAGTTCGAAGCCAACGGCATCATGACCAACACCGGGCGACTCGCCCCGCGCGATGCGGCGGTACAGGTGTTGCTGCTGCCGGTTCTTGTGCTGGTCTGGGGCATCACCACCGCAACGATCGCCGCGATCGTGAGCTAACCGAATTGGGAAGTGAGTGGCTTCCCGACAGGGGCGTGTGACCCTCCCCGATCAGCGCCCCGAAATATCCTGTAAAAGCGCGGAATCGACGATTTCGATTCCGCGCTTTCCTTTGCGCACAATCGCCCCGGTGTCTTCGAGTTCGCCAAGCTTGCGGCTGACGGTTTCGATCGTCAGGCCCAGCATGTTGGCGATCTCCCCGCGCGTCAGCGGCAGCTCGAATTCCCGCGCAAGGTGGCACGATGACTGGCTCGCCGCGGCGGCGAAATCGTGCAGCAGCGCCGCCAGACGCGATTCGGCGCTGGCGTGGGCCGTCAGTTCCAGCAGGTTGCGGGTCGCCAGCAGGTCTTCCTGGCTGCGACGCAGAAGCGCGCGGGCAAGGGCGGGATAATCATCGATCGCGCGTTCGATGTCGCCGCGCGCGAAGGTGCAAAGCTTGCTCTCGGTCAGCGCGACAACGTCATGATGGGCGAAAGGCGCGAACAGTTCTCCGATGAACCCGGCCGGATGCACCAGCGCAAGAATCTGCTCGTTCCCGTCCTGATCATAGGCCGACACCTTGAGCGCGCCGCTAACCAATGTGGCGCAGGCTGCATCCTCGTCACCGGCCGCGAAGAGCATTTCGCCGCGCTTGATCGTGCGGGTGCGCCCGGCAGCAGCCAGTGCTTCGCGCTCCTCTTCGGTAAGGACCGAACAGGCTGCGGTCTCCTTCACCGGGCATGACTCGCACGCGAGGTTCATCCATCAATCTCCGACCAGAGTGCGTCCAGGATCAAATCCTGATCCGCCACCAATTTCTTGACCTCGACCTGCGCCGACCTGATCGCGTCGACCGGAGCAAATTGAGTTGCGGCCTCGACCTCCATCCGATCGAGTTCAGCCAGCGCGATCGCGGTTTCACTGTGTAGTGACGTAAGGTTTGCCATGGCGATCAGCGCCTGTGCCCGATTGTTGCTTTCCGGTCCGCCACCGCGCGCGGCATCCACCAATGCGGCGGCTTGTGGCCGAGCGCCAAGGAAACGCGCATGCATCGACTGCGCTGAAAGCAGGGCCGTGTCGATTGATTCGATGGTCTGTGATGAAAGAGCAGGTGCAACCGGCTGGCTTGCAGGGGAAAGGTTGCCTGCCACCCGTTCCGCATCACGTATCGCCAGCGAAGGATAGGCATCGCTGCTGCCAGCACATCCGGCAAGCGCGGTGCAGGCAAGTCCAGACAGGGCAAAGGCGGCTTTAAAGCTATTCATGATCCCGCGTCCTGTTATCATGACGCAGCCGAGTGGCAAACCCACCTTACGCAAACCACCCTTTGCGAAAATGTCACAAGTCGAGCGTTGACTTGCTGCCGCCTTTCCCTTAACGGCACGCTTCTTTCCGGCGCTGCAAGTTCGCGGCGCTGCACTGCCGTTCGGCTGGCGCGAGGTTGCACCAGTCCGGGCACAGCACGAGACAGAGAGTTTTAGCCATGTTCGCGATAGTGCGCACGGGCGGCAAGCAATATCGGGTTGCCGCCGGAGACAAAATTGCCGTTGAAAAGCTCGCAGGCGAAGCCGGCGACACGATTACGCTGGGCGATGTCCTGCTGGCAGGGGAAGGCGACACCGTCGCTGACGCTTCCAAGGTCACCGTTTCGGCGGAAATCATCGCCCAGGCGAAGAGCGAGAAGGTCGTCGTTTTCAAGAAGCGTCGCCGTCACAACTATCGCCGCAAGAACGGCCATCGCCAGCAGATGACCCTGCTGCGCATCACCGACGTCGGCACCGGCGCGGCGAAGAAGGCTGCTCCTGCAAAGAAGGAAGCCGCTGCCAAGGCGGAAGCCGAAGCTGCACCGGCCAAAAAGCCCGCAGCCAAGAAAGCACCGGCCAAGAAGGCACCGGCCAAGAAGGCCGCGCCCAAGGCTGACGAAGCCAAGTAAGGACTAGAGAACCATGGCACATAAAAAAGCAGGCGGTTCATCGCGTAACGGTCGCGACTCAGTCGGTCGTCGCCTTGGTGTGAAGAAGTTCGGCGGTCAGGACGTGATCGGCGGCAACATCATCGTGCGTCAGCGCGGCACCAAATTCTATCCGGGCACCAATGTCGGCATGGGCAAGGACCACACCCTGTTCGCGCTCGCGAATGGCGTGGTGCGATTCCACAAGGGCAAGCTTGGCCGCAAATACGTGTCGGTAGACATGATTGCGGAAGCAGCCGAATAACCGGACGGTTCATGAAAAGGATCGTCCACCGGGGCGGTCCAGGCCGGACATCTGATCCGGCAGCGTAGAGGGAGAAGGGCCACCTCGGTTTAGCCGGGGGAGTGCCGTCTCCCTCTTCTCGTATCTCCCTCGAAACCGGCCATCGAATCATTTTGTTTCGTGGCCATGAAATTGTCATGCGCAGGCCTTATCGGCGGCGCGGGGCGAGAGAGGGATTGCTCGTGTTCCATCGTAGCGAAAGATTGCTGTTAAGACCGATTTGGCCTGAAGACTGGCAGGGTGTCCTGTCAGGTATCGCCGATGAAGGCGTCGTGCGTAATCTCGCAAGGGCGCCGTGGCCGTACAGTGAACAGGATGCGCGCGAATTTACGGCCTTGCCGATTGCGCCGCTGCACCCGCGTTTTCTGATCACCCGTGCCCGTGACGCAGCGGTGATCGGATGCATCGGGATCGATCCGGTTCCGGGTGAAGCCGATGCGATTGAGATCGGATACTGGATCGCTCGCCCGCATTGGGGGCAGGGCTATGCCACGGAGGCAGGGCGCGCCGTGATCGAGATCGCGCGTACGCTCGGCTATGCCCGGCTGTATGGCTCGCATTTCCTCGACAATCCCGCATCGGGAAAGGTTCTGAGCAAGTTGGGTTTCGAGCCCACCGGAAGGGTTGTGGAACGCCATTCCTGTGGACGCGGTGAAAAGGCGCAAACGGCTGAATATTCGCTTGAATTGATCGAAAGCGACAGGTTGGGCGCTGTCTGCGCCGCCTGAACGGATTGGCCGCTTGCTTGTGAGCGGCGGCCAATTCGACTATTCGCCCTGCGCAATGAAAAGTCGCAAGAGATTAAGTCCCGAGGAATCGCGCAGCTCCGCGCTCGAAGCGGCCCGTGGGCTGCTGATCGAAACCGGCCCGCAATCGGTGACGCTGAAAGCGGTCGCCACCCGGATCGGGCGCACTCACGCTAATCTGCTGCATCACTTCGGTTCGGCATCGGGCCTGCAACGGGCATTGGCGGAGCATCTCGCGCGCACGGTCTGCGACACGATCCGCGAAGCCGTTCATGCGAGCCGCGCAGGACTGGGTTCGGCGCGTGAGGTGGTGGATCTCGCGTTCGACGCGTTTGACCGCGAAGGGGCGGGCGCGCTCACCAGCTGGATGCTGCTGACCGGGAATGAGGACGCGCTCAATCCGATCATCACCACGATTCACCAACTGGTTGACGAAATCGCGCCCGAAGAAGCCGGGCACAATGACGATCCCAAGCATGTCCACAAGGACACGCTCAGCCTCGTCCTTCTGGCATTGGGCGACGCGCTGATCGGCGCGGCGCTGGCGAATTCGCTGGGTCTGCCGCGCGACACCGCGCGAGAGCGGGCAGCGGCCAATCTCGAAGCTTCAATGGCAGAACACTACGGCGCCTGATCGGTCAGCGCGGCGCGCAGCCATTCCGGTTGCGTGGCGGGGTCAATGTCGCTCACCCGCAAGTGATCCACTGCCAAGCCGAATTCAGGATAGGCGACACGCTGTCTTGCGGGGTCAGACTGGTCGAGGGGCACCACCACCAGCCGCCGGTTGACCTTTTGCCGCCAGTTCATCCGCGCGGTGTTCTCCTGCCCGACATAGCAGCCCTTGGTGAAGCTGACGCCGTTCAACTCGACTGCGTTGGTTTCGAGCCAGAGGATGTCTCCGAGTTCGGCGCGACCTTCGGGCACGCCAAGCGCAAGGCGACGGGTCAAATAGGCAGCGTCGCCGCTGTCTCCGGCCTCAGCAGAGGCAATCCGCCGATTGCCGAGCGCCGGAAGGCGCGGATCGGGCGAAAAGCCGTCCTGCGGTTCTGCCGACCAGTATAGGCTCAGGCTGTCATCGCGGGCGATCTCGATCTTGCGACGCAGGCGATAGAGCGAAAGCCGTTTGACCAGCTCGTCCGCCACCGCCGCTTCACAATCGATCAGCAGGGTGCCATCGCCGCCATCCCAGACGAGGAAATCGAACATCGCCTTGCCCTGCGCGGAAAGCAGCGCGGCATAGATGGGAAGAGGGCCGCTCACGTCATTGGTGATGAGCCCTTGCAGAAAGTCGCGCACATCCTCGGTCGGATCAAGCGGACTCAGCCCGATAATGGCGCGGGAATTCAATTGGGTGGCGGTCATACATCCAGTCTCTTTGCAACTGCGCGGGCAAGCCGCTCTCCCAATTGCGGACCCTGCACAGGGTAGAGATAGGGTTCGATCATCTCCGCTTCCATCACCATCAGGCGATTGTCCTGCGCCCGCAGCATGTCGATCCGCGCATAGAGCGGCGTTTCGAACGGCAGCGCGTCGAGGATCGCGCTTGCCGCGGCGGTTTGTCCGGCATCAGGCTCGAACGCGGTTTCCACCCCGCCATACAGCGACTGGATGCGATAATCGCCGCTGGCCGGGCGCTTCACCAGCGCATGGCTCAATTCGCCGTCGATAAAGATGAAACTGAGCTCCCCCTCTTCCGCGATCGCGGGAAGGAACGGCTGAACCATCGCCGGATGGCCGAATCGCCAAGCGGGATCGGGCAAATCGTCACGGTGGACCAGAACCTGTCCCAGCGCGCCTGCTCCAACCTGCCGCTTGACCACCAATCTGTCGCACTCAAAGGCCTTGAACGCGTCTTCAATGTCGCTCAGCCCCACGTCTGTAAGCCACAGCGTCGGGATCGTGGCGGCACCTTGCTCTGCCAGATCGCGCAAATACGTCTTCTGGATGTTCCACCGCACCAGATCTGGAGGGTTGCACACCTTGATCCCGATCGCGGCGAGTTCGTCCAGCCGGGCAAGAAATGCGTCAGCCTTGTCCTGATAATTCCAGGATGTGCCCAGCAGCACGAGGTCAACACCGGCGAAATCTGCGATGGGGGCTTCCCAGTCGATCACCTTCAGGTCCAACCCGGCAGCCTCGAACGCCGGGGCGAGGGCTGCAATCATCAGATCATGTTCGAACGCGTCGCCGCGTCTTTCGCCGATCCCGCCAAAGTGCAGGGGCAGGGTGGTTTCGCAGGCGAGGAATCCGACAGTTTTCATGCGCGTCGCCATATTCGTGTGCGCCGGGGCTGGAAAGGGCCGAGATGCAGGATTAAGGCGCTGGCATGACCAACACGCTGACGATCCGCCGCCCTGACGACTGGCACCTGCATTTCCGCGACGGGGAGGTGATGCGCGGCGTCGTTCCCTACACCGCGCGCCAGTTTGCCCGTGCGATTGTGATGCCTAATCTGACACCGCCGGTCACGACGACAGAACTGGCTGCGGCCTATCGCGAGCGGATCCTTGCGGCAGTGCCGGAAGGGGTCGATTTTACGCCGCTGATGACCTGTTACCTCACAGATGCGACCGATCCGGATGATCTGGCGCGGGGGGCGAATGCAGGGGTGTTTACGGCTGCCAAGCTGTATCCGGCCAACGCCACCACCAATTCGGCCAGCGGTGTCACCAATGTCGAAACGATCTATCCTGTGCTTGAGCGCATGGAGGCAGAGGGGATCGTGCTTTGCATCCATGGCGAAGTGACCGATGCCGATATCGACGTGTTCGACCGCGAAGCGGAATTTATCGAGCGGCACCTGCGCGCAATCGTTGCCAATTTCCCTAAGCTGAAAGTGGTGTTCGAACACATCACCACCTCCGATGCGGTGGAATTCGTCAAAGCGTCGGGGCCGAATGTCGCTGCGACAATCACGCCGCAGCATCTCCATATCAATCGCAACGCAATGTTGGTGGGCGGTATCCAGCCGCACAATTACTGCCTGCCCGTGGCCAAGCGCGAGACGCATCGGCTGGCCTTGCGCGCGGCGGCGACGAGCGGGAGTGCAAAGTTCTTCCTCGGCACCGACAGCGCGCCGCATCTGCGCGGGGACAAGGAAAGCGCATGCGGTTGCGCCGGGATTTTCGGTGCTCCCTATGCCCTCGAAAGCTATGTCACCGTATTCGATCAGGAAGGCGCGCTGGAGCATTTCGAAGGCTTTGCCTCGCTTCACGGGCCTGCCTTTTATGGTCTGCCTGTCAACGAAAGCAGCGTGACGTTGGAGCGGGCCGAGGTGCAGGTTCCGGCGGAACTGGAACTGGCCGGATCGACGATTGTGCCATGGCACGGCGGCCAGACGATCGGCTGGCGTTTCGCGGGTTAGGCAACTGCGGCGGCTTTCGCGCGCTTGGTGCGTGCCCAAAGATCGCCGACAAAGATCGCGACAGCAATCCAGATCAGGATGAAGCTTCCGAGCTGAACCGGGCGAAGCTGCTGGCCGAACACCGTGAGGCCCAGAATGAACACGATGGTGGGCGCCAGATACTGGATGAAGCCCAGCGTCGAATAGTTCATCCGCCGTGCCGCTATCGCGAACAGCAACAACGGTACTGCCGTCACCACGCCGGAAAACACGATTGAGAGGCTGAGAAGCCAGTCCTTGCCGAAAGATGGCCCGGCCGGGCTCGCCGCATACCATCCGGCAATGGCGATAGCGGCCGGCAGCAGGATCGCGCTTTCGATGGTCAGTCCCGGCAGCGATCCGACATCAACCTGTTTGCGAACAATGCCATAAAGGCCAAAACTGCAACCGAGTGTGAGGCTGATCCAAAGCGTCGTGACCGCTCCTGCCGACAGCAGGGCAACGCCGCTGGCGGCAACTGCGACGGCGAGCCATTGCCATTTGGTCAGCCGTTCTCCGAGCAGCAGAGTGCCGAGCAGCACGTTGATCAAGGGGTTGAGATAATATCCAAGGCTCGCCGCATAGACCTGGTTCTCCATAATCGCCCAGATATAGACGAACCAGTTGATCGCGATCAGCACCGCGCTCGCCAGAAGCGCCAGCATGGTGCGCGGATTGGTAAGCGCAGCCCTCAATGCCGGGAACTGGCGCCGCAATGCCACGATGATCAGGCAGAACGGCAAGGTCCAGATGATCCGCCAGCCGACGAATTCGAACGGTGGAACGGCAGTGACTAGCAACAGGTAAAGCGGCAGGAAGCCCCAGATGATGTAAGCGCCCAAGGCCGCAGGGAGGCCAGATGGTTCGGCCGGGGAATTGGACGAGGCGCTGTTCATGGGAGAGAGCGCACTAGGCCGCCCCGCCGGGAAGCGCAAGCGCGCTCGCAACAGGGTTGGTCGGTCAGATTTCTCGCATGAAAGATGAACGAAAGCTAACCATCCGCTCGCTCATCATTCAGGTTTACACATCTAATAATGAACGCAAGGGGTGAGGAGCAGGCATGGTTACGACCATCTCTGCGTCCTTGCCGAGGATTGATCTGTCTTGAGTCGCTTCCACCAGGCGGCTCCGGCACGGCTCCCACCAGCCGTGGAAAGCGCTCTCATCTCTCGCAAGAGGCATGGGGGCGTTTTCATTTCCGGCGACCGGTCGTGCCTCTGTGAGAATGAAAATTAACCAAAGCAGGCTAAAGCGCGAGCCATGCAAGGTCGCCTTCTTCTCTCCTTTGTCACGGCAATTGCCTGTGTCCTTCCTACCGCCTGCAGCGAGCCGGAAAGCGAAGCTGCCGCGCCTGAGGTTCTCGGCAGTGATCCGCTGCTGGCCCGTGCGCTCAATGATCCGTTGATGGTCGATCCCGATCTGTCATGGCGCAACGAAGCCAATGCTGTGATCGCGATCCGCGACGGCCACCCTTTGCCACCCTTCGACGCGCGCGACGATGCGCGCCAGAGGGCGCGCGATGCAGGGCGGCTGGAATTGCTGGAGAACGGGCAGATCCCGGCACTGCCCCCGGCATCCGGCGGGCAGGGCAATGCCTCGCTCGCAGACCTCACCACCGCTGGCGAAATCATCCGGGCGGTGGGTAGCCGCGAAGACTGCATCGATGATCTGACGGCCGACATCACCTGGTCGACCGGCCTTCCGCCGACGTCCTCCGTCATGCCGCATGGCATGGTGCGGCAGGCTGCGGGCGTGGATCAGGGCACTTGCGTGATACGCGTCGTTCGATACCTCACGCCGGTCGCGCCGGAAGACGCGCTCGAATACCATTTTGCCAAGGCCGACCGCGCGCGTTTCCGTATCGAACGCTTTGCCGCGCCCGAAGCGCAATTGCGGGCGGAGCGGCGTGATCAGGAAATCGCCGTTCACGTCCGGCCCGGACCGGGCGGCATGACGGCGGTGGATGTCGTCCACTGGCGCAAATAGCGCCGCTATTCCTTCAAACCGACTTCGATATTCGCGCGCGGCTGGTCCATTTCGGTGCTGGCCACCGGATAGGCGCAATAGTCTGCGGCGTAATAGGCAGCGGGCCGGTGATTGCCCGACAATCCGATGCCGCCAAACGGCGCGGTTGAGGATGCGCCGTTGGTGGGCCGGTTCCAGTTGATGATCCCGGCACGGACATTGGCCCAGAACCGCCCGTAATCATCGGGCGAGCCGCCAATCAGCGAAGCCGAAAGGCCGAAACGGGTGTTGTTGGCTTCCGCAATCGCCGCGTCGAGATCGGGGACGCGGATGACCTGAAGCAGCGGCCCGAACAATTCGACATCGGGGCGATCGGGAATGTCAGTCGTGTCGATGATGCCGGGTGTCAGAAATGGCCGATCCGGGTCGACCCGCCGCATCGGCAGCAACGCCCGGCCTCCTGCGGTCAACAGCGCGAGGAAGCTTTCCGTCAGGCGATCCGCCGTATCGTTGTCGATCACCGGCCCCATGAACGGTGCCGGATCGGCAAAGGGTTCCGCGACGATCAGCTTGCGCGCCATCGGGATCAGTTCGGCCATGAGTTCGTCATAGACGCTGTTCTTCACCACCAGCCTGCGCGCGGCGGTGCAACGTTGCCCGGCGGTGGTGAAGGCGCTCTGGATGACGAGCGTCGCCGCTTCCTTCATCCTTGGCGTTTCGATCACCACGATCGGGTTGTTGCCGCCCATTTCCAGCGCGACGATCTTGCCCGGATTGGCCGCCAGCTTGCGATTGATCGCGATCCCGGCCTGTGCCGAACCGGTGAACAGCACGCCATCGACACCGGGGTGCGCGACCAGTTCCTTGCCTTCGTCAGGGCCGCCGATCACCAGTTGCATGGTGTCTTCGGGCGCGCCGCTGCGCTTCCAGCATTCGAGCAGCGCCGCGCCGACGGCCGGGGTTTTCTCCGAAGGTTTGAACAGCACGACATTGCCCGCGATCAGCGCCGGGATCATGTGGCCGTTGGGCAGGTGTGCGGGGAAATTATAGGGGCCAAGCACGGCCATCACGCCATGCGGCTTGTGCCGGACTGCGGTGCTGCCCTGAAGCGCGCTGTCGAGCTTTTTCTTGCCGGTGCGTTCGGCATAGGCCTGCACCGAGATATCGACCTTCGCCACCACCGCATCGACTTCGGTGCGCGCTTCCCACAGGGGTTTGCCCGTTTCGCGGGCGATCAGTTCGGCCAGCACTTCGGCGTCATGGCGCACTTCGTTGGCGAAACGGCGGGCGATTTCGATCCGGTTGCCCAGCGCCAGCGCGGCCCAGGCCGGCCATGCGCGGCGGGCGCGGCTGACGGCCTCGCTGACATTGCCATGTTCGCCACGCCACACCTCTTCGCCGGTTGCGGGCGCGTATGAAACGAGAGTGCTGTTCGTCATGTGGCGGATCTGCCCGTGTCAAAGCCTCACAGTAATTGGCGAGAGACTGACCGTCTTACGCCCCCCAAGCCAAAACCGTTACAGAGGGAGGCGCGCATTTCATAGAGGCAATGCGGCGCTTACGCCCTGCGTTTGCCCCCGGTTGATTGCGTAATCGGGTGCGATCAGGCGTGTCCCGCCGGTTTAGGGGGCGCGCCGTGGGCTTCACCCATGCGGCGAAGGGCGGCCACCTTGTCCATCAGGGGCTGCCAATCGTCGCTTTCGTCAATCGCGGACCAGATCGCTTCGACTTCGTCGATGACCATGGATTGGGGCGCGGCGTCACTCCAGTATTCGTGCGCGTCCTCGACTGCAGTGTAATCCGCCAGAGCATCGCCAAGCTCACCCGAGGCATCGCGCCCACCGCGATGCGCGAAGAAGAATGCGTCGGGTTGCGCCTTGCTTTCGCGCATCATCTTTTCGCAGACCGACACCAACTGCGAATCCTCCTCCAGCCCGCGCGGCTCCACCCCCAGACGCCAGCACCACCGCCGCGCCACCGCTTCCATGTAAAGCGGCCCGAACCGTTCCAGCGCGAACACCAATGGCTTGGTATCGGCAAGCAGGCGAAGCGCGACCGCGAATTGCCCGCAATTCCAGTGCAGCGCCTCCGGCTGGCGACCAAATGCATAAAGGCCGCCATGGTCGAAATAGGCGGCGGTGAAGGACGGGTCCCATTCCGGCAGCCAGCGCCACGGGCCATAGTCGAAGCTTTCGCCGGTGATATTCATATTGTCGGTGTTGAGCACCCCGTGAACGAACCCTGCGACCATGTAGCTGGCGGCAAGATCAGCCATCCGCTCGACGACATTATGCATCAGCATCACCGCCGGCTCATCGCGCCCCGGCGCATCTTCCGGCGGGGGCGGGCCGGGAAAATGTTCGAGGCAATAGGCGATCAACGCCTCCATGTGATCGGGCTCCTCCAGAGCAAGCAGGCGCTGGAACGTGCCGATGCGGATGTGCGAATGCGATAGCCGCACCATCACGGCAGATCGGGTGGGCGATGGTTCGTCATCGCGCATCAGATTTTCGCCCGTCTCGATTACGGAAAAGGTCTTCGACGTGTTGACGCCCAGCGCCTCCAGCATTTCCGTGGCGAGGATTTCGCGCACCGCGCCCTTCAGCGTCAGCCGCCCGTCGCCTGCGCGGCTGTAGGGGGTCTGGCCTGACCCTTTGGTGCCGAGGTCCATCAGCCTTCCGGCCTGATCCCGCATCTGCGCGAACAGGAACCCGCGACCGTCACCAATCTGCGGATTGTAAACGCGGAACTGGTGGCCGTGATATTTGAGGGCGAGGGGGCGGGGCAGATTGCCTTCGAGCGGAGCAAAGCGACCGAAGTGGCGCGTCCAATCCTCATCCGAAAGAGCGTCCAGACCCACGCTTGCGGCGGCACGATCATTGCGAAAGCGCAGGCGCGTTTCAGGGAAGTCGGCGGCATCCACCGGCGCTCCCAGCCAATCGGCCAGCGTGGTAATCGCCTTATCGGCGCGGTATTTGGCTGCTTGCGGTTCTTCGCTCATCCCGCGATAGTGGGGGCAAGGGATCGTCTGCGCAACCACGCAGGCACATGACAGACCGGGGAATTTTGCCGCTGATGGCCACTACATACGAAGACAGGCACTGGACGAGCGCGGACGGCCTGTCGCTTTACTACAGGGATTATCCGGGGCCGGATGGCTATGACGGGCCGCCGGTGCTGTGCATGCACGGGCTGACACGCAATTCGCGCGATTTTGCCGATCTGGCCGCGCATATCGCAGAAGCCCGACGCGTGATCGTTCCGGAAATGCGCGGACGCGGGCAAAGCGATTACGCGCCTGATTCCGCGACCTACAATCCGCTGCAATATGTGGCCGATGTCGAAAAGCTGCTGGAAGAGCAGGGCATCGACAAATTCATCGCGGTGGGCACGTCGATGGGCGGGCTGATGACGATGCTGCTTGCCGCGGCAAAGCCCGGACGGATCGTCGCGGTGGTGATGAATGATATCGGGCCGGAGATTAATCCTGCCGGGATTGACCGGATCACCGGCTATGTCGGGCAGGGGCGCAGCTATCCCACATGGGTCCATGCGGCACGATCATTGGGCGATGTCCATTCCGTCGCGTTTCCCGATTACGATCTCGACATGTGGCTGGAAATGGCGAAGCGGACGATGATCGTAACCCAGAACGGGCGCATCAGCTATGATTACGACATGGCGATTGCCGAACCGTTCAAGCAACCGGGCGGCGCGGCTCCGGCCAATCTGTGGGCCGCATATGAGGCATTGCGCGATGTCCCGATGGTGCTGGTGCGCGGCGAATTGTCCGATTTGCTGACCCCTGAAACGGTTGAGCAAATGGCGGTAAAGAACCCCGCGATGACGAGCGTCACCGTGCCGCGTGTCGGCCATGCCCCGACGCTCGATGAACCCGAAGCGCGCGCGGCCATCGACGCGCTGCTCGCAAAGATTTGAAGGCATTTCGATGACTGACCGGGGGAGCGTTCCCAAGGTGCTGCATTGCCATTCGACCTTCGCGGCCGGGGGCAAGGAACTGCGTGCCGTTCACCTGATGAACGCCTTTGGCGCAGAGTTGGATCATACCATCGTTTCGGGCGAACCGGACAATCTGGCGGCAAAGGATCACATCGCGCGCGGCGTGCGCTATCGCATCGCCAGCGATTTTCCTTCGCTAACCGGATTGCCCACGCCGGGGCGGCTGGTTGCCATTGCACAGGCGATGAAGCCTTATGATCTGGTGCTGACCTACAACTGGGGTGCGATGGATGTCGTCATGGCGCACACGGTGTTTGCCGATGCGCTGGGCCTGCCGCCGCTGATCCACCATGAAGACGGCTTCAACGAAGATGAAGTCGACGGGCTGAAATCTCGCCGCAACTGGTATCGCCGCATCGCGCTTGGCCGCACGCATGCGCTGGTGGTGCCGAGCCGCGTGCTGGAAGCGATCGCGCTCGATAAATGGAAACAGCCGCGCGCCCGCATCCAACGTATCCCGAACGGCATCGACACCGCCGCTTTCGCCACCAAGCCCAAGACCGCCGGTTTCCGTGTGGTGAAGCGCGAGGGTGAGCTTTGGGTCGGCACGCTTGCCGGACTGCGGCCCGTCAAACAATTGCCGATGCTGGTGCAAGCCTTCGCCGCATTGCCCGATCATTGGCAGCTTGTGATTCTTGGTGAAGGCCCTGAGCGCGAAGCGATACAAGCTGCCGCCGACTCGCTCGAAATCAGCCACCGGCTGCATTTACCGGGCGCCGTCGCCAATCCCGCCGATGTTGTCGGGCTGTTCGACATTTTTGCTCTATCTTCGAAGAGCGAGCAGTTCCCGCTGTCCGTGGTCGAAGCCATGGCGGCAGGCTTGCCCGTCGCCGCGCCCGATGTGGGTGATATCAAATCGATCGTCTCGGAGGAGAACCGCCCCTTCATTTCCGTGCGCGATGATGCGCAGGCGCTGGCAGCGATGCTCAAGGAACTTGCGGAAAGAGACGATTTGCGTGCTTCGGTCGGAGCCGCGAACCGCGCGAAGGCAAGTGCGCAATTCGATCAGGCGGCGATGATCGAAGCCTATCGCAAATTGTACTGGGGCGCGCTGGAGCAGGGGCGTTGAACGCGCGCTTCACCCGAGGTTCAACTGGCAATCGGCATTTCCGGCTTTAATGGCGATTGATGGCATGAACGGCGGCGCAAATGCACAGCACGGTGACTGTGGATGCCAGCGGCATTGCGCCCGGCCCCGGCCCTGCCTAAAGAGCGGCGCAAAGCTTTCGCAATTGTAACGAGGAACAGTGCCCCGTGGCGCGCAACCCGACTGAACTGCCCAAGGACGAACAGCCCACCGGCCCCTCGCGCGAGGATGAAATCCTCATGCGTGAAATCGATGAGGCCGTGCGCCAGGACGATGCCGCGCAATTCTTCAAGAAATACGGCGCCGCGCTAGGCGGGGCCTTCGCCGTGTTGCTGGTTGCCATGTTCGGATACTGGTATTGGGACAGCAACCGCGAGGCGGAACTGGAACGCCAATCCGAAGCGATCATCAGCGCGCTCGATTCCGTCGATGCCAATGATTTCGCGGGCGCATCGGAGAAAGTTGCCGGACTGGTCGAGGATGGATCGCCCGGCGCGCGTACCGTCGCTCGCTTCCTTCAGGCAGGTGCGGCGCTGGAACAGGGCGAAACCGCGCGCGCTGTCGAACTTTATGCCGCAGTCGTCGCCGACACCGACGCTCCGCAGCCGCTGCGCGATCTGGCGCTGATCCGCGAGGTTTCGGCCAATTTCGATGATCGCGAACCGGCGGATATCATCGTCAAGCTTGAGCCGCTGGCTGTGCCCGGCAATGAATTCTTCGGCAGCGCGGGCGAACTCGTCGCCATCGCACATCTTGAAGCGGGCAACCGCGACCGTGCGGGCGCATTGTTTGCAGAGATTGCCAAGGATGAGGACATGCCCGAAACGCTGCGTTCGCGCGCGCGCCAGATGGCAGGTCTGTTGGGGGTCGATGCGATTGAAGATGTCGAGCAATTGCTCGAAGAAGAGGGCGGATTGCCGGGCGAAGGGGCGCTCCCGGTGGCACTGCCACAATAAACTGAAGTGATTTGGACGGACGGATGCTTATGCGAATGACGGGGAAAAAGGGTGCGCTCGCAGCGGGCGTTCTGGCGATGTTGCTGACGGGCTGCGGCGGAGGCGGCCTCTTCGGGGGCGGCAAGAAAACGACCCCTACAGTGGGCAACCGTACGCCGATCCTCTCGCGCATCGAAAGCGGCGCTTCGGTTGATCCCGCGCTCGCGGGTGTCAGCGTGGTTCTACCCCCTGCCAGCGTGAACGCGGAATGGGCGCAGGTCGGCGGTTCGGCCAGCAAATCCTACGGCCACCTCGCGCTGGGGCAGAATCCGACCAAGGTCTGGAGCGCTCGCATAGCCGGTTCGTCCGACCGGGTGCGGCTCGCCGCTTCGCCGGTCATTGGTGGCCAGATGCTGTTCGCCGAAGGCACTGACGGCACGATCCACGCGTTCGACAAGAACACTGGCGCAAGGCTCTGGGAGCGCGCCGAAGAAAACATGGAAAAAGACCTGCGCCCCGCCGCTTTCGGTGGCGGTGTCAGCTATGACAACGGCATCATCTACGCGACCAACGGCGTGGGCGATGTAAAGGCCATGACCGCCCAGACTGGCGAGTCGCTGTGGAAAGTGAAGCCTGCCGGGCCGCTGCGCGGTTCGCCGACGATCGCCTTTGGCCAGGTGTTCGTGATGACGCAGGACAACCAGATCATCTCGCTCGATGCGCGTAATGGTGACTTGCTGTGGAACGAGAGTGGATCGACCACGCAAAGCGGCGTGTTCGGCGTGGCCGCTCCGGCCGCGGGGCAGGGCACGGTGATCGCAGGTTATTCCAGCGGTGAACTGAGCGCCTATCGCTACGAAAACGGCCGTATCCTGTGGGCTGACGCACTGGCGCGGACCAATATCTCTACCACCGTCAGCTCGATCACCGATATCGACGCCGATCCGATTATCGATTCGGGCCGTGTCTATGCGCTGGGTCAGGGCGGTCGCATGGCGGCCTATGAACTGGTGACCGGGCAGCGCATCTGGGAACTGAATCTCGCGGGAATTTCCACCCCGGCCATCGCTGGCGAGTGGATCTTCACCCTTACCGACGATGCCCGCCTGTTGGCGATCGCGCGTTCGACGGGCCGGGTGCGCTGGATCACCCAGTTGCAGCAGTTCCGCGACGAAAAGGACCGTGAGGGCCCGATTTTCTGGGTTGGACCGGTGCTGGCCGGCGGCAATCTCTGGGTTGCCAGCTCACGCGGGGAAATCTGGAAGGTGAGCACCGGCGAAGGTTCGGCGCAGCTTTTTGCGGACATCGATCAGCCAGTCAGCCTCGCTCCGGTTGTGGCCGACAACTACCTTTACGTCCTCGACGACAGCGGCACGATCCACGCCTGGCGTTGAGCCGCAGCCGTTAACCTTTGGCCGCCCGGCGTTTCGTGACGGAACGCCGCCGGTTTTGGGAGCGGAGAATTAACCCTTTGGCGCTATGCGCTTTCGGGTGATGACTTCGCTATTCCATCCTGCTGCTGCGCAAAAGCGCCCCGCGCCGCCAAAGAGCGACGTTTCGAGCGGCGTTGGCCTTGCCGGTCTGCTCGGGCTGTTCGTCTGGATCCTTTTCTGCCGCACATTCCCGCAACTGGCCGAATGGGTCGGGCTGGAAGGGGAATATGGCGTTCTCTCAGGCCCCAACGCGGCGCTTACGGCGATGCTGTTCACCGCAGGTCCGATGGCGATCTGGTCAATTCTGGTGGACAGGGTGCACCTGCGTCCCTCGACCGGGCTCGACTGGAGCCTCAAACGCAGCGTCAACGATGTGGCCGCATTCTCCGCCGTCAAGATTGTCGGCCTGTGGGTGACCTGGGCGATCATCGCCGGGTTGTATTGCATCTGCCGCTGGTATTGGGATGACAATTACCTGTTCGCGATGAATGTGATGGGTGTGGCGATCCTGCCGCTGGTGGTGGCATCGGTGCCCTATGTCATCTGGATCGACCGCTACATGGTCGAACCCAAGGATGCGACATGGCACTTTGGCGCGATGGTTCTGGGGCGGGGCGAATGGGATATGGAAGCCGTCAAAAAGCATTGGCGCGCATGGATCATCAAGGGCTTCTTCAGCGCGTTCATGATCTCGATCATCCCGCCGGGTTTTGCCGTGATTGTCGAAAGCGATCCGGCGGCAATCTTGTCCAACCCGGTCGAAATCGGGATGCTGCTGGTGACGCTGCTGTTCCTGATCGACGTGCAGATCGGGACGGTCGGCTATCTGTTCACCTTGCGCCCGCTGGATGCACATATCCGTTCGGGCAATCCCTTCCTTGCCGGCTGGCTGGCCGCGCTGCTGTGTTACCCGCCGTTTGCATGGGGTTTCTTTGGCAATGGCGTGCTCAGCTATGAAGTGAACACCGCGCATTGGGATTTCTGGTTGCAGGGCAATGAAGTCGCACTGTGGGCCTGGGCCGCCTTGCTGGTGTTCCTCACGGGCATCTACGCTTGGGCGACGGTGGCGTTCGGCATCCGCTTTTCCAACCTTACCTATCGCGGCGTGCTGACCAACGGGCCCTATCGCTTTACGCGGCACCCGGCCTATGTGTCGAAGAACCTGTTCTGGTGGTGTTCGGTCATGCCGTTCCTTGTCACCAGCGGTTCGCCGGTGGACATGATCCGCAACTGCTTCTTCCTCGCCGTGGTCAACGCGATCTATTATTGGCGTGCGCGCACCGAAGAGGCGCATTTGCTGGCCGAAGACCCGAAATACCGCGAGTATTACGACTGGATGGAGCAATACGGCCTTATCACCGCGCCGCTGGCGAAGGTGAAGCGGCGGCTGATGGGGCGGGTCGCCGGCCCCGGCAAGACTTCGGTCCCGGATGCGGTCGAACCGGCGGAATGATAGCGCGCTAGATGTAGAAACCGTCGTCGGTTTCGTGCGCGGTCAGTTCACGCTCCGACATCGCCAGCGACGATACCTGCGCGCGCCATTCGGCGATATGCGCGGTGCGAAAATGCGCTTCGAGCGCGGCGCGGTCGCGCCATTTCTCGCTCACCCGCACCAGTCCCTTGTCGAGAACATCAAGCGCATAGGCGTATTCGATGCAGCCTTCCTCGGCGCGGCTGGCCTTGATCATGTGTTCCATCACCGGGATGACCACTTCGATCATGCTGGGGGGAATGCGGAAGCTTCCGACGACAATTATCATGTCTGCTCTCACATCACCGGAGCGCCGTCGTCGGCCTCATATTTGGCGAGTTCGGTAATCTCGACTTCAAGACTGCCGAGTGCCTTTTGAAAAGCGGCCATATGCGGTGTCTGGAAGTGGAATAGCAGGGCGTCATTATCGACCCATTTCTCCACGATATGCAGCTTCAACGGATCGAGAATGTCGATCGCGTAGGAATAGCCGATACAGCCTTCCTCGGCACGCGAAGCCTCGATCATCGTGGTGAGCGCCTCTCGCCCTGCATCAATAGTGCCTTCGCCAAGCTTTGCCTCGGCCAATACGATGAGCATGTCGTTCTCCTCCCCCCTCAGAACGAGTATTTGTAGACCTTTGAAACGTCTTCACCCCATTCGGAATGATAGGCATCCAGCAGGCGCTGGGCCGGAACCTTGCCGCTTTTCACGATCTCGTCCAGTGTTTCGAGATATCCTGTCTCATTGTCGCCGCTGGCATTGAGCTTTCCGCGTGCGGCGAGGCCGGCGTGGGCAATCGCCAAAGCTTCGCGGCCAAGATCCTGCATCGTGCCTTTTCCGCCCGGAAGCGGCGCATCAAGCGCAAGGCGCGGGGCATCGTTGCGCAATTGCTCGCGCTCTTCCATCGACCAGTCCTTGACCAGATCCCACGCCGCATCGAGCGCGCCTTGATCATACAACAGGCCGACCCAGAAGGCGGGCAGGGCGCAAATGCGGCTCCACGGGCCGCCATCGGCTCCGCGCATTTCGAGGAAGCTTTTCAGCCGCACTTCGGGAAAGGCGGTGGACAGGTGATCCCACCAATCGCTTGCCGTCGGGCGTTCGCCGGGGAGGACGGACAGCTTCCCATCCATGAAATCCCGGAACGACAGGCCCGCCGCGTCGATATATTTGCCGTCGCGGAAGACGAAATACATCGGCACATCCAGCATGTATTGCGCCCAGCGTTCGTAGCCGAAGCCGTCCTCGAACACGAAAGGCAGCATCCCGGTGCGGTGCGGATCGGTGTCCGACCAGATGTGCGAACGGTAGGAAAGGAAGCCGTTGGGCTTGCCTTCGGTAAAGGGCGAATTGGCGAACAGCGCGGTCGCCAACGGTTGCAGCGCAAGCCCGACGCGGAATTTCTGCACCATGTCGGCTTCGGACGAATAGTCGAGATTGACCTGAATCGTGCAGGTCCGCAGCATCATGTCGAGACCCAGATTGCCGACCTTGGGCATGTGATTCATCATGATCTTGTAGCGGCCCTTGGGCATCACGGGCAGTTCTTCGCGGGTCTTGTCCGGCCACATTCCGAGGCCGAGATAGCCGACCCCGCACCGCTCGCCGATTTCCTTGACCTGTGCCAGATGGCGCCCGGTTTCGGCGCAGGTCTCATGCAGGGTTTCCAGCGGCGCACCCGACAGTTCGAGCTGGCCCGCAGGTTCGAGGCTGACAGTGCCGTCGCTTCCGCGCATGGCGATGACCTTGCCGCCTTCCTCGACCGGTTCCCATCCGAACTCGGTAAGGTTCATCAGCAGGTCGTGGATGCCGCAAGGTTCGTCATAGGAAGGGGCGCGGCGATCGTCGCGCTTGTAGACGAGCTTTTCGTGTTCGGTGCCGATCCGCCAGTCCGCCTTGGGCTTTTCGCCGCGGATCATCGGTTCGATCAGATGATCAAGCGATTCGATGATCGGCTCGTCGGCGGCGGAGGCTTGGCGTGTGCTCATGTCAGTTGCCCTAGAAAACCGACTTGCCCGAGGGAAGCGTAAACTGCGTTGTGCGGTGCGAAGTCATTCTTCGTCCAGCCAGTCGCCTGCTTCCGCCATCCACACCGAAAGCGCGGCAATCGCAGCGGTTTCCCCGCGCAGGATGCGGGGGCCGAGCGATATGGCACGTGCCTGCGGATGTGCGCGAATGGCCGCGCGTTCGGCATCGTCGAAGCCGCCTTCGGGGCCGATCAGGATCGCAGCGGGGCCTTCGTGATAGCAGAACGCGTCGGCAGCCGGATCGCCGCCTTCCTCATCGGCAAAGAACAGGGCGCGGCCTTCCGGCCAGGCGCCCAGCAAGGCATCCAGCTTCACCGGCGCCTCCAGTTCGGGCAGCGCGGTGCGGGCACATTGTTCTGCCGCTTCGGTAGTGATCGTGCGGGCGCGTTCCAGATTGAGCTTGTCCGCCACACATCGGCGCGTGATCACGGGCTGGATGCGGGCGACGCCCAGTTCGGTGGCCTTTTCCAGCACGAAGTCGAACCGGTCTTTCTTGAGGAGGGCCGGGCAAAGCCACAGATCGGGCACTTCCTCCCGTTCGCGCAGGCGCTCCACCACTTCGAGCGTCACCGATCGCTTGCCCGCATCGACAACCCGCGTGGCCCATTCGCCGGTCTGATCGTCGCACACGATCACCGCGTCGCCCGGCGTGACCCGCATCACCCGGCCAAGATAATGCGCCTGCGTCCCATCAAGCGTGATCGCCCCGCCGGCTTCCAACGCCTGCTCCACAAACAGGCGCGGTGCACTTTTCGGAGGCCATGCCGGAATGCGAGGGGCGGGAGTTGCGGGCATGGCTTTCCTCTAGTCGCGCGCAAGGGTAGGGAGCAAGCCATGACCGCGCGCATCTGCCAATTCCTGATCGCAGCCGTGTTCCTCGGCCTTGGCGGCTGGGCGCTGTTGATGCCGGCCCATGTCATCGAACTCGCGCTGACCGAGCCTTACCGCGACACGGGCTTCATCATGCGCTTTGCCATCGCCTGCTTCGGCGCGCAGGCTGTGATGTTCGGGATTATGGCGCTGGTGGTGCGCTGGACTGCGCGCGCGTTCGCGGTGTTTGCCGTGGTCTTGCTGCCGTTCTTCGTCTTTAACTGGTATTTCCATTACGAAATGCCCGTCCTGACCTCGATCGGAATGCTCGATTTTGCCGGCAATCTGACCATGTTCATTGCCTGCCTGATCGGCTGGCGAGCCGCACGCAATGACGAGCGCAACGCGAACCGGAAGTTTGCATGACAGACCAAGTCGTCCCCGACACCGAACATCGTTCAATCATTGAGCGGCTGCCGCAATTACCGCGCGATCTGGCGCAGCTTGCGCGGTTTGACCGTCCGATCGGCTGGTGGCTGCTGTTCTGGCCCTGCGTTTTCGGAGTGTGGCTGGCGGGGGCGGGGGTGCAGTTTGCGCTGCTCGGCTGGCTGCTGCTGGGCGCGATTGCGATGCGCGGGGCAGGCTGCGTCTATAACGACATCGTCGATGCCGATCTGGATCGCAAGGTCGCCCGCACCGCCGCGCGACCTGTCGCAAGCGGGCGGGTGAGCAAGAAGCTGGCATGGGGCTGGCTCGTTTTCCTGTGCCTGATCGGGCTGTTGGTGTTGCTGCAATTGCGGCTGGAGGCGCAGGTTATCGCGCTGGCCAGCCTCGCTCTGGTGGCCGCCTATCCTTTCATGAAGCGGATCACCTGGTGGCCGCAGGCGTGGCTGGGCATGGTGTTCAACTGGGGGCTGCTGGTTGGCTGGTTCGAATTGCGTTTCGACAATTGGGAGGCGCTTGCCGCGATCTATACCGGGTGCATCTGCTGGGTGATCGGATACGATACGATCTATGCCCTGCAAGACCGGGAGGATGATGCGCTGGTGGGGATCAAGTCCTCTGCCCTGCGCATGGGTGGCAGGGTGCATGCCGGGGTTGCGGCATTCTATGGCGCGACAATCGCGCTGTGGGGGCTGGGTATCTGGCTTTACCGCCCGGATGTCTTTGCGCTTCTGGCGCTGCTGCCGGTGGCGATCCATCTGGCGTGGCAAGTCGCCACGCTTGACCCGGAAGACCCCGACAATCCGCTCGCCCGGTTCCGTTCAAACCGCTGGGCGGGCGCCTTGATGGCGGCGGCGTGCTTCGTCGTCGGAAACGCGGGCGCCTGATCCGATGTGCAACCTATACCGCATGACGAAAAACAAGGACGAGGTCGCCAAATGGTTTGATGCGATCGACGCGGCGGGTGGGGCGAATTTCGGGGAGGAAGTCTATCCCGGCTATCCCGGCCTTGTCGTCGCATCGGGCGAAGTCCGGCAGATGAGCTGGGGCTTTCCGCTGGTGATGAAGGGCAAGAAAGGTCAGCCGCTAAAGCCAAAGCCAGTCAACAACGCCCGGACGGACAAGCTCGACAGCTTTTTCTGGCGCAATTCGTTCGAACAGCGCCGCTGCCTGATCCCGGTTTCCGCATGGGCCGAGGCGCAGGGGGCAAAGGGCGCGAAAACCCGCACCTGGCTTTCGCTGGCCGATGCGGAGTTGTTCGCTGTTGCAGGCGTATGGCGCGACAGCGACGAATTCGGCACCTGCTATTCGATGGTGATGACCGACAGCGTCGGTTCGGCCGCAGAGGATGTCCACAGCCGGATGCCGGTGCTGCTGACGCCCGATCATTATGCGCGATGGCTGTCGGGATCGCCGCAGGATGCCAAGACGCTGTGCGCCGCTTGGCAGGGCGAAATCCGGATAGACCGCACCGATCAGCCCTGGGTAAAGGGCGCGGCGGTGCAGCGGGATTTGCTCTAAGGCCAGAACCCGCAATCGACCGGGATCAATCGGAATAGCTGACGATCTCGAATTCGATCCCGTCCCAGTCGAAGAAGTAGAACCGCTTGCCCGGTTCGTAATCGTCGTGGCCGAAAGGTTCGAGCCCGGCGGCCACCACCACCTGTTCTGCCGCTGCGATGTCATCCACCAGCAGGCCGATGTGATTGAGCGGCTGTCCCTTGGCATAGCGGCGATCCTTCTCCGCCTGCACTTCGGCATTGGTGTAGAGCGCGATGTAGGCGGCTCCATCGCCCGGTGCGCCGACATGGATCGTGTCGCCGCCCAATTGCGATTGGCCCTGCCAACGCACTTCCCAGCCGAGCAATTGCTTGAGCAGTTCGGCGCTGCGTTCGGGCCGGGTGACGGTGATGTTGGCGTGTTCGATGGTTCCTGTCGGCATTGCTTTGCACTCCTGTGGGGCGGCGGATCGTTCCGCTCGCGAATCAAGACGTGCAGCAACCATGCAATCTCAACCTAACTTGAGGTCAAGCTATTTTTCGGATATCTGGATTTCATGGCCCGGCACCTTTCCCCCAAAGACCTCATTCCCATCGGCGAAATGGCGCGGCGCACCGGGCTTTCGGTGTCGGCGATCCGTTTCTACGAAGACAAGCGCCTGATCGAGCCGATACGCACCGGCGGCAATCAGCGGCGGTTTCTGCGATCGGACATCCGCCGGTTAAGCTTCATCCTGATCGCGCAACAATTGGGCCTGTCGCTGGCGGAGATCGAGGCGGAGCTGGGCAAGCTTCCCCATGGCCGTACCCCCACCGCGCGCGATTGGCAGGGGATCAGCGCTTCGATCCGGCAGGTGCTGGATCGCAAGATCGCGCAGATGCAGTCGTTGCGCGATAGGCTGGACGGCTGCATCGGCTGCGGGTGCCTCAGCCTGACGCATTGCAAGCTCTACAATCCCGATGACAGGATGGCGACGCTGGGATCGGGGCCGCGCTATGTCCTCGACCCGCCGAAAGCGGGTTAGTATTCCGGCCCCAGTTCCGGATCCAAGTCGCGCGGGCGTGCGAAATGCACCAGCTTGGCGCAGCGCGGCCTCAAATCGGCCCAGCGATCGACATTGCATTCAAGCACGGCGTAGCTGGCGGTCGGAAACTTGACGCAGGCTTCGCGGAAAAGGTCGTTTTCGTGGGCGGGGGATACGAGTTCGAGGATGGTTTCTTGCAAGCCCGGATTGTGACCCGACATCAGGATCGCTTCGGCTTCATCCGCGCCTTCGCCAGCGTGGGCGACAGCCACTTCCATGATCGTGTCTGAACTGGCGAGATAGAGCTTTTCGTCGAGGATCGCGGGGATTTCGGGAATGCCGAGTTGCAGCGTTTCCGTGACCCGGACGGCAGGGCTGGCAATCAGACGGTCCCATTCGATGCCGTGGGCGCGGATATGGTCGCCCATCGTCACCGCACCGCGCCGACCGCGCTCGTTCAAACCGCGGTCGAAATCGCGCTTTGCCGTGTCGTCCCACTCGGACTTGGCATGGCGAAAGAGACCAAGGATTTTCACGACTCTGCTTTCCCCACCATGCGAAACATCTGCATCGCCCTATGCCATGCGCGCGGCGCATTGCAAATGCGACAAGGGCGGGGCGGCAGGTTATTCCTGCGTGTCCCGATCTTCCGCTTCTTCCCACTGCGAAGCCGGACGGAACAGGGCAAGCCCAATAAACACGATCAGCGCGAGCGTGGCGGTGCTGCACAGCAATTCCAGCGTGGGGGGAATGCGGAACGGGAAAGTCGCGATTTCGGCGGTCGCGCTGATGCCGGATTGCACCAGCGCGAGGCCCGGCAACCACAGGGCCACCGCACGATTGGCACCGTCGCGGGCCATATCCGGCATGGTTATCCTGACGATATCCGCGACCAGCCCAAGCGCGATCAGATTGCCGATGAAGAAACCGGTCCGTCCCGTTGCTGGAATGAAACTGTCCGCTGCCCACGCCACGACCAGCGCCGCCCCGAGAACAAGGGTGATGCGCCGTGAAGCCGTGCGTCCCAGCAACTGCTGAGCCAGCAGCCACAGCGCCAGCGGTGCGGCAAGGGCCGCAAGGCTCGCCAGCGCCGGCACCGCATCAGACGGAGCCGCCGGGGAAGGGGCCGCGATCATTTGCGCGATCAGGGTGATGGCGGTCGCGCCTGCCGTCATGCGCAGCGGTGCGCGGATCGCGCCTGCGGCAAGCTGGGCGACCAGCATCAGCCCTGCGCCCACCGCGATCATCCGCACAATCTGATCGATCTGTTCAATCATCCCCAGCTATCTGGGATCTCGTCGTCCAGCTTTCCAGCATCTTGCGCAGAAGGATTTGCATCCTCGCCGATCAGACCGTCCTTCACCCGCACCAGCGCTTCGTCCAGCGTCACCCGGCGCACCACCGTTCCTTCGGGAAAGGCGGACAGCAGGCGAGACGGGAAGGCGGGGGAGAGCACCACGAAATGCCCGTGATCCTCCTTGCCCCGGATCAGCCGTCCGAACGCCTGAGCCAGCCGCGCGCGGATGATCCTGTCGTCATGCGCGTTTCCGCCATTCGCGGCGCGGCGCGCCTTGTGCAGGATATCAGGGCGCGGCCAGGGCACGGATTCCATCACCACGCACCGCAGTGACCGTCCCGGCACATCAACCCCGTCGCGCAGGGCATCGGTGCCCAGCAGGCTGGCACGCGGATCGTCGCGGAAAATGTCCACCAGCGTGCCGGTGTCGATGGGATCGACGTGCTGGGCGTAAAGCGGCAGCCCTTCGCGTGCGAGCCTGTCGGCGATCCGCCCGTGCACTGCACGCAATCGCCGGATCGCGGTGAACAGGCCCAGCACCCCGCCGCCCGAAGCCTCGATCAACCGGGCATAGGCACCCGCAAGTCCCGGCAGATCACCCTTCTTCACATCGGTGACGATCAGCACCTCGGCGCGGCTGGCGTAATCGAACGGGCTTTGCGCGCTGGAGAGCAGCGGCTGGATTTCGAGATGCCCCGCACCGGAACGCGCGATCGCGCTTTCCCACGGGTCGCCCGTTTCCACACGGTCGGTCAGCGTCGCGCTGGTCAGCATCACGCCATGCGCGGGTTCCAGCACCACGCGGGCAAAAGGCCTCATCGGGTCGAGCCAGCGGCGGTGGATCGCCACGTCGAATTCGCGCGCGTCCGAACGGTCAACCGCCAGCCAGTCGACGAATTCCGGGTCCGCCGGGCCGCCCAGCCGATCGAGCAGCGCCTCCCACGCGGCGAGCAGATCGACCCGCCATTGCAGTGAGAACCGCGCGCCTTCGATCCGCGCGCGGCCTTGCCCGTCGAGCCAGTCGGGCGGGTCCGCGATGATTGCCTCCAGCCTTCCGCCCAGCCGCATTAAGGGGGTGCGGATCGCCGCCAGCGCCTCTGCCGCCGCGCCCGCCGCCTCAATCACCTCGCCGGGAAGCCCGCTGGCCTCGGTCTCGATCCCGTATCCCGCCTCTTGCCCGCTTTCATCGCGGGCATAGGTCGCAGATCGCACCGCCGACAGCAGCGCCTCAACCGGCCCCAATGGCTCGCCTTCGTGCAGCCGTTGCAGCCAGCCGTCACCGGGTAGCAGCGTCCCTGCCTCGCAGGCGTCCTCGATCGCTTCGCCGCCCGCCTCGTCATAGCTGGCGACATCGGCCAGGCGCGCCGCCAGACCGCGCCTGCGGCCCCGGTTCTTGCGCTCAGGCCCGGTGATCCAGCGCCGCAGCTCGATCGCCTCCTGCCCCGAAAGCGTCGCGGCAAAGGTGCTGTCGGCGGCTTCGAAGACGTGGTGCCCTTCGTCAAAGATGATGCGGGTGGGACGTTGAGCGTGATCGCGGCCTCTTGCTGCGTTGACCATCACCAGCGCGTGATTGGCGATCACCAGATCGGCCTGTGCGCTGTCGCGCTGGCTGCGTTCGATGAAGCATTTGCGGTAATGCGGGCACCCGGCATAGATGCATTCGCCGCGCTGATCGGTCAGCGCCGCGATACCGCGCTTGCGGAACAGCGTGCCGAGCCAGCCGGGCAGATCGCCCCCGATCATGTCGCCATCGCGCGTGAACGAAGCCCAGCGCGCCACCAATTGCGCAAGGATCGCCGGGCGACCGGCAAAGCCGCCTTGCAGCGCATCCTCCAGATTGAGCAGGCACAGGTAGTTTTCGCGCCCCTTGCGCACCACCACCGGCGGGGTGCCGTCGGGCCGTTTGAGCGGCCACGCGCGGCGGCTTTCGCTACGCAGCTGGCGTTGAAGGTTCTTGGTGAAGGTGGACACCCACACCGTTCCGCCCGATGCCGCCGTCCAGACCGAGGCCGGGGCAAGATAGCCCAAAGTCTTGCCGATCCCGGTCCCCGCCTGCGCCAACGCCACATGCGGCTGTTCGTTGCGCTGGCGCGGGGCGAAGATGCGGGCGACATCCTGCGCATAGGCGCGCTGCCCGTCGCGCAGTTCGGAGCCTTTGCCGGTCAGCGCGTCAAGCTGCGCCAGCACCTGTTCGGATGGCAGCTCAACCTGCTGGGGCGGAGCGCGTTCGCCTGCCTCCTCCCATTCGGGCAGGGCGGAAAACAACCATTTCTCCGCCTTTTCGGGGCGTGCGATATGCGGCTTCAGCACCTGCGCCCACGGCCAGCGCAGCCCTTCAAGCGATTGCAGCGCCGACCATGCGCCCGCGCGTTCGAACCATTCGGGGTTTTCGCAAGCCGCCACCAGCGCGCCTGCGGCCGCTTGCAGGAAGGCGGGAACGTGCTCGTCGCCTTCGGGCTCTGCAATCTCCAGCGCTTCGGCAAGGCCCCTTGGCGTGGGGACACAGAACCGCGCCGGATGGACGAAGGCGAACAGTTCGAGCAGGTCGAGGCCCGAAAGATCGGGATAGCCCAGCCGGTTTGCCACCAGCGGAGCGTTGATCAGCAGCACCGGCGTATCGGCGGCGGCCATGATCGCTTCGCCCTTTGAAACCGCGCCGGTTACTCCGTTTGCCGGACGCAGCCAGTTGCCCGCATGGCTGGCGTGGAGCGCGGGCAGCGGAAGTGGGACGGGCGAAGGGGCGGGGGGATCGGACACGACGGGCAGATGATGCGCGGCAAGCGGGCGTAAGTAAACGTGGCGGCCCCGCGCTATCCCAATCCGGCGAGCCTGCGCGAAGAGGGACGATCCGGCCCGTTGCGCCAACGCCTTTGGCCTAACCGTCCCTCCCGTGCGACCCTAAGGGTGGTAAACCCTCGGGCTAGGCTGTGATTGCGCGACTTCCGGTCTGGGTAGCACGCGATGTTATCTAATCTCATTAACGTCATGCGCGATTTGTCTCCTTTGTACAAGGGTTTGCGGTGATCTGTGCCATGCGGGGGACAGGGCTTTCCTACTTGCAGCGCGAACGGCAGGATCGGGTGATGATCATGCGACCGCGAACCCGCACTCCAATGCTTATGCGAAAAGTCACAGTCGGATGGCTCGCAACAGCCCTCAATCACCCGGCTTTCCGGGCTTTTTGGAGATCCGGCGGTTTTTTTAACAGGGCGGGATCGGTGTCACACCCCGCAGCCCGATCGGGAACCCTTCGACGCGATTCGCGCTTGTATGCCGCCCCCCCTTCTGCAAATGCGCGAGCGCTATGACTGATACAGCACTGATCGAAGCCGCACGTTCATCCAAGGCCTGGCCGTTCCAGGAGGCGCAGCGGCTTGCCAAACGCCTTCGTGACGGAAAGCCCGATGGCGCGCCTGTGCTGTTCGAAACCGGCTATGGCCCCTCGGGCCTGCCGCATATCGGCACCTTTCAGGAAGTCTTGCGCACCACTCTGGTTCGCCGCGCCTATGAGGCGCTTACGGGGCAGAAAACGCGTCTGGTCGCCTTCAGCGATGACATGGACGGGCTGCGCAAGGTGCCCGACAATGTACCGAACAAGGAAATGCTCGCGGCCAATCTCGGCAAGCCGCTGTCGCGCATCCCCAATCCGTTCGACACCGATCACGAAAGCTTTGCCGCGCACAACAACGCGATGCTGCGCGACTTCCTCGACCGTTTCGGCTTCGACTACGAATTCGTCAGCTCGTCCGATCGCTACAACAGCGGCGCGTTCGACGATGCCTTGCGCGGGGTGCTGCGCAATTTCGATGCGATCATGGACATCATGCTGCCGACGCTGGGTGAAGAGCGGCGCAAGACCTATTCGCCGGTCATGCCCGTTTCGCCCACCACGGGCGTGGTGTTGCAGGTGCCGATCGAGGTGGTGGACGCCGATGCAGGCCTGATCCGCTTCACCGATGAAGACGGCAGCGTCGTCGAACAATCGGCGCTGGGCGGCATGTCCAAGTGCCAATGGAAGGTCGACTGGGCGATGCGCTGGGTCGCGCTGGGCGTCGATTACGAGATGTACGGCAAGGACTTGACCGACAGCGGCGTGCAGTCTGGCAAGATCGCGCGCGTGCTCGGCGGCAATAAGCCCGAGGGGCTGATCTACGAGCTGTTCCTCGACGCCAAGGGCGAGAAGATTTCGAAGTCCAAGGGCAACGGCCTCACCATCGAGGAATGGCTGACCTATGGCAGCGAGGAAAGCATCGGCTACTACATCTTCGCCAATCCCAAGAGCGCGAAGCAGTTGCACGCGGGCGTGATTCCCAAGGCGATTGACGATTACTGGCAGTTCCGTGCCGCTTTGCCGACACAGCCGCTCGACAAGCAGCTGGGTAATCCGGTGTGGCACTTGCTGCGCGCGAACGAGACGCTGGAAACTGCCGATGCGCCGGGGGCTGGGGACAGCCTTTCGGTGCCTTACAGCCTGCTGTTGAACCTTGTCAGCGTCCTGGGGCTGGAGGCGACGCCTGCAAACCTTGCCGAATATGTGACGAGTTACACCGGCGGCCCGATCGACGATCCGGCGCTGATGCGGCTGATCCAATGCGCGGTGAACTACAATCGCGATTTCGTCGCTCCGACGCTGTCGAAGCGCGCGCCTGCGGGCGGCGAAGTCGCGGCGCTCAAGGAACTCGACGCGCAGCTTGCTGCGGCAGACCCGGCGACCAGTGCCGAGGATTTGCAGACCATGGTCTATGAAATCGGCAAGCGCGAAGAATACGGGTTCGAGTCCCTGCGCGACTGGTTCAAGGCGCTCTACGAGACTTTGCTGGGCAGCGAGCAGGGCCCGCGCATGGGCAGTTTCATCGCGCTTTACGGTGTGGAGCCGACCCGCAAGCTGATCGCCGAGGCGCTGGAAAGGGCGTAACCGGCACGATCACCCGCACGGGCATTCGTGCCGCCAATACCCCTCTTTCCTACTTCCAGGTGCGCGTGCGATACCACTTGGTGATGACGTATTTGGCGCCTTTGATCACCGGGGTACCGGCGTGCATCGTATCCTCGTTCGGCGTGCCGTCGGGCAGGGCGTTGTTCCAGATAAGCAGCACGCCGGGCTTTGGCTCGATCTTGATGCCGATGTGGGTGAAATGGGTTTCGCCGCCTTCCTCGACATCGTTGAGGAAGGCCATTGTGGTCCAGCTGCGCTGACCGCCGCGTTTGCTTTCGTCCTGCCAATAGCGTTCGGAGGTGTAGAACCAGTCGTTGTGCGGCTTGAACTGTTGACCCGGAAGGTATCGCTGCCCCTGAATCGCCTCGCCGATGGCAGATGGCAGGCCGAGCAGGTCGTCGATCCTGCGACTGATCCCTTTGACGAAGCTGTCATGCGGATCGAGATCGCCCGAATAGGAAGTGCGGAAACCGCTTTCATAGCCGAGTTCGTGCAGCGATGAAGGTCGCGCGGTGTGATCGACCATCAGGCACAGCCGCTCGCATTCGGCGGCGCTCAGGAAACCGCCGACTGCGAACAGTTCGGCCATGTCGGTATCGATCTTGTAGACGCCGGGATCAGCGGCCAGCCGTTCGCGCACGGTCTTGCCGACGCGGCGCAGGGCATCCTGATCGGGAATGGTTTCAGTCTTGGACATGCATGGTGCTTAGCAAGCCGGACGCAAAACAAAACCCCCGCCGGATCGCTCCGGCGGGGGTCGCGCTCCCAGAGGGAAGCTGTCCCGGTTACCAGAAGAAGTCGTGGATCACGTCAACCACTTCGCCGGTATAGATATCCACCAGGATCACGTCATCGTAATAGCGAACCCATTGATACGGCCCGTAAACCGGCGGCAGGCGATAGGCCCACGGATCGTTGATGAAATATCGCGGCTGGAAGAACAGGCTGTCGAGGAAGAACCCGATGCTCAGCCGGTTGTAACGGTGCGCGCGATAGGGGGCATAGTAACGGCCCAGGCGGAAGATGTTGCGGTTTGCCCGGCGATAATCATGCCAGCCGAACCGGCGATCCGAACGCCAGCCGCGCCGGTCCCAGCGACGGAAGTCGCGGTCGTTACGCCAGCCACGGTCCCCACGCCAACCGCGATCCCCGCGATAATCCCGGCGATTATCGCGCCAGCGACGGTTGTCGTCGCGATAGTCACGCCGTGCATCGTTCCGTCCGGCCCTTACGCCATCACGGAAACCGTCGCGCCGGATTTGCCGATCCTCGAACCGGTCGCGCTGACGCTCCGTCCGCACTCCATCGCGAAAACCGCGACGTTCGGCCCGATCGACCCGGCGTTCGTCACGCCTGTCGGACTGGTCAAAGCGGCGGGTGTCGCGACGGTCGATCCGGCGGTCGCGCTGTTCGAAGTTGCGTTCGCCCCGGCGTTCGATCCGATTGGCCCGACGATCCCCGCGCTGTTCGATCGTATCCGCGCGGCGCTCGCTGCGGCGGTCCACTTGCTGTGCCGCGCGATCGCGTCCCTGCTGCTCAAAGCGGTTCGCGCGCCGATCACCCCGGTTTTCGACCTGGTTGGCACGGCGTTCGCTCCGGCGATCAACCTGCTGGGCGCGCTGTTCGAACCGGCGTTCCTGGCGGACCGGGCGGGCGTCTGGTTCCGCCGTGCGGTTGCCGCGCTGCTCGAAGCCGCGATTTCCGCGCGCCGGGGCGCTGGAGTTCTGATTGTTGCGGTTGGCCCGACGTTCCGAACGGCGATCCTGCCGGTCCTGCTGAAACGCGCTGCCTGCCTCTGCCGCGGTTGCGGCCTCGACGGGTTCGGGCGGTGCGACGAAAGCCAATGCCAATGCAAGGGCGGACAGCGCACTGCCCCTGAAGAACAGGGTTATGTCCATGAGTTGCCTCCTGAGTTGCCGCCCCACCACTCACGGCGGGATTGTTACGTCTTGATACACAGGTTCTAGGGACGAGTCGCTGACCCCTTGCTTAACCGGTTGGGTTGCCAATTGTTCATGTTGGGGTTCATTTAAATGAACATCTTGACCGTGACACTCAAAGGACCAAAGGGCGAAGAATGTTCGAAACCCTTGAAGATGTGCGGCGTGATCTGGTCGGGCGGCTGGCCCGTGCGGCAAAGGACCGCAAATCGCCCATGCATGTGCCAGCGGTCGTCACCAGTGATGTCGATGCACGCGGAATGGTGCTGCGCGAATTCAATTACGAGGCATGGACGCTGCGCTTCCACACCGACACCCGCGCGCCAAAGGTCGCGGCGATTGACGCCGATCCACGCATGGCGGTGCTGTTCTATGACAAGGCGGCAAAGATCCAGATCCGGGTGCGCGGTACGGGCAGGGTGCTGCGGGATGATCCCCTGACGGATATGGCGTGGGCCAACGGATCGAACTTTGCGCGCCGCTGCTATCTTGGTGACGGGCCGGGCACAGTCGGCGAGCAGCCGACATCAGGCCTGCCTGACGATCTGGAAGGCGTCCAGCCCACTGACGAGCAGTTGATCCCGGCACGCGATCATTTCGCGGTGCTGCTGGTTGAGCTGGCAGAGCTGGACTGGCTTTATCTCGCGCACACAGGCCATGTCCGGGCACAGTTCGTCCGCGTCGAGGGGGAATGGCAGGGGCGCTGGGTTTCGCCCTAGGCCGCAGCCGCGTCGTCCCCGCCTTCGCATCTGGCAATCGGATCGGGGGCAGGGAGCATCATCACCTCTTCCCATTCGCTGGCGGTCATGATCTGGTCTTCACCGGAAGCGCGGGCCGCAGCCAGAGCCATGTCGGCCCGTTTGCGCCAATCATCCTCGCTTTCGCCCAGTCGTCTTGCGGCCACGCCAAAGCTGGCGGAAAGGCGCATTCCGTCACCCATTCCTGGCACCTTTGTCCGCCCGATGGTCTTGAGCAGGCGCTTTGCGATCCCGCTGGCTTCCTCCTCGGATGCACCATGAGCCAGGATCACGAACGATCCGTCGCCTTCGGGGCCTTCGGTCTGCACCACCATATCGGTCTTGCGCACGCCGGCACGCATCACCTGTGCCACCTGTTTCACCGCATTTGCGCGTGTTTCCGGGCCCCACAGAGTGCGCACTTGCGACAGGTGATCGATCTGGCCGCGCAGCACCGCCCCGCGCGGCTTGAACGGCGAGACACGCCGCTCGGTGGCTTCGATCTCGGCCTCGAAACGATCAGGCGAGAAGAAGCCGTTGAGCGGATCGACAGCCTCTCGTGCACGATTGTTCGAACGCAGGGCATAGGCCGTCATGCCGGCGGCAAGCACCATTGCTGAAACCAGCGCTACCGCCGGATCGGAAAAATCTGTCTGCGCGAACCCTTGCATTGCGACGCCCCTGTCTTGCTTTGCAGTAAGGGTTTTTGCGCGATGCGTGGTTAAGTTGGCGTAAAGGGTGCGTTCAATGATTGCCGCCCGCTTGATCCTTGTCGCAGAACACGCGACGCATGGGGAAAGAGCTGAAAAGGGAAAAAGCGAATGCCGATTGTTTCGATCCACATGCGCAAGGGCCGCAAGCCCGAGGCGAAGAAGATGCTGCTGCGCAAGGTCACTGATGCAGTTGCAGAATCGATAGGGGCCGATCCGGGCAAGATCCGCGTATTGATCCATGAAGTGGATGACAGCCATTGGTCGGTCGGCGGCATCAGTTACGAGGATCAGGAAAATGGAACTTGAACTCAGCGGAAAGCGTGCACTTGTTCTGGGTGCCAGCCGGGGGCTTGGCGCGGCAATAGCTCAGGAATTGGCGAGCGAGGGAGCGAGCGTGCTGGGCGTGTCACGCAGCGGCACCGGACCGGGCGACTGGCAGACCATGGCGCAGGACCTGTCCGCGCCCGACGCCGCCGCCTCCATCGCTGACAGAGCGCGGGAAGGGCTGGGCGGGGTGGACATCCTCGTGAACAATTCCGGAGGCCCGCCGCCCAGCGCCGCGCAGGATACCGGCGGCGATGCGATCCTTGCCTCGGCCCAGCCAATGCTGGTGACATTGATCGAGCTGACGCGGGCGCTGCTGCCGGAAATGCGCGCTGGCGGATATGGCCGCATCCTGACGGTCACGTCGTCCGGCGTGCAGGAACCGATCCCCGGGCTTGCCCTGTCGAACACGATCCGCGCCGCGCTGCACGGTTTCATGAAGACGCTGGCTAAGGAGGTCGCCGCCGACGGGGTGACGGTCAACATGCTGATGCCCGGTCAGATCGACACGGATCGCCTGCGCGAACTCCATGGCGGAATGGCTGAGCGTATGGGCGTGCCGCTCGACGCGATGCGCGCCAAAGCGGTGGAGAACATCCCCACCGGCCGGTTTGGCGACCCGCGCGAATTCGCGGCGGTCGCGGCATTCCTCGCCAGCCCGCGCGCGTCCTACGTCACCGGACAGGAAATCGCCATCGACGGCGGGCTGCTGAAGGGGTGACGACACCCCGACAAGCAGCCCGATCCGGATCAAGCGCCTGAATTAACGCGTCAGCTTCTTGTAAGCGAGGCGCGTGGGGCGGTCTGCCGCATCGCCCAGACGGCGACGCTTGTCTTCCTCATAGGCTTCGAAGTTGCCTTCGAACCATTCGACATGGCTGTTGCCTTCGAATGCGAGGATGTGCGTCGCGAGGCGATCGAGGAAGAAGCGGTCGTGCGAAATGACCACGGCGCAACCGGCGAAATTCTCGATCGCATCTTCCAGTGCGGCGAGCGTTTCGACGTCGAGATCGTTGGTCGGTTCGTCGAGCAGCAGCACGTTGCCGCCCTGCTTCAGCATCTTGGCCATGTGCACGCGGTTGCGTTCACCGCCCGACAGCTTGCCGACGTTCTTCTGCTGGTCTGCGCCCTTGAAGTTGAACGCGCCGACATAGGCACGGGTCGACATGTCGTGGCCGTTGACCTTCATGTAATCGAGCCCGTCGGAGATTTCCTCCCACACGTTCTTGCTGCCATCGAGGTGGTCGCGGCTCTGGTCGACATAGCCGAGGTGCACCGTCGAACCGATTTCAACCGTGCCGCTATCGGGCGTTTCCTTGCCGGTGAGGATCTTGAACAGCGTTGATTTACCCGCACCATTCGGTCCGATCACGCCGACAATACCGCCCGGAGGCAGCATGAAGGACAGGTTTTCGAACAGCAGTTTGTCGCCATAGGCCTTGGTGATGTTCTTGGCCTCGATCACCTTTCCGCCTAGGCGTTCGGGCACCTGGATGACGATCTGCGCCTTGCCCGGAGCACGTCCGGCCTGGGCTTCCTGCAGTTCCTCGAATTTGCGGATACGCGCCTTGGACTTGGTCTGACGCGCGGCCGGGGTCTGCCGGATCCACTCCAGCTCGCGGGCAAGCGCCTTTTGCTTGCCGCTTTCCTCGCGGCTTTCCTGTTCCAGACGCTTGGCCTTCTTTTCGAGATAGGTCGAATAGTTGCCTTCGTAGGGGTAGTAGGAGCCGCGATCGAGCTCGAGGATCCATTCAACCACATTGTCGAGGAAGTAGCGATCGTGGGTGATCATCAGCACCGCACCCGCGTATTCCTTCAGGTGGTTTTCCAGCCACTGGACGCTTTCGGCATCAAGGTGGTTGGTCGGTTCGTCGAGCAGCAGGATCGAAGGCTTCTGGATCAGCAGGCGGGTCAGCGCGACGCGGCGCTTTTCACCGCCTGAAAGATCGGTAACTGGCCAGTCGCCCGGCGGGCAGCGCAGGGCCTCCATCGCCACTTCGAGCTGGTTGTCGAGCGTCCAGCCGTCAACCGCGTCGATCTTGGCCTGCAGATCGCCCATTTCCTCCATCAGCGCGTCGAAATCGGTGTCCTCTTGCGGATCGCCCATTTCGGCGCTGATCGCGTTGAAGCGATCGACCAGATCGGCGATCTCGCGCGCGCCGTCCTTGACGTTCTCCATCACGGTCTTGCTCTCGTCGAGCTCGGGCTCCTGCTCAAGATAGCCGACAGTGATGTTTTCACCTGGCCATGCTTCACCGGTGAAGTCCTTGTCGATCCCGGCCATGATCTTGATCAGGGTCGATTTGCCCGCGCCGTTGGGGCCGACGATGCCGATCTTGGCGCCCTGATAGAACTGGAGATTGATGTTCGAGAGCACCGGCTTTTGGGCACCGGGGAAGCTCTTGGTCATGCCTTTCATGACAAAGGCGTATTGCGCGGCCATTGGTCGTCCTTTGGATCGAAAGTGTGTCTTTGGATTGCTTGGGGCGCAGATAGGGGCAAGCGTGCAGGCAGGCAAGAAAGGTTTGCGTGCCCCGGAGCAAGGGTTTCGAAAGCGCCGAACAAGCCGGCAAAGGCCGCGGCGTTCTAAACACGCCCTTAACCTTATCGCTCTAACTCACTGGAAGTTGGACGGAACGGGTCGATGCAAACGCAAATTCTAGGACTGGTAACGCCTTTGATGGCGTTGTTCTTTGCAGCGACCTTTGCGGTGCTGTGGAAGGTGGGCGGCCTGAAACGCCACGTTCTGGGGTTCGCGATTGCTTATGTCCTGTCTGCGACCGGCTTTCTGATCACACACATCGCACCCGCCGATGGCACCTATGTCTTTCACGCGACGCAGGTGTTCTACAGTCTGGCCTCCACGATGATGGCCGCCTGTGTCTGCGAACGGGTGGGGCAAAAACTGCACCTGCCGAGCTTTGCCTTTGTCTACGTGATAAGCGCCCTTGTCCTGGCGGTTGCAGTGTCGACTACCAATGACGTCGGTCCGCGGTTGATAATCATCAACATGGGCTATGGCATCATGTTCACTATGTGCGCCACAACGCTGCTCGCAGCGCGTCGCCGTGAAATCCTCGATCTGGCTGTAATCGCCGTCATGGTGTTTCAGGCGCTGGATTTCTTCGTCCGGCCAACTCTGACACTGCTGATCGAACAGAGCATTCCGGCAGAAGTCTATCGCGACTCCGTCTACTATTCGCTTATCGGCCTCGCACTGGCGATTAAGGGCGTGACGACGGCAATGGTCCTGATCGGCGCAACGATTGCGGAATGGACCACGAACCTGCGCGAAAGCGGTGAACGCGATCCGCTTACGGGTTTGCGCAATCGGGGCGCATTCGAACAGGCGATGCAGGAGATGCTTTCCCGTGCGCAAGAGCAGGGGCAGGCTGTGACGCTTGTGATTGCCGATATCGACCACTTCAAGCAGGTCAATGACATCTGGGGCCATCAGGCTGGCGATCAGGCGATTTCGAGCTTTGGCCATTTGATTGATCAGACGATACGAGCCTGCGATGTAGCCGGGCGGGTCGGAGGCGAGGAATTCTGCATTGCCGTCTGGAATTGCGAGAACGATCCTGCCGAACGGCTCGCCGGGCGGATCAGACAGGGTTTTGCGAGGCTCAAGCATTCGGGATTGAGCGACGACATCCGCCTTACCGCAAGCTTTGGTGTAGCAACGGCACGCGCAGGTGAATCCTACGAGAGGCTGTTTTCGCGCGCTGACGCGGCGCTGTACCGGGCCAAGGCTGCCGGCCGCGATTGCGTTGTTTCCGAGCGTGACGGACCCGGTTCCTCGGTGGCCGATGCCGAGGCTACTCCCGCCGAAAGACGCCGAGCCGCGAATTGAGGTGGTTGCAGATTGCGGCGCTGGACTTGGAAAATTCCGGCCGATAAGCATCTGGCATGAAAGTGAATGTCGCGATTGTCGCTGCGCTCGCCGTTCTTGGTACGGTAGGCGGGTCTTGGACTGCGGTGATGGGGCAGCAACCCGATGGCAGCGCCGCTGATCCATATCTGACCGAGGCCGGACTGGAGCCATGCCCTGGCGACAATTACTTCGCGCGGCGGGACGCGGATCAGGACTTCGCGCTTTTGTGCGATGTCCTTGCCTACAGCAATCAGGGTATTCGCGATCGCGCCATGGCGGATCGGTTGCTCGAAGTGCTGTTCATGGCAGAGCAGAAGCGTTGGCCGATCCGAACACTATTGGCGTTGAAGACAGCGGATGTGCTGATTGATCTGGGAGAGCCGGAGGTCGCGCTTCGGTTGATTGACAGGCACGTCCAGCCGGATGCCGATCCTGCACTGGTTGCGCGGGCAGGAATCTTGGGTGAAGCGGTGCAGCTGCTTTCGGACCCATCGCCGGAATTGCTCGATGCTTTCGAACAGCGGCTGATGGTTCTGGAGGCGGGGCCGGGCGAACAAGGTGATGAACTGGCGCGCGAAACGCTGCTTGTCGGTTGGCGCATTGCGGGGTTTGTCCGGCTAGGACTGGACGACAATCAAGGCGCCCAAAGAGCATTTCTGCGCCTGTCAGAGCTTGCGACCGGCCCTTCCGATTACGCTGGAAGCTATCTGGTAATCGCCCATCGCGAACTGGCGCGGATCGCATTTGAACAAGGCGATCTCGACACGGCTTTGCAACTGGTCGCCCACGCGGAACCCTATCTCGAAGACGGGGCCAAGCCGCAGGCCTATCTGCATCCCGGCACCGAAGGGCTGGCCCTGCTGCGCGCGCAGATTGAACTGGCGCAGGGAAAATCGACTGCCGAATTGTTCCCTGGCACGCTGGTCGGCGATCCGGAGGCGGAATGGCGTCCCAGGGCTGATTGGAACCTGCAATTCGACGGCGAAACGCAGGCGCGGCGCGAGGAGGTGCTGACCCTTTATCGCAGGATATACAAGGAGCGAGGCAACCCTGATTTCTCGGAACGGCCGACGATCCCCGATTTGCCGATCCTGCGGTCGATGGCGTTTGAGCAAGCGCAATCGCTGCAGGTAAGTTCGGCCGATTCAGCCGCCAGCTTTGCCAATGCCTTGCGCCAGCTAGACAGCGACGAGGAACGCGCTCGGCTGGAAGCATTCGATCGCAGCAAGGCCCGGCTGCGTCAGGCATTGCGGCGCTATGCTGCACTGAATTCGGATGCTGATACGGCAGATGTTTCGGACGCGCTCGGCGAATTGGACCGAGCCCGCGCGGAGATTGCCGCACAACCCGATTTCGCGAGTGATTACGAAGATACGCCGGGCGAACCGGCGATCTATCGTTCGATCCATCCTTGGTATCTCGGGGCATTCCGGCAGGGATATGCGCGCGGCCAGATCGAAGAAATGTTGCTGATCACCCCTGCGGATGGTGACATTCATGTGTTCGCGCTTGGCTGGTCAGGGGATGCGCCTTTTGCATGGCACGTCCTTGAAGACGGGGTGGAGAAGATTGCACCGCTGGTCGATCGCCTGCGGTGTCAGGTCGACTTGAAGAGCTGCACCGACGAGGCCGAGTTTGCCTTGGCCGAGATGCCGGTAAGCCCTTCGGAGGAGAAAGGGCAGCAAGCCTATGATCAGGCGGCTGCCTATGAGATATATCGACTGCTTATCAAGCCAGTGGAGCCTGCGCTTACCAAAGGTTCTGACGTATTCGTGATGGCCAGCGGAGCTATGGCGACGTTGCCCTTGGCCATGCTCGTCACAGAGGCTCCCGATGAGGATTACGACTGGGCCGATTACCGCACGATGCGCCGCGCGCAGTGGCTCGGCAATCGTTATGCCTTCACCACCACGCCTTCGTTCGACAGCTTTCGGCCAAATCGCTTCTTTCCGATCAACAATGTCTCGCGCGACATGCTGTTCGCGGTGGCTGACCCAGCGTTTGACGGCCAGCTTAGGCCGGGGGAACTGCGCTCTGCCGATTTTCTGACGCTGACGCGCGAAGGCCGTCTCGCCAACCTCGAAGCGATCCGGAAGCTTTCGCCGCTGCCGGGGACAAAGGCTGAATACGAAGCGGTCCGTTCGGCCTTGCAAACCTCGGAGCATGTCGCCCTGCTCGGAACGCGGGCGACCGAGGCCGCGCTGCGCCAGCACCCTGACCTTGACGATGCACGCTACCTGTTGCTGGCAACCCACGGCCTGCTGCCGGGTCAGAATGATCGGGGACTGGCCGAACCCGCGCTGGTCCTTACTCCGCCTGATGATGCCACGAGCGAAAATGACGGTTTGCTGACGGCAAGCGAGGTGCGCTCGCTGAACCTGCGTGCCGAATGGGTGTTTCTGTCTGCGTGTAACACCGCGAATGCAGGGGGAACGGGTGATAGCCTGTCGGCGCTTGCCAGCGCGTTCCTGCGCGCAGGGGCCCTGCAGGTGATGGCTAGCCACTGGCCGGTGCTCGATGATGTCACCCCGGCGCTGACAACCGCCACGCTGCGTGCTTCGGCCCGCAATCGCCGGGGAGGGCCGGGCCGCGCCTTGCAAAGCGCAACGCGGGCCGTGCGCGAAGGGCGTTGGCCAGGCAGCGGCAGGATTGAGGGATGGCAGGAAAGCTGGGCGCATCCGATGGCGTGGGCGCCGTTCGTGCTGATCTCCAACGGGGATGAGGCGATCGTCAACAACCGGTTCGACACAGACTGGAATTGATCACTTTTTGCGCAATTTGCGCGATGGCAGGGCTGCGTCCCACTGGACTTGCCGCGCCAAGCTGCCTAGCAATTCGCTCCATGAAAAAAGCACTCCTTGCCACCGCCGCCCTCATCATCGCCGCACCGCTCGCCGCCGAAGCGCATAGCGATGCACCGAGCCTTCAAGACGTCGCATCGCAAGCCTTGGAAAGCGACACCTACGCATGGGATTTCGTCGAAGGGGTGACAACCGAAGTCGGCCCGCGTCAGGCCGGAACGGAAGCCGAGGCGCGCGGGCGCAAATGGGCGGTGGAATGGCTGAACGCGCACGGCTTTGCCAATGTCGCGGACGAGCCGTTTGAAATGGAAACATGGATTCCGGGCGAAATCCACCGCGCGGAAATCACCAGCCCGTTCCCGCAGCCGCTGGTGATCCAGCCGCTGGGCGGCAGCGCCTCTACCGGGCCTGACGGGATTACCGCCGAAGTCGTCATGTTCGAAAGCGTCGCCGCGCTTCAGGCCGCGCCCGAAGGCAGCCTGACGGGCAAGATCGCCTATATCTCGCATTCGATGACGCCGACGCAGGACGGCTCGCAATACGGCTTTGCCGGGCCGGCGCGCTGGGTTGGCGCGGAACTGGCCAAGCAGCGCGGCGCGATCGCCACCGTCATCAAATCGGTCGGCACCGATTACCACCGCAACCCGCACACCGGTGGCACGACCTTCCGCAATGCCGACGGATCGAGCGATGTCGGGCGGCCTGTGCCCACCCCGGCGGGCGCATTGTCGCTGCCCGATGCCGCAAACCTTGAACGCATGTTTGAGCGCGCCGATGGCCGTCCGATCATGATGAAGCTGACGCTGACCCCGGAAAATCTCGGCACCACGCTTAGCGGCAATGTCGTGGGCGAGATTGTCGGGCGCAATCCTTCGCTGCCACCGGTGCTGATCGCTTGCCACCTCGACAGCTGGTGGAATGCGCCGGGCGCGTTTGACGATGGCGCAGGCTGCGGCATCGTCGCGGCAGCCGCGCTGAACGTGCAGAAGACCGGCCAGCCGCTGCGCACCATTCGCGTGCTGATGGCGGGGGCAGAGGAAGTCGGCCTGTTCGGATCGACCGCCTATTCCGAGGCGCATATTGACGAGAAGATCGGCGTCGGTCTCGAAAGCGATTTCGGCGCGGACCGTATCTGGCGTTTCGAAAGCAATTTCCGCGAAAGCAATCCCGCTCTGCACACCCGGATCGCCGGTGCGGTGGCCCGTTTTGGCGTTGCCAATTCAACCAATGTCGCAAACGGCGGGGCGGACCTCAACATCGTGCGCGATCAGGGCGGGGCGCTGATCGATCTGCAGCAGGACGGCACCCGCTATTTCGACCTGCATCACACGCCCGACGACACGCTCGACAAGATCGACCCGGTGCAACTGCGCCAGACTGTCGCGGTGTGGACGACAGTGGTGGGCATTCTCGCGAACGAGAGTACCTCGATCCAGACCGGCGGCCCGATCCCGAGCGCACCGGCAATCATGGACAAGTGATCAGCTGCGCACGAACCCGCTGACAGGCGCGCCGCTGCGACCGGGGAACAGCCGGGCCAGCGCGCGTTCGGGATCGAGCGCGAGATGTTCGGCGACGGCTCCGGCCACGACGCTTTCCAGCGCCATCGTCGGCCGCAGGTCGCGCCCTTCGTACAGGTCGCTTTCGCCCAGTCCGGGCCAGTCGGCCATCACCCGTCCACCGCGCAGCGCTCCGCCCATCAGCAGCGTTGCCGATGCGGTGCCGTGATCGGTCCCGTTCGTCCCGTTGAGCCGCGCGGTTCGGCCAAATTCGGTGGCAACCACCACCATCGTATCGTCCCATGCGGAGCCCATGCCCGCCCGATACGCGCCAAGCAGCGCGTCGAGCTGGCTCGCGTTGCGCCGGAATGCACCGACCTGATTGGCATGGGTATCCCAGCCGCCCAGTTCGATCATCGCTATCCGTGCGCCGTCTTCGCCGCGCATCAGTGAGGCGGCGAGATCACCCGCAGCCTGAGCATCGCGCAGATTGCGCAGATTGTCGTCCGCCGCCATCGCCTGCGTTTCGAGCGCGCGGCTCCACAACCCGCCAAGCTCGGCATCCTCGCCATACAACATGCCGACCCGCGCCATGAAGGCGTCGCTCGCCTGTGGCAGCGCGCTTGGCGCGTAGCTGGAGGCGGGCGCATCACCGCGCAGCGCCAGCGGCATTGTGGGCGCGATGGCCAGAGCCTTGGGATGTGTTTCGCCCGCCTGTTCGCCGATCATGCCGACCAGCCGATTCAGCCAGCCGTCGCTTTTGGCATAGGGCTGCGCCGCGCCCGTTTCGAGCATGTTCTGCCCGTCGAAATGCGAACGCTCGCGGTAGCTGGTGGCCGTGGCATGGACGAACAGCGCCTCACCTGCATCATAGGCCGCACCGACCTGATCGAAGGCGGGGTGGATCGCAAAGAAGCCGTCGGCGCGCCGCGCCCCGTCATATTCTGACAGCGTCGCGCGTCGCAGTTCGGAAAGACCCGGGTCACCAACCGGGGCCAGCATCGCCATGCCGTCCGCCGCGCCCCGCAGCAGCACGAACAGCAGGTTTTTCTCCCCGGCTGTCCGCGCGAATGCCATCGAAGGCAGGGCGAGGCTGGCCGTGCCCAGAGCAATCGACCCGCCAAGGATCGAACGGCGATCTAGGGTGAACGTCATCGTCTTACCTCCGCATCATTTCGGGTGAGACCAGCAACAGGCCCAGCGCCTGCGTCCCGCTTTCGGCACGGGAGAGCCATGTGCGCGTGTTGTCGCTCAGCATGCCGGGGAAAGCGGATTGAGCACGCTCCATCACATCGTCAGCGGGGGCATTGCGGGCGATCCTTTCGGCCAGTTCGACCCGCCGGAACAGCGCATCGGGCCCGGCCCAGCTTCCGGCCAGATCATCGTAGCCTGCGGGTGAGGGCGCACGCCACGGCAATTGCCCGATTTCATTGAGAGCGCTGGCTATCCGCCGCGCATCAAGATTCTCGATCCCCGTCAAGCGCAGCACCGAAACCAGCCATTCGAACGGCTGCTTGAACTTCACAGGCTCTGCGGCCCAGACCTCTGGCGCTGCGATCAGAGTGCGGGTCAGGCTCGCCAGCTCACCGCCGGTCTTCAAAAAGTCGGCTTCTAGCCGGTTGATCAGGCTTGCCGGGGGATCATCGCCGCCGAAATGCCGTGCAAGCTTGGTTGCGACAAAGCGTGCGGTGGCCGGGTGGCTGGCGAGATCGTCCAGCACGTCCAACGCCTGCCGTGCACCGCTATCGCGATAGCTTCGTCCCATGATCGTGCGATTGCCCGGTTCATGCGCCACTTCGACAAAGGCGGCACCATTGGCCTGTCCCTGGGTGAATCGTTCAAACCGGCCAAGGCCCTGGATCGACCAGCCCGTTAGCGCACGGGCGAATTCGGTGACGTCGCTCTGGGTGTAACCGCCATCGACCCCCAGCGTGTGCAATTCGAGGATTTCGCGAGCGAGGTTCTCGTTCAGACCACGCGGCCCGCCTCCCTGATCACCCTGTCGCCTGCGAGCCCGCATCTGCATGAAGCGGGAATTGGGGCCGACCGACTGGAACTGATCAAGATACAGCAGCATCGCCGGATGCAGCACCGCCGCTTTCAGCATGTCGGCAAAGCGACCCAGCACGAAGGGGCGGATCGCCTGGAATTCGTGATCGGCCACCTGATAATGCGTCCCCGGCTTTTGTGCGCTGACGCTGAAATGGTTCGCCCAGAAATGCACCATCCGTTCCATCATGGGCGTTTCGCTGGCGATCGCGATATGCGTCCTGAGCGCGACATCCCGGCGCAGGGTCTGGCCAGCAGCCATATAGGATTGGCGCACTTCAGGGGGGAGGCCGTTCAGGGGATCGCTGCCGCGCATCCCTTCAGTCATGGCCGCCATGTCGGCGTCGCCTTCGCTGGCCTGCATCTGGCGCTGTTGCCGCAGCCGTCGCAGCATCTGGAGGATTTCGCCCGGCTTGGCCGCATTGTCCGATCGTCCAGCAATCGCTGACGGGATGGGATCAAAGGCATCCATCTGCGCCAGCAGGTAACGGGCCGGATCGTCGGGTACGCTCTGCTCGCGTTTCAGGCCGTAGCCAAAACGATTGAGGGCGATGCTGGCTTTGCTCATTCTCTGACACCTCGCAAATCCACCGGACAGCAGACAATCTGCCGCCGTCGCCGCGTCATGTCACGTCGCCTTGCGTCACAAATTGTCGCAAGCCGCAATGGTAAAGCCGTCAGCGCGCCAAATCCGTCGCGCATTGCCAAGGCATTTTCGTGATTTTGGATGACTGGATTGAAATGGTCGGGGAGACTGGATTCGAACCAGCGACCCCCTGTACCCAAAACAGGTGCGCTACCAGGCTGCGCCACTCCCCGACTTCATTTCAATCGCCCGAACGGGCTCTTTCGTCGCCATGCGCAAGGCGTGGTGGGCCCGGCAGGATTCGAACCCGCGACCTAGCCGTTATGAGCGGCCAGCTCTAACCGCTGAGCTACAGGCCCGTAAGCCTTCGAGACGTGGCCTCGATGACGAAAGCAGCACGGCCCCTACAGCGAGAGGGATAAAGAAACAAGCGGGGAAGCGCGCTAAGCCCGCGATGCCTTGATGATGTCCGCCACTGTCGTGCTTTCGACCCTGCGCCCGTCGAGATAGGCGTAGATTTCGCGCAGCCACGAATACAGCGCCTCCACGTCCTGTTCTGTGCGCGTATAGGGTGTGAAACCGGGGGCGAGCGTCGGGCTGTGCAGCGACAGCACCAGCACCGGCAATTGTTCATCCAGCGCAATGTCGATGCCCCGGATTGCTTCCTCGGCAGTCACACCTTCGGGCGTCAGGGCGATGCGTTCCAGCAGGCGAAGCCGGGAAAAGCCGCCAAACATCGTCGGGACATGGCGCTGGGCGCGGTGGAGATGCTTGCCCATTTGGCGCAGCAGCCCCCAATAGACGCTGGTCACGGGGAGTTCGAGCAACCGCCGATCATCATCCACCCAATAGGGCGTGACGGGATGGTGGGTATAATCCGGCCCTGACTGCGCGCGGTAATCGAACAGCGATCGAACGGAAGTGTCGATCGCGATGCCGTTGGCCTTGAGGATTTCGGCGCTGTTCGGGCCAAGACCATATCGACCCGCACGGTAGATCAGCGGAGCCGTTCCGAAGGCCTTGTCGATCTGTTCGCACAGCGCCGACAGCTTGGCCGCTTCCAGTTCCACCGGCAGGCTGCCGGCATAGGAATTGCGGGCATTCACCTCTTCTTCAAAGGGCGGGTTGACCCAAGGGTGAAGCTGCGCACCGATATCCGCCTTTCCGCGGCGCAGGGCATCGCCGATGATCTCGACGGCACGCGCATCGGTGGCGATGGGCCAATCGACCAGATAGACCGGATGCGCACCGATTTGCTCGCAGAACGCCTGAAAACGGGGTATCGCTTCGACATGCTTCAGCCCGTGCCTGTCGCGGGTAAACGGGCCTTCCCAGTCAAATTCCTCTTCGGTGTCGATCGTCAGCAGCGCCCGCTGCCCGAATTCTGGGGGGAAACTGGCGGCGTGACACGGGCACGGGGGATCGATCATGGATGCGCCTTGCGGGCATCCATCGTGCCTTATCAGATCTATGTTGCCCGTCCGCATGATCGCATCGCCTTACAGCAAAAGCGTAAGCGATGCCTTACCGCGACCTTAAGGTTGGGAATTCATATTTCGCTTTTTTCCGGCGCCTGCGTCGTCCGATCGTCCCGTGCCAGCGGCAAGGTGAGGACGATTGTTTCATCGTCGCGCACCAGATTGCCTCCGGCCGCGCGGGCCTCCGCCCGGGCGAGACGCAAGGCGAAACCCGCACCGAACAGGCCGGCGTTGATTGCTGTACCGATCGGACGGGCCTCGGCGGTGAAAATGTCTTCCTCCGCCAGCAATTGTGCTGGCAGTTCGCAGGTCAGAACTGCCTTGTTGCCAATGGTTTCGAGCGTCGCGTTCAGCATTTCCCCTGCAGAGCTGCCGCCACCCAATGTTGCAAGCAGGCGCCAGGCGAGGGCCTCGGCCTGATCGGTGCTGATGCCGACAATCGCCTGCACCTGCGTATCCTCCAGTGCGATGCCAGCCATGCGCGGGCGCAGCACCTGATCAAGCTGGCGGTTGGTCTGGCCGATTATGAGAGCCAGATCGGCTTTGCCCGGCTCGATCTCTATCACTCCGGTTTCGAGCTTGGCGAGGCGGTCCAGCTCCTCAAACCCGGCAAGGATGCGCGCCGCATCGGCGGCAATCGCTGCGGCGAGCGCGCGGTATTCATGCGGGGCTGCGCCAAACAATTGCTGCTGGATAACTTCGGCATAGCCTTGCACCGCCGTGATCGGGGTGCGCAATTCATGCAGCAGCTGGCGGATCCGATCCGCTTCGCGTTGGGCGGCGCTGACATATCCGGAATCGCTGTTGGCGAGCCTGCGGAAGCGGCCGAAATAGCCTGCGAAATTGCCGCTGTCGGTAAAGCGCGGCTGCGCATCGACGATCCATTCCCCGGTGATCGCCTCGGCTCCGACCAGGCTTTTCGGCGTCGCGATAATCGGTTGCCGCCGGTAAAACGCGCGTTCGAGCGGGGTCTGGCGATTGGCGCTGCCAAGCCGGGCCGGCGCGACAAGGCGCGTACCGATCACCATCGCCGCGACTTCGCTGTCGGCCCATTCGATCCGGCCTCCGGCATCGGCGGCGAAACCGAAGGCCCTGACTTGCGGGCGCGATCGCAGGTCGTCTTCGCCCAGCGGCAGGCGCGGTTCGCTGGTGTCAGGTTCCGCGCCGACTTCGCGATTGCGCTTGAAGGCGGCGATGCGTTCAACCAGCGCGGAAATCTCGCTGCGGCCTTCGTCGACGGGATCGGGCGCGTTTTCGGAAGTCGCCGTTTCCGTGTCACTGACGATATCGTGGGGCGGGGCAGCGTCCGCAACGATGCCGCTCAGCCTCACCGGTGGCGGCGGCACGAAGTCCGCACCGGGCTCAGCCGCGCAATCTTCCTCCGGGGCCGGGGCTTGCGCATCATCAGTCACCTTGTCCGGACGCGGAAGGCCGCGATCGTGCACGCCCAGCCGCTCCAGCAGTTTCTCGACATCCAGCGGCAGATCGCGGCGCAATCGCAGGAAGCCGCGCGCACGCACCGGCAGCCGGGGAATCAGCGCCGACCAGTCGTCCGAGGAGAGCTGCGCCCGGTTGAGCGCAGCCGAGGCAACCTCGGGTTCGAAATTGGAAAGATGCGCGGCCAGTTCGGGATTGCGAAACCGCCAGCCGGGCTCACGAACCATCTTGGCCCGCGATGCGGCGGGGATTTCCTCCGCCAGCGCGTTCATCCGCATCCATGCCGCCGCGACCAGAGCGGGGTCGCTGGCCGAACCGGCGCTGGTGCGCTCCTCCCCCAGAATATCGAGCAACTGCCTGAATTGCGTGCGCAATCCGACATCGCTTGACGCGCGCTGACGCAGCACAGTCGCAAGGCGATCATCGAAAAACATCCACGCTCCAGACGGCAAAGGAAACCGTGCCGCAGGTTCCGCCCCGGGTCAGATTCGCTGACGCAAGGCGCACTGCAGCCGAATATCTCTAGCAGCGCAGGAGAATTGTCACAGCGCGCCGTCACGCGCGTTGCAAAGCGGGACAATTGCTGGCACATAAAATTTTATTAGGTTTGGATATGCCGTTTGGCATATGTTCTTGCAGACTTTTGTTGGCACATTAGCCGCGCAGCTGCGTTCAGGACATATTGCGGCATGCGAGACATCGGAGGGAGCCCGAGGGGACATGGCGAATCTGGATGAGATCGATCGCCGTCTGCTGAGTGAATTGCAGGCGGAAGGGCGCGTTACAAATGTCGAACTGGCGCAGCGCGTCGGATTGACAGCCCCGCCGTGCCTGCGCCGTGTTCGCGGGCTGGAGGAAGACGGCGTCATCCGCGGCTATCACGCCGATCTCGACCCGTCGAAACTGGGTTTCGCCATCACCGTGTTCGCCATGGTCAGCCTGAAAAGCCAGGCCGAAAGCGCGCTGCGCGAATTCGAAGACCACATGCGCGACCTGCCCGAAGTGCGCGAATGCCATATGCTCAACGGCGAAATCGACTTCATTCTGAAGATCGTCAGCCGTGACCTGCAAAGCTTCCAGGAATTTCTCACCAGCAAGCTGACGCCCGCACCCAATGTCGCCAGCGTCAAAACCTCGCTGACAATCCGCACCGCGAAGCACGAGCCGGGCGTGCCGCTTTAGCGGCGCGATAGGGCCTGGTCAGTGCAGTTTCAGCTTGGGCCGCACCACGCGGTTTACCCGGCCCACCAGCATCAGCCCCAGTCCGCGCAGCCAGCCGTGAATGCCGAGCAGGTGCATGCGGTATAGCGAGGTATAGATCAGCCGCGCCATGCGCCCTTCCACCGCCAGCGCGCCGCCGACCAGATTGCCCATCAGGCTGCCCACGGTTGAAAACCGGCTGAGCGAGATCAGCGAGCCCTTGTCTTCATAGACAAAGCTCTTGAGCTTCTTGCCCTTCTGCTTGCGCTTGATGTTGGTGAACACCGTTGCCGCCATCTGGTGCGCGGCCTGCGCGCGCGGGGGAATGGGGGAATCCTCGTCCGGCGGGGTGTAGGACGCGCAATCGCCGAGCGCGAAAATGTCCGGATCGGTCAAAGTCTGCATCGTTTCGGTGACGAGGATCTGGTTGCGCGGATTGGTGGCGAGGCCCAGCGTGCCGAGGAATTCGGCGCCCTTTACCCCGGCAGCCCAGACCATCAGATCGGCTTCGATCACATCGCCTGTCTGCGTCACCATGGCGCGGCGGCGCGCCTCGATCACCTGAGTCTGTTCGCGAACAGTCACGCCCAACTTGTTCAATTCCTTGCGCGCCGCACCCGAAAGCTTTTCCGAAAGCGCGGGCAGGATGCGCGGCCCCGCTTCGAGGATGGTGACATCCATCCGGCTTTCGTCGAACACTTCCAGCCCGTAATGCCGCAGCGCCCCGGCGGCGTTGAACAGTTCCGCGGCCAGTTCCACCCCGGTCGCGCCCGCGCCCACGATTGCAACCTTCACCCGCGCATCGGCACCGGGATCGGCCATCATGGCGCGGCTGACGCGCAAACAGTGGTTAAGCAGCTTGGTGCGGAATTTGTCGGCCTGTTCGCGGCTGTCGAGATAGAGGCAGTGTTCCGCCACCCCCGGCACGCCGAAATCGTTTGAGATCGACCCGACCGCCAGCACCAGAATGTCATACCGGATGGTATGCCCGCCGATCAGTTCGTCGCCATGATCGTCCAGCACCGGGGCAAGCCGGATCGTCTTCGTCTCGCGGTCTATGCTTTCAAGGCTGCCCTGGAAAAACCGGTATCCCCAGCGCGCGCAGTGCCCGCGATAGCCGACTTCATCGAGGTTCGCGTCCAGTGATCCGGCGGCGACTTCGTGCAGCAACGGCTTCCAGATGTGCGACAGGTTCTTGTCGACAAGGATGATGTCGTGCTTCTTGCGCCCGTATTTCGCGCCCAGCTTGCGCACGAGTTCCAGCCCGCCCGCACCGCCGCCCACGACAACGATCTGGGTCTTGCGCGAGCGTTCGGGGCGCGCAGGCGCGGGTACAGCGACTTTTGTCGCCGCACTGCTTTCTGCTGCGCCGGGTTCCGAAATGATTTCGTGCTTCACCCAAGGCCAACGCACGACTGCTCGATTTGTGCCTAAAAATGATAGTCAGGCGTCAAATATTTCGCAGCGAAGTCTTCTCGAGTTGGAAAATTAGGCGTAATCGGGCTTCGACGGCCTAAAAGGTGCTCACCCCTCGCGCGTTGCCAGCCACTCTTCCAGCCACTTGATCGTGTAATCGCCGTTCAGCACGTCGTCCTGCCGCAGCAGTTCCTGATGCAGCGGGATGTTGGTTTTTACCCCTTCGACCACCATTTCCTCCAGCGCGCGGCGCAGGCGCATGATGCAGCCTTCGCGGTCGCGGCCATAGACGATCAGCTTGGCGATCATGCTGTCGTAATAGGGCGGGATCGAATAGCCGGCGTAAAGCCCGCTATCGACGCGCACATGCATGCCGCCAGCCGGGTGGTAATAGGTGACCTTGCCGGGTGAAGGCGCAAAGGTGAACGGGTCTTCGGCGTTGATCCGGCATTCGATCGCGTGGCCCCGGAATTCGAGGTCTTCCTGCTTCACCGAAAGCGGTTTTCCGGCGGCAATGCGGATCTGTTCGCGCACCAGATCGACCCCGGTGATCGCTTCGGTAACGGGGTGTTCGACCTGGAGGCGGGTGTTCATTTCGATGAAGTAGAATTCACCGTTCTCCCACAGGAACTCGATCGTGCCGGCGCCGCGATAGGCCATGTCGCGCATCGCTTTTGAGCAGACCTCGCCCATGCGCATCCGCTCTTCGCGGCTGATGACGGGGGAGGGCGCTTCTTCGAGCACTTTCTGATGCCGGCGTTGCAGTGAACAGTCGCGTTCGCCCAGATGGATCGCATTGCCATTGCCATCGCCAAACACCTGGAATTCAATGTGGCGCGGATTGCCGAGGTATTTCTCGATGTAAACGGTGGCATCGCCGAAAGCGGCCTTGGCCTCGCTACCGGCCTGCTTCATCAGCGTTTCGAGCTTGTCCTCGCTCTCGCACACTTTCATGCCGCGCCCGCCGCCGCCCGATGCGGCCTTGATGATGACGGGATAGCCGATTTCGGCCGCGATCTTCTTCGCTTCGGCAGGGTCTGACACCGCGCCGTCCGAACCGGGGACCAGCGGCAGGCCCAGAGCTCCGGCGGTGCGCTTTGCCTCCACCTTGTCGCCCATCGTGCGGATGTGTTCGGGCTTTGGCCCGATCCACGCGATGTCATGCGCTTCGACGATTTCGGCGAACTTGGCGTTTTCCGAAAGGAAGCCATAGCCGGGGTGGATCGCGTCGCATCCGGCGACTTCCGCGGCGGAGATGATGTTGGCGTGGTTGAGATAGCTTTCCGCGGCAGGGGGCGGGCCGATGCAAACGGCATGATCGGCCAGCCGCACATGCATCGCATCGGCATCGGCGGTGGAGTGCACCGCGACCGTTTCGATCCCCATTTCATGCGCCGCACGGTGGATGCGCAGCGCGATTTCGCCGCGATTGGCGATCAGGATGCGGTTGATGGACATGGGCAGCGCCTACCCGATGACGACGAGCGGCTGGTCGTATTCGACCGGCTGCGCATTCTCGACCAGGATCGCCTTGATCGTGCCTGCCTTGTCGGCAGTGATCGGGTTCATCACCTTCATCGCTTCGACGATCAGCAGCGTGTCGCCTTGCGCAACGCTGTCGCCGACCTTGATGAAATTGGCTGCTCCCGGTTCGGGCGCGAGATAGGCGGTCCCCACCATCGGCGATTTGAGCGCGTCGGCATGCGTGTCTGTTGCGGGCGCTTCGGGTGCGGGCGCGGCGGCGGCGGGTGCAGGCGCGGCGGGCGCCGGCGCAGCCATCATTGGCGCTGCTGCCATGACGCCGCCTCCACGCGAAACGCGGATCTTGCGATCATCGTCTTCGACCTCGATTTCGGTCAGACCGGTTTCGTTGAGCAGTTCGGCAAGCTCGCGCACCAGCGCGGTATCGATGTTCATGCCCGAGTTTGACCCCGTGCTCGGCTTCTTGTCAGCCATGCATATCCCTTTTGTGGCCCCGTTTTTGTTTCAGGCGTGACTATTGACGCCAATTGCGGCTGGCAAGTGGCAAAGCGCGCAAATTGTGCAATTCGTGTGACAGTCAGACTTCGCCTGACGCTACGGCTTCCAATGCGATGCGGTAGGAATCGGGGCCGTGCCCTTCGACAGTAAGCGCGGCAGCCATGCCGATATAGGAAAGATGGCGGAACGGTTCGCGCGTCTTGGGATCGGACAGATGCACCTCTACAACGGGGGTGCGGATCGCCTTGATCGCATCGAGCAGCGCGATCGAGGTATGGGTGTATGCCCCGGCATTGAGCAGCACCGCACGCGCGCCTTCGGCCTGCGCTTCGTGCAGCCAGTCGACCAGCATCCCTTCGTGATTGGTCTGACGCATGTCGATCGTCAGCCCCAGGGCGCGGGCCCGATCTTCCAGCATGCCGGCGATTTCGTCCAAGGTGGTGGAGCCGTAAATCTCCGGCTCGCGCAGGCCGAGCAGGTTCAGGTTCGGGCCGTTCAGGACATAGACGGTGGTATCGCTCATGGCGCCGCGATAGCCGGATTCTCAGCGGTTAGAAAGCGCGAAGGGCCGCAGCTTTCGCCGCGACCCGTCTCGTTATTCTGGCACTTGGGTCAAACAGGATCAGGGGAAATTCTGGGTGACTGTTGCCACAAGCCCGGTCCCGGTCTGATTGACCGTTGAGGTGTCGCCAGTTCCGCCCTGACTCACAGTCGCCATCAGAGACGTGCCATCCTGCGTGATGGTGCTGATGTTGAATGTGCCGTCCTGATTGAGGATCGCCATGCTGCTGGTGCCGGACTGCGTAATTGTCGACGTGCCGTTGTCGCCGCCCTGGTTGACATCAGCGATGTTGAGGGTGCCGCCAAGGTTTTGCGTCACGGTAGACACGTTCTCGTTGCCGATCTGGTCTACGAACACGTCACTGTTTGCGCTCGACGCGGTGACAGTCGATTCGTTGAGCGATCCTGATTGAAGGATAAAGACATCGCTCCCCGATGGCAGTGGACTGGCGCTGGGAGTGGCATCGCCAATCAAAGTGGTGCTGGTGTTGAAGTCACCCACTTCCTGCGTAAGCGAATGCGAGCTGTTCTGCGCAAGTTGATCGACGACACCTGTGTTGTCGTTGCTCGATTGCACGATTGTACTGGTGTTGTTGTCGTCGGCAGGACCGGAAACATCGGTACCCTGCTGGACTTCGGCGAGATTCCCGTTGCCCGATTGGGTGACAGTGCTGTCCTGATCGCCAGAAACATCGCCCTGGATCACGATCGCTCGATTGTTGTCGCCCGACTGGGTGATGGTGCTGATGCTGTCATCGCCACCCTGATCGGTGTCAGCGAAGTTCCCGTTCCCGCTTTGGGTGTGGAAGATGTCGGAATCATCGTCATCCTGGAAAGCGTTCGATTCGTTGTCGTTCCCGCTTTGCGTGATCAACACGTCGCCGCGATCGGTGTTGTCGTCCTGGTCGACGAAGCTGGTGTTGCCAGTGCCGGTCTGGTCAACATCGACATCGCCTTCTTCACCGTCCTGGATGATCGTCGAAGAATTGCCTGCCGCGGTTTGCAGCACATCGGCATCATTGGCGCGCTGTGACTGGAAGATGTCTGAGAAGTTGTCATCCCCGGTCTGCTGGACGGTCGCCGTCTGCGTGTTCTCTTCCTGCTCAATAAACGAAGTGACATCCACGCCAGCCGTCTGCGTGACGGTTGCAGTCTGGTTCTGGTCGCGCTGCACGACGACACTTACTGCGTCCGTGGTGCCCGTATCTTGCGTGACGCTGATATCGCCATTTGTGCCGCTCTGATCGATGAAAGAACCGGTGCCCGAACCAAAGCCTGATCCAAGGCCGCCTTGAGTCACATTCGCGGTGTTGCTTGTGCCGCCGCCGGCGTTGGTCTGGAACGCTTCGGAATTCATCCCTTCGCTGTCGGCCGTTTGCGTAACGGTCAGGGTGTTGTCGCCGGTCTGTGTGGCTTCAGAATAGCCGTTGGCGCCTTCCTGAGTGATTGTCGCCTCGTTGGCGATGCCATCAAATCCAGTTGCAGTACCATCCTGATTAAGCACCGATTCGTTGGTGGAACCGGGCTGAGAAACATCCGCAATGTTGCCGGATCCGGTCTGTGTGATTGTACTGGTGTTGTCCTGCGCTGAAACGGAACAAGCAACTGACAGTGCAACAAAAGATGCACCGGCGAAAACGACTTTGTTCATGTATTTCCCCCCCAGGAATCTACTGTTCGAATAACAAGTCCAACTCTGGCCTCGCGAGTTTGGACAAATCAGCGATCGGCAAGTTGTAACAGATCGACCGAGAATAGGGAAATATACGTACCCTTTGGCGGCCGCTTAACGCGCGAAATCCGCCCGAACGGTGCAAGATTGGCGAAATTGCAATGCTGCCGAGTGCGCCAATTTGCGCAGGATCAAATTCGCAAGCTTCCGCCTGCGCTATTCATGGTGAAAGAAAGGGAGAGTCGAGACATGACCCAATATTCCGACATGGCCGAAACGCTCAAAGCCCGAATGGCCGATTTGCTCGCGCGTGCCAAGGTGATCGAGGACGATCTGCGTCATCCGCTGGATGCCGATTTCAGCGAGCAGGCGATGGATCTTGCCGATGACGAGGCGCTGGAAGGGGTGGACGACGTATTGCGCGATGAAATTCGCCAGATCGCCAATGCATTGAGCCGGATCGAAAACGGAACCTACGGCACCTGCGCCAAATGCGGCGGAGAAATCCGGCGCGAACGGCTGGTTGCACGCCCGATTGCAACCCGCTGTATCGCCTGCGCGGAATAATGCCTTTGCGAACGGGGGCTATGCGAACGGGTCTTGCAAAAAACCGGAGTGACTTGCGTTCTGCCCGGACATAGGGGCCAGCATCAGTGGTCGCATTGAAATCCCCTCTACGCCGGTTCCGGCTCGCCGTGTTTGCCCTCCTGCTTGCGGGGCTGGGGCTGAATTCGCTTGCGCCTGCGGGCTATATGATTGCGCCATCGGCTTCGGGCTGGCTGAGCGTTGTGGTTTGCCCTGAAACCAATGCGCTTTCCCGGCTCGCCGCTTCGCCGCCCGCTGATATGCACACAGTCGATCATGCGGTCGATCATGTGGTCGATCACGCCGCGATGGGCCACGGGCAAGAAAGCGATAGCGGTTCGACATCGGCTGCCAAGGCCAAGGATTGCGCCTTTGGCGGCACGCTGAAGCTGACGACCGGGCCGGTCGATCCGGAATTGCTGGTCGCCGCGATCCTGTTCGTCCTCTTGCTTGGTCTTGCCCCGAGCCGACCGATATTTGTCAACGCGCGCCCTTATCTGCGCCCGCCGCTGCGTGGCCCGCCCGTTCCCATCTGATTTTCGAGACAATTTGCGCGCTGGCCGGCCTTGCGCCGGATAGCGCACTTGTGCCGATCAAATAGATGAGAAAACCATGAATTCAAGATACCTGATTACATGCGGGGCGCTTGCGTCGTGCCTGCTGCTTTCGCACCAGACTGCCTTTGCGCAGGAAGATACCTCTGCCGATGCCGGGGATTCCGTCCTCAGCGATACCATCGTCGTCACCGCCGTTCGCCGCGACACAATTGCGCAGGACGGCATACCGATGCCTGAACAGATCGCGCTGCCCGCCGATGCCGCCGCCATCGCGGCTCGCATTCCGGGCGGCGCGGTGGTGGGCAATGGCGCCCTGTCCGGGCAATTGTCGTATCGCGGCCTTGCCGGGCAACGCGTGCTGGGGCGTGTCAATGGACAACGCTTTGCCACCGGCGGCCCCAACGCGATGGACCCGCCGCTGCATTATGCCCCGTCAATACTGGTTGACCGGATAGACATTGCCCGCGGTGTCGCGCCCGTATCGCAAGGCCCCTCCTTGGCCGGGGCGGTCAATGCACAACTGGTGCAGACCGAGTTTTCGGAAAGCGTGTCGCTTTCCCCGCAGGCCCGGTTTGCCAGCCAGTACCGTTCGGTGGATGACAGCCATGCCATCGGCGGGCTTGTCGGGATGGCCAGTTCCGATTGGCGGATCGGCCTGATCGCCAGCCGAGAGGAAGGGGATGATTACGAATTCCCCGGCGGCACCGCGGTCGGCACCTCGTTCGAGCGCAATCTGTATGGGGCGCATGCCGGATTCCGCACCGGGCCGGGCGAACTCTATGTCGAATACCGCCGCAGCGAAACCGACCCGACCGGCAATCCGCCCTTCGCGCTCGATATCGTCTATTTCGATACCGATTTCGTGCAGGGCGGCTTTCGCGGAGAGATTGCCGATCAGGTGCATCTTGATCTGCGGCTTGGCCATGTTGCCATCCGTCACCTGATGGACAACCAGACCACCCGCCAGCCTGCCGCGCCGCCGATGATGGCGCGGGCGACCTTTGCCGATGCAGACACCAGCACGGCCGAGGCGTCGCTGCGGTTCGGCACGCAAGGCGCCTATTTCCAGATTGGCGGCGATGCCGAGCTTACGGACAAATTCGTGCGGATCACCAATCCGTTCAACGATGCGTTCTTCATCGATTCGCAGCCCAATGTTCAGTCCGAGCGGCTGGGCGCGTTTGCCCAGTGGCGCGGCGCGCTAGGAGAAGTCCAGTTCGAGCTGGGGGCGCGGGTGGACCGAACCGATCAGACTGCGGGCGTGCCGCAACTGGGTGCGGCTGTGCCTATGGGGCCGCGCGGTCTGGCAGCAGCGTTTGGCGCGGCGGATCGTGACAGGTCGGCCACCACCTTTGATACCGTTCTGCGGGCGTGGGTGGGCGTGGGCGATATCACTCCCCGCGTGACGCTGGCCCGTAAGGAGCGCGTGCCAAGCCTGCTGGAACGCTTTGGCTGGTTGCCGACAGAGGCCAGTTTCGGCCTTGCCGATGGCAATATCTATGTCGGCAATCTCGATCTGGCGCCTGAAACCGCATGGATCGCCGAACTGGGCTTCGACTTCGAAAACGAGGTGTTCTCGCTGCGGCCGACGGTGTTCTATCGGCGCGTCGACGATTTCATCCAGGGCGTGCCGTTCGATGCCACCATCGGCGTGATCGACAGCCCGGTTGAAATGATTGCGGCGATGAACGGGGACAGCACGCCCCTGCGCTTCGGCAATGTCGATGCTGAACTGATGGGGGCCGATCTCGATTTCAGTATTCGCCCGGTGGCGCGGTTCGTGATCGAGGGGACGGCCAGCTATGTCCGGGGCAAGCGGCGCGATATCGATGACGATCTCTATCGCATCGCGCCTGCCAACCTGCGGCTTTCGGCAAGTTGGCAGGGCAATCGTCTGTCTTTCGGGGCGGAAATGTTCGCCTCGGCTGCCCAGAACAAGGTCGCCCGGTCCAATGGCGAGGCATCAAGCGATTCCTTTGCCGTGTTCGGCTTGTTCGCGCGCTATGCGATGCGCGACGGCATGGCGATCGAGGCCGGGGTCGAAAACCTGTTCGATGCCGAATACCAGCCGCATCTCGCGGGCCGCAGCAGGGTGGGTGCATCCGATGTGGCTGTGGGAGAACGCCTGCCCGGCGCGGGACAGGGCGGCTGGGTGCGCTTTACGAAGCGGTTCTGACGCACCTCAGGCAATAGGGGCTGCCCGGCGTATCTGCCGGGCAGTCTTCCGTCTAGCGCTCCACGCCCTTGATCTTGCCCCATTGGCGCGCGGCGGTGTAGCCGAGGTAGCCGGTGCCGAACAGCGCGTAGAGCGGTTCCGGCAGGGCGGCGAGATAGGCGGTCATGCCTTCGCCGATGGCGCGCGCGGTGATCGGGTCGAACGCCGCGATCACGCCCATCGGCACGGCGAACAGGATCAGCGCATACATCACATAGAGGAAGCTGGGCCGGGCGCGGCTGGTCCAGGGATCGGTGCTTTGCGCTTCGGCGACAATGGCCTGCAATCGCGCCTCGATCAGCTGCATTTCCTGCGACCCTTCGAGCCGCAGCAGTTCAAGCTGCGCCTTGGCGCGCGCTTCCTTGTCCGGGATGATCTTGTCGAGCAGGGAAGTGATCGGACCGATAAGGCTTTCGATAAGGGCCATTGCAGCTGCGCTCCTGTTGCGAGTCGCGGCTGTGATAACCAAATAGGTTCGTGTAGGAAAGTTGAAGTACCAATCAGTCCGGCTTGGCCGGTGTTGGCGCGATCTCAACCGCCTTCAGCCTCCGCTAGCAGTCGTTCAGCCAGCGCCAGATGCGGCCGGTCGAGCATGTTTCCGTCCAGCGCCACCGTCCCTGCGCCGGGATTGTCGGCAAAGGCCTGAACCACGGCGCGGGCGTGGGCAATTTCATCCGCACTGGGGGTGAAGGCGGCGTTTATCGGGGCGACTTGAGCCGGGTGGATGGCCAGCATCCCGCGAAAACCCTGCGCCCGCACCGCCCGCGCGCGCTTTTCCAGCGCTTCGAGGTCGCGAAATTCGGGCTGCACCGTCTCGATCGGGGCGACCCCGGCCTTGACCGCGCCGAGCAGGCACAGGCTGCGCGCGAGCTCGAAAATCGGCAGATACTCGCCATTTTCGCCGCGCTGCACGCGAGCGCCAAGCTCGCTCGAAAGATCCTCCGCGCCCCAGCTCATCGCCACTAGACGCGGCGCGCCAGCGTAAGTGCCGGTGGTGAACATGGCCGCAGCCGTTTCGGTAACGAGCGCGGCTACCCTGGTCGAACCGGGGGCGATACCGGCGGATTTTTCGCGCGCGGTCAGCATCGCGTCGAGCGTCGCGACATCCTCTCCGCCTTCGGCCTTGGGCAGGAACACGCCGCCCGGACCTGCGGCCATGATCGCGTCGAGATCAGCCTCCGTGAGCCCGCCTGAAAGCGGGTTGATCCGCACCCAAACGCGCGCCCGGTTGTCACAAGCGGCAATCGCTTCGGCCACCATGGCCCGCGCCTCCGCCTTGCGTTCGGGGACCACCGAATCCTCAAGGTCGAGCAGGGCGATATCGGCATCGCTGGCGATGGCCTTACCCATCTTCTTCTCGCTGTCGCCCGGTGCGAACAGCCAGCTGCGCATCTTGAGGGTGGGGCGGTGTGTCATTGTGAACTCCTCATCTCGGATCAACCGGGTAGGGCGCTCAGAACGATCCTTCAATCGCCAGCGTGAAGATCATGCCGAAGGTGCGATCGCGATCCTCGACGAAATCGACGATTCCCGCCGCGCGATCTGCGAATACGGTGCGGTCGAACCGGTTCTTGCGATTCACCAGATTGTTGACGCTGGCGCGCACGGTCAGCCCGGCGATATCCTTGTTTTCAACGAAGGCTGAAACGAAGGCGAAAGATTCGCGATCAAGCGCGATTTCGTCGAGCCGGACGTTGGGTGCATTGTCCGACCAGTTGGCGGAGCCGCCTACAGCCCAGCTTGTGCCGCGAAAATCATGGCGCAGGTCGGCGTTGATCGACGCAGTCCTGAACCCGCCCAATTCGCGCTTGTTGCCGATCAACGGATCGCGCACTGAACTGCCGGCATAGCGAAAGCCGAGGTCGGCCCGCGTTCCACGCCATCCCAGTGGTTCGGACAGCAACGTCAGATCGCCTTCGACGCCGTAACTCTTGGCAGAGGGCAGATTGCCCGGCGCCTGACCGCCACCGGCAATCGGGATCTGGTCGACGATATCGGAAATGTCCTCGTAGAACGGGCGCAGCGCAAGCGAACCGAGCGCGCCAAGACCGATGTTCGCTTCCACTTCGAGCACCCAGCTTTGCGGCGGTACGAGGTTGGCGTTGGTCACATCGGTGCGATCCTGATCGAGATCGACCGAGGCGATGAAATCGAAGAAGTTGAGCTGCCCCACGCGCCTTTCGACCCGTCCGGCGATACTGAGATCGGATGACGCCTTCCAGTCGAGTGCGACGAAGCCCTTGGGTCGGTAGAACGTGCGGGTCTGCCCGAACGGGCCGGATTGGCTGATGCGCGAATATTCCCCGCCCAGCGAGACCTGCAATTGCAATCCCTGGGCCACCCCGCGGCTGTAAGTGAGGCCGGTATCGACCCGGTCTTCTTCCACGCGTGCGCTTGCTCCCGCCAAACCGACAGGCTGGAATGCGCCCTGTGTATCCAGCGCTTCGAGTGCGGAGCTGATGTCGAGGTAATTGCGTGCGCCTTCGATGGCGTAAACCAGATCGCCGCCGAGTGCGCCAAAGGTGAATTCGGCGCGGCCGATGGTTTCCCCTTCGTCGGCATCGCGCACGAACCTTGTGCCGTCCGCCGGACTGCCATCGGCGAATTCGGTGATCTGCACCGAAGTGGTCGGGCTGTCTTCGTACCGGTGAAAGGCAATCAGCTTCAGCCGACCGCCCAAGACCGCAAACTGGTAATCCACGCCCAGTTCGACATTGAATTCGTCTTCGGTGCTGCGCAGAGAACGCGTCCGGTCGACCGGGGAGATCGGGCCGGACCTTTCGGAAATCTCGGTATCGCGCCGGATCACGCCGCCGATCTGGCCGGTGATGTTCAGCACGTTTTCGTTGTTGGCGATCCGGGTGTACGACCCTGAAAGGCCGAACACGTCGAAGTCCGAATTGCGGATTTCCTCGCGCAGATCGATCAGATTGCCCGCGCTGTCGAACACGCGTTCGGGCCCGTCATCGCCGCGACGATTGGAATCGTTCTGCAGCGCGAGCGTCCATTCATCCTTCTGCCCGCCGCCCGCGAATGCGACCGAACCTTCGTAAAGGCGTGCCGGTGTCCCGCGTGATCGGATTTGCGGGGAGTAGCGGAACTGGCCGGAAATGCCGCCGGCGCTGGCGGTGACGACGTTCAGCACCTGTCCGGTCAAACCGCCGATGTCGAGGCTGGCGCCGTCGACCAGTTCCAGCCGGACGACCTCATTGGTGGGGATGCGTTGCAACGCTGCAACCGGGCCGTTCGATTTGCCCGAAATGCGCCGGCCATTGATCAGGACATTGGTGTCGGCCTGGCCAAGCCCGCGATCGCCTTCGCCCTCGCGGATGGAAAAGCCGGGAATCTGCCGCGCCATGTCGAGCGCGCTGCGGGGCGCAAAACGGGCGAAATCTTCCGGAACAAAGGTGCGGCGGGTGTTGGCCTGTGTCGAAGCCTGCCCGGTCTCATCTTCAGCGGCGGAATCGACGGCGCTGCTGGCCACCATCACCATCTCCGCCCGCGCTTGCGCCGGCGCGAAGGCTGCGCAGAGCGTCGCGGTTCCACAAAGGAGAATTGCCTGTTTCATCAGGGTAGGAGAATGCCGGGCGACCATGAAAGTTCCTTGCGCAGACTTGTCACAATTGAACAGGCCGCAAGGACAAACGGCAGATATTGTCCGATGAATGCCGAGTGCGGTTTGTCGGGCAACAGATAATGCTGCTCCGTGCTTTGGGGTTTTTGGGGTGGATGCTCCACTGGTCGGGAAGACAGGATTCGAACCTGCGACCCCCACACCCCCAGTGTGATGCGCTACCAGGCTGCGCTACTTCCCGTATCCAGTGGAGGAGGCGCGCTATAGGGCGGGGGATTTTGTCTGGCAAGCCGCTTCCGCAGCGAATTTCCGCATGGATGGCCTGCGCGCTTTATTCGGCTGCCCTGCACAGGGTGAATTGCCGTGCGCTTGCATTGCTGCTAACCGCGCCCACTTAAATCGGAACGGGTGCGGCTGCGATTGCGCGAACCGCGCCTTTCGGGACAGTTTGCACATTCAAATTCGACGGGATCGTATTCATGTTTGATCTTCTTGCCGCTGCCGGAGCCGGCGCTGCTGCCGCCCCACCTGCATGGACCAATCTGATCTGGATTTTTGGCATGATCGCCATTTTCTGGTTCCTGATCATCCGTCCGCAGATGAAGCGTCAGAAGGAACATCAGGAACGCGTGGCCGGGCTGAAGAAGGGCGATCAGGTCGTCACCCAAGGCGGTCTTGTCGGCAAGGTGGTGAAGGTGGACGATACCTATGCCGAAATAGAACTGGCGCCGAATGTGAAGGTGAAAGCGGTGAAGCACACCATCGCCGACCTGATCGAACCGGGTGGCAAGCCCGCGAACGACTGACGCCTCACCGGCGTCTGCGACCCGACTTCGTCGGACATCCATGTATCATGTCACAAGGTTGAAACTGGGCGACAATGCTTGATTTCCCACTCTGGAAGAAGATTTCGCTATGGGGCCTGACGCTCGCATTGGCAGCGGCCGCGCTGCCGTCGCTGGTCGCCCCGTTCATGGAAGAGCCGGCGCCCACGGAAGCGACGACACCGCAGGCGCAGGAGGAATCCTCGCTGCCACAGGTCAACCTCGGGCTTGACCTTGCAGGCGGTTCGCACCTCCTCCTCGAAGCGAAGCCCGAAGATGTGAAGCGCCAGAAGCTCGAAAACATGGAAGAAGCGGTCAAGCAGGCGCTTGAAAACGCGACCCCGGAAATCGAGTTTGGCGATACTTCGCGCAGCGAAGGGCAGTTGTCGTTCATCCTCGATTCCGCGACCGACATTGATCGTGCGCGCGGCGTGCTCGAACCGCTGATGATGGGCGAAGGGCTGGTGCGCGAGTGGGATCTGACCGTGGTTGATGGACAGCGCATGGTGCTGACGCCGACCGAGCGCGGGATCGACGTGGCCGTCAACACCGCGATGGAAGGCGCGGTGGAAGTCGTGCGCCGCCGTATCGACCTTCTCGGCACGCGCGAACCGACGATCATCCGCCAGGGCGACACCCGCATCGTGGTGCAGGTGCCGGGCCTTCAGGACCCGCAGGCGCTCAAGGATCAGCTGGGCCAGACCGCGCAGCTCGAATTCAAGCTGGTCGATCAACAGGCGCTGCCCACCAACACGCAGGCAGGCGTTGCCAATCCGGGCAGCCAGATCTTCCCCTATGCCGAAGACAGCGATTTTCCCGGCGGGTTCGAAGCGGTCAAGCGGCTCGGCGGTATCCGCGGCGACAGCTTGATCAACGCCCGCGCAGGGGTGGACAGCCGCAACAATGAAAACGTCGTCAACATCCAGTTCGACCAGCAGGGCGGCCAGAAATTCGCCCAGCTTTCGACCGAGAACGTGGGCGAACGCTTTGCCATCATCCTTGACGGAAAAGTGATTTCGGCGCCGGTCTTCAACGAGCCGATCCTGGGTGGTTCGGCGCAGATTTCGGGCAATTTCACCGCGGAAAGCGCCAACCAGCTGGCGATTTCGCTGCAATCGGGCGCGCTGCCGGTGCCACTTGCAGTGATCGAGGAACGCACCGTCGGGCCCGATCTGGGGGCGGAATCGATCCGCAGCGGGCTTGTCGCGATGATCATCGGCAGCCTTGCGGTGATCACGCTGATGATCGCGACCTATGGCCGGTTCGGCATCTATGCGACGATTGCGCTGGTGTTCAACGTGCTGATGCTGCTCGGCCTGATGGCGATCGGCAATTTCACGCTGACGCTGCCGGGGATCGCGGGCTTCGTGTTGACGGTGGGCGCGGCGGTGGACGCCAACGTGCTGATCAACGAACGCATTCGTGAGGAACGCAAGCGCGGCCGCAAGGTCGTGACCGCGGTTGAGAACGGATACAACGAGGCCAGCCGCGCGATCTATGACGCGAATGTCACCAACTTCATCGCTGGCGTGTTGCTGTTCTGGTTCGGCTCCGGCCCGATCCGCGGCTTTGCCGTGGTGCTGGTGATCGGGCTCGTCACTTCGGTCTTTACCGCTGTGACGCTGACGAAGATGTGGGTCGCGGGCTATCTCAGCTCGAAGCGCCCCAAAGACCTGACAATCTGAGGAAGGGAGGCGAGACATGAAACTGCTTAAGCTCGTGCCCGAGGACACCAACATCAAGTTCCTCAAAGTGCGCGTACCCTTCTTCATCCTGAGCATCCTGCTGACCATTGGCGGCTGGGTCGCGGTGGCGACTATGGGCCTCAACTACGGGGTCGATTTCGCCGGCGGACAGGAAATCCGCGCGACATTCACCGAAACCGCAGAAGCGCCGGTGGTGGAACTGCGAGAGACGCTGACCGCGCTGGAATCGGTCGAAGACCCGATCGTGCAGCGTTTCGGTGAACCCAATGAAGTGTCGATCCGCGTCAAGCTGCCGCCCGAGGCGGAAGGCAATCCCGAATTCGCCAACCAGATGACCAACCAGATCGTCGAGGCGATCGGCGTCAATCACCCCGATGTCCGCATTGACGGGGTGGACAGCGTTTCGGGCAAGGTATCGGGCGAATTCCGCAACGATGCCGCGCTCGCATTGCTGGCGGCGATGATCATGGTCGCGATCTACATCTGGATCCGGTTTGAATGGCAATTCGGCGTTGGCGCGCTGTTCGCGCTGTTCCACGACGTTTCGGTGACGCTGGGCCTGTTCGCGCTCACGCAGATGGAATTCAGCCTGCAGATCATCGCGGCGATCCTTGCGATCATCGGTTATTCGCTGAACGACACCATCGTCGTGTACGACCGTATCCGCGAAAACCTGAAGAAGTATCGCAAGATGCCGCTGCCCGAGCTGCTTGATCTGTCGGTCAACGAAACGCTGGCGCGTACGGTGATGACATCGCTGACGCTGCTGGTGGCGCTGCTTCCGCTGTTGTTCTTCGGCCCGGCAAGCCTGTTCGGCCTTGTCGCCGCGATCACAGCCGGCCTGTTCATCGGCACCTATTCGAGCGTCTATCTTGCATCGCCGCTGCTGATCTGGATGGGTGTGACCTCAGACAGCTTCGTGCCGCAGGAAACCGAGACTGACATTCAGGAAAAGAAGGTTCTGGGCAAGCTGTAGGCGCAAGGGCAGGGCCTCGCGCCTCAGCCCTTGGCCAATCGCTCGTAATGCGCGGCCAGTTCGGCGGCGTTGTTGTCCCAGCTGAACCGTTCGACCAGAGCGGCGACGGCCTGCCGCGCGGGCGGCGCGTTGAGGATCGAATTCACGCCATCGGCCACCGCTTCGGGGTTGCGCTCCACCAGCCTGCCGGCGGTGTCGCAAGCGATCAGTTCGCGCGCGCCGCCGACATCGCAGGTGACGACGGGCGTGCCGCAGGCGAGCGCTTCGACCCAGGCATTGGCGAGCCCTTCGTTGCTGGTGGGCAGCACCATCACATCCGCCGCCGACAGGATCAGCGGCAACAGGTCATGATCCAGCGACCCGGCAAAATGCACCCTGTCAGCCAGCCCCAGATCGCGGGCGAGATCGCGCAGATGCGGCTCGTGCTCTCCCTTGCCCACGATCACCAGCCGTGCGCCTTCGATCATCGGCAGTGCGCCAATCGCGATATCATGACCCTTGCGCGCGATCAGCGCGCCCACGCTCACCAGCAGCGGCGCATTGTCGGGCAGGGCAAAGCCGATCTCGCCGCTGATCTGGGCGCGCAGCCGAGTGTGGTCAAACGGCCGGAACCGGTCGCGATCCAGCCCGGTGTAATGCAGCGTGATCTTCTCGCGCGGCATTCCCATGCCCACCATTTCCTCTGCCAGCGCCTGGCTGACGGAAAGGATACCGGTCGCCCGCCGTGAGGCTTCGAGCATCTGTTCGCGCGCGAAATCCAGCCCGCCCCAATAGGTGATGTCGCTGCCTCGCGCTTTCAGCGACAGCGGGAGGCCCAGCCTTTGCGCGATCCACGCCGCCGCCGGCCCATCGGGAAAGAAGAATTGCGCATCGATCACATCAATCGGCGTTTGCGCGTGAATCCGCTCGATCACGGGCAGGGCCGCCTTGGCGATGGCCGAGGCATTACGCCGCGCACCCACCGCCGGGATTAGGGTGAAGCGCGGGCGGTGGACGGCAATGCCGCCTTCCTCCCCAATCTCGTCCAGCTGCGACAAGGCGCGGTATCGCCCCAGTGCCAGCGGCGGAATTCCGATCGGATTGACCACGCTGACACGCCAGTCACCGCGTTTTGCCAGCGCTTCGAGCGAGCGCGCGACAAAGGTGCCAAAGCGCGGGTTCACCGCGTTGGGATAGAGCGTGCTGAGCGCAAGGACGTGCTTCATCCCGGTATCCTTCGCGCTGGCTTCACGTTCCTGATCTCCTGTCTCGCGTTTGCGATAGGGCGCGCGGGGTTAACGCGGTATAACCGGCGCGGCTTTGCGTCAGAGCGGGCGCACCAGCATCGTCGCGACCGCGATCCACGGCGGATTGTCTATAACCTGCTGCTTGTTTCCGGCCTGTGAAGGGAGAATTCCGACCAGCGTGCCTTTCTGGTCGATCAGCCGTCCGAAGGCGAAACGGCCACCGGGGCGAGGGACAAGGCAATCGCGGTTGATCGCGCTTCCGGCGTTTTCGGGCGCAACCTGCCGCAGCCACACCATGTCGCCGGGGCGGTATTCCCCGATTGATGCGGTCACTTCCAGCACCATCATGATCGCGTCCGATCCTTGCGCCGCGATTTCCGTGGGCAGGATCGCTTCGCGCGGGGCAGGCAGCGCTTCGGGTTCGCCAAAGCCCAGCTCGGCAACAATCCGGGCGCGCGGCTGGGCTTCGGAACGGACGAGTATTTCGGGATCGACGCCCAAAGCCGTGCCGATGCGGTCCATCCACTTGGTCGAAAGGTTGCGCATTCCTGTTTCGAGCCTGCCGATCGTCTGCGCGGTGGTGGGCGGGGTGCACGCCTCTGCCAGATCGGCGAGCGTCATTCCCTTTGCCTTGCGGATTTCGCGAATGCGATTGATCATCGGGTAAATGCCCTTCCTGCGGTTGCTTTCGGCCCAGTCTGTATAACCAGTTTGGCAATTTTCATTTTCCTACATCACCACGGGCATTGCAAGTCCGTTTTCACCAAATTGGTGAATGTGGAGAATGTTGAATGCGCAAACTGGTGGAACGGGAGCTGACGTCCGAAGGGCCGCGTCGCGGCGGTGAAAGGAGCAAGGGGCGGCGCAGTGTCACCGTCAACCTGGGGGAATCGACGCTCAGCTGGCTGCACGCGCGCGGTCATATCGATGATCGTCTGTTTCAGGCGGGCGAAATCCTGCGGCGCGATTTCGAACGCGCGCAGCTATCCGCCAATGTCACCATGCGCTGGGACCCGGTGCGGGTGAAGACCACCGGCGATCAGGGGCTGAGCGCGACCGAGCGGCAGGTCGCGGCCAAACAGCGTTTCGACGGCGCGATCCGCGCCGCGGGTAAGGGGCTCGAAGACGTGCTGTGGCGCGTGGTGTGCGCGGGCGAGGGGCTGCCCGAAGCGGAAAAGGGGCTGGGCTGGCCAGCGCGCAGCGGCAAGCTGGTGCTGAAGCTGGCGCTGGACCGGGTGGCCGATTACTACCGGATCAGGTGAGGGAGGCGGAAGGCATGAAGATCGGACGGGTGCGGCCCGAATTGCGAGCCGAAGTGCGGGCCTATTTGCGGCCAGTGCGCTGGACCGGGCTGGCGCTGCTCGCTCTGGGCGGGGGGCTGGTCGTGTGGCCTCGGTTATCGGGAAAATGGCTCATGGCCGGGCCGGTGCCACTGCAATGGATCGGGTTCGGTCTGGTCGGCGTGGCCTGGATCATCTTCGCCTTTGTCATCGTGCGGCGCACCAGATTTTACCAATCAAGGATTGCCGAGATGGCGCGAGAGGCCGATTCCGACAGAAAAGCAAGATGAATGCGACTATGCCGACAGTCTGGATCAACCCGATGCGATCTGGCAGGTCATAGCATATGGGCAAGAGCATCCTCCGCTATGGCCTTTTGTATGGCGCCCCGCTCGCGCTGGTGGCGATCACGCTGCAGTGGGCGCAATACCGGTATCTCGTGCTCAGCATGCCGGGCGAAGCCTATGTCGCGGTCGTGGCGGCGATATTCATCGCGCTCGGAATCTGGGTCGGCATGCGGCTGACTGCCGCGCCGCCTGCGGCCGAATTCGAACGCAATGAAAAGGCGATCGCATCGTTGGGCCTGACCCGGCGCGAATGCGAAATCCTCGATCACCTCGCCAAGGGTTCGAGCAACAAGGAAATCGCCCGCGCTCTGAAAGTGTCACCCAACACGGTGAAAACCCACGTCGCGAGCCTGTTTGCAAAGCTGGATGTTAGCGGCCGGGGCAAAGCGGTGGAAGCGGCACGCAATCTGTCGCTTATCCCGTGAATCCGGGCCATAATTCAGGGTGAGACGCGCGAAATCACCCATCTGGGTGATGGTTTTGATGGTTCCGAAGGGCCAGTCCCGATGCGTGCCCCGCACCTGAGGGCATCCCCGGCAAGGGGTCATGCAAAGGAGAAATGAAATGCTGCGTTATGCCCTGATCTACGGTGGTATCATCGGTGTGGTCGTGATCGCGCTCATGTCGCTTTCGCTGTTCGGCCTGGGTCCGGATTCGGCTGCTGCGACCGAGCTGGCGGGCTATGCGACCATGCTTGTGGTGCTCAGCCTGCTGTTTGTCGGGATCAAGCGATACCGCGATGTCGAACACGGCGGTGTGATCAGGTTTTCGCAAGGCGCCGCCGTCGGTATCGGGATCGCAGTCGTGGCCGGGGTGATTTACGCGATCAGCTGGGAAGTTGTGCTGGCCGTGACCGATTATTCCTTCATCGAAACCTATTCGCAGAGCATGATCGACAGTGTCCGGGCAAGCGGCCTTGATCCGGCTGCGGAAGCCGCGAGGATTGCCGAGATCAGTCAGAGCATGGAAGCCTATCGCAACCCGCTGTTTCGGCTGCCGATCACCTTTATCGAGATTTTCCCGGTCGGGCTGATCGTGGCGCTGATTTCGGCGCTGATCCTGAAGAACCCGAGGGTGCTTCCGGCGCGCGCCGCGACGGGGGCCGGTGCGTGACATTTCCTGCCCGCAAAAGTGACACTTTGGAGCCTGCAAAAGTGACGCTTTGGCAGGGCGCGGTTACACTTTCCCGGCAAAAGGTGACAGTTGGCGGCGCTAGGTCACAGTTTGCCGGGCCAATGGTGACACTTTCGGATTTTTTCCTCTGGACCGTGTTCCACCTGTTCCAGCCTGTAGGGATTGCGGGCCGTTATCCCTCGACCCGTTCGGCGAGTTCCAGCCAGCGTTCCTCGGCGGCCTCCTTCTCCGCCCGCGCGTTCTCTATGCCCTTAGATATGGTGGTGAAACGCTTGGGATCGGAGGTGTAGAGATCGGGATCGGCAAGGATCGCCTCGCCCTTGGCAATAGCGGCCTCAAGCTCCTCGATCCGGGTGGGGAGCAGCTCGTAATCGCGCTGGTCCTTGTACGAAAGCTTGTCGGCCTTGGGCGGGGCTGGGGCCGGGGTGGGGGCGGTCGATGCGGCGGCGGCAGGCTTTGCCTTCGCTTGCACCGGCTGGCGGCGGCGCGCTTCCCAATCGGCATAGCCGCCCGCGACGATATCGACCTTGCCCGACCCGTCGAGGCCGAGTGTGATGGTGACGGTCTTGTCGAGGAAGTCGCGATCGTGGCTGACGATCAGCACGGTGCCTTCGAAATCGGCGATCACCTCCTGCAAGAGGTCAAGCGTTTCGAGATCGAGATCGTTGGTCGGCTCGTCGAGCACCAACAGGTTCGCGGTGCGCGCGAACTCGCGGGCGAGCAGCAGGCGCGACCGCTCACCGCCCGACAGGATGCCGACCTTGGTATCGACCAGCTTGGGATCGAACAGGAAGTCCTTGAGGTATGCCTGCACATGCTTGCGCACGCCGCGCACGTCGATCCAATCGCCGCCTTCGGCAAGGATCTGGCGCACGGTCGCATCGGGTTCCAGCAGCTTCCGCTGCTGGTCGATCATTACGCCCGAAAGCGTGCGCGCGCGCTGGACAGTGCCGGTGTCTGGCTCCAGATCGCCGGTGAGCAGTTTGAGCAGCGTCGTCTTGCCCGCGCCATTGGCGCCGACAATGCCGATCCGGTCGCCGTTCTGGATGCGCAGGGTGAACGGCTTGATCACCTGCCGCCCGTCGTATGTCTTGGAAATGCCCTCGGCGACGATCACCGATTTGGACTTGAACTCCTCGTCATTGGCGAGCTTGAGCTTGGCCGATCCGCTGTCCGAGATCATCGCCGCGCGGGCGGCGCGCATCTGGTACAGCTTCTCCAGCCGGCCCTGGTTGCGCTTGCGCCGGGCGGTGACACCGCGTTCGAGCCAGTGCGCCTCGATCTTGAGCTTGGCGTCGAGCTTTTCGGCGGCGCGCGCTTCCTCGGCATACACCTGCTCTTCCCACGCCTCGTACCCGCCAAAGCCGACTTCCTTGCGCCGCAAGGTTCCGCGATCGAGCCACAGGGTCGCACGGGTCAGACGTTTCAGGAAGGTACGGTCGTGGCTGATGGTGATGAAGGCGCCCTTGTACCGGCTCAGCCAGTCCTCCAGCCAGTCGATTGCGCCCAGATCGAGATGGTTGGTCGGCTCGTCGAGCAGCAACAGATCCGGGTCCTGTGCCAGCGCTCGGGCAATGGCGGCGCGGCGGCGCTCGCCCCCGCTGGCGGTGGCCGCTTCGGTGGTCATGTCGATGCCGAGCTGTCCGGCGATGCTCTCCACCTCGTGCCGCTCGGGCGCGTCGTCCCCGGCAAGCGCAAAGTCCATCAGCGTGGCAAAGGGGGCGAAGTCGGGGTCTTGTTCAAGGAAGACGATGCGCGTGTTCGGCTTGATCCGGCGTTTGCCCCGGTCGGCTTCGATCCGGTCATCGATCAGCCGCAGCAGCGTCGTCTTGCCCGCGCCATTGCGCCCGATCAGCGCCAGCCTGTCGCCCGGCAGCACGTGCAGGTCGATCGGCTCCACATCGGGGCCGCCGAACAGCCAGCGGCCGCCTTGTTGCAGGCCGAGGCCTTCCCAGGAGAGGATTGGAGGTTGTGCCATGTGAGCGCGCCCTTACGGACTTGCCTGCCCGCTGCCAAGGCGGTTCAGTCCCCGTCAATGCCGCCCCCGCCAATGCGGGCGCAAAAGGAGGAACCATCCATGATCCGTCATTCGCTTGCCCTGATCGCTGCGACAGCCGTTGCCACACCCGCGCTCATCCCTTCGGTTGCCCATGCGCAGCAGGTGGAGATCGAAGCCAGCGGCCCGGTGATCGATCTGTCGGTGTATGAAAGCGTCACTGCCGAACCCGATGTCGCCACCGTGGGCGCCGGGGTGACGACCCGGGCGCCAACCGCGGTGGAGGCGATGCGGCTGAACGCGGTCGAGATGACCCGCGTGATCGATCGGATCAAGGCGCTGGGCGTGGATGAGAAAGACATCCAGACGACGGGCATCAACCTCAACGCGCAATACGATTACGACCGCCAGACCCAGCAGCAGATCTTCCGGGGCTATCAGGTTTCGAACCGCGTCAGTGTGAAGCTGCGCGACATTGAACGGACCGGTGCGGCGCTGGATGCGCTGGTGGAAGCGGGGGCGACCGACCTTTCCGGGCCGAGCTTCAGCATCGAGGATGACGAGGCAGCCAAGGATCTGGCGCGACAGCGCGCGGTGGAACGGGCGCATGAACGGGCACGGGCCTATGCCGCCATGTTCGGCTATGACGATGTCCGGGTGCTGTCGGTCAGCGAAGCCGTGCAGGGGCGAGGGCCTATGCCGGAAATGGCGATGCGCGCCGCCGCCGATGCGATCATGGTGCAGAGCACCCCGATCCAGGTGGGCCTTGCCGAAACGGGGGTAAGCATCTCGATCAAATACGAGATGGTCTCATCGAATTCAGGAAACTGAACAGAAAGCTGAACGAATGCCGCGTGCCCCATTCACAACTTGTTCAATGCGCCGGGGCTAGGCATTACAGCATGATGACACGCCACTCCCGCCTTGCTCTGGCCCTGGCCGCGGCGACCATGATGGTCGGCCTTGGCTCTGCGCCCGCTGCGGCGGGGGATGGCTTCTACGCGCAAGACCAGTCGCGCACCGATCAGGGCGACGCCCGCCGCGAAATGCGCGCCGGCAACCAGCTTTCCCTGCGCGAGATCGAACGGCGCATCCTGCCGCAAATGCGCGGCAGCGAGTATCTCGGCCCATCCTATGACAGCACGGCGCGCGCCTATCGGCTCAAGTTCATCAAGGATGGCCGCGTGACCTATATTGATGTCGATGCCCGCACCGGGCGGATCATCAACCGGTCCAATTGAGAACAGCGGGCGGATTGAGAGTGATGGCCGGGGGAAGAGCCGCCGCAAGCCTGTCCGCCTCGCTTGACGCGCGCGGTGCAAACGCGCAAGCGAGGGGCGACTTCTCGCCAAGATCGCAAGGAAATGGTGGAAAATGCGTATCCTGATCGTCGAAGATGAACCCACACTCGGCCAGCAGCTGAAATCGACGCTGGAGCACAATGGCTACGCGGTCGACCTGTCGACCGATGGCGAGGACGGCCACTTCCTCGGCTCGACCGAGGATTATGATGCCTGCATCCTCGACCTCGGCCTGCCGGAGATCGACGGGCTGTCGGTGCTGGGGATGTGGCGCAAGGAAGGTCGTGACTTTCCCGTGCTCGTCCTGACGGCGCGTGACAGCTGGTCTGACAAGGTCGCCGGGCTGGATGCGGGCGCGGATGATTACCTTGCCAAGCCGTTCCAGACCGAGGAACTGATCGCCCGCCTGCGCGCGCTGATCCGTCGTGCGAGCGGCAACACGTCTTCCGAACTGACGGCTGGCGGCGTCCGGCTGGATACGCGTTCAGGCCGCGTCACTCTCGACGGCGAGCCGGTGAAGCTGACCGCGCAGGAATACAAGCTGCTTTCGTACCTGATGCACCACAAGGGCAAGGTGGTTAGCAGGACCGAACTGATCGAGCATATCTATGATCAGGATTTCGATCGCGATTCCAACACGATCGAGGTTTTCGTCACCCGTATCCGCAAGAAACTTGGTGCAGAGGTAATCACTACGATCCGTGGCCTCGGTTACAGCCTCGACGACCCGGCCGACGCCCCACGGGCGTAAGGCACACGCCTCTGGCGATGGTCACCCGTCTCAGGCCGAGACGGCTGATTCAGCGCCGTTGCTGACGTCCGATCCTGCCATCCCTGCGCCGCAGCCGCGTGCCAGCCTTGCGCGGCGCATGGGATTTATCGCGACAGCCTGGATCATCGTGCTGCTGCTGGGCGGGGGGATCGCGCTCGAACGCACGCTGACGAGCCAGGTGCAGGCGAATTTCGACGAACAGCTCGAATACCAGCTGACAGCGATGATCTCCTCTGCGGAGATCGACAGCTTTGGCGAGGTCTGGTTCTACCGCTCGCTGGGCGATCAGCGGTTTCTTGAACCGGGCAGTGGCCTTTACTGGCAGATCGATGGGGAAGGGTATGAACCGTATCCGTCGCGCAGCCTGTGGGACACGCCCCTGCAATTGCGCGGTGTCATCGAAGACGGCGCAGGCGGCTTTGTGGACGAGCCGCAGTTCTATGATTCCGCCCAGTTCGAGGGCGAGCCGCTGCGCATTGCCGAACGCACGCTGATCCTGCCCGGCAGCGACACGCGCTGGACCTTTGCCGTGGCTGCTGCGACCGAGGAACGCGACAACCAGATCCAGCGGGTGCGCTTCATCCTGTTCTGGAGTTTTGCCGTGCTGGGCCTGGGTCTGATCGGCATGGCCTTGCTGCAAATATGGTACGGACTTTCCCCGTTACGCCGGGTGCGCGCGGCCATTTCCAAGCTGCGCACCACTGGTGAAAATCGTATCACCGAGCCGCTTCCCACTGAGGTTCAGCCGCTGGTGGATGAAGTCAACGCCCTGCTCGAACACACCGAACGGCAGGCGGAGGAAGCGCGGATGCATGCGGGCAATCTCGCGCACGCGCTGAAGACCCCGCTGACTGTGCTGACCAACGCAGCGACCGCGAAGGACCCCAATCTCAATCAGGCGGTGTTTCGTGAAACCCGCACCATGCAGCGGCATGTCGATCACCACCTCGCCCGCGCACGCGCCGTCGGTCGCCGTGCTGTGGGGCAGGCGCGCACGAATGTCCGCCAGAGCGCCGAAGCGGTGCGGCGCGCAGTTGAGCGGCTTTATCCCAATGGCCGTCTCGATATCGCCGGCAGCCGCGATGCTTTGGTCGCAATCGAGCGGCAGGATCTTGACGAGATTTTCGGCAACCTGATCGAAAATGCGGCCAAATACGGCGGCGGCAGCGTGTTCGTGACGATCGATCACGAACCCGATGCCGATCAATGCGTCATCTGGGTCGAGGATGACGGAACCGGCATTCCCGAGGCGGAGCGCACACGCATATTCGATCGAGGGGCGCGGCTGGATACGGGCAAGCCCGGCACCGGACTTGGCCTCGCCATCGTGCGCGATGTGGTGGAGATTTACGGCGGCTCTGTCACGCTCGATGAAAGTGAAGATCTGGGCGGATTGCTGGTGGAACTGAGACTGCCGCGCGCCTGAGTGCGTCGGGTGTTATTCCGGCCTGTTTTCATGGTGATACGACGACGAGTTCAGCCTGCATTCAAGCCGGCACGGCAACTTTGCGCTTGATCAGAAGGGGAGCGGATGATGCGGGCACGACTGGCGAGCGTTCTGGCAGGAGCAGTAATTCTGACTGCCTGCTCCACCACTCAGACTGTGTCCGGGTTTGATGGACAGCGCAGCGTATTCCACAATCCCTATGCTCCGGTTGTGATTGATCATGGCCCTGTCGGCCCCGAACAATGCGTCGGTTGTCCTGACGGAGTCTGGGTCGACGGGTTTTTCTACCCCGGTCGTGGTGCCTACGCCTATGACCGCTATGGCACGCGCATCCTTTTGACCCGGCAGGAACGCAGGCAGGCGCGCGAACGGTATCGGCAAGTCAGCGCGCTGATCGAACAGAACCGCGCGATAGAGCAGTTCAACGCCGCCAAGGCCGGGGCTTTGCCGCCGCCGCCAATCCCGTCAGCGCCGCCGATTGCTTCGCAAGGCCCTTCCGCTGAAACAAAGTCTGGGAATGACAGAGGCGGGAGCAGCGCGCCGCCTCCAGTACGGCTTCCCGAAAACCGCGAGCCATTTTAGCGGGCGATCAGCCTTCGCGCGCCTTTTCGTGGTGGCGGATCACCTCATCGATGATGAAGCGCAGGAATTTCTCGCTGAATTCGGGGTCGAGATCGGCTTCTTCCGACAGTTTGCGCAGCCGTGCGATCTGGCGTGCCTCCCGATCTGGGTCGGCTGGGGGCAGGGTGACCTTGGCCTTGTATTCGCCCACCGCCTGCGTGATGCGAAACCGTTCCGCCAACATGTGAATGATCGCGGCATCGATATTGTCGATGCTCTTGCGGTAGGCGGCCAGCACCGGGTCTCCGGCGGCGGTCTGAGTGGTCGGGCTTTGCGTTTCCTGCGGCATGGGGCGCAGAATTAGCAGCAATTCTGCGCTTGCCAAGCGCGCGACGCAGCACGTATGGCGACGAGCGATGACCGCAGATGTCGTTCCCTTGCCGCGCAAACAGCCGACGCTTGATCCGATGCTGTCGCTGACTGCCAGCGGCATGAATTCGGTCAACACCGTGATTCTGGAACGCATGCAAAGCGAAATTCCGCTTATCCCGCGTTTAGCAGGCCATCTGATTTCGGGCGGTGGCAAGCGTTTGCGGCCAATGCTCACGCTCGCCGGGGCGGAACTGGTCGGGTATCAGGGCACCCGCCATCACAAACTGGCGGCAGCGGTGGAATTCATCCACACCGCGACCTTGCTGCATGATGATGTGGTGGACGGCAGCGAACTGCGCCGGGGCAAGGCTGCGGCCAATATCATCTTCGGAAATCCCGCCACCGTGCTTGTGGGCGATTTCCTGTTCAGCCGCGCGTTTGAGCTGATGACCGAAGACGGTTCCTTGCGCGTTCTCAAGATCCTCAGCCACGCCAGCGCCGTGATCGCCGAAGGCGAAGTGTCGCAATTGAGCGCGCAGCGTCAGATCGAGACCAGCGAAGAGCGCTATCTCCACATCATCGGCGCGAAAACCGCAGCACTTTTCGCCGCCGCCAGCCAGATCAGCGCGGTTGTCGCCGAATGCAGCGACGAACAGGAGCGCGCGCTGGAAGATTACGGTCGCAACCTTGGCGTTGCGTTCCAGCTGGTGGACGATGCAATCGATTACGATTCCGACGCGGCCAGCATGGGCAAGGACCAGGGCGACGACTTTCGCGAAGGCAAGATGACGCTGCCGGTGATCCTCGCCCACGCGCGCGGCGATGCGGATGAGCGCAAGTTCTGGAAGGATGCGATCCTTGGCCACCGTTCTTCGGATGAGGACCTTGCCCACGCGATTGCGCTGATCGAAAAGCACAACGCTCTCGAAGACACGCGGGAAAAGGCGCGGCATTTTGCACAGCGTGCGATCGACGCGATTTCGATCTTCCCCGACAGCAAGGCTCGCGCTGCTATGGCCGAAGCCGCACAATTCGCTGTCGCACGCGGTTACTGATCGCGCTAGCTAGCCGGGCGTGAGCCCTCAACTGCCCATCAATGCCGTTCTGCCCGATCTCAGGGATGCCTTGTCGCGTTCCGGCGCGGCAGTGCTGATCGCGCCTCCCGGAGCGGGCAAGACCACTGCCGTCGCGCCCGCCTTGCTTGGTGAGCAATGGTGCAAGGGGCAGATCATCATCACTTCGCCGCGCCGGGTTGCCGCGCGGGCTGCGGCAGAGCGCATGGCTGAAATGCTGGGCGAACGCGCGGGCGAGACGGTCGGCTACATGACCCGGCTCGACAGCAAGACATCAGCGAAGACGCGAATTCTTGTTGTGACCGAGGCGATCCTTGTGAACCGTCTGGTGGATGATCCGGAGCTTCCGGGTGTTTCCGCCATCCTGTTCGACGAGGCGCATGAACGGCATCTCGACAGCGATCTGGGCCTCGCGCTGGCGCTGGAAACGCGCGAAGTTCTGCGTGATGACCTGCGCGTGCTGGTGATGTCAGCAACGATTGATGGTGCGCGCTTTGCCCGGCTCTTGGGCGAAGACGCGCCGGTAATTGAAAGCGAAGGGCGCAGTTTCCCGCTGGAAATCAGATGGCTGGGTGCCGATCCTGCCAAACGTCTGGAAGACCAGATGGCTTCGGCTGTGCTGACCGCATGGCGTGAGCGTGATGGTGACATTCTCGCCTTCCTGCCCGGTGTCGGCGAGATCGAGCGGACCCGTGAGCGGCTTGAGCCGAAGCTTCCGCGAACCCCGATCCTGCCGCTGCACGGACAGGTCGAGCCGGTGGCTCAACGCCTCGCGATCCGGCGCGATACCGAGGGACGAAGGAGGATTGTGCTGGCAACTGCGATAGCGGAAACCTCTCTGACCCTCGACGGGGTGTCTGTTGTGGTCGACAGCGGCCTTGCACGGTCCGTCCAATATGACCGCGCGGCTGGCACCACCCATCTTGTCACGCATCGGGCAAGTCAGGCCGCTGCTGCACAAAGGGCTGGGCGCGCGGCGCGGCAAGGGCCGGGGGTCGCCTATCGGCTGTGGGAGGAAGGCGGGCATATGGGGCGGCCAGAATTTGCTCCGCCCGAGATCGAGACCGCCGATCTGACCGCGCTGATGCTCAGGCTCGCGAAATGGGGAACGGGCGATCCGGCTTCGCTGCGCTGGCTGGATCCGCCGCCCGAGGCATCGGTCAAGGCGGCGCGCGCTAGCCTGGTCGCAATCCGCGCTATCCACGATGACGGCAGTATCACCGATTGGGGAGAGAAGATATCGACCTTGCCGCTTGAGCCGCGCTGGGCGGCGGCGGTGCTGGCGGGGGCAGGCAGCGGGCAGGCAGAGAAGCTCGCCCAATTTGCCCTGCTTGCGCAAGAGCGAGGGCTTGGCGGCAGGGGAGAGGATCTGGCCCAAAGGCTTGATCGCCGGCTGCAGGATCGTTCGCCAAGGGCGATCGCCAGTCGCAAGCTCGCGGCAGGCTGGGCGCGGCAGGCAGAGCGGATCTTGGGCAGAACGGACGCCGAGTGGCGCGACCCGGCAGTGCATCTCGCCTTCGCCATGCCAGACAGGATCGCACGGCGGAGGGACAAGTCGGGCGAACAATGGATTTCTGCCGGAGGTCGCGGGTTTCAGCTTGATCCGGCGTCCCCGCTTGCGCGCGCCGAATGGATGGTGATCGCCGATGCACAGGGCCAGGCAAAGGGCGCTCGGATCACAGCCGGATTGGAAATCGATCAAGCGCTGATCGATCAAGACCTCGCTGATCTGATCGAATCGCGATCTGTCCTGAACTGGAATGCGAAGGAAGGGCGGGTTGAAGCGCGGCTCGAAAAGCGGCTTGGCGCGATCACTATGGCAAGCGGCCCCGATCCACAGCCTGACCCAAGCGCCATTGTGGACATGCTTGTGGAGAAAGCGCGGGACAGGCTGGGGGAAATTCTCCCTGCGACGCTTCTGGCGCGAGGGCGCTACGCCGGTATCGAAAGCCTGACGGATGCCGGATTGCAGGATACTATCGACCTGTGGCTCCGGCCCCTGATTGATGGCCGCCGCGATCTCGATGTTGCCAAGGCACGGTTGGCCGATGCCGTGCTGAACACGCTGGACTGGAATGATCGCCAGATGCTCGATCGCGCGGCGCCCACCCATTTTACCTCTCCCGCCGATACGCGCCATGCCATCGATTATTCGGGCGATGACGCGCCGAGCGTGGAGGTGCGGGTGCAGGCCCTGTTCGGGCTGGACAACCACCCGATGATCGGGCGGACGCCTTTGCTGCTGAAGCTGACCAGTCCGGCCGGGCGTCCAATCCAGTCCACGCGCGATCTGCCCAGATTCTGGCGCGGTTCGTGGGCTGACGTGGCCAAGGATATGAAGGGTCGTTATCCCAAGCATCGCTGGCCGGATCAGCCCTGGCTGGAAAAGCCCAGCCTCAAGACCAAAAACGCCTTCAATCGCGAATAGGTTTGGACTATCGGACCCGTAGACAAGGGATCACGAACAATGACCGCAATCATCTACCAGCAACCCAAGAGCGCGATGCAATCGGGTAAGGCGAAGACCGATGTCTGGGTGCTCGAATTCGAGCAGAGCGAAGCGCGCAAGCCCGATCCGCTGATGGGATGGACCGGCAGCGGTGACACGCAGGCGCAGGTGAAGCTGAATTTCCCGACGAAGGAAGCGGCGAAGGCCTATGCCGAGAAATACGGCATCACTGCCCGCGTGCACGCTTCCCCGCCGAAAAAGCTCAAATTGCAGGCCTACGCCGACAATTTCCGGTAAGAGCCCGGTGCCGACGCATCAGCCTTTGTAGCGGATGCGCCCGGCATTGTAGAGCGCGCGGCAATCGCTTGCATCGCGCATGGTGTCTTCCTCCAGCAGAACGCTGGCCATGCCGTCCCCTGCAAAGCGCGGATCGTCGCATTCGCCGTCATTGGCCCACTGGCTGCTGTCGTCACCGAAGCTCCAGCTTCCCGCGGCGCGCCGCATCTGGATTGCGCCTGACTGGTACAGGCCGCGGCAGTCTGTTGCATCGCGCAGACGGTCTTCATCCAGCAGGGTCGCCGCCATGCCGCGCCCGGTGAACCGAGGATCATCGCATTCGCCATCATTGGCCCACTGGCTCGAATTGTCGCCAAAATCGACATAACGGGTCAGCAAGCGGATGCGCCCGGCATCATAAAGTGCACGACAATCGTTGGCATCGCTCATGGTATCTTCGTCAAGCAGGGTTGCGGCCATCCCGCTGCCTTCGAAGCGCGGATCATCGCACTCGCCATCATTGGACCATGTGCTTGAGTTGTTGCCGAAATTCACTTCCTGCGCGTGTGCCGGCGCTGCGGTGAATGTGGCCGCCATCGCAAAGGCACAGACGGCAGAAATTGGCTTCTTCATATTATTACCCCTCCAGCGGACCCGAGATGCTAAATCGGCCTCGCCGCATTAACTCCGGCTGAAGTCACGATTGGTTGCCCGCATCTGCGGAATTAGCACGCTTTGAGCGCAAAGCAGGTTGAAAATTTCGCGCCGGCCGTCATATGGGGCTTCGGGAGTCGGGTGGACGTTTGCGTTCGCTCACCGGGTCAGGTCCGGAAGGAAGCAGCCCAGGTGAATTGCGGCGGGTCGCTCGGCTCCTTTTCCATTCAGTTCAGTCAAGCGATACGCCAAGCTCGCGGGCCTTGGCTTCCAACGCCGCATGCGCGGCTTCCGTCTGCTTCAGCGTGATCGCATCGACCTCCCGAACCCATAGCTGGAAATCGGCGAGGGCAAGGCAAAACGCCTGTGGATCGTCCGCCGTCCTTGCGTCTCCCATCCGTTTGACGATCGGCATCATGTCGAGCACTTTTTCCATTGCAGCCAGCGGGTTGCCGGTGGGACTGGCATAACCCGAAGCCTCCATCACAAGGCCAACGATATCCATCGTCTCGATCTTGCCCGATTGGTCCAGCTTCCAGATCATCCAGGTCGTCAGCCGGTCGCGATAGCTTGTGCGTTCCAGCATCTTGGCGCTGAACCTGTCGGAAAACCGATCTTCGGCGAGCAGGTCGCGTATTTCGGACAGGACGGCCTCGTCGGCGCAACGCGTGGCGTTGAGGGAGGCGGGAATATCGACCTGTGGCATTGCTGGGCGCGGCGTGCCTTCGGGCAACCGGCCGAACGCTTCCCCGAACTGGGCGCGGGTCAAATCTTCGCGCGAACAGGTCAGGCTGACTTCGCCCAAGCCATGATCGAGGGCGAGAAACACCCGTGTCGGCTCGCCTCCGACTTCGACAGTCTTTTCGAAGCTCAACCAGCCCACGGCGCTGATCATGCTCATCGGTGTGTTGTCGTAGTCGCGGTGGACATAGGTCCAGCCGCCATCCTCCTCCAGAACCTCGCCGATTTGCGACATGATGTCCTGCGCCAGTTCCTCATCGGCGAGCTTGAAGGAATAAGTCATCTGGAACAGTCGGTTGCTCCACGCTGTCGACATCGGCTTGGCGTTCTCGAACGGAGCGAAGCTGTCCGGCATGGCCAGACCGGGCGTGATCAATTGCTCAACCCTCGTGCTGCCGGGAACACCCGTTTCGCCAAACGCATACTGCATCGCGCCATTGGGCGAGCACATCCGTTCGAGCCGTTGCGCTGACAGGTTAGCCAAGGAAACCGACGCGTCCGATGCCGTCGAAAAGGTGCTGTCGCCAACTGGCTGAGCAAAGGTCGGCGCCGCCATGCCAAGAGCCAGGGATGCCGCGATCAAGGAAGAGATTTTCATCGCGGTGATCTATTCCCGGCGTGGTCCAATAACAATGCGGATCGTGCAAAACCGGGGTGCTTTGCAATCGACATCCTTGCTACCAGCGCCTAGCTTGCGGCCGTGCACGATTCCGATCCCGACCTCGACGAACACGAAGAAGAATGCGGCCCGACGGCTGCCGAGCTTGAGGCTGCCGGGCAGAATTCCATGTTTGGCGGGGCGGATATGGGTGATGCACCGCCGCCTCCACCCGCGCCGCCGCCAGCTGCCGATGCAAGCCAGCCCTATCGCGTGCTCGCGCGGAAATATCGCCCGCAGACCTTTTCGCAGCTGATCGGGCAGGAACCGATGGTGCGCACGCTCGCCAATGCGATCGAGCGTGACCGGCTGGCGCATGCGTTTCTGATGACGGGGGTGCGCGGGGTCGGCAAGACATCGACCGCGCGCCTGATCGCCAAGGCGTTGAACTGCATCGGGCCGGACGGGCAGGGCGGACCGACGATTGATCCCTGCGGCCAGTGCGAGCCGTGCCGCGCCATCGCCGAAGGGCGGCACATCGACGTGATCGAGATGGACGCGGCCAGCCACACCGGGGTCGACGACGTGCGCGAGATCATCGAACAGGTGCGCTACGCGGCGGTTTCGGCGCGCTACAAGATATACATCATCGACGAAGTCCACATGCTGTCGCGCAACGCCTTCAACGCGCTGCTCAAGACGCTGGAAGAGCCGCCCGCGCATGTGAAGTTCCTGTTCGCCACGACCGAGGTTGAGAAACTGCCCGTGACAGTGCTCAGCCGCACGCAGCGGTTTGACCTCCGGCGCATCCCGGCAGACTTGCTGGCCGGGCATTTCGGCAATGTCTGCAAGGCCGAAGGGGTCGAGGCCGAGGAGGAGGCGCTGCGCATCATCGCCGCCGCTGCCGAAGGTTCGGTGCGCGACGGGCTTTCGATCCTCGATCAGGCGATTGCCCATGCCGACATGGATTCCGAAGGCAAGGTCACGGCAGAGCGGGTGCGTGACATGCTCGGCCTTGCCGACAAAAGCGCGCAGCGCCGACTGCTTGGCCATATCCTCGAAGGCGACGCCAAGGCGCTGCTGGCCGGGATTGAGGAGCAATATGCGCTGGGCGTCGAGCCGCTGGCGCTGATGCGGGCGTTGATGGATCTGGTGCACCGGATCACGGTGGCGCAAGTTTCCGGCGGAGAGCCCGATGCGCCAAGCGAGGAGGAGCGCACCGCGCTTGCCGCATTCGCCGCGAAGCTGGGAGCGCCCGAACTGCACCGGCTGTGGCAATTGCTGCTGAAGGGGCATGAGGAAGTGCGTCAGGCGCCCGATCCGCTGGTGGCGTTGCAAATGGCGCTGTTGCGGGTGTTGCACGCCGCCGAAATGCCCGATCCGGGCAAGCTGGCAAGGCGGATAGAGGAATTGGCGAAAGGCGGGGCGATTGCCGCAGCGCCTGCTGCTCCCGCTGCCGATGCGGGCGCCGGTGCCGGTGGGACGCCGTCTGCCCAATTCCCCAGCGATTCCCAGCTCGAATGGGGCGCGCTGGTGGATCAGGTCGATGCATCCGGCCAGTTGCGCGTCGCCCAGATGATGCGCGACCGGGTGCGGGTGATCGCGCTTTCGCCGGAGCGGCTGGTTTTCGAACAGGCGGACAATTTCCCCGACGATCCCTCGCCCGATATACGCGATGCGCTGTTCAAGCTGACAGGCAAGCGCTGGCTGGTCGAACGCGGGCAGGGCGATGCCAGCCCCAGCCTGCGTGAAATCGCCGAGACTGAGGCGAAGGAAGCGCGAGAGCGGATCGAAGGCCACCCGCTGGTGCAAGCGACCAAAAACGCTTTCCCC